>NZ_JAVLSX010000002.1:0-699581 GCF_031583795.1 Paenibacillus sp. VCA1 | reverse complement strand
GAAGCCCCCCTCAAGATGAGATTTCCCAATTAGTAAGACCCCTTGAAGACGACGAGGTAGATAGGTTGGAGGTGGAAGTGCAGCAATGCATGGAGCTGACCAATACTAATCGGTCGAGGGCTTATCCTAAATTACCCACCAAAGTGAAGAGCAGCTTGGTAGCTGATTCCGAGTACTTTGGCGGGGCCCGGAACAAAAAGTGAAGGGTAACGCTACGGAGTATTTAAAACGCAAAACGTTTCGTATCTAGTTTTCAGGTGATCAAACCACTTGAATCGTTTGGTGGCGATGGCGGAGGGGTTCCACGCGTACCCATCCCGAACACGACCGTTAAGCCCTCCAGCGCCGATGGTACTTGGACCGAAGGGTCCTGGGAGAGTAGGACGCCGCCAAGCGTACATATTCCCTGATAGCTCAGTTGGTAGAGCACTCGACTGTTAATCGAGTTGTCACAGGTTCGAGTCCTGTTCGGGGAGCCATTACGGCCCGTTGGTCAAGGGGTTAAGACACCTCCCTTTCACGGAGGTAACAGGGGTTCGAATCCCCTACGGGTCACCATGGAGACTTAGCTCAGCTGGGAGAGCATCTGCCTTACAAGCAGAGGGTCGGGGGTTCGATCCCCTCAGTCTCCACCATTTATCCTCATGGATAGAGGAACATTCATAATGACGCGGGGTGGAGCAGTCCGGTAGCTCGTCGGGCTCATAACCCGAAGGCCGCAGGTTCAAATCCTGCCCCCGCAATTACAATTTCCCTAATGGGAAAGTGCCTCTGTGGAACCGTGGTGTAGAGGCCTAACATGCCTGCCTGTCACGCAGGAGATCGCGGGTTCGAATCCCGTCGGTTCCGCCATTTAACTTAGCTCCAGGGATGAAAATCCGGTTATCGGGTTCGTCGGAGCAACAACTTCGTTAACGCTGCATCGCATCGAACGAAGTGAGAGCATCCCGTGGTAACGCCATTATTGACTTGATTTTCTTAGTGAGAGCCATTAGCTCAGTTGGTAGAGCACCTGACTTTTAATCAGGGTGTCGAAGGTTCGAGTCCTTCATGGCTCACCAGTTTTTCTTTCATTTGCGGACGTGGCTCAGCGGTAGAGCATCGCCTTGCCAAGGCGAGGGTCGCGGGTTCGATTCCCGTCGTCCGCTCCAAAATATGCGCCCTTAGCTCAGCTGGATAGAGCGTTTGACTACGAATCAAAAGGTCAGGAGTTCGAATCTCTTAGGGCGCGTTTTACTTTTATAAGCCGGTGTGGCGGAATGGCAGACGCGAACGACTCAAAATCGTTTGGGGAGACCCGTGGAGGTTCGAGTCCTCTCACCGGTACCACATGTACTATAAGCAGTTCATTAGAGATAAATCTAATGAGCTTTTTTTGTTTTTGTACCTTGTTTACTCTAGAAAACGGGGGCTGTTCCCGTTCGAACTATGTTTCCGATTGCCAGTTGATAATCTAACAATCGGGGTGCAGTTCGGACTCGGGAACAGCCCCGTTTATATTATTTTACCTGAAGCCTGTTGATCAGATCCTCCATCGGCCGCAGATCGTGCGCAGCATCGTAAGGATAACGGTTTAGAAACTGCATCAGCAACTTATGCGTTTTTTCGTTATTGTCGATTTGATTCAGGGACTTTTCCATTTTCGCAATCAACTGCTTGTATTCCCGATTAGAGTCGGGGCCGTACACTTCAAATTCAAAAAAGGAGTTACCGAACGCGGTAGCCCGCTTTATGCCTTGGAATTTGACGTAACGCGCTTGCTGCGGATCAAACGTAATGCTGTCCATATTGCCTTTGGAATTGATGATCCCCTCCTTGCCGGAAACGTTGGTCCAGTTCTTCTTGTTCGTAGATACCAGCAGCTGGTATTTCGTCGCATAAGCCGCTTGCCATTTGATGATGACTTTGCTGATGTCTTTAGGCGCCCCGAGGTCAACGATAAACCAAGCATCATCCACGTAAGCGCTGGACCATCTGGAACTCGGGGATACGTCCCCGTCAACGGCCTTGCCGGACGGGAATGAAGGGGATTCGGTTTTGGAGGATTCCGTCGATTGGTGCAAAGCCAGGTTTTTGCTGCTTAGCAGTTCGATGGCTTTGTTATAAATCATTACGTTATCCAATACGCCTTTAAAGGCATTGGTTTGGCTGCCGATCCGTAACGTCGGCAGGACAAGAGTGTTCATTTTAGGATATTTTTCTTCCATCCGTTCCACATATTCATCCAAATTGACGAACAGCGTCACGCCTTTATTATCGCCTTTGAGTGTGAGATGCGTCCACTTGCCCTCCGGAACGGCATAGTTGAAAGTGCTGTTATAATGCTCTTTCGTAAATCCAAGCTTGCCGGTTTTGCCTTGCTTTAGCTTCAGTGTTCCGACAGGGGATTCCATCAAAACAGCATCATTCGGGTTACCCGGGTCCGGGTTGACCCACATCGAGACGGTCCAATCGAATCCTACGGCTTCCACCGGCGTTTCAATGTAGCTCTTTCCGCCGTTCAACCGGATGCCGTTATTGTATTTCCCTTGCGTAACATTGACGTTAACGCCTTTGCCGTCGAAATGGTTGCCGGAATCATCCTTGATTCCGTCTTCGAATGTATATTGAATGACGCTGTTATCGTCATTGTTGACAGTGATTTTATGGGACAGATCGGCATTCGGCGCTTCGCCAATGATTTTCTTCCGCTGCTCGAAGCGTTCGAACGATCTGTCGTCTCTCGTACCGGTCCACATTTTCTCCGATACGACCTGAATTCCGGGCAACAGTCGTTCATGCGAATCATCCATCGACACTCCGTTGGCTTCGGATGCATCGTTCCATAGGCAGAACATGCCGCCTTTGACGCGCGGATGACCGAAAGGAAGCATCGTTGTTGCCCATTTGACCGGCTCCCACTCATTGTATAAAAACCGGGTATTCGGGTAGTCCCTATACATCGTAGGTACGATATACATATATGCGTTCTCGGCATTTACGATATCATAGCCGAGGTCTGCCGCCTGCTGCGGAGAACCATAAGATTCACGCCAGATGTCCATGGTGGCGTCGGTGCTGATAGGCGTCGAACCATTATATTGCGTGAGCCCGCCCCATAGATGAGGATGTTTGCCTTTTCCGTTAATGTATTTGATAAGCGTATCCATGTATCCCCGAAATACTTCCACATCACCGGCGTATTCATCCGTGCCGATGTTAATGTCCGGCCCGACGAATGTCGGATCGCTGCCGTCCAGATATTCATCAAGCAAGGATTTGACGAATTGAACCGTTTTCGGTTTGGAAATGTCAAGCGTCCGATCGTTCCCCAACGCGGGGTTGTAGGCAGTGAATGCGCGGGAATGCCCCGGCGTATCGATTTCCGGAATGACGTTTACGCCGTATTCCATGCCCAGAAGCTGCAGGTCTTTGAACTCCTGCTTCGTATAATAGCCGTTTGGACTTGCCAGCCCCGGATAAGTGGTGCTCTCCAGCCGGAAAGCCGCTGTCGTTCCGTCTCCGAACGGCGTGCCGACAACATCGTTCAAATGAATCTGGAACGTGTTCATTTTGTACCAGGACAGCAGCTTCACATAACTCCGGAGAAAATCGATGGTATAGAATTTGCGGGCGACGTCAATCATGATTCCGCGCTGTTCGTATTTCGGATAATCTCTTGCTTCGCCTTTTGGAATGGTTCGGTCCGGATGTTGTTTGATGATTTGCAGTGCGGTTCTTGTACCGAAAAACACGCCTTTTGCGGAAGCGGAGGTAATGGAGACATATTGATCTACGTTGAACAGGTTTCCCTCATCGCCAAGCCATGCCAGGGAAGGGTTGATCGACAAGAACAAGTCGCCTTTGTTCGGTTTGCCGTTCACGATCTGTAGGTCGTAGCCGGTGATATCCTGCAAATCCTTACGAGTCAGCTCGGCGGCATTTTGCAGAGCGGCCTGGTCTTTCGGATCTACGACGATCCGCGACGATTTCGACAGAACGTAACTGCCCGTGTTCCCGTACCATTCGCGTAAGGATGGAATGACATCCGGCTCGGCATTCCGGTCCGGCGTTTGTTTATGCTGTCCAGGCACGATGACCGTAATATTTCCGGAAAGCAGTTTGCGGCCCGGGTTTTTTTTATCCTCGACCTGGATGATCAGATTTACCTTGGCGTCCACCAGCGGTTCCCGGATATTGCCTTCCATGTCGATCACTTGGACACGGTCGCTTCCGTACAGGCTGACTCGATAACCTTCAGGGACTTGCGCCGCGGACCAATCAAGCTTCGTTTGCCCAGGTTTCACTGGGATTGCCGAGCTCACGTTGTCCGCGATCCTCTGCAAGTCACGTAATTGGTATACTTCGAATTCATAAAACGAATAGCCGTATAAGACTCCTTTGACAGGCGCCCGCTTGATCCCTTGAAACTTCACGTATCGCGCCTGTATCGGCGTGAAATCTACCGTTTCAACGCCGCCTTTGCACTGAATCGTGCCGTCATTTTCTTTTACATTCTTCCAGTGCTTGGCGTCATCGGACACAAGGATTTTATAACTTTTAGCCGGAGTATGCCAGCGGATCACGACCCGGTCGATATCCGTTTTTTTGCCAAGATCGACATAAAACCACTGATTGTCTTTGAGAGCGGAGGACCATCTCGTACTGCCTTGTCCATCGACTGCCAGCTTAGAGTTCAGCTCATTTTTTTCATTGCCGGAGGCGAAGGCGGGTTGGAGTAGAGCCAGGTTCATTTCGCGATCGGTTTTGCCATCTTTCACGTTATCCTTGGGCGTGTCCTTTGTTATGTTCTTTGTGTCGTCTTTCGTATTGCCTTGCGCGATGTTTATTGTTCTGTCCTGGGCACGGTCGGAATGGAGTGCTGCAGGAGGATTTTCTTTTCCTGACGAAGGCGCCTCTTTCATGACTTCCTTTAAGGCGGTTTGGGCATGTACGGTTGCCGACTGAACGATGGGTGCCGTCATCATGGCGAGAGCAATCAGCGTTGAAGCGGCTTTCAATAATGTCTTTTTCATGGTCCCTCCATATTATTTCAATTTGTGTGTTAAAGCCTTGGCTGAGCAAATATGTAGTAAAATTGCGTTTTTCCGCGGTCCCACATGTACATGCAGCATAAATAGCCCCAGCAATCCGAAAACTCCTTGGTTGTTAATGTAGTCGCGATGAGTAAGTCACTAAGCTAGCTCGTTACGTATACGGTTATATGACATTGAATCGTACCAAAGTCCCTCCATCGAATGTCGTCTCGACAACCGCATTCCAACCGGAATTCTGGCTGCGACTCTCTTTTTTGCCTCAGCTTTTTAAACAAGTATATAAGATCCAATTCAAATAAATCCAACTCTATCATAATTATTAAGAAATCTTTAAGCAGCAGTTAAGAAGTTTGGAATGAAAGGGTTAAGATCCATTCTTTATTCTTGGATCCGTCAACGTTCTTTCCATCACGGCTCTCTTTTTAAACCCGCTTTCGTCCGAAAAAGCTTAGACATGACAGGAGGTTTTATTTTGAATATCTTACGATCGCCAAAAGCCGTGTGGGCGATGCTGGCAGTCATTCTGCTGATCGCTGTTTATTTGCGAATCGACTTCTTGACCTCGGTGAAGCATAACGTATCCCACGATTCGGTCTATTACGATGAAATGGTGAAACGATGGATCGAAAAGGGGGTGTATGCCTATAAAGCAGAAACTCCGAACGCGCAGGTCGCTCCAGGTTTTCCGATGTTCATGGCCGGTATCTACAAGCTTGTTGATTATACTCATAATGATCCGTTTCCGTATCTGCGTTATGCGAACCTGTTGCTCAGTATGGTCAATCTGGTCCTGATTTACTTCATTGCCTGCAAGCTGGTCAACGCCAGAATCGGTCTGATCGCAACCGGCGCCGCAGCCATCTATCCTCCGTTCATTTGGGCGAATGGCGCAATCCTGACGGAGGTGCTGGCGACTTTCCTATTCCTGGCGTATATTTACCGGCAACTTCGAGCGATTCAAACCGGGCGGGGACGTGATTCCCTGATTGCCGGAGCGCTTCTTGGCTGCACCGCGCTCGTTCGTCCGGAATTTTTACCGGTCGTCGTACCGATCTATCTCTTCTATTGGCTGTGGACCAAGAATCGCGCCGCTTGGAAGCTGCTGCTGTTGGCCTGCATCGGACTCAGCATCGTCATGTCGCCGTGGTGGATTCGCAATCTGGTAACCTTAAACAAGGTCGTGCTGACCGCGACTCAGACGAATCCTTTCCACGCAGGTACATATCCGTACAAAAACTGGGATGACGGCTTGGTTGACCGTCACGGCAAGACGCAGCAAGAAGTGGCGATAGAACGTTTGAAGATAGGCTTCTCCGAACATACTTGGCTGTTCCTCAAATGGTATACGGTCGGTAAATTGGATTACATCTATTCCCGGATGTATTTCGGCAGCGGTCATACACCGATGTATAAGGTCATCCCGCTGCGAAACCAGTATCATACGGCTATGATTTGGACCGGTGTGATCGGTCTCATCTTAACGCTCCGGCGCTGGCGCCAGCCGCTGACCATGATCGCGCTAATCCTGGTCGTGATGTCGTTCATCAGGCTCTTGTTCATACCGGAGTACCGTTACAATTTCATTGCGATGCCCCTGTTCATCATCATCGGCAGCGCTGCCGCGGAGATGATTGCCAGGTGGATTTACGCGAGAATCTCTCCGAGTTTCACGAAGGAAGCTACGGAAGTATGAACAAGATTTCGGCAAAGGAAGGAAACCCGATGACTACAATTTCTAAACATATTCTGATCGTGTTGGCCTTTGCCATTGCATCTGCCGTCCTGCTGAGCGGTTGTGACCGCTCGCAGAAACCGGCAGAAACGAACAACGGTCAGCCTTCAACCAAGCCCAAACCCGAGACCAAACAGCAGCCTGAGTCCAAAACCCAGCCGCAAACCGGTCCCAAGCAGGCGACAATCATCCCTCCTGCAGGAACGCCTATCGATAAAAAAGTGCTATACCGAAATCATGTTATTGTACTTATGTACCATCATCTAGAGGAGAAACCTTCGGCGAAGTCAAGGATCACGCCACAATTGCTGGATGATCAAATCGCCGCCATGATCCGTAACGGTTTCCGGATTATTTCCATGGACGAGTATCTGGACTTTATGCTGGACGACAAGCCGGTACCCGAGAATGCCGTTTTGCTTACGTTCGATGACGGGTATGCAAGCTTCTACGATATGGCTTTTCCCGTTCTCAGGAAATATGGGGTTACGGCAACGGACTTTATTATGGCCGGAACGATTGATAATCCGCGGCACACCGGCATCAAGAAAATGACATGGGATCAGATGAGGGAATTGAAAGCTTCGGGGATGAGTTTCTATAATCATACGTTTGACTCTCATAAGTACGCCGAAATCGATAAGGAAGGGCACGCGAGGCCGATGCTTGTCGCCAAGATGTATCTTCGCAAGGAGGGCCGAATGGAGACGACGGAGGAGTACAACAAGCGGATCAAAGAAGATATCCGCAAAGCTGAGGAATGTTTGCGCAAGGAGCTTGGCAACACGCGCGGAGTGCTTGCTTTTCCATACGGCAGATACAATAACGCGCTGCTTAAAGCGGCGAAGGAAGCGGGGATCGAAGTATTCCTGACTATCGATCAGGGGATCAATGCCAAAGCGGACCGGATCGGATACCGCATCAATGCAGGAAATCAGAGCATGACCCCCGATAAGCTGATCAAAAAAATGAAAGAAGCAATCCCTGTCAAAACCACCCCGCAATCGAAATGAAGCGAGAAAATAGACGGGCCGGGAAGGCTTCCGGCCCGTTTTTAATTGTCAAAATTTACATTTGACCTTCATGCATGTCCGATATATAATAGGGAATGTTGAGGCGATAAACCAGATGAGAAATACTGGTGCGACGCCGATCCGTTCAATAACGGGATGTAGCTCAGCTTGGTAGAGCACCTGGTTTGGGACCAGGGGGTCGCATGTTCGAATCGTGTCATCCCGATCGTGAAAGCCATCGATATTTCGATGGCTTTTTTTGCTGTATAAATATGTAATCCCCAGGTCACAATAACAGTAAAAGAAAAAGACTGGGAATAGAAGGGGATTATTGTGAATGCAACTCGGATCAAGAAACAACTGCAAAAGCAGTGGCGGCGCTGGAGACGCCGGTCGTTAACGTTAGGATTATCTTCGCTGGTGATCGCGATGGTGTGGGCCGGCATGTATTTGCCTGACAAAGTGCAAAGCCTGCTAAGCACCAAGCCGCCGGTGGCCATAGAAACGCTGCAATATTATCAACAAGCGGAAGCAAAAAGCGATCCGAAGGAAGACGCGAATTTTTGGAAGCTGCTGAACAAGTCCAAGGAAATCAAAGAAGTGGTCGTTCGCCACAGTTACGTTTGCGGGGAAGAAGAACGGTCGTTAGGAAAGCTGACCGTGGATGAAATTTATAATTTGCTGAACGAACATCCGTCTTGGAAAGGACAGTTCGAAGGACAAGGCAAGGTTGTATTAAACGAAACGATTCACGATCTTTCGCCTACCTGCAAAGAACGGGCGTACATGAGTCTGGACAAGGACGGCAATTTGTCATTGTTCGATGGACCGCCGGAGCAGGATAAAGTCATTAAGACGTTTTTCCAGCTGGATATCAACTCGATGGAATCATCGCTGCCGGACGATGCATTAAGACATTTGTATGACGGCATCCGCATTCAGGATATCGATGAATATAACAGCGTCCTGTCCACGTTCAGCGATTATGCGCGGGAAGGATAAAACAGCGGCCGACATGAAAAGATCCGTTCTGTCATCGTGACAGAGCGGATCTTTTTTTGCGTTGCATAGAGTTTGCGCGTCTTAAAACGTAACGGTCCAATTCCGCGGATCCGGGAGACTGCCGGACTGAAGGCCTGTGATGGTATCATACAGCTTTTGCGACAGTTCGCCGATTTTGCCTTCATTGACATGCATCGTATGTTCGTTCCAGTGGAGTTCGCCGACCGGCGAAATGACCGCTGCCGTGCCGGTTCCGAATACCTCTTCCAACTGTCCTTGCTTGTAGGCCTCGTAAATTTCCTCTATGGAAATCTTCCGTTCTTCGACCGGAACTCCCCAGTCCTTCAAAAGCGTAATGACGGAATCGCGCGTAACGCCCTCCAGGATGCTGCCGTTAATTTCAGGCGTGATGACCGTGCCGCCGATTTTAAAGAAAATGTTCATGCTGCCCACTTCTTCGATATATTTCTTTTCGATGGCATCCAGCCAAAGCACCTGCGAGAAGCCTTCTTTTTTGGCGATTTCCTGGGCTTTGATGCTTGCTGCGTAATTGCCGGCGGCTTTGGCATACCCGATTCCGCCGCGAACCGCGCGGGTATAGGAGCTTTCCACGTTGATTTTGACCGGTTCCAGCCCTCCCGAATAATAGGCGCCAACCGGCGACAGGATGACGATGAACTGATACGTGTAAGAGGATCTTACCCCTAGGCATGGCTCCGTGGCGATGATGAAAGGACGCACGTACAAAGAGGTTCCTTTTTCGGTAGGAATCCAGCTTTTATCGATTTCGATCAAAGTTTTGATCGCTTGGATGACAAAATCCCCGTCGATTTCCGGGATCCCCAACCGGTCGTTTGATTGGTTCAAGCGTTTCATGTTTTTGTCCGGTCTAAACAGCAGCACCTTGCCGGAGTCGGTCAGGTAGGCTTTCATCCCTTCGAAAACGGCCTGCCCGTAATGAAATACCATTGCTGCAGGGTCAAGCGAAATCGGGGCATACGGAACGATTCTCGGATCATGCCAGCCCTTGTCGATGTGGTAATCCATGATAAACATATGGTCGGTAAAATATTTCCCGAAACTCAGATTGCTGCTGTCCGGTTTGTTCCCCGGAGTGGTGGTTAATTGAATTTTGATTTCATCGCTCATGGCCATGCGCTCCTATCGACTTTTATAATAATGTCTACTATAGATAACAAAAAATGATTGGTCAATTCAATGTTATCAATTACAATAATAGTTATCAACTATGGTGGAGGGTTGGCCCATGGATTTTCGTCTGCTTGAATATTTTCTGGCGGTTTGCGAGGAGTTACATTTTACCAAAGCCGCCGTCAAACTGGGCATCAGCCAGCCAACGCTCAGTCAGCAAATCCGGT
Source organism: Paenibacillus sp. VCA1 (assembly GCF_031583795.1). Classification (NCBI taxonomy): domain Bacteria; kingdom Bacillati; phylum Bacillota; class Bacilli; order Caryophanales; family Paenibacillaceae; genus Paenibacillus; species Paenibacillus sp. VCA1. The sequence continues at coordinate 689,419 of NZ_JAVLSX010000002.1, read as the reverse complement.
TGCTGGAGGATCGGGTAGGAACGCCGCTGTTCCAGAGAATCGGCAAGCGGAATTATTTGACGGAAGCCGGTTTGACGCTAAAAGAGCATGCACTGAACATATTCCATGAGCTTGAGCAAGCCCAGACGGAAATTAACGAGCTCAAGGGCATGCAGAGGGGAAAACTTACCATCGGATGCTCGGGCAACCACCTCCTCACGCAAACGCTCATATCCTTTCATCAAAAAATGCCGGGCATCTCCATCTCCGTGCTGGAGCTTGCGACCGAAGAAACGAGAAAAGGGCTGCTCGACAACAAGCTGGACCTCGGCGTGGTGTTTCTGCCGCTGGATGACGAACAACTCGTTAGCATGGAACTGTACACCGAAGAGCTGTGTCTTGCGGTTTCCTCCAAACACCGGCTGAGCCGCAAGAAAGCCGTTAAGCTGGAGGAGCTTATCCAAGAATCGCTGGTGCTGTTCCCGGAAAAATTTTTGGTGCGCCGAATGGTCGACGCCTACAGCAAAGAGGCCGGGCTGCGGCTGCAGCCGATCATTGAGCTCTCGACCATGGATTCGATGCTGCAGCTGGTCAAGCTGAACGTAAGCTGCACGATTTTGCCGAAATCGTATTTGAATTTGATGCTCCATTCGGACATTGCCATCATCCCGATCGTTAATCCCGTTCCCCAGAAAAAGGTGGGCGTCGTTTACCGGAAGCAAAAATTTTTGAACGCCTCGATGGTCGCTTTTATCCACGAACTTACGCAAACCTATAATTCGACAAAACTGCCGCAAAAGATGTAACCGACCGCCTGATCCTCTCTCTTCGCGAATGCGAACACTGCCGAAAACATCGTCATCGTAAAAACAACCTCCCCAGACATCATTAGATTCCCGCTAACCCGGTTGCGCAACTAGCATTGGAGCCGATTCGAAAGAGCCTTGACGGACGTTTTTCTGGTAGAGTCATAGACTTGATATGAAGTTTTACATTATAATGAAAAGAACGAATACATATGTTCGCTTTCAGACTAGAGGAGAGAATTCATTTGCGTATATTAGGTATCGACCCGGGGATTGCGATCGTCGGCTTTGGTTTCATCGATCAGGCGGGGAGCAAGCTGACCCCGGTGCAATACGGCTGCATCCAGACCGAAGCCCATACGCCGGACGAGGAGCGGCTGCTGCATGTGTACGAGGCGATGCTTCAGCTGATTGACAAATATCAGCCGGAATGCGTCGCTTTCGAGAAGCTGTTTTTCAACCGGAACGTAACGAACGCGATGCTCGTCAGCCAGGCCCGCGGCGTTCTGATCCTGGCGGCGACCCAGCGCGGCCTGCCGATTGCCGAGTACACGCCGATGCAGGTTAAGCAGGCCATCGTCGGCTACGGCAAAGCGGAGAAAAAGCAGGTTCAGGAAATGGTGCGCATGTTTCTGAAGCTGCAGGCCGTGCCCAAGCCCGATGACGTGGCGGATGCGTTGGCGGTAGCCATTTGCCACGCCCATTCGCATGCGTTAAATTCGAAAATAAACGAGGTATATAGAAAATGATCGATTTTTTGAGAGGACCCGTGGTCCATCTGGAGAATGAATATATCGTGCTGGACGTTCAAGGGGTGGGATACCGCGTATTCTGCCCTAATCCTTTTATATTCGCCAAAGCGGAAGGGCCTGTGACCGTGTACACCCACCATCATGTGCGAGAGGACGCGATCCTGCTGTTCGGTTTCCCGAGCCGGGAGGAACAGAGGTTGTTCCGCAAGCTGATCGACGTATCGGGGATCGGGCCGAAGGTGGCCTTGGGCATTCTTGCGGGAGGTACGCCGGAGCAGCTGGTGACGGCCATTTACCAGGAAAACATTACGTTCCTGACGAAAATGCCGGGCATCGGCAAAAAAACGGCGCAGCGCATGGTCCTTGACTTGAAGGACAAGCTGGACGGGTTCGGCACGGCTTCGCTGGCCACCGGACTGTTTGCGGTACCGGAGCCGGAAGAAGGGGACGGATCGGCATGGTCCGAAGCGCGCGAAGGCCTTAAAGCGCTGGGATATACCGATGCGGAGCTGGATCGGGTATGGCTCAAAATCAAGGACGAGACGGCGTTTGGCGATTCGGTGGACATATTGATGAAAAAAGCGCTGAAGCTGCTTTATGCGGGTTAATCGAAGCACTCGGCTGCTGAAAGAGGGGCGATGGGAATGGATGACCGGATCATATCGGCAAATTTAATGATGGAAGACCAGGCGGTGGAGCTGAGTCTTCGCCCCCGGTATTTGAATGAATATATCGGACAGAACCAGGTGAAAGAAAACCTGAAGATTTATATCGAAGCGGCCAAAATGCGCAACGAGGCCTTGGATCACGTACTTCTGTACGGACCTCCGGGGCTTGGTAAAACCACTTTGGCCAACATTATCGCCAACGAGCTTGGCGTGAACTTGCGCACGACCTCGGGTCCCGCGATCGAGCGTCCCGGAGATCTGGCGGCGCTGCTGACCAACCTGCAGGAAGGGGACGTGCTGTTCATCGACGAGATTCACCGCCTGCACCGCACGGTGGAAGAGGTGTTGTACCCGGCGATGGAGGACTTTGCGCTCGATATCATGATCGGCAAAGGCCCAAGCGCACGCTCCGTTCGATTGGATCTGCCGCCGTTTACGCTGATCGGGGCGACGACGCGGGCGGGCCTGCTGTCCGCTCCATTACGCGACCGTTTCGGCGTCGTAAGCCGGCTCGAATTTTACAACGTGGACGAGCTCAGCTATATCGTGTCGCGCGGCGCCGATATTTTCGGCATCGAAATCGTCGGGGACGCGGCCGAGGAAATCGCTTTGCGTTCAAGGGGGACTCCCCGGATCGCCAACCGTCTGCTGAAAAGGGTGCGCGACTATGCCCAGGTGCGCGGCGACGGGATGATTACGCCCAAAATCGCGGAGGAGTCGCTGAAGATGCTTCAAGTCGATCCCCGCGGATTGGACCAGATCGACTACAAGATGCTGACTTCGATGATTACGAGCTTTAAGGGCGGGCCGGTCGGACTTGATACGATTGCCGCCACCATCGGGGAGGAAAGCCAAACGATTGAGGATGTGTACGAGCCTTATCTGCTTCAGATCGGCTTCCTTCAGCGGACGCCCCGGGGCAGGATCGTGACCCCCGCGGCCTATCAGCATTTGGGTCTGCCGATGCCGGAAATCCGTTAATCCAATGCGATTATAAACATTCATTTTTATAAATAGACTTCATGGGATGCAAGGAGGAACATAACGAGTGCGAAAATCGACGGTACCGAAGGTTGTTTCATGGTGTGGCAAAGGGCTTGTGGCCGTATTGCTGGCCGCCGGGAGCTTGCAGCTGTCCGGCGAGGCAGCTGCTCTTTCGGCCGACCATATCCGGGTCGGGTTGTTTATGGATTTGGGCAGCACCTATAAATCTACGACGACGGCAGTGACGCTGTCCTCCGGACAGGCTTGGTCGATCGGATTCAATGCGGCAGGGGGAGCCTCCTCCTTACTTACGCTTGCCGCCGGAGAAGAGGCCCGTTTCAGCATTGACGGCTTCCGCGTGAAGGTGCTGGAAACCAAAGATCTTTCGGCTGCTACCGCGGCCTATAAAAAGCTGGCGGCTACGGCGGACAAGCCGATTTTGTTCGCGGCTTCAACGTCCTCCGGACAAGTGTACCAACTTTATACGGGGTATTATGCCAATGAGCAGACAGCCGCAGCAGCGGCAACGAGAGCAGCGCAAACGGCTGCAGCCTATTTGGACGGGCAAAAACCTGCGGTAAAAGGACCTAAACATTTGACGGCAGGCACATATGCTTCGGAAGCGCAGGCGGCAGCCGCCGCAACCTCCATCAAGGATGCCGGTTTTGACGCGATGGTCGCGTTGGAGCAGACGGGCGACGGCGGCAGCCGCTACGAGGTTTGGGTCGGAGAAGCCGCCAACGATCAGGAACTGGCCGCGCTGCAAAGCTCCGCCGGTTCGCAATTGCCGCAGTTTGCGTTAACAAACGCGGACGCGAGCCTGCCGGCGTTGATCATCCGCCAGGATGTCAGCCTCGGGCAAGCCGTAAAGCATTTTCAAGTTAGCGGACAAGACACCAAGGCTTGGGCATCAAGTAACGGTTCGGAACTGAAGGTGAAAGAAAAATCGGACCGTTCTTACCGCGGAGCGATGGAAATCAGCTCCTTAAACGGGCAACTGGCGCTGGTTAACGATCTGGCGTTCGAACAATACTTGTATTCGGTTGTCGGCGGCGAGGTGCCGGCTTCTTGGCCTGCCGAAGCGTTAAAAGCGCAAGCGGTCGCCGCGCGCAGTTATGCTGAATTCCAAATCGGGCAAAGCAGCAAATTCAAAATCGCCGATGTCGTCGATACGACGCTGAGCCAAGCTTACAATGGGATATCTTCCGAAGCTCCCAGCGTAGTCGAAGCGGTTGACGCGACCCGCGGCGAAGTGATCCGGAAGGACGGCAAAGTGGTCGAGGCGGTGTTCTCCTCGAATGCCGGAGGCGCGTCGGCCGATCCTTCCGAAGTATGGAACAGCGGCGGGGACGCGTTCGCAAGCGTGCCGAGTCAAGGAGACACGGCCGCGACGAAAGGCCAAAAATTGTGGTACCATGTGCTGCTTCCTTCCGGCGTAAGCGGATATGTGCGGGAAGACAACGTAAAAGAGACCGGGACCTTTACCGGCGGCGGGCTTGCCAAAGTAACGGTAACGGCCAAAGACACCAACGTCCGGCCGCTGCCGCTGATCCAATCCGACAAAAGCCCTGTCGCCAAAATGAATCCCGGCGATACCGCGGTTTTGCTGGAAAAAGTAAACGAGTCCGGCACCTACTCCTGGGTCCGGGGGCCGTTTTCGTCGGCAGAACTGCTGAAAACCATCCAGGGCAAGACGCAGACATCGCCCCCTTCTCCGATCGTAACGCTGGAGGTCACCAAACGCGGGCCGTCCGGCCGGGCGACGGAAATCAAGGCCAACGGCCAAATTCTTGACGTAAAATACCCGGACCTGTTCCGCTCGGCGTTCGGCAGCCTTCCGAGCACATTGTTTGATATTGTCCAAACGGGGAGCTATACTGTACTGAGTGCGAACGGCACGACGACCAAACTGACCGGTTCGTCCGGCGCCGCCGTTATGTCGGCTTCCGGCCAAAGCACGGTGTCGGGAAGCGGAACGGTCATCCTGACCGGGGACGGCACGGCCCGCAGCATAGACCCGAGCGAAGGCTTCCTATTTGTCGGCCGCGGCAACGGGCACGGCCTCGGACTCTCGCAATGGGGAGCCAAAGGGATGGCGGACGAAGGGTATGGTTATCAGGATATATTGAAACACTATTACCAGAATGTGACTTTGACTAAGGAATGACGAAATATGAACGTAGATTTGTACGATTTTGACCTGCCGGAATCATTGATTGCGCAGACGCCGCTCAAGGAGCGCACGGCATCTCGATTATTGACGCTGAACAAGCAGACCGGCGCCATCGCCCATCATACATTCAAGGATATCGTGGATCAGCTGCAGCCCGGCGACACGCTCGTGTTAAACGATACGCGGGTCATTCCCGCGAGATTGTTCGGTACCAAGGAGGATACGGGGGCCAAGGCCGAAGTGCTGCTGCTGAAAAACCTCGGCGAGGACCGGTGGGAAGCGCTCGTAAAACCGGGCAAAAAGCTGAAACCGGGGACGTCGATCCTTTTCGGCGACGAACTGAAGGCCGTCATCGAAGACGAAGGCGACATGGGCGAGCGCGTGCTGAAGTTTTATTATAAAGGGATTTTCCAGGAGATTTTGGACCGGCTTGGCCAAATGCCCCTGCCGCCGTATATCAAGGAGAAACTGGACGACCGGGAGCGGTATCAGACCGTATATTCCCGCCATGAAGGTTCCGCGGCCGCGCCGACGGCCGGACTCCATTTTACGAAAGAGCTACTCGAGGAAATCGGCCGGAAAGGCGTCACGATCGCCTATTTGACGCTTCACGTCGGGCTCGGAACCTTCCGTCCCATGTCCGTCGACAGGGTCGAGGATCATGTGATGCATGCGGAGTATTATTCCGTTTCGCAGGAAACGGTCGACCTTTTAAACGTGGCGCGCAGCCGGGGCGGACGCATCATTGCGGTCGGCACGACTTCGTGCCGGACGCTTGAAACGCTTGGCACCCGTTTTGCGGGCGGACAGCTCGAGGCTTGCAGCGGTTGGACGGATATTTTCATCTATCCCGGTTACGAATTCAAGGTCGTGGATGCCCTGATCACCAACTTCCATCTGCCGAAGTCCACGCTGGTGATGCTGGTAAGCGCGCTGGCAGGCAGAGAACATATTTTGCATGCGTACGAAGAGGCGATCAAAGAGAAATACCGCTTTTTCAGCTTCGGCGACGCCATGTTTATTTACTAAAGTCCGATCGAGCGGAATCTAAGAGGATGGTAGATATATGACAGCACCCGTTTATTATGAACATATTAAAACATGCAAACAATCCGGAGCGCGGCTCGGTCGCGTTCACACCCCCCACGGGGTGATCGAAACGCCGACCTTCATGCCGGTGGGAACGCTGGCTACCGTAAAAACGATGAGCCCGGAAGAGCTGAAGGCGATGGATGCGCAAATCATTTTGAGCAACACCTATCATCTTTTCCTGCGTCCCGGCCATGACATCGTGCGGGAAGCGGGGGGACTTCACAAGTTCATGAACTGGGACCGCCCGATCCTGACCGACAGCGGCGGCTTTCAGGTGTTCAGCTTGAGCGAAATGCGCAAGATCACCGAAGAAGGCGTTCATTTCCGCTCCCACTTGAATGGGGACAAGCTTTTTATTTCCCCGGAAGTGGCGATGGAAATCCAGAACTCGCTCGGCTCCGATATTATGATGGCGTTCGACGAATGTCCGCCGTATCCGGCGGAATACGAATACGTTAAAAAATCGACGGAGCGGACGACAAGATGGGCCGAACGCTGCCTGAAGAGCAATGCCCGCCCTCATGACCAGGCGTTGTTTGGCATCGTGCAGGGGGGCATGTACGAAGATTTGCGCAAACAAAGCGCGCGGGATTTGACTTCCATGGATTTCCCGGGGTATGCTATTGGTGGACTCAGCGTTGGAGAGTCCAAGCAGCTGATGTACGAAGTGCTGGATTATACCGTTCCGCTTCTTCCGGACAACAAACCCCGTTATTTGATGGGCGTCGGTTCTCCGGATGCCCTGGTCGAAGGTTCGATCAGAGGAGTGGACATGTTTGACTGCGTACTTCCGACGCGGATTGCCCGCAACGGAACGACCATGACAAGCCAGGGACGGATCGTGGTCCGAAACGCCCAATACGCCAGAGATTTTGGCCCCCTTGACCCTGCATGCGATTGCTACACTTGCCGGAACTATTCAAGAGCCTATCTGCGGCATTTGATCAAAGCCGACGAAACCTTTGGCCTCAGGCTGACGACGTACCACAACCTGCATTTCCTCATCAACCTGATGAAGCAAGTGCGGCAGAGCATCATGGAAGACAGGCTGCTTGATTTCCGCGACGAGTTTTTTGAACAATACGGTCTTCATGACAATGATAAAGGTTTTTAATCCGAATGGTTTTCGGAAATGCCTGAAAAATGCATTCGCGGGGTTAGTCCTTGAAAGGGGGGAAAGGGAATGTTCGGAAAATTTGAAAGTTTTGAAATTGCGGCAGGCGCAGGCGGCGCGGCAGGCGGCGGAAGCAACTTCCTCAGCTTGATTTTGCCTCTCGTGCTGATGTTTGCGATTTTTTATTTCCTGCTTATTCGTCCGCAGCAGAAGAAACAGAAAACCCGGAACTCGATGCTCAGCGCATTGAAAAAAGGGGATAAGGTGGTCACGATCGGCGGACTTCACGGAACGATCATGGAAATTTCGGACGACGTCGTCGTTTTGCGCGTCAATGACGTCACGAAACTGACATTCGACCGCAATTCCATCAGCCATGCGATCAGCACATCATCGGCTGAAAGCGACAAATAAGCCGATAAAGACATAAAGAAAAACAAGATACTTATGAATCTAACGAGGATTGCAATTCCTCGCAGCCAAACAAAAAGGCGGTTCCCGCACGGGGAGCCGCCTTTTTAGCTTTTGCATCGGTCATGCATCATGAACGGATTGCGAATTCAAAGTCAGCCGAACATTTTGCCCTGCTCGCGCAGCATCACGCCGTCTTTGCTTCTCAGGGACAGCTTTGCGAGCGCGATTCCCGCGTTTGAAGCGATCAGGCCGAGTATGGTGCCGGCTATCATATCGGTCAGCCAATGGATGCCCAAATAGAAAATGCTGAAAACAATGATCACCGCGCTGACGGTCGTTATAAGGCCGAAACGGCGGTTGCCCGAGCGCAGCCCGAGGACCATCATCGTAACCGAAATCGACGTATGAAGGCTTGGGAAACAGTTGTTCAGTCCGGATAACGGCCTGTACTCCTGTTCAAAGTTCGGGAACACCTCAAGCATGAAAAACTGCGCTCCGGACGGCGGGTAAGACCATACCTCGTTGACCGGGAAAAACAGGTAAAACGGAATCGCCACGGTGTAGTTGATGATGATGGCGAAGCAGGTTGCCAGCACGAAAACCTTGTTTTGGTCGGAAACGTAGACGCCAAGCGACGCGACGAGCAGCGATTGGAAAACCACCACATAAAAAAACACGAGGACGGGAGTGATGTACCCGCTGTGGAAAAAGTTTTGCAAATGCTGCACGAAATGCCCTTCGAGGCTGAACACCCAAGGCGTGAAATCTTTATGGTAATTCATTTTTTCTTCGATCTGCAGCTCGTATTTGTTGGCCAAGAGCAGGCCCACCATAATACAGAACAGCAATAGGAATTTGCGCGAAGTCAGCAGCTCTTTAATGAAGAGGTAAGCCGCTTTTAACGGGTTGCGGAGCGTCCCCACCCAGATCAGCAGGATGACCGTAACTGCCGATGCGATGGATATTCCCTGCATGGATTGGAATAACAAATCGGTAAAAGCCTCCTCTAGTAAGAATCACGTGACCATAGTGTAACACATTTCAAAAGAAGAGACCCTATAAATAATTATTTTTTGAGATTCACGCCCAGCATGCCGCCGATGGCCGAAGAGGCGAAAACCGCGGCAAGCAAAAGCAGGTCTCCCGTCCGAAGATGGCTGTCCAGCGCAAGGAAACCGATCATGATGACCAGCGCTCCGTACAAAATGCCTGTAAGCCCGCCATGGTACCAGCCTTTTTTGCCCGACCGCTTGCCTGCGACGAGACCGCCAAACAACGACGCTGCCGCATGGACCACATAAACGTAACGCGAAAGGCTTTGTTCGTTCATGCCGCTGGACCACAGCAGCAGGGAGAGAATAAGCGCGCCAAGCATCATCCAGAAAAAAGAATAATAAAGCCCCGAAAGGATCGGATTGGCGATCCGAAAAGAAAATACGCGCCGGATCATGTGCATAACAAGAACCCCCTTCATCATTCTAAGAATTTTGCGAACTCTCCTAATGCATACGTAATGTAAATTTATGTCCAAGCCTTGCGGGGTAGTACAATAACTTTTTCCAATTATTAATCCGCACGGCAATGCATGGGGAAAATGGGCCGGGGCCAAAATACCAATACAACTTCCGTAAAATTAGCCGCAAGAGGGAGGGTACGGCAAGTGGCATTGCATCTTTTGGTTACCATTTTTCGGACGGTACTCATGTATTTTGTCATCTATCTGACGTTAAGGATTATGGGGAAAAGGGAAATCGGAAAACTGTCCATTTTCGATCTCGTCATTTCCATTATGATCGCCGAAATCGGCGTCTTTGTGCTGGAAGATATCAAGCGCCCGGTATTCGATGGAATCGTTCCGATGGTCACATTAGTCATCATTCAATTGCTGATTGCGCTGGTCAGCCTGAAAAGCCGGAAAGTGCGCTTATGGTTTGAGGGCGAGCCAAGCATCCTTGTGGCCAGGGGCAGGCTAAACCGGGAAGAAATGCGGAAACAGCGCTACAATTTGGACGACCTTCTGCTTCAGCTTAGGGGAAAAAACATTCAAAACATCGCGGACGTCGAATTTGCCATCCTGGAAAATTCCGGGCAGCTGACGGTCATTCCCAAATCCCCGTCTCCCGTGCAGCAGCTGCCGGTCAGGCAGCCTCAAAAAACGGGGGGCGGCGTCTATCCTACGGGACAGTCCCAAAGCTCTTCCGCCAATCCGCGGCGGGCCGTGGCAAGGCCGGGCAATACAAGCGGCTCCCGATCGAAAAAAATGATCTTTGCCCCTGCAGGAACCTTCAACAACGGCGTGCTCCCGGTTCCGCTCATCATGGATGGAAGGGTGCAGGACGACAATTTGCGGATGCTGAAAAAAAACCGGTTTTGGCTTAAACATCAGATCCAGCAGCATGGCGCGAAGGAGTTCAAGGATGTTTTTTTATGTTCGATCGACCATCGCGGCAAAGTGTATGTCGACCGGAAGTAGCGTCAGGCCGCCGGGTTTTTCGGCTCGTCATTCCCGAACCATCTGCCGATGACCGGCATTCTTTTTACGTCCCGCGGCGTCACCAGCTTCAAGGCGAACACCGTAATCAAGAAACCGGCGGCGCCGATAAACGCCGAAGCAAAAAACTGAACCAGACTCAGGCCGGCAAACGGAAGATGGCGGTAGGCCAGGGAAGTAACCGCCGCCGTAATGATCATGGAGCAAAGCAGTTTTACCATTTCAAACAGTTTGAAACGGTATTTAAGCAGCCGGCTGATGCTGTAGCCGTGAAGGAACGCGACAACGATGCTGTTGATGATGATCGCGATGACGGCGCCGTAGATCCCGTATTTGGGCTGCGAGGACAGATACCAGATCAGAAGCAGCTTGACGGTTGCGCTGACAAGCGTGTTGAACAGCGCCCTTCCGGGGCGGTCCAACGCCTGCAGCGCGGCTTGAAGCGGAGCCTGTACATATACGAAAAGCGCAAAAGGGGCCAGCATGCGCAGCATCCCCGCAATGTCCGCATCGTTGTATAAAAACCGGCAAAGCGGTTCGGCAAGCACATACATCAAAACGGAGAAGGGAGCGCCCGTCACCAGGGCGAGCCGGATCGTCTGATTGAGCCGTTTATGGATCGTTGTCCGGTCGTTGCGCGCAGCCGCTTCGGAAAGGGATGGAACCAGCGATACGGCAAGAGAAGAAGTCAGCGCCCCGGGCAGCAGCAGGACGGGGATGATCATGCCTTGCAGCGCGCCGTATTGCGCGGTGGCGACGGAGGTGGCGATGCCGGCGATGGCAAGGCTTTGCGCGGTGACGATCGATTCGAACAAGTACGAAAAGGATCCGACCAGTTTGCCTGCCGTAACCGGAACGTTGATGCCCATGAGCCGCGAAAAGAGCCCCCGGCTTGCGGCTTCGGAACGGGAGGTTTTATCCGGTTTGACTGCATTCGGCCGTTCCCTGCGGAACTGCCATAACAGAGCGAGCATGCCGAAAAATTCCCCCGCCATAACACCGAGCATGGCCCCTGCCGCGGCGTAAGCAACTCCTTTCGGCAGCAGCAGATAGGCGAACCATAACGTGCATATGATTCTGGCTATCGTTTCGATAATGCTTGAGGCGGCGGACGGAATCATGTTTTGTTTGCCTTGGAAATAACCTCTGTAAACGGAAGAAACGGCAACGATGACGAGCATCGGACTCATGCTGATAAAGGTGTGATAGACGCGGGAATCCGTCAGGATCGTGTTTGTCACCCAAGGCGCGAGCCAAATCGCAAGCGCCATGAACAGGATGCCCAAGCCGACGGTCAGCAGCAGGCTGACCCGAAGAACGAATGCGGAATTTTGCGGCTTGTTTTCCGTTTCGGCCTCGGATACCAGCTTGGCCACCGCGAGCGGAATCCCTCCGGTAATGACCGTGACCAATACCAGAAAAAAGGGGTATCCGAGCTGATAGATTCCGACGCCTTCGGCTCCGATGATCCGGGGAAGCGCGATTCGGGGAATGAAGCCCAATATGCGGTTGATGACCCCGGCCGCAAGCAAAATCATCGTCCCTTGAATAAACGTCTGCTTTTTCGGTGTCCATTTGTCAGGTGTTAGCTTGTTCAAATGCGCCCACTCCCTCTTTCTGTGCCCAGCCTCTTATGCCGCTGCAGTCGTCTGCGACAGACCTTTGTAATATGGATATGCCGGACTCGTCCATTCATGCCACGACTTTTTGCGCGAAAATATCGCATTCCCGCCAAAAAAAGAACATGCCCCGGAAAAGAAGGAATGAGGCGATCCGGAGTCGAATGTAGTAGTATCAATATAGATAGGTTGGCATGAAGACATCAGGAAGATCGAGAGGAGGCTGCGCTAGTGAGCCCGGACCATATGAGCGAAAGCGAGCTGGATGCCGCGATTGAGGCGCTGTGCAGAAGCAAAGCGGAGGAATTCAGGCTCGTCGGATACGAGCACGTGACCAGCAAAGACGTCTGGAACTGCATCAGCAGCAAATACGAAAAGGAAGGCATTCCTCCCTTGTATAAGCTGACCAACGATATCCTTTCTCTTAAAGTGACTGCGTTCATGAATTATATGACTATTTCTGCATATAAAGGTTCCTCTTTCGATTAATGGAGAGGAACCTTTTCGGGCTTGCCGGCAGAGGCCGCAAACCGGACGGTTTGGCGCGGCGGAATCCTTCCGGCGAGCGGAAACGACAAATATTGATAAATTGACTGCTTTTTGACGCATAGCTATAATAGGAATATTGAGAACGAAAGGGGAACTAGGAACGGCATGAAAAGAATTGCTACTTTCATCATCGTCGTGCTCGTTGCAGCGGGGATCATGGGCTGGTCGACTCCAGGATTGCTTAATGGCGTCCGGCTGGGCCTTGACCTGAAAGGTGGCTTCGAGATTTTGTACGAAGCATCGCCGCTGGAAGCGGGACAAAAGGTTACGAAACAGTCCCTCACGCGTACGGCGGAAAGCCTGGAAAAGCGCGCCAATGCGCTTGGCACCAGCGAACCTGAAGTAACAACCGAAGGTACGAACCGGATTCGCCTTAAAATCGCAGGCGTAACCAACGAAGCCGAAGTCAGAAAGAAAATGAAAGAGCCGGCCTCGCTGACCTTCCGCAGCGCGGATGGCTGCAAGGCGCCTGCGGAAAACGCGCAACCGAAAGATATATATTGCAAGGTTGAACTCGTCGGCAGCGATTTCGTCGAGAACGGAGCTTCCGTCGGCTATGGCCCTCTGAACGAACCTGTCATCGACATCAAGGTGAAGGACAAAAAGAAATTCGCCGATGTGACGAAACGTTTGATCGGGAAAAACCTGGCCATCTTCCTGGATGAAACCATGCTGTCCGACCCTACGGTACGGCAGGAGCTGACGGACGGCAAAGCCCAAATTTCCGGCAGCTACTCCATCGAAGAAGCCAAACAAATCCGGGATACGATTAACCTGGGCGCCCTGCCTTTGAAACTGACCGAAAAATACTCTCAAAGCGTAGGGGCGACGCTGGGCAAACAGTCGCTGCAAAAAACGGTGGAGGCCGGCATCATCGGTTCCATCGTCATTCTGCTCTTTATGATCGCGATGTACCGTTTGCCGGGCATCATTGCCAGCTTCGGGCTGATCGTGCATACCTGGCTGCTGATTCTCGTGTTCGTCTGGGCCGACTTTACGCTGACCCTTCCGGGTGTCGCCGCGTTTATTCTCGGGATCGGGATGGCCGTCGACGCGAACATCATCACAAACGAACGGATTCGGGAAGAAATCCGCAATGGCCGCAGCATCACCTCGGCGGTCAAAGCGGGGAACAAATCTTCCTTCCGTACGATTCTCGACTCGAACATTACGACGATTATCGTCGGTGCCGTGATGTTCGCATTTGGGACAGGCGCCGTCAAAGGTTTCGCCCTCGTCCTGATCGTCGAAATCGTGCTGAGCATTTTGACGAACGTGTATTTGACCCACTTCCTGCTTAGTTTGCTCGTCAAAGGCGAGCTGCTTAAAAAACCGAAGCAATTCGGTGTAAAGGAGAGTGAAATCAATGCACTTTAAGAGAGAATTTGACTTCGTGAAGCTCAGCAAATCCGCGTTTATCTTTTCGATCGTGCTGACGATTGCAGGGATTATCGCGCTTGCCGCTTTCGGTTTGAACTACGGCGTTGATTTCCAGGCAGGCTCGAACGTGGACGTGAAACTTTCCAAAAACGTAACGAAAGAGGAAGTCCAGCCGCTGCTTAACGAAATTGGAATCGGCAAGGATGCGAACATCACGCCCGGCGACAAGCGGGTGAACATCCGCTTCACGAAGGTGCTTGAAGGCGACCAGGACGAGAAGCTGAAGGCGGCGATCCAGAAGCTGGACAAGTCCGCTTCCTTCGAAATCAACACCGTCGATCCGGAAATGGCGAAAGAGCTCGGACGGAATGCGATTTACGCCGTACTCATATCCTGTATCGGGATCATCATATATGTAAGTATCCGGTTTGAATGGCGATTCGCCGTATCGGCCATCGTAGCGTTGCTGCATGACGCGTTTATGGTCGTGGCGATCTTCTCCATCTTCAGGCTGGAAGTCAGCCTGACCTTCATCGTCGCGGTGCTGACGATCATCGGTTACTCGATTAACGATACGATCGTTATTTTTGACCGGATTCGCGAAAACCTTCGTTTCGGCAAGCAGAAGACGCGCGAGGATTTGGCCAAGCTGCTGAACCACAGCGTCAACCAAATGCTGATGCGTTCCTTGTATACGGCGTTTACGGTATTTATTGCCGCATTTTTCCTGTTCCTGTTCGGCGGGGAATCGATCAAAATGTTCTCGCTGGCCATGGTCATCGGCCTGATCTTCGGAGCCTATTCTTCGATTTTCATCGCCAGCCCGTTGTGGCTGCTCTTTAAGTACAAACAAAAACCTAACCGGAAAGCGGTCAAGCCTTCCAAAGCGTAAGGTTCGTTGTACATTCGAAAGCCGCGTCCCATGCGACGCGGCTTTCGATCTTCCATGTGAAACTCATCGATGGCTTATTCATCTCGAAGAAACGGATGCGGTTTGAACCGTGCGGGTTATATCCATTTCAAAGAATAGAATCGGCATGTTGGGACTGCCGGAGAGGAGGCAAACATGAGCAAAGAGCGTTCACATTCTTCCGATACCGTTACCTGGGCGGGGATGATCGGCGATTTGTCGCTGGCCGTCGTTAAAGGGGCCGTCGGTTATTTCGGGGGTAGCAAGGCACTGCTCGGCGACGCCTTGTATTCCGCTTCCGATGCGGTGTCCGCCTTGAACCGGCTTATTCCGCGGCGCATGTCCGTAAAAAGAAGGGGCCGGGCCGTACTGCCAAGCCGTTCGTACAGGACGGAGCCTTTATTTGCGGTTATTTTTGCGGTGCTTGTCCTGATGGGAGGGCTGCAAATCGCGATCGCTTCCATCCGGGAGATGGCGTCGGGAACCATCGAAATTCCGCATCCGTTTACGCTCATCGCCATTTTCGTGTCGCTTGCCGTGAAAGAAGCCGTTTTCCAACTGCAATACCGTTATTCGAAAAAACAAAGCGACGGAAGCCATACGGCTTATGCCGAAGAACACCGTTTCAGCCTGTACACCTCGCTAACCGTTTGCATCGGCGTATTTCTATCCGTGTTGGGAGACAACCTGCAGTGGAAAGCGATGATGTACATGGATCCGGTGTCGGCCTTGATCGTGGCGGCTTTGGTGCTCCGCAAAGGGTACCTGATGATCGTAAAATCCGTTTACGGTACGCTGGCGGAGGAGACGGAGCAGGAGGATGCATTGAATTTCATCGAAACGGTGCAGCGGGTGCACGGCATTATCACGGTGGACGATTTGAAGGCGAAGGAGCAGGGGCATTACGTGACGGTCGATCTGAAAATCAGCGTCAACCCCCGCATCACGGTGCTTGAAGCGAACGAGATTGCGGAGCGGGCGAAAAAACTGCTGATGAACCGTTTCGTGCATATCAGTGACGTCAATATTCAAGTCGTTCCCTATGATCCCGGCTATCCGTACAAATCCAACCATCATCTGACCGATAGCGACATGCCGACGCTGATTCAATAGAGCTTTCGCGGATTGTTAGGCTCATGGCATCCAGGGAAAGAAAGGTGAAGACGATTGTTTGAATCAAAATATTCGTGGCAGACTCCTTCCGGACATGAAGAGACCGCACGAAGTTTGGCGGAGAAGCTTTCGATCTCCCCATTGACCGCTTCGCTGCTTGCCGCAAGAGGCATCGCCAGCAAGGAAGAGGCGGATATGTTTCTGGGCGGCGGCCTCGAGGCATTGCATGATCCGTATCTGCTGCTTGGCATGGAGAAAGCGGTGCCGCGGATTCGGCGGGCGATCGAACACGGGGAGCATATTTTAATATACGGCGACTACGATGCGGACGGCGTTTCCAGCACTTCGTTAATGATTTATTTTATGCGGCAGTTAAAGGCCTCTTTCGATATTTACATTCCTCATCGCTCCAACGAAGGTTACGGGTTACATAATCACGCGCTGGATTGGGCGCATCAGCAGGGAGTCAGCCTGGTCATTACGGTCGACACCGGGATCAGCGCGGTAGAACAGATCGCTTACGCCAACGGGCTTGGCATCGACGTGATTGTGACCGACCATCACGAGCCGCCGGAAGTGCTTCCCGACGCTTATGCGCTGATCAATCCGAAACAGCCGGGATGTCCGTATCCGTTCAAAGGTTTGGCCGGGGTCGGCGTTGCCTACAAGTTGGCGCAGGCCGTGCTCGGGGAGCCCCCGGTCGAATGGACCGAAATCGTGGCGATCGGCACGATCGCCGACTTGATGCCGCTAACCGGGGAAAACCGCATTTTGGTCAGCCGCGGTTTGGAGTCCATGCGGCGTACGTCGTTTCCGGGGATTCGCGCCCTGATGGAAGTGAGCGGGATCGCGATGGGAACGGTGACGGCGACGAACGTCGCGTTCGGGATGGCGCCGCGAATCAATGCCAGCGGACGGCTGGACCATGCCGGCTCCGCCGTATCCCTGCTGACGACCGATGATGCGGACGAAGCGCAGCGATTGTCCCATTCCTTGGATGAGTTGAACAAGGAACGGCAGCAGGTCGTGGAAACGATCGTCCAGGAGGCGCTGGACCAGCTGCAGGGCAAAAGTTCGGACGGCAGCGTTCCCGACGTGATCGTGCTGGCCGGCGAAGGCTGGAACGTCGGCGTCGTCGGCATCGTCGCTTCCAAAATTTTGGAGCGTTTTTACCGTCCGGTCATTGTTCTCGGCATCGATCCGGAAACGGGCATGTGCAAAGGATCGGCCAGATCCATCCCGGGCCTTGACATTTACGAGGCGCTGACCTCCTGCAAAGAGCTGATGGACCATTACGGCGGCCATCCGTCCGCGGCCGGGATGAGTCTCCATCGGGATCAGCTTCAATCTTTTGAGGAAGCATTGAACCGGTTTGCCGCCGAAGTCATGACGGAAGAGGATTATATTCCCGTCACGTCGGCGGACGGGGAATGGCGGCTATCGGACGTTCCGCTGGCCGTCATTGACGAACTGGATATGCTGGCGCCGTTCGGCATGGCCAATCCGGTGCCGAAGCTCATTTTTCGCGGCACGGAGCTCGTGGAAACGCGGAAAATGGGGAAAGACGGCAAACATCTGAAGCTGGTCGTCCGGCAGGGCGGAACGCGGATGGAAGCCGTGGCGTTTGGCAAGGGCGATCTGGCGGACGTGCTGGAAGAAGGAGTGACGCTGGATATTCTCGCCGAAGTATCCGTTAACGAATGGAACGGGTCGCGCAAACCGCAGCTGATGCTCCAGGATATGCGGATCGTGGGTCCGCAGGTATTCGACCTGCGCGATGCCAAGGAGCCTTGGACGCTCGTCCAACAGATCTATGACCGGATTTCGCCCCATATGAGATTGGATCGCCGGCATATCGCCGCCGTATTTAATCCGGGCATCGAAAGTTCCCCGAAATTGCATTTGAATGATAGCACCCTTTGGGTATATGATAAGAATGCTGGAATTTCGGCATATAACGACGCGGCGCTGACTTATGGCCCAGATCATATTACGACTTTATTTATGATACATGTGCCCGACTCTGCGGAACAGCTGGATACGCTGCTCGCTACGTTCAAAAACCTGTCCAACCTGTTCCTGCTCCATTCGGGGCGGAGCCGGGCGGAAAAACTGACGGCGCCGAGCCGGGATCAATTCAAATTGCTGTACGTATTACTGATGCGGATCGCTTCGGAGCCCATCAGCGAAAAAGAAGCGCTTGTCCGTCTCAGCCAGCAGTCTTCGGCCACCATACGCATGGTATCGATGATGATGGACGTGTTCGAGGAGCTCTCGTTCATTGAACGCCGCGACGGACATATCGTGGTCATTCCAAAACCGCCGAAACGCGAGCTGAGCAGTTCCGCTCATTTCTCCGCATTGGGCAGTCTGGCCGAAATGGAACAGCATTTGCTGTATGCGGGCACTTCCCAATGCACGAGCTGGGTGATATCCCGTTTGGAAGGCGCCAGCTAAACGCATGACCTTTTTGCATATTACTTAGGAGGAGATTTATTTGGATTACAAGAAACATATTCGGGTCATTCCCGATTTCCCGCAGCCGGGGATCAGCTTCAAAGACATTACAACATTGCTTCAGGACGGAGAGCTTTACAAAAAAGCCATCGACGATCTTAAACAAATGGTATCCGCTCTGAGCATCGATGTGATTGCAGGTCCCGAAGCGCGCGGGTTTGTCGTAGGCGCTCCTCTGGCCTATGCGCTTGGCGTCGGTTTTGCACCGATCCGCAAAAGCGGAAAGCTTCCATATGAAACGATTGAGGTCGG
The DNA here is from genome assembly GCF_031583795.1 of Paenibacillus sp. VCA1. Lineage (NCBI taxonomy): Bacteria > Bacillati > Bacillota > Bacilli > Caryophanales > Paenibacillaceae > Paenibacillus > Paenibacillus sp. VCA1. The sequence goes on along the minus strand of NZ_JAVLSX010000002.1, from coordinate 670,606 downwards.
ATATGACCTGGAATACGGCAAGGACCGTCTTGCCATGCATACGGATGCGATCCGCAAAGGTCAAAACGTCCTGATCGCGGACGATCTGCTGGCTACCGGCGGCACGATTTCGACTTCCGTGAACCTTGTGCGCCAGCTGGGAGGAAACGTGGTCGGCGCTGCCTTCCTGATCGAGCTTTCGGCTTTGAACGGCCGCGGGAAGCTGCCCGGGGTAGAAGTATTCTCCCTGATGCAATACGAAGACTGATCTTAAAATAAAGCGGAAACTTTAACGTTTCCCGGGAAATAAAACAAGATGCCTTTGGGTCGATTTCGGCCTGAAGGCATTTTTTTTTGTAAAAAGAAAAGCATGCGCTATGCGTATGGTTCAGGATAGCTAAAGCGTTGTATAAAAAAAATCCTCCGAAGTGTTAAGATAAATTCGGTTTGCCAACCAAATTTAAACCACGAGGAGGAGATCAGATGCCATCTGATGTGAACAGTTTACCACATACAAAAAATGGAATTGCGAGTATCACATTGTGTTAGCGCCAATTAAGCATCGGAAGCGCGAAACCGATGGCGGCAAAGAGGGCTTGAAACGATGGGGGAAGAGAACAAAATCGCTTTGATTCCGCTGGATGAGCGTCCCTGCAACTACGAAGCGGAAATTACCGACTGCTGCATGCCGTGGAACCGGACCTTTGGGGTGGGGCTTAGCGTTCATTTTCGCGCTCCTGCATTGGGGCGGGAACGGGATCGGGATCCATAGTTCAGGCCTTCCTTGGAACGTGAATTGAATCTTGCGGATTAAAAAATAGAGCCGGCAGCGCTCCACGTAACAGAGGCCTGTCCGGCTCTTTCATTTGGATCAGTCTGGAGTTTTTTCGGCGAGTTCGCCGCTTTTTTCGTTGGAAAGGCCAAGCACTTCAATCAGCCTGAAGAACAAGCTGAGCACGATGCCCACGATCGTCGCAAGCGCCATCCCTTTCAGGTGGACGTTGCCGATATCGAGCTGCACGCCGCTGATGCCGACAACAAGCACGAGCGTGGCGAGGATCATGTTGGTCGGTTTTGAAAAGTCCACTTTTTGCTCGACGAAAATACGCAGCCCCGAAGCCGCGATAACCCCGAACAGCAGCAGCGATACACCGCCCATGACGGGTTCCGGGATGTTCGCGATGACTGAGGAGAACGTTCCGGAGAAGGAAAGCACGATAGCGATAACGGCTGCCCCGCCGATCACGAACACGGAGTAGACTTTGGTCAGCGCCATGACTCCGATGTTTTCGCCATACGTCGTGTTCGGCGTGGAGCCGACGAAACCGGACAGGATGGTCGAAATGCCGTTACCGAGCAAAGAGCGGTTCAGTCCGGGATCTTTGGACAAGTCTTTGCCGACGATGTTGCTTGTGACAAGCAAATGCCCGATATGCTCGACAATGACGACCAGCGAAACCGGAATGATGGTAAGGATCGCATTCATTTCGAATTTAGGAGTGGTGATCGTTGGCATCGAAAAGAGATGCGCGCTTGCGATGGCGCTTTTGTCGATCATGCCCGGCATAAAGTAGGCGACCGCGTATCCGGTCACGATCCCGATCAGGATGTGGATGATCTTCGGGAAACCACGGAACAGCACCGCGCCGATGACGGTGACGCCAAGCGTCGTCATGGACAGGATCACGCTGTTCGGATTAAACCAGTCGGCTGCAGCGCCTTCCTTCGGGATCAATCCTGCCATGCCTGCCGCTGTAGGGACGAGCTCGAGGCCGATCGTGGCGACGATGGCGCCCATTGCCGCGGGAGGGAACACGACGTCGATCCATTTCGTTCCGGCATATTGCACGACCAGGCCGACGGCGACGAAAATGACGCCGGTGACGATAAAAGCGCCGAGCGCCAGCGGGTAGTTGTCCGCGTTATGATTCAGGACGGCCAGCACGGGCGAAATAAACGCGAAGCTGGACCCGAGGTAGGCGGGGATTTTTCCGCTGCAGATCAGAATGTACAGCAGGGTGCCGATGCCGTTCATCAGCAAAATCATGCCGGGATCGACGCCGAACAGGTTAGGCACGAGCACCGTGCTGCCGAACATGGCGAACAGATGCTGCAAGCTGAGAAGGAATCCCGGACCCAGCGGAAGCCTTTCATGGACTTGAATCTCGCGTTGCAAGGTTCTTCACTCCTAAATATGAATTTTTTCGTTTCACGAATTGCATTCAATGAACTAGAATAGCTAAGAAGCCGACATTTTTCAATCATTTTTTATGTGATTTTCGCAAAATCCTGTTATAAACATGGACGAAATATTAAAAAGATGCGAATGTTCGCGGGAGTCTTCCCTGTTCCTGGCAAGAAATATTGACGCGAAGCCTTTCAAGCGTCATAATTATAGGAAATCTTATTTGACCAGGGAACCTGCTAAGGATAAACGTTTGCGGGTTCTATTTCATATAGAAGGGACACGGAAACGACTAGAATGGGCATAGAGCGATTACTTGAAAAGGCAGGCGCCTATATCAAAGAACCGGATTTGAGCCGCATCCGCGAAGCCTATGAATTTGCGGAGCAAGCTCACCACGGACAAGTCCGCAAATCCGGCGAACCGTATATTCTGCACCCGCTTGCGGTTGCAGAAATTGTCGTGGGCTTGATGATGGATACGACCTCCATCGTCGCTGCGCTGCTGCATGATGTCGTTGAGGATACGACCGTATCGCTGGAAGAAATCCGTGATAAATTCGGCGACGCTTGCGCGATGCTGGTTGACGGATTGACCAAACTGGAGCGTATCCAGTTCCGTTCCAAAGAAGAGCAGCAGAACGAAAATTACCGCAAAATGTTTATCGCCATGGCGCAGGATATCCGCGTCATCGTGATCAAGCTGGCGGACCGGCTTCATAACATGCGTACGTTAAAATACCAGTCTGAGGAAAGCCAGCGCCGGATCGCCTACGAAACGCTCGAAATTTTTTGTCCGATCGCGGACCGGCTCGGGATTTCGGCGATCAAAAGCGAGATGGAGGATCTGTCCCTCAGATATCTCAATCCGCAGCAATATTACCGCATCGCCAACCTGATCCACAAAAAACGCGCCGAACGCGAGCAATTCGTGGAAAACGTCATTTCCCGCATCCGCGAAAAGCTGGACGAAATGGGCATCGAAGGGGATTTGTCCGGCAGGCCGAAGCATATTTACAGCGTTTTTAACAAAATGACGGCCAAAAACAAGCAGTTTAACGAAATCTACGACCTGATCGCGATCCGGGTGATCGTCGACAACATCAAGGATTGTTATGCCACGCTTGGGATCATTCATACGTTATGGAAGCCGATGCCCGGGCGTTTCAAAGATTATATCGCCATGCCGAAAGCCAACATGTACCAATCGCTCCATACGACGGTGGTCGGCCCCAACGGCGAACCGACGGAAGTGCAGATCCGGACGTGGGAAATGCACCGGACGGCCGAATACGGGATCGCGGCTCACTGGGCGTATAAGGAAGGAACGACGCCGGGCGGCAATTTTGAAAATAAAATGACCTTTTTCCGGGAAATTCTGGAGCTTCAGCATGAAGCGAAGGATGCTTCCGAGTTCGTGGAATCCCTGAAGATGGATTTCTTTTCGGACCTCGTATTCGTGTTTACTCCGAAGGGCGAGGTTATTGAACTGCCTTCCGGCTCCGTGCCGCTCGATTTTGCTTACCGCATCCACACGGAAGTCGGCAACCGGACGATCGGCGCCAAAGTCAACGGCCGGATCGTGCCGCTGGACCATCGCCTGAAAACCGGGGACATCGTCGAGATCCTCACGTCCAAGCATTCCTACGGACCGAGCGGAGACTGGCTGAAGATCGCCCAATCGTCCCATGCAAGAAGCAAAATCAAGCAGTGGTTCAAGAAGGAAAAACGAGAAGAAAACGTGGAAAAAGGCCGCGACATGATCGAGCGCGAGCTGAAAAACCGCGGTCTTGATCCGGCCGAATGGACGACGGACGACAAGCTGCTGGAGGTTGCCAAAAAGTTCGCCTTTAACGATGTGGATGATATGCTGTCCGGGATCGGATTCGGCGGCATCACCGCCGCCCAAATTTGCACGCGCCTGACGGAACGTCTGCGCAAAGAGCAGGAAGAAGCGCACCTGCTTGAACTGACGACGGAGAAGAAGGAAATCAAGGCCCCTTCGGAAAAAAGATCGCGCCCGACCAATGGCGTGCGCGTCAAAGGGATCGACAATTTGCTCGTCCGTTTTGCGCGCTGCTGCAACCCCGTTCCGGGGGATGAAATCGTCGGCTACGTGACCCGCGGGCGCGGCGTGTCCGTTCACCGGGCGGACTGTCCGAACATCCAGGTTTCGGGGGACGGCGAAGAAGCGGCTCGCGTGATCGAGGTCGAATGGGAGAACGAAATCGAAGCGAATTACAGCGTCGACATCGAAATTACGGGCCATGACCGCAACGGGCTGCTGAACGAGGTGCTGCAGGCGGTGTCCGAAAGCAAAACGAACATTTCGGCGGTTACCGGGCGTTCGGATAAAAACAAAATGGCGCTGATCCACATGACGATCCTGATCCGCAATACGGATCACCTGCATTCGGTCGTTGAACGGATCAAACGCGTCAAAGACGTGTATACCGTGCATCGGATTATCCAATAACAGGATAATCCTTTCATTTTTTCAAAGCATATGGAGGAATTTTCGGCATGAGAGTCGTCGTTCAGCGCTGCAAGGAAGCGCAGGTTACCGTAAACGGAGAGGTCACCGGCAAGATAAACCAAGGATTGATGGTGCTTGTGGGGGTGACCCATGAAGACACGGAAAAGGATGCGCAATATTTGGCCGACAAAGTCGCCGGCTTGCGCATTTTCGAGGACGAAGAAGGAAAAATGAATTTCAGCGTAACCGATGTGGGCGGAGGGATTTTGTCCGTGTCGCAGTTTACGCTGTACGGCGATTGCCGCAAAGGCAAACGCCCGAATTTTATGGCCGCGGCCAAACCGGATCAGGCGCTTGGGTTATACGAATGTTTTAACCGCGAGCTGGCGGCAAAAGGGCTGCAGGTCGAAACCGGCCGTTTCGGCGAAATGATGGATGTGGAGTTCACCAACTGGGGACCGGTCACGCTGATCATCGACAGCAAAGCGACGGCATAAATCGGTCTTCATGCGGGAATGCTGAATGTATAATCATCAGCTTCACCCGAAGGAGCCGTCATCGATGCGCCAATCTTCCCAAGGATCCGCCCTGAAGCAGCTGCCGCTCATTCCGATCGAATCCGTAAAGGAAGCGGTAAAGCTGGAGCGGACAGGCCGAATCCCTTTTCCTTTATGGCATGGATACCATAAGGGCAAAGGATCGCTGCCGTACATGCAGCGTTAATCAACGAATTTGTCGACCGGCATCAAAAGCAGGGTTCCCGTTAGCGGAAGCCTGCTTTTTAACATCATTCATTGTTACACTTGCATTTTGTGGGGTAATTACAACGTATAAAGATCAACCTATTCCTCGAAATAAGGAGGTAACGATCATGCCGAAACAAATTCAAGCTTATTTCAAAACGGAAGACGACGCCGAACAAGCGAAAACAAAATTGATCGGCATTCAGGCAGAGCATTTGGAGGTAGGCAGGCTCGGAACGGCGCTGGAAGGGAACCGCCACATTCTGCTGCCGATCGCGCCGGTGGGAATGACGGGAAGCGGCACAACGACGGGAGCATCCGCTGCGGCCGGCGTTTCCGGTGTCGCCTATACGCCTCCCGTTGTCGTGTCGCCTGACGATGATGACCCCAACGGCGTTTCTTCGGAAGGGGATCACCCAGCGGAGGAACACGCATGGGAGGACAGGCAGGACGAAGTCGAACCACTGTTCGATCCCTATGCGGATCGATACGATGATCTTGAATACGTTCTATCCTGCAAAGTACGGGACAAGGACTACGCGGATGTCGTCAACACGCTGCGCAACAACGGCGGTTACGTCGAAATATTCGAAGACGGGGAAGACCGGGCAGAGACCTAAGCTTTATGCAAGGCATCTGCTCAAGGATCTCAGTGGGGTCACATGGGATATCGTGCCGAACGAGCTTTTTTGAAACGGTTTCCTGTTTGTAATATAACTGTAATATAAGCTTCATCTTCCCTTAATATAGCCTGTTTATAATAACAGCATGACCCCCTTTTTTAATATAAAACTTTTGGACCTACAATCCGTATTGTAGGTTTTTCTTTTGTCTGCCACTTGACTTTAGTGAAGCGGTTCATTACAATCTAAAAATAATCCAAAATCGATTCGATGACGGGACCAAGTAGTCCGTGCCCCACCATGTCAGAGAGGAATCCCTTAGGCTGGAAGGATTCTATGGATGACCGGATGAATGACTTCCCCGAGAACAGGCGTCGAACGCGGAAAGGGATTTTGTATGAAACCGATCCCTGTCAGTAGACGTGCTGCGCGTAAACGGGCGTTAAACGTATGAGCGGATTCGCGATCCATGCGGGTCCGGAATGTGGGTGGCACCACGGGAGATTGAACAAGCACAATCCCTCGTCCCTGATTGCTTATTTGAAGCAGCAGGGCGGGGGATTTTTTGGCATACCCGTTTGCTTGAGCCTATGCTTTGATAAGCGAAGCTTTTATAGAGGATTTTGCAAAAAATCCAAGGAGCGGCTTTCAATCAGCAATATATCGGGCGAAACGGTTTAGTTCGTCTGTATATTGTACCCGGGAGCGGCTGGAATCGAATTTTGCAAAAACCTGAATACGGAAAAAGAACGAAAATACGTATATTTTGCAGATCGCAGCCTTTGGGCATTTGCGAAATACGCGAGCAGGAGGAAAAACGATGGCTTACCAAAAACCGACAGGCACCCAGGATTTTTTGCCTGGAATCGTGGAAAAATGGCAGTTCGTCGAGGAAAAGGCCCGGGATTTGTGCCGGCGATTTAATTACCGGGAAATCCGCACGCCGCTGTTCGAGCAGACCGAGCTGTTTGAACGCGGAGTCGGCGAAACGACGGACATCGTCGAAAAAGAAATGTACACCTTCAAGGACAAAGGCGACCGCAGCATGACGCTCCGTCCGGAAGGCACGGCGGGCGTCGTCCGTTCTTACGTGGAGAACAAGCTCTATGGAGAGCCGGATGTGAGCAAGCTGTATTACATCGGGCCGATGTTCCGTTACGAACGTCCGCAGGCCGGCCGTTACCGCCAGTTTCACCAGTTCGGCGTCGAAGCTTTCGGCGCGGTCGATCCGGCGATCGATGCGGAAGTCGTGTCGCTTGGTTACCAGTTCTGCAAAGAGCTGGGGCTGCAGGGCGTGAAGGTGGAGATCAACTCCGTCGGAAATCCGGCGAGCCGCGCGGCCTACAGGGAGAAGCTGCTTGCTTTCCTCACCCCGATGAAGGAAAGCTTGTGCAAGGACTGCCAATCGCGGATGGAACGGAATCCGATGCGCGTGCTGGACTGCAAGGTCGATCAGGAGAAATTCGTGAACGCGCCTTCGATCCTCGACAGCCTGGACGAGGAATGCACGACCCACTTCGAGCAGGTCAAACGGTATTTGAGCGATATGGACGTCGATTTCGTCGTGAATCACCGCCTGGTGCGCGGCCTTGATTATTACACGCACACGGCGTTCGAATATAAAGCGCAAGGCATCGGCGCGATCGATACGATCGGCGGCGGCGGCCGCTATAACGGCCTGGTCGGCGAAGTCGGCGGGCCGGATCAGCCGGGAATCGGGCTTGGGCTCGGGCTCGAGCGGATTTTGCTCATCCTCGAGAAACAGGAAATCGAGCTGAATGCCGTCAAACCGCTGGACGTTTATTTCATCGCCCTCGGCGAAGCGGCGGACCGCGAAATTACGAAGCTGCTGTACCTTGCCCGCAAGGAAGGGTTATCGGCCGAACGCGATTATTTGGGAAGAAAAATGAAAGCCCAAATGAAGTCCGCGGACCGTTTTAACGCCAAAATCACGGCGATCCTCGGGGATGACGAGCTGGAGCGGGGAGAAATCGCGCTGAAGTTGATGGCCACCGGCGAGCAGCAGACGGTGAAGCTGGACGAACTGGTTGCGAAATTAAAGGAATTAGCCGAATAGGCATACCACATAAAAAAAAGGAGTTTGAGAAACATGCATAGGACTCATCAATGCGGAAGCCTGACGACAGGCCATATCGGAGAAACCGTCACACTAAACGGCTGGGTGCAGACCCGCCGCGACCTCGGGGGCGTCTTGTTTATCGACCTGCGCGACCGCAGCGGCATCGTGCAAATCGTATTCAACCCGGCCTATTCCGGAGAAGCGCTGGCGATTGCCGACAAAGTGCGCAGCGAATACGTGCTGGCGGTTACGGGCAAAGTCGTCAAACGCGATCCGGAAACGATCAATCCGAACCTTGCCACAGGGGAAATAGAAGTTCAAATTACCGAGATTGAAGTGCTGAATGCGGCCAAAACGCCTCCGTTTTTCATCGAAGACGGCGTGGAAGTCGACGAGTCGCTTCGCCTGAAATACCGTTATTTGGACCTGCGCCGCCCGGAAATGCAGAAAACGCTGCTGCTCCGCTCCAAAGCCTCGAAGATTTTCCGCGACTTCCTGGACGGCGAGGGCTTTATCGAAGTGGAAACGCCGATCCTGACGAAAAGCTCTCCGGAAGGCGCTCGCGACTACCTCGTGCCAAGCCGGGTGCATGACGGCGAGTTCTTCGCTTTGCCGCAATCCCCTCAGCAGTATAAACAGCTTCTGATGGTAGGCGGCATCGAACGTTATTTCCAAATCGCCCGCTGTTTCCGGGACGAAGACCTCCGCGCCGACCGTCAGCCGGAATTTACGCAGGTCGACATTGAGACTTCCTTTATGAACCAGGACGAGCTGCTGGGCATGATGGAGAAGCTGATGGCCCGTCTGTTCAAAGAAACGATTAACGTCGACGTTCCGCTGCCTTTCCAGCGCCTGACGTATGCCGAAGCCATGGACAAATACGGCTCCGACAAACCGGACCTGCGTTTCGGACTCGAATTGATTCAAGTCAGCGATCTGGTCGCTACGAGCGGCGTCAAAGTGTTTGCTTCGGTGATCGAAAAAGGCGGAGAGGTTAAAGTGCTCAACGCCAAGGGCTGCGGCACGTGGAGCCGCAAGGAAATCGACGATTTGGGTCCGTTCGCGGCCCGTTACGGCGCCAAAGGATTGGCTTGGATTCAAGTGAAGGAAGGCGAATTCAAAGGGCCGATCGTGAAGTTCTTTACGCCTGAAGAGATCGAAGCGCTGAGAGAGCGCACCGGAGCCGAGGAAGGCGACCTGCTGCTCTTCTCCGCCGACACCAAAAAGGTCGTAGCCGATGTGCTTGGCGCGCTTCGCCTGAAGATCGGCAAACAGCTCGGCCTGATCGACGAAAATGAATTCAAATTCGCCTGGGTGGTCGACTTCCCGCTGCTCGAGTGGGATGAAGAGGAGAAACGTTATGTCGCTCTGCATCATCCGTTCACCCGTCCGCGCGATGAAGACCAGCATCTGTTCGAAACCGATCCCGGTCAGATTCTTGCCCAGGCTTACGATATCGTGCTGAACGGTTATGAAGTCGGCGGCGGTTCCATGCGGATCTACAAACGCGACATGCAGGAAAAAATGTTTGCGGCCCTCGGCTTGTCGCCTGAGGAAGCGAAGGACAAATTCGGTCACCTGCTGGACGCCTTCGAATACGGCACGCCTCCGCATGGCGGCATCGCGTTTGGACTTGACCGTCTCGTGATGCTTCTGGCCGGACGCAGCAACCTGCGCGAGACGATCGCCTTCCCGAAAACGGCAAGCGCCACCGATCTGCTTATGGATGCGCCGTCGCCGGTCGATGAGGCGCAGCTTGAACAGCTTCATATCAAGCTGGTGAAGAAGCCGGGGGAAGAAAAGAAAGTTCATGCTTAGAATTAAGGGAGGCCTTCTGACGATATGCTAAACCAATTTTCACGTACGGAACTGGCCATAGGACCGGAAGGTCTGGAAGCGATGAAAAACAGCACGGTTGCCGTCCTCGGCATTGGCGGCGTGGGCTCCATTGCGGCGGAAGCCCTCGCCCGCACGGGCGTCGGCAAGCTGATCCTCATCGATAAGGATGTCGTGGACATTACCAATATCAACCGGCAAATCCATGCGCTCACGACGACCATCGGACAGAAAAAAACCGAACTGATGGTGGAGCGGATCAAGCAGATCAACCCCGAATGCGAAGCGATCGCGCTGAACATGTTTTATACCGAAGAGACGTACGAAGAGCTTTTTAAATACGACCTGGATTATGTGCTTGATGCCTCCGACACCGTATCGTACAAAATCCATCTGATCAAGGAATGTCTGAAACGCAAAATTCCGATCATCTCAAGCATGGGCGCGGCCAACAAAATGGACCCGAGCCGCTTTCAGGTGGCGGACATTTCCAAAACGACGGTCGACCCGATCGCGCGCGTCATCCGTACCAAACTCCGCAAGGAAGGCATCAAAAAAGGCGTGAAGGTCGTATTTTCGACCGAAGAGCCGATAAAGCCGCGGGTGGACGTGACGGAGAAGATCGTTCCGGAAAACGCGCCGGAAATCCGCAAAGCGAAGCAGCCGCCTGCAAGCAATGCGTTTGTTCCTCCGGTTGCGGGGCTGATCATGGTCAGCGTGGCCGTAAAGGATCTGCTCAAAAAAGCCGGGATCGAGGTTTAAAGAAAATCCCTCCCGCAAGGTAAAATGTGGTACAATCAAAAGGCGTGAAAAGTCGAGCAAAAACGACAATCACGCCTTTTTGTTTCAAACTTGGAACAGGATGAAGGAACTTGTTCGCGGGTTTTACCCTGGCACGGGGATCGCAGCCGGCGGCCCGACCGTGCTAACATGATGGAGATAAATTTGTCGAAAACATAAGCGAAGCGTTCCCGGCCTTTCTGATCATGGTGATGATTCCTTTCACATACAGTATTGTGGATGGCATTCGGTTTTATCATCTATCCGACCGTTAAATCGCCAGGGGAAAAGCGAGGGACGTTTCTTTCGGTGTAATATATGATCGCCGCTTAGTTGTCGTAAGCTTTGCGGTGCAAGTCCTGCCGAAGCCGGAAGCCATGGAACGCATAGGGCCGCTTGCTTCCGGCAGGCGGTTCCTTGCTTTCAAAAGCGTTGAACGAGATTTGGGGGAGGAGATGCCATATGACGCTTATACAATCATTTACAGAAGGACAGGAAGTTACGGGGTATTATCTATTAAAAACCGCGATGGTCAAGCAAACGAATTCCACGCCGCCCAAAGATTATTTGGATCTGATCCTTGCGGACGCCAGCGGAGAGATTTCCGCCAAATTTTGGGACGCCTCGGCGACGGACAAGGAAACCTTTTTTGCTCCCATGCTCGTCAAGGTGAGAGGGGTCGTTCAGCTGTATCGCGATCGGCTTCAATTCAAGGTAAACAAAATCCGGCCGGCAACCGATGAAGACGGCTACAACATTACCGATTTTGTAAGGTCGGCGCCGGTTCCGCCCAATGATCTCGTCTACACGATCAAAACCGCGGCGTATACGATCCAGGATACCGAGATTCAGATGATCATCGACCACTGCCTGAACAAAATCGGGGACAAACTGATGCATTATCCGGCCGCCAAAGGCATGCACCACGCGTTTTACGCCGGGTTGGCTTATCATATCGTGCGGATGTTGGAGCTAGCCGAGTTCATCTGCAGGCAGCGGCCTTTCCTTAACCGGGATTTGCTTGTAGCAGGGATCATCCTGCATGACATCGCCAAAACGGAAGAACTGACGGCGGAATTGGGCATCGTCAGCGAATACAGCTTCACCGGAAAGCTGCTCGGGCATATTCCGCTTGCCGCAAGCTGGGTGTCGGAAGCGGCGATTGCGATCGGCGTCGACGTCAGTTCGGAAAAAATCGTGCTGCTGCAGCATATGATTTTGTCGCACCACAATTTGCCGGAATGGGGCAGCACCGTGCAGCCGCAAATTCCCGAAGCGCTTGCGCTGCATCTGATCGACCAAATGGATGCCAAGCTGCAGGCGGCGGAGGACGCCATCGCGACGATGCCGGCGACGGAGGATTGGACCGCGCCGGTTCGGGCGCTGGAGAACAAATCGTTTTATCGGGCCAAAGGAAACTAAAAACGGAAGTGGGGAGCTTTCCGATGAAAGCAGCGGGCTTTTCGGACGGAACCGCCAAGGAGGTTTATACTGCGAAAGGGAACATAAAGCCGGTTCTGCGGGTATTGACTTACAACATTCATCATGGAGAAGGGATGGACGGCGTTCTGGATTTGGAACGGATTGCCGGCGTGATCCGAAGCGCCCGTCCCGATCTCGTAGCGCTGCAGGAGGTGGATCGGCATCTGTCCCGAAGCGGCGGCGCGGATCAGGCGGCGGAGCTGGGCAGGCTTACGGGCATGCATCACCGATTCGCGCGGGCGATTGCTTTTGACGGAGGCGAATACGGCATTGCGATTCTTTCCAAATTTCCGTTTGAATCGGTTCATGCAATGATGCTGCCAAACGAACCCGGCGGCGAACAGCGCGTCATGCTCGCAGCAAAGCTGGCATTAGGTCATGGGCTCCCGTCCGTCGTGTTTGCGGACACCCATCTGGAATGGCAGGAAGACGTTCAGCTGGCCGAACGAATCCGGTGGGCTCAGGCGGACCGTATCCGGGAATATCTTAAGGACAAAACGCCGTTCATTCTGGCGGGGGATATGAACGCGCTGCCGGATTCCGGGCCGATCCGGACGTGGACGGAAACGATGATGGACGACGCAACGGCTCACATCGGGCCGACCCATCCGGTGGATGGAAAAATCGACTATATCCTGTTTGATAAACAGAGCGGGTGGAAGCTGGTGACATCGGAGGCCATCCCGGAGAATACCGCCTCGGATCATGTTCCGGTTCTGGCTGTTTTGGAATGGGACCCTCAATCGGAGTAACAAGGCAGTAAAAAACCGAAACGGGCTCTTGCGGAAAAGAGTCCCGTTTCGGTTATATAAAAAAAAGTATGTTGATTTGCGTTATTTTTTGAAACATGTTGCATATGACAAGCGTATATGATACTATATAGTGTACCCTTAAATTGATATTATATAGTCATTCATATTTTAGCATATTTTATTGTGTTCGTCAATATTAATTTGAGGGCGGCAGCAATGAGGGATGCATGATGGTGTCGAAATGATCTTTGAAGGGGGAGGGCGTACGTATGGCAAACGAGGAACATGAATTAGAGACAAATCATGCCGATACGAACGATCAGGAGCACGCCGTCACTTTTGCTGATGCAGAGCTTCTGCCGACGGGAATGAAAAATGACGACTCGGTGCGCATGTATTTGAAGGGAATCGGCCGGGTCGGTTTGCTCAGTGCGGAGGATGAAGTGAATTTGGCGAAACGCGTCGCAGCCGGCGACGAAGAAGCCAAAAAAATGATGGTCGAGGCCAATCTCCGGCTTGTCGTCAGCATCGCAAGGAGATATGCGGGACGGGGAATGCAGCTGCTTGATTTGATCCAGGAAGGGAATATGGGACTCATCAAAGCGGTGGATAAGTTCGATTACACAAAAGGCTTCAAATTCAGCACCTATGCGACGTGGTGGATCCGTCAAGCGATTACGCGCGCCATTGCCGACCAAGGCAGAACGATCCGCATTCCGGTTCATATGATCGAAACGATCAATAAATTTACGCGCATTTCGAGACAGCTGGTTCAGGAATTGGGGCGCGAGCCCGAAGAGGAAGAAATCGCGCGCGCCATGGAACTGAGCGTGGAGAAGGTTCGGGAAATCATGAAAATCTCCCAGGAGCCGGTATCGCTCGAGACGCCGATCGGGGACGAAAACGATTCGAAGCTCGGCGATTTTATCGAAGATCATGACGCGTTGGCTCCCGTCGATTCCGCTGCGCATAAATTTTTGAAGGAGCAGCTCGGCGACGTGCTGGATACGCTCACGGAACGCGAGGAAAACGTGCTTCGCCTCAGATTCGGGCTGGAGGACGGACGGACGCGGACCCTGGAAGAGGTAGGCCAAGTCTTCGGCGTTACCCGCGAACGGATTCGCCAAATCGAAGCGAAGGCGCTGCGGAAGCTGAGACACCCCAGCCGAAGCAAGCGGTTAAAGGATTATATCGATTAAGCGGGAATTTCCGGGCCCGCCAAGGCTAACGCCCATCGGGGTTGACAACCGGAATGAAGCATCATTATAATCTTGAAATAGCGAAGGTTTTGCGCAGGTCATCTTTTTATCCCGCCCAAACCGCCGCAATGATTCCAAATTGACGATATGAGGTGGAAAGGTATGGAAAGATCAACTGTTCTTGTAAGAGATTTGGCTTAAGACGGGAGAAGTCTGCCCTTTTTTAACAAGCCATCTCGAGAACAGTTGATATGATCCGAATCCTTTCTTACTCTGATATAGAAATTACGGGTAAGGTGTATTCGCCTTACCCGTTTTTTTCGCCAAAGTGAAGGGGCGGACAGTTTTGACAATCAAAAACTTCCGTTAAGCGCGCAGGAGCGCCGCTTGCAAATTTCATACCGCTGTTTCTCCGGATGGCTTTCGCTTGAATCCAACGAAACCAAAAGGAGAGAAAAACGATGAGTATATTAAATGTCGAAGGATTAACGCATATGTACGGCGATCAGACGACGTTCAGGGACGTCCATTTCCGCTTGCTTTCCGGGGAGCACGCCGGCTTGGTCGGCCCCAACGGCGCGGGCAAATCCACCTTGTTCCGTCTGCTTACCGGCAGCTTGCTGCCGGATGCGGGGACCATCGCATGGTCGCCGCAGGTACGGGTCGGTTTTCTGGAGCAGCATATCGAATTGCAGGCGGGGACGACGATACGCCAATATTTGGAGCGGGCGTTTTCGCGGCTGTTCGACATGGAAAAGGAAATGAACGCGATCGCCGAGCGTTTTGCGGATCCGGGCGAGGATCTGGACGCGCTGCTGCGGAAATACGGAGAACTTCAGGCGCTATTAGAGCATCACGATTTTTACCAAGTATCCTCGAAAATCGAAGACATCGCTGCGGGTCTCGGCATTACGGAGTTGGGGCTTGAAAGGGATGTCGGCACGCTCAGCGGCGGGCAGAAAACAAAACTGCTCCTGGCCAAGCTGCTGCTCGAAGAACCACAGGTGCTGCTGCTGGATGAGCCGACCAACTATTTGGATCAGGTTCATATCGAATGGCTGACAGCGTATCTGAAACGTTATCCGCATGCTTACATCGTGGTTTCCCATGATGAACATTTCCTGAATGAAATCACGACGGTCATTTTCCATCTGGCGCATCAAAATATAAAGCGTTACGCGGGCAACTACCGGCAGTTCCAAAAGGAGTTTGCGCTCGGGCAAGCGCAGCAGCAGATTGCTTACGAGAAACAGAGCAAAGAGATCGAAAGGCTGGAGGCTTTTATCGACAAAAACCGGATCCGCAAAGCGAAGCAGGCCAAAAGCCGTGAAAAAATGCTGGGCAGAATCGTCCGGGTCGAAAAGCCGGTGGAAGGGCCCGCGCCGCGTTTTGCGTTTTCCGTCCCGTCCGCGACGGCAGGTACCGACATCGTTGAAACAAAAGATTTGAAAGTAGGTTATGGCAGCCCTCTGTTCAAACCGGTTTCGCTGAAGGTCCGCAAAGGCGATAAAATCGCGATCGTAGGCGAAAACGGGGCGGGCAAATCCACGCTCGTAAATACGCTGCTCGGACAGCTCCGGCCGCTTGGCGGAGAATTGTTGGCATCCGAAAAGGTTAAAACGGCTTACTACCGGCAGGAGGATACAGCGCCGGAGGAAACGCCGATGGAAAAGGTGTGGGCGCTGCGGCCGGACTTGACGCAAAAGGAGATCCGCAAGGTGCTTGCGATGTCCGGCTTGACGGCGGAACATATCCGCAAGCCGATCCGCACGCTCAGCGGCGGCGAGCAGGCCAAGGTACGGCTGGCCGAGCTGATGTTATCGCCCAGCCACCTGCTTGTCCTGGATGAGCCGACGAACCATTTGGACGTCCGGGCGAAAGAGGCGCTTAAAAAAGGATTGATGGATTACGAAGGCACGGTTTTGCTCGTCTCCCACGAGCCGGCCTTTTATGCAGATTGGGTGACGGATGTGTGGAAGGTGGCGGAATGGAGATAAGCCTTTCCGGGCAGAGATGGAAGGCCGGCGTTCTCTGCGCCGGCTGAAATGCTTAATAGAACGTTGGAATGACAAAAGCTGTCCTTTTTGGGACAGCTTTTTTTCGGATGGACGGATAAAGGCAGCTTCTTGCTTTCTAGAACACTCGATTCAGATGACGGAAAAATCAAAGCTCGCCGTTATACCAACGCAGCGTTCCGAGAGCGTAAGAAAGCCCGTATCCGATCGCCACGATGGCAAGCATGAGCGCCATAAACACGCCGTCCTTCCAGGTAACCGGGACCCGGGTATAAAAATCGCGGCGGCCCGATCCGGTAAACCCTCTCGATATCATCGCCACCGCCGTCCTCTCCGATTTGCGGATCGCTCCCGCCAGCAGCGGAATGCCGTAACGCTTCAAAGCCTGAAGCTGCGAGCGGGGCGTCCGGCGGATCCGTCCGGCCCCCCTTACGCGGTGCGCTTTTTGCATAATAGACAATTCCTCGCGGAACAATGGCAAAAACCGAAAGCCGGCCAAAATGCCGTACGCCAGCCTGGGAGGCAGTTTGCATTGCTGCATCAGGCTGAGCATCAGCTTGACCGGGTCGGTCGTCAACATAAAAAGCAGCGACAGCGCAGAAAACAGCAGCGCCCGCAGGCTGAGCGAAAGCGCGATCCAGCATGCTTCCTGAGTCACCCGGACCGCTCCGACCGACCACAGCAGCTCGGAATCCGGACCTATCGGCTCGCGCGGAAACAAGGCTGCCGTCCAGAAGTAGCCGAACGCCAAAATGAGAAACGGGGAAAAAAGCAGCAGCCATCTTTTCCACGGGATGTTCCCGAACAGCCAGGTCACAAGCACCGTCAGCGCCAAAGCAGCGGCGACGGTTACCGGATCGAAGGCCAGCGACAGCGGCAGCACGCACAGGATGACGGTCAACCCTTTCATGGCCGGATTCAGATGCTCGAGTTGGAGGAGCGAACGCTTGGGGGAGCCGATTTTGCCGCTTTGTACATTCAGCATGCCCGTTCCCCCTCCAGTGCCTGCAGCAATTGTGCGGCGATCGGCGGGATCAGGCCGCGTTCTTTCAGGAACTGCTCGGGGCTCGACCAAAGCGAACCCGGGGCCCCGTCGTAATCAACGGAACCGTTGTTTATGACGACGACGCGGTCGGCGTATTCCTGGACGAATTCCATGTCATGCGTGATGACGACGACGGCCAGCCCCATGTCGGCGCGGGCGCGCAAGCCGGACATCAGCTCTTTAGCCGCATAAGCGTCCTGACCGTAGGTCGGCTCGTCGCAAAGCAAAATTTGCTGCTCGTCGGACATCATGGCAGCCACGCTCAGGCGCCGCTTCTGGCCTTGGCTGAGCGAGAATGGGCTAAACTTCTCCCGTCCCTCGAGGCGAAATTGCTCCAGAAGGCTGCGAACCCGGTTATCGATTTCCGTTTCGCTGAAGTGCTGCAAACGAAGGGAATATGCCAGCTCGTCATAGACCGTGTCCGCCACAAATTGATGCTCGGGATGTTGAAAAATGCAGCCGATCCTCCGGCGAAGCTCCGCTTCCTTCCAGGCTGTCAGCGGTTTGCCGTGAAGCGAGACGCTGCCGGAGGAAGGCATCTGCAGTCCGGACAGCAAAGCCATCAGCGTCGATTTTCCGGCGCCGTTGCGGCCCGCCACCGCAAGCAGTTCCCCTGCCCGGACGGAAAAGGACGCCTCTTGAACGATCACGCGTCCGCCCCGGGAGAAGGACACTTTTTCCGCACGCAGCGGGACCGGATCGCCAAAACCGGCATTCACCGGGTTCGGTGGGGCTCCCGGAATGTCCTGTTCCGACGACCTGCGATCTTGGCGAAGCTTTTCTTTCAGCAGGCGGATAGCCGCGCTTTGGACGGGAGCCGGGTATCGGGTCCACCGCCGAATGAGATCGCGGATTGAAAGCGGCGGCGGGGCTGAACCAGCCTCCGGTGGATCGCCGCCTTCCGTCATGCCGGCAGACCGGGAAAGCTCCCGGTGAAGCACGACGGCCCGGGGCAGCCAAATGCCGGCGCTTTCGGCTTCGGCATCCCGGCTTGCAAAAAAATGTCCCGGATCCCCTTCATATTGAACGGTTCCTTGATGATCCATGACGACAAGCCGGTCGACATATTCCATCCACGGATCCAGATGATGTTCGATCAGCAGCGTCGTCACGGGCAGCAGCCGGCGGATGGCATGGATCCGCTCGGCAAGCTGCCGCGCCGAAGCCGGGTCGAGATTGGAGGTGGGCTCATCCAGAAGGAGCACCTTCGGCCGCAGGGCAAGCGCCGCCGCGATGGCGACGCGCTGCTTTTGTCCGCCGGAAAGTTCATGGATCAGCCGATCCCTGCAATCGCTCAGCTGAACAAGCCTTAACGCGTCGTCGATCCGTTCGCTGATTTCCTCCCGGGGACAAGAGACGTTTTCGAGGCAAAATGCAAGCTCCTGCTCGACCGTCAGCATGCAAAATTGACTGTCCGGGTCTTGAAAGACGATGCCGACGATTTGCGCCGTTTCTCCGGGATGTTTCCCGTCGAGCGTTTTCCCGAAAATCTTTACGCAGCCGGTGACCTCGCTTTCCACGGCATGCGGGTAAATCCCGTTAAGGCAGAGGGCAAGCGAGCTTTTTCCGCAGCCGCCCGGACCGAGAAGCAGCGTCAGTTCCCGTTCGTGCAGCGTCAGCGATACCGAGGACAGGACCGGTTCCGTTTGATCTTCGTCCAGTCTCAGGGATATGCGGTCGGCGACAAGCACCGGGCTGCGGTCCGGCTGCCGTTCCGCGGCGGCCATCACGAAACCTCCGCTTTGGATCCCAGCCGCCCCCGCGAGGTTTTGGCGATCGGAAAGCTGCGGAGCGCGCCCGTTTTTGCAAGGGCGTCCGCGATCCATTTGCCGAGAAGACCTGCCAGCAGCGCCGCGCTGATGACGCGGGTGACGAACATGGCGAGCAGCAATCCCGGCGACAGCGCGGCAAACCCGGAATGAATGAATCCCCAGGCAAAGCTGAAGACGGCGGCGCCGGCACCCGCAGCCATCAGGGCCGGAGCGGAATAGCTGCGGTAACGAAGCGCCGCAAACACCGCTTCAGCGCCAAGCCCTTGAATGAATGCCGACAAAATCAGAACCGGGCCGGCGGTGTTGCCGATCAGGAGCTCAACGCATCCGGCTACCGTTTCCGACAAAAGCGCGGCTCCCGGCCGCTGCATTATGTAAGCCGAGATGACCGATACGATAAACCAGATCCCAAAAATGACTTCGTAGCCCATCGGCCCCATAAAGCCGACCAGCACGTTGCCGACCTGCAGGAAAAGAACGTACACGACGGCAAAAACGACGGACAGCGAACTCAGCACGATGATGTCGCGCAGCTTCCAGTTTTTCATCGGGCCATCGCCTCCCCGGCCAATTTCCGCGCGGGTTTCGGCGAAGGGCTGTTGCACGACAAAGTCGCGGTCATCACCAGATGGGACACCTCGTCCGCAGCCTTGGCGAAGACCTGCCCCAATGTGCGGAAGACGTCGTTTGCACTTCCGTCCAGACGGCTTGCGTAATGAACGCTGCCGGAGAAGGTGCCGAGACTTTTGGCGGCCTCGACCGCACCCGCAATCATGCCCATGTATCCCGGGGCGTTCAGCGGGTAAAGGGCAAACTGTGCCGCGGTGTCGATGCCAGGCGGCGTTTCGTTCAACCGGACGTCATCCTCGGACATGTAAACGTCCCCGCTGGAATCCCCGGGGCAGCCGATCGAAAACGTGCCGCTGAACACGACGTGCTCGCCGCTTGCCGCCGCATGGGCGAAGATCGCATGCACAACGTCGAAGACATGGGACATCCGTCCGCGGACGCAGGTGCTGACATCATCCGTCAGCATCCAAACTTTGGACGTATTCGTTTTTTTTAAGGCGTCTTCAATGATCGATACAAAATCGCCGCTCATCGGGTAGATCGAAAAGCGGCAGCCCGCGATGCGGCTCGTTCCGCAAACCCATTTTTCACTCACCATTTTCGTTTCCTCCTTGTACGAACGCTGATACATATTCGAACTTTCTGCCGGCCGGCGCACAAAAAAACCGCACCCGAAAGAGTGCAGCTCACCGGACGGCTTGAAGGCCCGCTTCAGACGTTGCGAAAGAGGGGCTTCATGGCTGTCGTTTCACCGCACTTCCCCACGCTAGTATGACCTAGATCGGGTGTGAAGGGTTAACGTTCGCGCATGCATTCGCTACTTGTCTCTCAGCCAAAAAGGCACCCCTAGTGCTATCTTTCCGTATGCAGTTTTTTGCTGGTTCCCATTATACCGCTTCGAACAAGATTGTAAAGACCCGAATGTTTTTTCTAGTGCAGCCGTTTTCAATCGCGGCTATGGAGAATGCGCCTTCATTGTGATATACTGAAAATCCTTTCTAAGCGGGCTTATGGCTCACGACTAAGCATCGGCTTACCAGGGCAGGGTAGTTCTGCAGCGCTCGGCCGCATCGGGCACGAGTTGCATGCGAATGCTGCAGGAACGGCTCCCGTACGGCCTTTTGGCTGACGGAAGAACTTTTAGGAGGTAACTGAAATTGGAGCAAACTTTTCAAAGTGCCTATCAAGAGGAAGAGCGAAGGCTGAATGCAACGATAGCGGAAATTGACAGGCAGCTGAAACGGCTGCGCGCGATCCCGGTGTATACCGGACATGATTTCACTGAACAGGTGCTCGAGGCCGGACGCGAGGAAAAAAGGCAATCTTTGGCCAAAAGCCTGGCTGCCCCTTATTTTGGCCGGCTTGACTTTCAGGAAAATAACGATACGGAGCCTAAGCCGCTTTATATCGGCAAAATCGGCGTCGACCACGGGGAGGTCGGGGATCAGCCGATGGTGATCGATTGGCGGGCGCCGATTGCCAGCGTGTTTTATTCCTTCACGGGCGGCGACGAACCGGCTGCGTACGAAGCTCCCGAAGGAACGATCGAAGGGCTGGTGTATTTGAAGCGCAACCTCGTCATCCGGAAGCAGATTTTGGAACGGGTATCCGATACCTATGACCGGAACAGCGACCAGCCGGCGGTGTCGGACGAATTTCTGGTTTACCGGCTCGGCGAAAACAAGGACAACAAGCTGCGCGACATCGTCTCGACCATTCAGGCGGAACAGGACAAAATCATCCGCGCGGCCCGAAATACGGCGCTGATCATCCAAGGGGTCGCGGGAAGCGGAAAAACGACCGTGGCGCTGCATCGTCTCGCGTATTTGCTGTACCAGTACAAAGAGCAGGTCGCGGCTGAAAAAATGATCATTTTTGCGCCGAACCTTATGTTTCTCGATTACATATCCGACGTGCTGCCCGAGCTTGGGGTCGGCGACATCCAGCAGAGCACGTTTGCGGATTGGGCCATGCGGCTGCTCGGCATTGATTTACCGCTTGCCGATCCTTCCGAGACGCTGGCTTACTGGTTCGAGTCTGCCGACGGGATGCCGGAAGTGACGGACGAAGTTCCCGGGCGGTTCAAAGGTTCGATCCGGTTCATGGAGATGATCCGCGCCTGCATCGAGGCGATGGAGGATGCGTCGGTGCCCGAAGCGGATTTTATGCCATGGGAAGGCGCCGTGCTTTCGCGCGCCACCATTCTTCACTGGTTCAACGATGAATACAAGCCGTATCCTTTGGCGAAGCGGAAAGAGCGGGTGATGGCAAGAATCCACCGCTGGGTCGAGATGGAGCTGAAAAAATCGCCATCCGCCGCCGCGCTGAAAGAACGGAAGAAAAAAGCATCCCAACGCGAAAAATCCTATGCTTCCAAATGGCCGAAATACGAGCCGGTCGTGTTGTACAAGCAAATGTTCAAGGCGCTGAAGCTGCAGGCCGGCTGGCCCGAAGAGCTGCTGGCCGGGATTCCGGACGGCGTCATGAAATCGACGCAAAAGGATTTGAAAAAGGACGTTCTTCGCGAAGAAGATCTGCCCGCCCTTCTGTACATTCATTATCTGCTTAACGACATTACGGGGGAGCAGCGGTTCGATCACATCGTCATCGACGAAGCGCAGGATTTTTCGCCTTTCCAGGTCGCGGTTCTCGATCTGTTCGTCAAGGGGCATTCCTTTACGATTCTCGGTGACTTGTCCCAAGGTATCCATGCGTATCGCGGCGTTCACGGCTGGGACGAAATGAGGTCATGGTTCAAGCCGGAGGACACGGCGTATTTCGCTTTGACGCGCAGCTACCGGTCGACGATGGAAATCATCGAATTCGCCAACCGCATCCTCGAGCAAGGCGTAAACAGCGAGCTGCTGGCGGTGCCGGTTTTCCGCAGCGGGAACCCGGTGCGTTTGATTGCTTACGGAAGCGGCGGCGGGCGTCTGAATGATTTGCGCGCAGGGCTGCAAAAGCTTTCTTCAGGCGAATACCGCACGGTGGCCGTATTGACCCGAACGCTGAAGGACGCGAAGGAGCTGCACGAACGGCTGAAGCCGGATCTGCCCGAGCTTCATTTGATCGACGGCGGTGATCAGGCATACGAGGGGGGACTTTCCGTCCTGCCCGTCTACCTCTCGAAAGGGCTTGAGTTCGATGCGGTCATCTTGGCGGATGCAGACAGCGAGCGCTACGGCGCTTCGTCATGGGACGCCAAGCTGCTGTACGTCGGCTGTACCCGCGCGTTGCATGAACTGTGGCTGATGCACGGAGGACCGCTGCCGGATTATTTGCAAAACATGCATGAAGACATTGCCGTTACAGGCTGGTAAACCTACGTTTTCGTAAGCGGAAACCGTCTCTTTTAAAAAGAGGCGGTTCTTTTTTTGAAAAGAATTGACAACAGGGAAAAAACGGAATATATTGATTTTATAAATGAATGAATTATTCATTCATAAAAACGGAGGGGTTTGAACATGTTGAATATGCAAAAGGAAGCCGCTGCTTTGCCTTGGACGATTCGGGATAAATACGTGCTTATTACAGGCGCTACGAGCGGAATCGGATTGGCCGCAGCACGTGCGCTGGCACGGGACGGAGCAAAAATCGGAATCATAGCCAGGAACCGGCAAAAAGCTATCGAATGCGCCGAGCGGATTCGGCTGGAAAGCGGCGCAAGCCATGCTCAGATCGACATTTTTACCGCGGATATGGGATCGCTGCATTCCGTGCGGAAGGTTGCGAAAGATATACTTGAAAAATGCCCGCGCATCGATGTGCTCATCAACAACGCCGGCGCCTTTTACGACCGGAGATACTGGAGCGAAGACCATTTTGAAATGACATGGGCCGTCAATCATTTGGGGCCGTTTCTACTCACGACGCTTCTGCTGGATCGAATAAAGGAAAACGCGGAGGCACGGATTATTTTCACCTCTTCCCACGGTCATAAAATGGTCAAGGGAGGAATCGATTTTGAGGATTTGGATGGCAACCGGTTATATAACCCGTTGAGAACATTTTTAGGAGGTGCCAATCTCCGTTACGGCGAGACCAAACTGGCGAATATTTTGGTTACAGTAGAGCTTGCCAAAAAATTGCATGGAACCGGTGTTAGTGTCAATTGCTTTGATCCGGGCCTTGTATCAACAAATTTCAACATGAATAACGGCAAACTCGCCAGAATGACGATGGCTTGCATGAAACCTTTCTCCCGAACGCCGGAAAAAGGGGCCGAAACGCTCATATGGCTGGCGGAATCCGCCGAACTGGCCGGTCAAAGCGGCAACTATTATAAGGATTTAAAAGCAGGGGTTCCGTCCAAAGCCGCCGTCGACCCGAAAAGCGCGGCCCGTCTTTGGGAAATCAGCCAGCGGCAGATTCGCAGCGTTTTGTCTTGAAGCCTGGTTCAAGCCCCCCTACAATAGAATTAACATGGATTAACATGAATGGAGTTGAAAACAGACGTGTCGCCATTAACCGATCAGCAGCTTGAGCGGATTCACGAGGAACGCAAATCGCAAATCAAACAAGCGGCGCTCAAGGTGTTTGCCCAGCACGGGATCGCCGGAACGAAAATAAGCTCCATCGCTGCCGCGGCAGGCATCAGCCAGGGACTCTCCTACAGGTATTTTAATTCGAAGGAAGAACTGTACACGGAATTGGTGCGTGAAGCGCTTTATGAAGCCGATTCCACGCTTGGACGGCTGCATGAATTTCCGGGCTCGCCCGCGGATCAAATCAGGGAATTGACGCGGATCATGCTTGATCGGGAGCATCGTTTGTATTTTCTGCTGATCCGGCAGGTGCAAATATCCGAAGATGCGCCTGATGCGGCGAAGAAGCTTCTTGCGCAGCATCCCCCGGAAAAGACGATCGAAAATATCATTCCGATTTTTATCAAAGGGCAGCAGGAAGGAGAGTTTTACGAAGGGGATCCGGTAGAGCTTTTGCTCTGTTATTTTTCCGTCATTACAGGTTTGATGCTGCAGGAAAGCCCGGCCGATGAAGACTTTTGGAGCCGTCAGATCGACGTTCTGATGAGAATGGTAAAAAAATCCGGGTAAAAAACGTATATACTCATTTTTTCGCTTGAAGCGGAGCTCCAAGTATGAGTTAATAAAGATGTCGGACGGCCGACAACTTCCTAAAGAAAGGAGCTGATGCAATTTTGATCACAAATAACGAGGTGGTTTCCGCCTAAAGCGGAAATCGCAAAGTTCAGGGGGGCCGGAACTGGCCTCCCTAATTACCTTTTAATATATCCTACATAACAGAAAGGAGGGAACGATAAAATGTTCAACGCAAAAATCGCAAATCGGAGCCAACATCTGATGAAGGAGGACGTTTATCGTGAATTACCGAAACGGGAGGGATGTGCTTCCCCCTAGTTTGCTCAAAGAGCTTCAGAAGCACATTGAGGGTGAGCTGATCTACATTCCAAAAAGAAGCAGCGAGCGTGTCGGCTGGGGAGTCAACAGCGGCACCCGGCAGATGATCGAGAGCAGAAACGAGGAGATCTACAATCTCCACTGCAGCGGACATTCGCTCGAATCTTTGACGAAAACCTTCCACTTGTCCGTGGAAAGCATCCGGAAGGTCATCTTTAAAAAACGTGCGGAGCATGGCGCGGAAAAAGTGCAGGTACGCCGTTGATCTCCGCTGGATCGATAGATAACCGCATATGGAACGAGGATTGGCGAAGTCCTTGTTTGCGAAAGGGTGTCCCCGATGGTTTTTTAGGAAACGGAGGGACTCCTTTTTTTCATTTAACGGACATGATCCGAAAAAAATCGGACTTCCCGAATTGCCGCCGCGTAATTGCCTTCTTCTGGATATCGGCGGCGCTTCATGGCGGAAGAATCGCAAGGTGCGGTACAATGGAATGGCAAGGCCCAATCACACGGTCATGAGAGCTGCAGCAAGCCGCGAATACTTGATAACCGTGAACCGTGAGAGGTGAGACTTATGAATTTGAGAGGCTTGACCGTAAGGGAAATGCTCAATCTGCCTGTCATGAAAAACGCAAAGCTGATCAGCGGGGAGCAGGGGCTGGACCGGATCGTGCAGTATATCGATATTTGGGAGGTTCCCGATATCGGGAGCTGGCTGCGGGAAGGCGAGATGGTGCTTACGGCCGGTTATCCCGCACGGGATAATCCGTCCTTGCTCACCGAAATGATCGAACAGCTGGCCAATGTGAACGGAGCGGGGATTGCCATCAAACCCGAACGGTTTATTTCCCAAATTCCGCAGGAAATGATCGAGAAAAGCAATTTGTATCACATTCCGGTCATCCAACTGCCGCTGTCAGCGGCTTACATCGACATTACCTATAACGTCATGGAGCAAATTTTGAACAGGCAGGCTGTTTTGCTGAAACGTTCCGAGGAAGTCAACAAAGCGCTGACCGGCCTCGTGTTGAACAACAAAGGCATCCAGGTGGTCGCGGACAGCGTCTCGAAGCTGATCGATTCGTCGATTTGGATCGTCGACAAAGGCGGCGCCGTACTCGCCTCGTCTCCGGAAGGCAATCCTTACGTCCCCTCGGGCAATCACCGTCAATGGGAAGTGAACGTGGACAATAAAATGCTCGGCAAATTCGTGGTGGAAAAGCGGGAGCTGGACGAGCTGGACCTGATGCTGATCGAGCAGGCGCGGCTCGTGTTTTCGCTGGAGCTGATGAGGGAAAAAATCGCCTACGACACCGAAAGCAGGCTGCGAGGGACGTTTTTTGAAGAGCTGATTTTGAATCCGCCCGCGGACGAAAGGATCACCGCTTCAAAAGGACTGCAGCTCGGGCTTTCCCCGGATTGGCTATGGGAGGTTGCCGTTATTGAAGCGGACGAGCCGTTTTATAACGAGGATGCTCCCATCGCGGAAGCCATTCAATCCTATTTGTCGGAGGAATCCGCCGCCCGGAAGGTTCGCCCCCAGCTGCAAATCCATGGCGGGAAAATCGTGCTGTTTTTGCCTTCCGTACCGACTGCGGACACGGAAAAGCGGCCGGATAACAAAAGGAGACCGCTTCCTTGGGGCGAAGAGCTGCAGCGATGGCTGAAGCCGTGGGATACGGTACGGGTCGGCATGGGCCGCCAGGCGCCGCTTTTTGAGGCGAATCGCAGCTACAACGAAGCAAGGACGGCCGTGTCGATCGGCTTCCGGCTGAATCAGAGGCGGCAGCTGTTTACGTACGCGGAGGTCGAAATGCTGCAAATGCTGCTGAATTCGTCCGATTCGGCTTGGCTGGGCAGGTTCGTCGACGAAAGGATCGGCAAGCTGGCCGAACACGACCAGGCAAACGGCACCAACTACGTCAGCACGCTTTACCACTATTTGGCGACGGGCGGCAGCCTGAACGAAACGTCGAACCGGATGTTTATCCATCGGAATTCGGTCAATTACCGCATCGACCGGATCAAATCGATGACGGGGCTCGACCTGAACAGCGCGCAAAGCCGATTTGAACTGTATTTGTGCTCGGCATATCAGTTATTGAAACGAGCCTAAACTTTTCGCCGGATGTGAGCTTTCAAATAGTTCCTGTACTGCCAGTGCTTGACTGTTGCGAATCCGGACATCATTCTACGATCAAATATATCTGTTTATTTTTGGATAAAAAAACGCCTTCTTTGTGCTCCGGGCACAAGGAGGCGTTTTTAGTTTTGTTGGCCGGGTACATTGTTGCTTGGCGGGTAAAACAATTAAAATCTTACTTAATAAAAATTTTTGGGATGGTAAATATCCTGACATCAACCTGAAGAGGGGCGAAAGGGTGATCGGCTTTGATAGGATTAATTCGCGTATTTACCGCAAATGATAATGAGGTGCTTCAATCGCATGGAAAAATTATCGAGGAGCAGCATGATATTCCCGTATTAAGCAAAAGCATCCCCGATCAGCCGCTAGGGATCTATGACGACGAATCGGAACGGATTGCCGTACCGAAAATCGTAGACCTCGGCGTTCAGATGGAACGCGAAGGATGCCGGGCGATCATTATTAGCTGCGCCGCAGATCCGGCCATCCGCGAGCTTCGAAGCCGCGTTTCGATTCCGGTCATCGGCGGGGGCAGCTCGGCAGCGCATGTGGCGCGCGCCCTGGGACTGCCTGTCGGCGTTATGGGCATCACCGAAGGCGTTCCGCCTGTAATGCGCGATATTTTAGGGGATCTGATCTCGGGTTACCTCCGTCCGGAAGGCGTCACAAACACGACGGACCTGCTGACGGAAGAAGGTCGCGGCAAAGCGCTGGAAGCAGCGAAAACGCTCATCGGGCAAGGGGCAAAAGCGATTGTATTCGCTTGCACGGGCTTGTCGACCATCGGGTTTGCCGAAACGCTCCGGAAGGAACTGAAAGTTCCGGTCATCGATACGGTAGAATCGGAAGGTTTCATGGCCGCGAACTATTATAAACAAGCCGGCGCGATTTGAAAAGGGCTTAACCCAACCTTGCAAACGTTACAATTTATCTTTCGGCCTTCGATTTGAATGTCGGCAGCATTTATTCTTCCCTTTTTTTCGGAAGAGAGCACTCGTTTAGATCCGCTTGAAAACGACTACCCTCGATTTGAAAGCGGTCTGCAGGTTAAAGGGGGCATGACGCGACGCAAGCCCTGCGGATTTCTAGCAAACGAGCGATTAATCTAACAAATTGGAGGCATACGGATGAGCGAAATGAAACATGAAACCGGACAGGCGGACAAAAAAGAGAAACATCCCAGCATATTCGAACCGTTTGGCCTGATCCTCAACATCGTTACCGGCGTTTTGGGCGCGATCGTCGGCATACAGATCGTAACGACGCTTGGCGTGACGCCAAACACGGCGATCATCGGCGCGCTTGTTGCGATGCTGATTGCAAGAATTCCGCTAGCGATATTTAAAAAGTATAAATCGATCCACCGTCAAAACATGGTCCAAACCTCCATCTCCTCGGCGACGTTTGGCGCGGCCAACAGTTTGTTCATCCCGATCGGGATCCCGTTCGTGATGGGGGAGACGAAGCTGATCATCCCGATGTTGATCGGCGCGGCGCTTGCGATGTTCGTGGACGCGGCGCTGCTCTATAAGCTGTTTGACTCGAAGCTGTTCCCCGCATCCGGAACGTGGGCTCCGGGCGTGGCGACCGCCGAATCGATCATTGCCGGGGATAAAGGCGGCAAACGCGCCGGACTGCTCGGCGTGGGGACGGTGATCGGCCTGATCGGGTCTTATTTCCATATTTCCATGTCCGCGTTCGGCGTGGCGTTTATCGGCAACATTTGGGCGCTTGGCATGTTCGGGATCGGACTTTTGATCCGCCAATATTCGAACCCGCTGTTCAGCATCGACGTCGACAAGCTTTATATTGCGCACGGCGTCATGATCGGCGCCGGGATCGTTGCCTTGGTGCAGGCGGCCATTCTTATTTTGAAACGTCCGAAAAAGGAAGATAGAGCAGCGGACGCGGAAAAATATACCCGCTCGGAAGGCGAAGCGAGACGCGCCCTCGGGCTTGGTTTTGTCGCTTACCTCGTCATCGCGCTTATCATCGCCCTCATTGGCGGCCTCATTACGAAAATGTCGATCGGCATGCTGATCGGATTCCTTATCTTTGCGGCCTTTGCCGCGTTCGTGCACGAAATTATCGTCGGCATCGCGGCGATGCATTCCGGCTGGTTCCCGGCCTTTGCCGTAGCGTTTATTACGCTGCTGTTCGGCATGCTGATCGGATTCCCGACCGTTGCGCTGGCGCTGCTTGCCGGATTTAGCGCCGCTACGGGCCCGGCGTTCGCCGATATGGGTTACGACCTGAAGACGGGTTACATCCTTCGCGGCAACGGCGAAGACAAAGAATTTGAGCTGCGCGGCAGAAAGCAGCAGTACATGACGGGCATGATCGCTTTCGGCGTGGCGGTGATCGTCGTTGCCCTGACGTACCATTCCTATTTCGGCCAAAATCTCGTTCCGCCGATCGATACGGTATACGTGTCGACCATCCAAGCGGGGACTTCCCCGGACGTTGCGATGAAGCTGCTGCTTTGGGCCATCCCGGGCGCCATTTTGCAATGGCTTGGCGGCGCGAAACGCCAGATCGGCGTCATGTTCGCGACCGGCTTGCTTATTGCGACGCCTAACGCATGTTGGGCGGTGCTGGCAGGTCTTTTGATCCGGATCGTCGTGCTGAAAGTGAAGGGCAAAGAAGCCGAGACGCCGATGAGCATTTTGGCGGCAGGGTTCATCGCGGGCGACGCGATTTACAGCTTCTTTAACTCCATGTTCAAAATGAGAAAGTAGGTGCATTCCATGGCTAGAATCAAACTGGACGAAAACATGATGGAAAGCGCCGTGTTCGGCGGCGCCGTCTTGGGCGGCGGCGGGGGCGGCTGGATCGAAGAGGGTTTGCAGATCGGACGCCTGGCTCTGGAGCTCGGCGAGCCGGAGCTGCGCACGATCGACGAATTCGCCGAAGACGACACGTTCGTGACGGTATCGCTTGTCGGCGCTCCCGGAGCGAAGGATAAATATTTGAAACCGATCCATTACGCAAGATCGCTCGAGATGCTTGCGCGCGGGCTCGGCAAACCGATTTCGGCGATCCATACGAACGAAAACGGCGCCGGAACGACGGTAAACGGCTGGCTGCAATCGGTCATGACCGGGATCCCGCTCGTCGACTTTGCCTGCAACGGCCGGGCGCATCCTACCGGCACGATGGGCGCGCTGAATTTGACGGAGGTCGAAGACTACGTGTCGCATCAAACGGCCATCGGCGGCAAAGGCGACAACTACCTGGAGTTTGCCGTTTCCGGGTCGCTCGGCAAAGCCGCTTCGCTGGTGCGCAAAGCTTCGGTCGAAGCGGGCGGGCTCGTGGCTGTAGCCAGAAATCCGGTGACGGCCGCATACGCAAAACAAAACGGCGCTCCGGGCGCGATCACGCAGGCGATCGGTGTCGGCGAGGCGCTGCTCGGCGCCAAAGGCGAAGCCGCCATTGCCGCCGTCGTGGACAAGCTTGGAGGGAAGGTCGTCGCGGCAGGCGAGGTGACCGAATTCGAAATGGAAACGACGGGCGGGTTCGACGTCGGCAAAGTGCTGATCGACGGATTTGAAATGACGTTCTGGAACGAATACATGACGCTGGAAAAAGGCGGGGAGCGTTATGCGACGTTCCCGGACCTGATCATGACGCTGGATGCGAAGACGGCTAGACCGGTCGTGACGGCCGCATTGCAAAAAGGCCAACAGCTTGCGGTCATCGCCGTGCCGCGGGAAAAGCTGCTGCTAAGCAGCACGATGAGCAACAAAGCTTTAATGCAGCCTGTCGAGGACATCATCAAAAAGCCGATTTTGGATTACTTGTTCTGATTCACCCCTATAAGCCGCAAACACTACAGACAGAAAATGGAGGTCGGGTTCGATGACATTAAAACAAACGATGATCGCGCTGGAAGCGATGGACGACGCTTACGTAACCGGGGAGAAGGTAAAGGAGCTGTTCGCCGGCTACGCTGAAGTTTCGATCGAGGTGCAAAAAGTAACGGGGGAAAAGGGCAGCACGGACTTCATTAAAATCGTCATTCCCGGCACCGAAGGCAAATCGAAAGGCGGCAGCGCCCCGACGTTCGGCATCGTCGGCCGTTTGGGCGGCATCGGTGCCCGTCCAAGCCGGATCGGGCTCGTGTCCGATGCCGACGGCGCGGTTGCGGCCGTTGCTTCGGCGCTTAAGCTGGCGGACATGCAGGTGAAAGGCGACCGTTTGAAGGGCGATATTATCGTGACGACCCACATTTGCCCGGATGCGCCAACCCGTCCGCACGAGCCGGTCGATTTCATGGACTCTCCGGTGGATATCGGCGCGATGAACGCGCATGAAGTGCTGCCGGAAATGGAGGCGGTGCTTTCGATCGATACGACCAAAGGCAACCGTGTGATCAATCATAAAGGTTTTGCCATTTCGCCGACCGTCAAAGAAGGCTACATTTTGCGGGTGAGCGAAGACCTGCTGCGCATCATGGAAATGACGACCGGGCTTCTGCCGGTGACGTTCCCGATCACGATGCAGGACATTACGCCTTACGGCAACGACTTGTACCACATCAACTCGATTTTGCAGCCGGCCGTCGCCACGGACGCTCCGGTCGTCGGCGTTGCGGTCACGGCGCAAAGCGTCGTTCCGGGCTGCGGCACGGGCGCCAGCCACGAAGTCGACATCGCCGCCGCAACGCGTTTTGCGGTCGAGGTCGCCAAAGAATTCACGAACGGAACCTGCGCGTTTTACGACGCGGAGGAATACGGCCGGATCGTGAAGCTTTACGGCTCGATGAAGGTGCTGCAAACGGCGGGAGACGCCGAAGGAAAATAATACGGGAGGGAAGGGGATATGAGGTTCCCTTCCCTTTTTTCGCAGGATCCGCGGCTTGCCGGGAAAGGCAGGCGGCGCGGATGCGCTTTTTTTGTGAATATGGGAGGAGGAAGAAATATGACGAAACTTGGGGTCATCACGATCGGGCAGGCGCCGCGCAAGGACGTCGCCCCGATTTTAAGAGAGCATTTGCCCGCGCGGGTGGACATGATTCAAGCAGGCGTTTTGGACGGTTTGTCGAAAGAGTATATTGCCGGGCATTTGCAGCCGGGAGAGCATGACTACGCGCTCACTTCCCGGCTGGCGACAGGCGAGTCCGTCGTTATGGGCCGCAGCAAAATCCAGCCCATCCTGCAGCAAAAAATCGACGAGATGGAAAACCGGGGAGTCGCGAACATTTTGCTGCTTTGCACGGGCGTATTTCCGGGGTTGGCCGCCCGCTCTTCCTATTTGATCGAACCCGACCATATCATTCCTCCGGCCGTCAAAGCGATGGTCGGCAACCGCAGGTTGGGCGTCATCGTTCCCCTGGAGGAGCAGAAAGAAACCATGAACTCGAAATACGAGCCGCATGGCCTTCATCCGGTTTACGGCGAGGCTTCGCCATACGTATTCGACCGGGGCAAATTCCAAGCCGCCGCGGCCGGGCTGAAGGGAAAAGCGGACATTTTGCTGCTGGACTGCATGGGGTACACGGAGGAAGCGCGCAAACTGACCGCCGAGGCCTCCGGCCTGCCGGTAATTCTGTCCAATGCGATCATGGCGAAAATCGTGTCGGAAATGATCTGATCGGCCTGGATTCGGATGAACGACGAGCTCGATCCGGGGCGCAAATACATGGTTGAAAGGAAGTTAACGAACATGCAGGAAAAAATCGTTGAAACGAGCATCAATATGCTGAAGGACTGCCTTGGGCTGAAAGCGGGGGAAACGTTCCTCATCGTCTCCGACGATTCGAGAAAGGAACTGGCGGAATCGCTTTACGAGGCGGGAAAACGGATCGGCGCGGAAAGCATGCTGACCGTGATCAAGGAGCGCGGCAAATCCGGCGAGGAACCGCCGGCGCCGATCGCGGCTGCGATGGCGGCGGCTCAGGTCGTCGTCTGCATCACGAAGCATTCGCTGACGCATACGCAAGCCCGGAAGCAGGCCGCCGCCGCGGGCGCCCGCCTTGCGACGATGCCGGGAATCACCGCGGACATGTTCCTGGAGGGCGCGATCGCGGCCGATTATACCGAGGTCAAAGCGCTGACGGAGAAGGTGACGGATATGCTGTCCAACAGCCGCAAAGTGCGCATCGAAAAAGACGGCCATACGCTTGAATTTTCGATCGACGGCCGCGACGGGGTTCCGAGCACGGGCATGTATTTGGAGCCGGGACAATCGGGGAATTTGCCGTCCGGGGAAGCGTATATCGCGCCGGTGGAAGGCAGCGCCGAAGGGACCATCGTCGTCGACGGCTCGATCGCCGGGATCGGCAAGGTAGACGGCCCCGTCGTTTTGACCGTCGAGAAGGGGCGCCTGGTGGCGGCCGAAGGCGGCGCTGAAGGCGAAAAGCTGCTGCAGATGCTTGGCGAAGGCGACGGAAGGCTGCTCGGGGAGTTCGGCATCGGCACGAACGAAAAAGCGAGAATTACGGGCGTCGTGCTGGAGGATGAAAAGGTGTACGGCACGATCCATGTCGCCTTCGGCAGCAACAACACGTTTGGCGGCGTCGTGGCGGCCGGCGTCCATATCGATTGCGTCGTCGGCAAGCCGGACGTATATCTCGACGATCGGCTGATCATGAAAAACGGCGAGCTGATTGACAAATAATCCTCCCTCGGATGCTGCTATTCTAGGGTCGATCCATCGGACAGCTTGCGAAGGCGGCGTGAAGGCGAGTTGAAAAAAGAAAACCATATTTTTGCGAAAGCGATCCGCAGGGGGCGGCCGGCAGCGCCGGTCGCCTTTCTGCGATTTTTTTTATTCATATACATAACAAGAGGGTTAAACGGAAGCAAATCCAATGATATAATAACAAATAAAGATGAGAGCGCTTTTCTGGAACGGATGTGTTAAGTACTCTATCATGAACTGAGAAATCCAGGGAGGAATTTATGGCAAATCGAAAGTGGCTGGCGGCGAAAAAATACGAGGCTTTTGCAAAGCTGGAGGAGGTGGGCTGCAGCAGGAACAGTATTTGAACATCTACCAAAAAGCGCTGCAAAAATAATGACGGCAGAATATCCGCGGCGACCGGCAGGTACATGTTTTTTACGGAGAATGTTAGAGGGTGGATTTTGCGCGGCAAATGCCGGTAAAATTTCGCCAATAGAATTGGAGGGCTAGATATGACGTTAAAAGATAAGATTCGATACGCTGCGGAAGTGAAGCCGACGGAAAGGCAGCTGTCCGTTCAGGAAATGGAATTTTATGCATTTGTTCATTTTTCGGTGAATGCGTTTACCGACCAGGAATGGGGAAGCGGAAAAGAAGACCCGTCGATTTTCAATCCGGCCGAGCTGGATGCGGACCAGTGGGTGGAAGCGTGTAAAGCGGCGGGGATGAAAGGTTTGATTTTGACTTGCAAGCATCATGACGGTTTTTGTCTGTGGCCGAGCCGATATACGGAGCATTCCGTCAAAAACAGCCCGTGGAAAAACGGAAGCGGGGACGTCGTCAAGGAAGTGGCGGACGCCTGCCGCAGAGGCGGACTCCGCTTCGGGATCTATCTGTCCCCTTGGGACCGCCATGAGCAGACTTACGGCGACTCGCCCGCATATAACGAATATTTCCAAAATCAGCTGCGGGAGCTGCTGACCGGTTACGGCGACATTTTTTGCGTCTGGTTCGACGGCGCCTGCGGCGAAGGGCCGAACGGCAAACGCCAGGTGTACGACTGGGACGCGTATTATGCGCTCATCCGGGAGCTGCAGCCGGGGGCCGCAATCTCCGTATGCGGTCCGGACATCCGCTGGTGCGGCAACGAAGCGGGGCATTGCCGGGAGTCGGAGTGGAGCGTCGTTCCCGCATCGCTGCGGGATAACGAGAAAATCCAGGAAAAATCCCAGCAGGAAGACGACGGCGAATTCGCCAAGAAATACAGCTCGGAGGATGAGGACCTGGGCAGCCGGGACGTCATCGCGCAAGAAAAAGAGCTGATCTGGTATCCGGCGGAGGTGAACACCTCGATCCGTCCGGGCTGGTTCTACCATGCCTCCCAGGACGACCAGGTGAAACCGCTGGAAGAGCTGATCAAGGTGTACTACGGATCGGTCGGCGGCAACGCGACGTTCCTGCTCAATATTCCGCCGGATACGCGCGGTTTGTTCCATGAAAACGACGTGCAGCGCCTGAAAGAGCTGGGGGATTGGATCCGGGGGACGTTCGGAACGAACCTGGCCGCCGGCGCCGCCGTCCAAGCGACCGAAGCGATGGAAGAACATCCGGCCGCCGACGCGGTCGACGGCAACCGGGACACGTTCTGGGCTCCGCAAGAGGGAACGGAGCAGGCCGTTCTTACGGTCGATCTCGGCACGGAGCAAACTTTCGACCATGTTGTATTGCAGGAATACCGTTACAGTCAACGGGTGGAGCGGTTTGCGCTGGAATATATGGAGGACGGCGAGTGGAAAACGGCGTATAACGGCACGGTCATCGGCTACAAGCGGATCTGCCCTTTCCCGGCCGTGACGAGCCGCTATATCCGCCTGTCGATACAGGAATCGAGATGGTGGCCGAACCTTTCCGCATTCGAAGTGTATCGCGGCGACCGGAACGCATGATCTGTACCTGCCCGGTATGTTATGATAGAGGGAGAGCTTGAAAGGGAGCAAAGACAAGCCATTTCATTTTCAAGGACGTGAACATAACATGGATTTATTTTCTTTCCAGCAGGAGTCGGACCGGGGCGGCAGGCTGTTGGCCGACCGGATGCGTCCCACCTCTTTGGATGAATATATCGGGCAGGAACATATCATCGGCCCCGGCAAGCTGCTGCGCCGGGCGATCGAAGCGGACCAGGTGTCCTCGATCCTTCTGTACGGGCCGCCGGGATGCGGGAAGACGACGCTCGCCCATATCATCTCGCAAAAAACGCAGGCGGATTTCGTCCGGCTGAACGCCGTGGACGCTTCCGTCAAAGACGTGCGCGAGGTCATCGACCGGGCCCAGAGCAATAAAGCGATGTACGGCACGAAAACGATCCTTTTCCTCGACGAGGTGCACCGCTTTAACAGCTCGCGGCAAGACGCGCTGCTGCCGGCCGTCGAAAAAGGGACGATCATTTTTATCGGGGCGACGACGGAAAATCCGTTCCATTACGTCAACGGCGCTTTGATGAGCCGCTCCACCCTGTTCCAGCTGCAGCCTTTGACGAAGGCGCATTCGCTGGCCGCGATGAAGCGGGCGCTCGCCGATCCGGACAAAGGCCTGGGGTACATGAAGCTGCAGGTGGACGAGGAGGCGCTGGACCATATCGCCACGATGGCCAATGGCGACATTCGCCGGGCGCTGACCGCGCTTGAGCTCGCGGCGATGACGACGCCGCCGGAGGACGACGGCACCGTCCATGTTACGCTGGACGTCGCGGAAGAATCGATCCGCCGTCCGACGGTACGGGCGGACGAGTCGACGCAGTACGACGTGCTCTCCGCATTTCATAAAAGCATCCGCGGTTCCAGCGATGCCGCCTTGTTCTGGTTTTTGTACGCGGTGGAAAAGCTGGGCATGGACCCGATGGTGTTCATCCGCCGCCTGATCGC
The DNA here is from genome assembly GCF_031583795.1 of Paenibacillus sp. VCA1. NCBI lineage: Bacteria > Bacillati > Bacillota > Bacilli > Caryophanales > Paenibacillaceae > Paenibacillus > Paenibacillus sp. VCA1. The sequence continues at coordinate 633,995 of NZ_JAVLSX010000002.1, read as the reverse complement.
GGCGAGCAGCGAGGATATCGGCCTGGCGAATCCGCAGGCGATGGTGCAGGCCGTCAGCGCACTGGAGGCTTACCGGAACAACGGCTGGCCGGAGGCGAAGCTGAACATCGCCCAGGCGATTTTGTTCGCCGTGGAGAGCCCGAAATCGAACGCGGTATATACGGCGATTTCGCGGGCAACGTCGGCGATCGACGAGTTGAAATCGGCGGAGGTACCGATGCATTTGCGGGATACGCATTATAAGGGTGCCGTGAAGCTGGGGCATGAGGGGTACAAATATCCGCACGACTACCCGGGTCATTACGTGAAGCAGGATTATTTGCCGAAGGAAATCGCCCGCCGCGTATTTTATCAGGCGACGGAGCAGGGGAACGAGGCCAAAATCCAAATCAACCAGCAGCGGAGAAGGAACCAGTTCCTTTCCGGGGAATGATGATCGCTTTACGGGGAAATATTTCAAAACGAGCAGGATTCCGCAGGAGTCGCAGAGAATGTTTTGCACAGGCGAAAAGAAACGCCGGCCGCCGGTCCTTTGGGAAGGCCGCAGGCGTTTCATGAAAAAAGCCGCCGCCGATTGGATTTCGGCGGACGGCTTTGACGTCTGTGCTTTTATTTTTTTTGGACGGCCGGCAGCTCGAACGGAACTTTCTCCACTTTATCGATGATGCCGCCGCCGAGGCAGACTTCGCCTTGATAGAATACGACGGCTTGTCCCGGGGTAATCGCTTTTTGCCGTTCGGCAAATTTGACGTGTACGGTGCCGTCATCCAGCCATTCCAGCGTCACGTTTTGATCGGGCTGACGGTAGCGGAATTTGGCAGTGCAGTCGAAAGGCTCTTTGGGCACGTTGCCTTCGCCTGCGATCCAGTTCACGCCCGTCGCGATCAATCCCGTCGAATACAGGCTCGGATGTTTGTCTCCTTGGACGACGTACAATATATTTTGCTCCAGATCCTTGCCTGTGACAAACCACGGTTCGCCGCTGCCGGATCCGCCGATGCCGAGCCCTTGGCGCTGTCCGAGCGTGTAATACATGAGGCCGTCATGGCGACCCTTGATTTCGCCCGTGGCGATGTCCACCATATTGCCGGATTGGGCGGGCAAATATTGGCTGAGGAACTCTTTGAAGTTGCGTTCGCCGATAAAGCAGACGCCGGTGCTGTCTTTCTTTTTGGCCGTGTACAGTCCCGCTTCTTCGGCGATGCGGCGCACTTCGGGTTTCGGCAGGTGACCGATCGGGAACATCGCTTTCGACAGCTGCTCCTGGCTGAGCGCGTTCAGGAAGTAGGTTTGGTCCTTGTTGCCGTCGACGCCGCGGAGAAGCTTGAAGACGCCGTCCTCTTCCACGACGCGGGCATAATGGCCCGTGGCTACATAATCGGCGCCGAGGCCGAGCGCCTTGTTCAGGAATTCGCCGAATTTGATTTCGCGGTTGCACATGACATCCGGATTCGGCGTGCGCCCCGACTTATATTCGTCGAGGAAATAGGTAAATACTTTATCGAAATATTCTTTTTCGAAATTGACCGTGTAATAAGGAATATCTATTTGCTCGCAAACGCGGCGGACATCCTCCGCATCCTGTTCCGCGGTGCAGACTCCGAATTCGTCGGTATCGTCCCAGTTTTTCATGAAAATACCGATGACATCGTAACCTTGCTGCTTCAGCAGAAGCGCCGTCACCGAGGAATCGACGCCGCCGGACATGCCGACGACCACGCGCGTGTTTTGATTGTTGTTTGCCAAAATTAACTCACCATTTCTATTTTGAAATTGTGCCCATACCCGTATTTTAACACACAATGGGCATCGGGTCATACCCACCCCGGCATTGTCCGTGTACGGAGTACAACTTGCGGATTGATCACGAATGGTCTATGATTGAAGTTTAGAAGTTTTTGCCGGAATGAAACGGTTTATAAACCGCAGGAGCAAAGTCGTCAGCGTGCGCCTGTCTTCCTTGGAAGTACATGGGCGACGTTCAGCATACCAAAAAGCCGGCGGATATGTTAACATAAGCAAAGGGTTAAGATCGGAATACGCAGATTTGATCCTATGGCTTCAAGGTCTGCTGTCTTTCCAAATTTATAATGAAACTTGAATTTTTCGAAAGAGGTGCCATCTTTGAAAATATCGACTAAAGGGCGTTACGGCCTGACCATCATGATGGAGCTTGCGGCCAAATACGGCGAAGGTCCGATCTCGCTGAAAAGCATTGCCGAGAAAAACCAGCTTTCCGAACACTACCTGGAGCAGCTGATCGCGCCGCTGCGCAACGCCGGGCTCGTCAAAAGCATCCGCGGCGCATACGGCGGTTACGTGCTTTCCCGCGAAGCTTCGGAGATTACGGCGGGGGACGTCATCCGCGTGCTGGAAGGGCCGATCTCTCCGGTCGATTTCACGGAAGAAGACGATCCAGCCAAGCGCAACCTGTGGCTCCGCATCCGCGACGGCATTGCGAGCGTGCTCGATTCGACCACGCTGCTTGACCTGATCTCCTACCAGGAGCAGGACGCTGCGGATAACTATATGTTCTATATATAAGTTGGGGTTAGCCGCTTCAATCGACAAACCTGCAAGGGATATCAGGCATATTGCTGCCGATATCCCTTATTCATAATCCAAATCTTCCAGTCCAACAATCGGGAGTCATCCGATGAAGGAGGGGCTTTTAAATGTCATCATCTGACGATCATGAATACATTCAAGACGTCCGGAACGGCGGGAAGCCGGAGGAGCCGGAGGGTGGTCCGGTAATGCTTGACGAGAAGAAGGAGAAGCTGCGAAAATACAAGATCCTCAATACGCTTGCCCGAAAAGGCCAAACGGTGCTTGTCGGCTCCTCATTGATGGAATTTTTCCCGGTCAACGAGCTGCAGCAAACGCTGGAGCACCAGTACTGCATTTATAATCGCGGCATAGCCGGCTATGTCACCGCGGAATTGTTGGAGTCGATGGAGACATGCATTTTTGAACTGGAGCCCTCTAAAATTTTTATCAACATCGGTACCAACGATATCAGCGCGCCTGATTACAAACTGGAGCGGCTACTGGCGAACTACGACGAAATTTTGAGTCGAATTGCATCAAGGCTGCCGGATTGCCGGGTAAACGTCATGGCGTATTATCCCGTAAATGCCGAGGCTGAATTTCCTTTCGTGTCCAGAGCCTCAATGGAAGAAGTGTTTCAGAACAGAACGAACGAGGCGATCCGGGAAGCAAATAAAGCGGTCCGGCAGCTGGCGGCGAAGCACGGATATCCATTTATTGACGTAAACGACGGATTGATGGATAGCGGTGGGAATTTAAAAGAGGAATATGCCGTCGACGGGATCCACATGTTTGCTAACGGATACGCCGTCATTTTAAACAACCTGTTGAAATACCTATAGCAGCTGTCAGTTTTTGCTTGAGGATTTTGCAAAAATCCAAGGAGCGACTTTCAATCAGCAATAAATAGAGCGAAATGGTTTCATTCGTCTATATATTGTACCCGGGAGCGGCCGGAATCGAATTTTGCAAAATTCTGACTTTGCAATCTTTATTGTAAGAAATGAATGAAACGACTATACTTATTAGGCAATACCGGGCCGCAAATCATTTTTTTCACAACCAACATCCAAAAAAATCGCAAAACCAAGTACGTAGGTGAACATATACGATATAGATTCAAGACTTCTGATGAAAAAACGCTTGAATTAGGGGAATGAATGGTGATGGAGGTCGGCCATTATAAAAACAAGAAGATGTGATTGAAAGGATTTTGCGAAAATCCTGTTTTAAAAAAGGAGATGCGATAATGAAATCCATTTACTTGGATCATGCGGCATCCACGCCCGTCCATCCGGAAGTCGCACAGGAAATGATGAATGTGATGACGGGGCAGTTCGGCAACGCATCCAGCGTTCATGCTTTCGGCCGTTCCGCCAAACGGACGGTGAGCGGCGCAAGGGATCGAATAGCGAAATATTTGGGCTGCCATCCCGATGAACTCGTGTTCACCGGCGGCGGAACGGAAAGCGACAACTTGGCCCTGTTCGGCGTTTTGGCGGCGATGGACGGGGCGGGCAAACATGTCGTCACTTCTTCGATCGAACATCATGCCGTGCTGTATGCTTGCGAAGAGCTGGAAAAGCAAGGATACCGCGTCACCTATCTCCCGGTTGACGGGACGGGGCGGGTGCGGGTAGAGGATGTGGAACAAGCGTTGACGGAAGATACGGCGCTGATCAGCATCATGTACGCCAACAACGAAGTCGGCACGGTGCAGCCGATCCGGGAAATCGGGGAGCTGGCCAGAGCCCGCGGCGTTTTGTTCCATGTCGACGCCGTTCAGGCTTTGGGGGCGATTCCGATTTCGCTGCGCGATTTGCCGGTCGATTTGATGAGCTTTTCCGCTCATAAAATTAACGGCCCGCAAGGGATCGGTGCTTTGTATGCGCGCCGCGGCGTTCACCTTGCGCCGAGACTGCACGGCGGGCTTCAAGAGAAAAAGCGCCGTGCGGGCACGGAGAACATGGCGGGCATCGCCGGATTCGCCAAAGCCGTCCAAATCGCTTCGGCGCACTTGGAGGAGCGGAGAGAGCATGATCTCATGCTCCGGGATACGTTAATCCGTTTGCTGGAACAGGAAATTGGACAAGACGCGTTTATCGTCAACGGACATCCCTCTGAATTTTTACCTCACATACTGAATATCAGCTTCCCGGCAACAGACACGGAGACGCTTCTGATGAACCTCGATCTGGAAGGCATTGCGGCAGCCAGCGGCTCGGCATGCACCTCGGGTTCCCTGGAATTGTCGCACGTGCTTCAGGCTATGAAACTTCCACAAAATGTTTTGCGCTCCGCGATTCGTTTTAGCTTCGGATTGGGTAATACTACGGAAGATATGGAATACACCGCCCAAAAAATTGCAACCATTCTTCGTCGATTACGTATTAGAAGTTAGGATTCTCTATGTATGGACAAGGAGGTGGCGTGCTTCCATACCGTCCGGAAACAAGGACCGGTGCCCGGAAGGGCATCCGTCCCGCGCCCTGCGGGATGCCTTCGTTTCAATCTGTGAGGATAGGTGGGTCCTGGCCATGAAGTTTCAAGAATTGATCGGCCTTGCCGTTTTTGACGTGGAGGAAGGCAAGCGGATCGGTAAAATCAGCGACGTTTGGGTCAGCGGGGACTGGAAGATCCAAGCCTTGGAGCTTGAAGGCAGAAGCCTTTTTTCCGGTTCGGCCAAGTCCGTATCCTGGGAGGATATCGTGGCTTACGGCGAAGACGCTGTGATGATTCGGAATCAACAGGCTGTTCGAAAGACAAAGGCCGACGATATACAATACACTTACCTGATGGGCAAAAATAAACTGAAGGACCTGAACGTATTGACGGAGGACGGCGTTCTTCTCGGCAAAGCGACGGATGTTTATTTTGACCAGGAAATGGGAAATACAATACTAGGTTTGGAAATCAGCGACGGCTTCGTCTCGGATTTGCTGGAAGGCCGGAAATGGCTGCAGCTCGCCGAGGGCATGTCGATCGGCAAAAACGCAATCATGGTTCCCCCGATGAGCGAGGAGCGACTCGGAAAAACCATTCATTCTGTTAACGGATAGGTGATCTATGAATATGAGATGTCCCAACTGCAATTCCAAAGATATCGGTAAAATCGGTTCGCATCAATTTTATTGCTGGGGCTGTTTTATCGAACTGACGGTCAACGGAGACAAAATGTCCGTCTATCAAGTCGAAGAGGACGGAACGCTCAGCTCGCTGGACGACCTCTTTTTCGAAGAAATTCAGCAGGAATTCCCGCATCTGCATGCGTCCAATTGAAAGTGAACTTATGAACATGCTTTTTCGGCTGCGGCCATAAAAAGAAACCCATCACTAGCGTCCGCTTTCCATGGCGCGCGTTAGTGATGGGTTTCTTTTGCATTTTGGCATCGATTTCGGGTTCGGCCCCGCAAGGTTAATTTTTTCCTTTCATACATATAATAACGTGAACAGCAAGTCCGAAAGGAGGAATGCCGCCTTGGAGAAACTGACCGCGAACAAATGGTTCCGTTTGCTCATCTGGTTTATTCTCGGCCTCATCGCTCTTTATTTCATTTGGCTGCTTCGCCCGATGTTCATGAATATATATCATTTTTTCAAAGCGGTGTTGGCGCCGTTTGTGGTCGCGATGATCATCTCTTACGTGTTGAACCCGGTCGTTTGCCTGCTGGCGGATCGGAAAATGCCGAGGGGCATCGCCGTGCTGCTGATCTACGCGGTGTTCATTACATGCTTGGCGGTCATCCTCATCAACCTGATTCCGGTGCTTATCGAGCAGTTGGAAGAACTGAACGAGCATTTGCCGGAAATGACGATGCATGCGCAAAGCTTCATGAACCGGCTTGACCAGAAGCTGCTCCCGGGCGGGGTGATGGCCGGCGTGGACCGGTGGTTTTTGCAATGGGAAGACCGGCTGGCGGCGGGGATTTCCGATTTTATCGACAACATCGGGTCGACCATCAACCTGGTGCTCAACATTTTTATCGTGCCGTTCCTTATTTTCTACATCCTGAAAGATTTCGACGTTTTTGAGCGGGCGATCGTTTCGTACCTTCCCCGTTCCCGAAGGAAAGCCACCGTCAGCGTACTGAAGGAAATCGACCTGGCGCTCGGCAATTACGTGCGGGGACAGTTTATCGTCTGCCTGATCATCGGCGTGCTGGCGTACATCGGCTATATGATCGTCGGCATGCCTTACGCGCTGCTTATGGCCAGCATCGTCGCCATTTTTAACATCGTGCCCTACCTCGGCCCGTTTCTCGGGGCGGCCCCGGCGGTCGTGATGGCATCGACGATTTCGTGGAAAATGGTGCTGCTTGTCATCGTCGTCAACTGGATATGCCAAATTTTGGAGAGCAACGTCATTTCCCCGCAGGTGGTCGGCAAAAAGCTGCATCTTCATCCGATCATCATCATTTTTGCGCTGCTTGTCGGGGGGGAGCTGGCGGGCGTCATCGGCCTCATCCTCGCCGTTCCCGTGTTTGCGGTGCTGAAGGTGCTGCTGCAGCATTTTTTCGCCTATTACATCAAGCGCAAAACGACCTGAAACCCGCCTCATTGACATTCCTTCGCGACGCCGATATACTTGTATAGAATATGTGCAAAATGGACAACACGGCGATGAAATAAAGTACGGCAGAAAGGCTCCTTGGACAGAGAACGGATTCCTTCGCCCGTCGGGCGATGGCTGCAAGAATCCGCAAGCGGGCGCTGCCGGAAAGCTGATTTCGGAGTGCGGGCAAAACCCGCCGGCTGGCCCCGTTACAGGCTGTACGAGGAGATCGCTTGCGAAAGACAGCATTCATTCGAATGTTTGACCGTTTGAGGCGATAACCAGGGTGGTACCGCGATATGATCGTCCCTGAATTTATTCAGGGGCGTTTTTATGTTGTTTTTTAATCAGGCAGGGCTTCTAACCGGAAAGAGCGATCCGTAACCGTAACGACCACTCTGCTCTTAAAAGGTTTTGAATCCTGTAAAGACAAAATTGAAGCTGGAGGCTGTATAACGATGAAAGCAAGTGAAATCCGTTCCAAATGGCTGGAGTTTTTCGCCGGCAAAGGGCACAAAATCGAACCGAGCTCCCCGCTCGTGCCGCATAACGACCCGTCCCTGCTGTGGATCAATGCCGGCATGGCGCCGCTCAAACCTTATTTCGACGGACGGATCAGCCCGGAAAATCCGCGCCTGACCAACTCCCAGAAATGCATTCGCACCAACGACATCGAAAACGTCGGCAAAACCCGCCGCCACCATACGTTTTTCGAAATGCTCGGCAACTTCTCGATCGGGGATTACTTTAAAGAAGAGGCAATTACGTGGGCATGGGAGTTCCTGACCGGCAAAGAATGGATCGGCTTCGATCCGGAGCGTTTGTCCGTCACGGTGTACCCGGAAGACGAAGAAGCGTTCAAATTGTGGAACGAAAAAATCGGCCTGCCTGCCGAGCGCATCGTCAAGCTGGAAGATAACTTCTGGGACATCGGCGAAGGCCCATGCGGTCCTTGTACCGAAATTTTCTACGACCGCGGCGAGGCTTACGGCGATCTGTCCGATCCCGAAATGTACCCCGGCGGGGAAAACGAGCGTTTCCTCGAAGTATGGAACCTCGTATTTTCGCAATTCAACCATAACAAAGACGGCTCCTATACGCCGCTTCCGAATAAAAACATCGATACCGGCGCGGGTCTGGAACGGTTTGCATCCATTTTGCAAAACGTCGATTCGAACTTCGACACGGACCTGTTCCAGCCGATCATCCAGCAAACCGCCAAGCTGGCCGGCGTGAAATACAACGACAGCGTGGAAAAAGACGTTGCGCTGAAAGTCATCGCCGACCATATCCGTACCGTGGCGTTTGCCGTCGGCGACGGCGTGCTCCCGTCCAACGAAGGCCGCGGCTACGTCATCCGCCGTTTGCTCCGCCGTGCCGTTCGTTACGGCAAGGTGCTCGGACTCGACCGTCCGTTCCTTTACACGCTGACCGAAACGGTCGGGGACATCATGGGCGTCTACTATCCGGAAGTCGTCGAGAAACGCGAATTCATCGAAAAGGTGATCCGCACCGAGGAGGAGCGTTTCCACGAAACGCTGTCCGAAGGTTTGTCCATTCTCGAGGACATCAGCAAAAAGGCGCTGGAAAACGGCACGAAGGTCATCGGCGGTCCGGATGCGTTCAAATTGTACGACACGTACGGCTTCCCGTTTGACCTGACCGAGGACTTCGCCCTTGAACACGGGCTTACGGTCGACCGCGAAGGTTTCGACGCGTCCATGCAGGAGCAGCGCGACCGCGCCCGTGCGGCCCGCCAGGAAAGCGGCGGCATGAAGGTGCAGGGCGGCGCGCTTTCCGATTATACGGTTAAAAGCGAATTTGTTGGTTATAATGACACCGTAACCGAATCCAAAATTTTGGCGATTCTCGTGGACGACGAAATGGTGGAAAGCGCCGGCGAAGGAGCGCTCTGCCACGTCATCCTTGAAAAAACGCCGTTTTATGCCGAAAGCGGCGGCCAGGTCAGCGACCAGGGGCTTCTGCGCGGCGGCAGCGTGACAGCGAAAGTGGAAGGCTTGTACAAGGCGCCCCATGGGCAGCACGTCCATATCGTGAAGGTAGAAGCCGGAGAGCTGAAAACGGGCGAAACGGTCAAAGCCGAAGTCGATCAGGCGCAGCGCCGCGATATCGTCAAAAATCATACGGCTACTCACCTGCTGCACAAAGCGCTTAAAGAAGTGCTGGGCGAGCATGTCAACCAAGCGGGTTCTTTGGTGGAGCCGCAGCGCCTGCGTTTCGACTTCTCCCATTTCGGCAGCATCGCGCCGGAAGAGCTTGCGGACATTGAACGCCGCGTGAACGAACAAATATGGAACGCGATCAACGTAACGATCGAATACAAACCGATCGACGAAGCCAAGGCGATGGGCGCCATGGCCCTGTTCGGCGAAAAATACGGCGACATCGTGCGCGTCGTGCAGGTCGGCGACTACAGCCTGGAGCTTTGCGGCGGCTGCCACGTAAACAACACGTCGGAAATCGGCATCTTCAAGCTGGTGAGCGAAAGCGGCATCGGCTCCGGGGTGCGCCGGATCGAGGCGGTAACGGGACGCGCGGCATACCAGTTTGTCGAAGGCCAGCTGGACCTGCTGAAGCAGTCCGCCGAGCTGTTGAAATCCAACCTGAACGACGTGCCGAAGCGCATCGAATCCGTTCATGCCCAGCTGAAGGAGTTGAGCCGCGAAAACGAATCGCTGCAAAGCAAGCTGAGCATGATCGAAGCGGGCCAATTGACGGATCAAGTGAAAACGGTCGGCGGAAAAGATCTGCTTGCGGTTCGCGTCACCGTCGGCAGCATGGACGGGCTGCGCACCCTTGCGGATGAGCTCAAAAACAAATTGCCGTCCGCAGTGCTCGTGTTGGGAGCGGCGATCGAAGACAAAGTCAACTTCGTCGTATCGGTACCGCAGGAATTGACCAAATCCGGCCTGCATGCAGGCAAGCTCGTGAAGGAAATCGCAGCGGTTTGCGGCGGCGGAGGCGGCGGACGTCCGGACATGGCGCAGGCGGGAGCGAAAGATGCAAGCAAGCTGGACGAAGCATTGAAACTGGCGGAAGAACTGGTAGCGAACGCTTAAAAGCTTGAGTCTGCAGCCGGCTTCGCAAGAAAATTTTGTTTAATTTGTCCTTGGAGTTTCCTTCCTGCAGGATGATTATGTTATATTAGAAGAAGATGAAACCTAAAGATTCAATTCGTCAAAGCAGGCTTCGGCATGCTTTTGAAGAAGCGAGGTGTCACAATGGACTCCATGGATAAAACAATGAAGTTTAGCGTTAAAGGCGATGAGCAGGAGGCGTCTTCCAAAGACATCCTTCTGATGGTGTATGATGCGCTGGTTGAAAAGGAATACAATCCCATCAACCAGATCGTCGGATATCTCCTATCCGGAGATCCGGCATACATCCCCCGCCACAACAACGCAAGAAGCTTGGTAAGAAAAAAAGAGCGTGATGAGTTGATTGAAGAGCTGGTCCGGTTCTACTTAGCCAATCACCGATAGGAGAGCTTAATGAGAATCATGGGGTTGGACTACGGCGACCGCAAAATTGGTGTTGCCGTCAGTGATTTACTCGGATGGACCGCGCAGGGGCTTGAAGTGGTGGAACGCCGGCGCGACGGCTCCGAATTGGAGCGGATCGCGTCATTGGTCCGCGACTACGAAGTGGAGGAGATCGTCGTCGGCCTGCCTAAAAACATGAACGGCAGCATCGGCCCCCGCGGTGAAATCTGTATCGATTTCGCTGACAAGCTAAAAGAAATGCTGAAATTACCCGTCCACCTGTGGGATGAGCGGCTGACAACCGTGTCTGCCGAGCGGACGCTGATTGAGGCTGATGTCAGCCGGAAGAAGCGAAAGCAAGTTGTGGATAAAATGGCTGCAAGCTTGATTTTGCAAAATTATTTAGACTCAAAGACTAAAGGGTGAGGGTGATCACAGATGGCCAATGAGCGTAATCTTTTTGAGGAAGAACCGGATATTATTTATATTCCCGATGACGAAGGCAACGAAGAAGAATTCGAAGTCATCATGAAATTTGAAGTCGACGGATCCGACAACAAATACATGATGGTCGTACCTCTGGAGGCGGGAGACGAGGATGCGGACGAGGTATATGCGTTCCGTTACGAGGAAGACGGGGAGGACCTGAAGCTTTACATGATCGAAGATGATGCAGAGTGGGAAATCGTCGAGGAAACCTTCAACACCTTGGTTGCCGAACTTGATGGAGGTAATGAGCATGAATGATTTTTCTGCAGACCAGGCCGTGTGGACTTCCGTGCTGAAGGAAGCGTTCGGCCCGACTGTAGAGCTGCAGGACGAAGACGGTTCCACCGAAGTTTACGACCTGGCGGCGGAATTCGAAGTGGGCGGCCAAACCTATGCGGTGCTGCAAAGCCCCGGCGACCAAAGCGGCGCGTACAACATTTTGAAAGTCGTGAAGTCGCCGGACGGCGATCTGGAGTTGGCCACCATCGACGACGATGACGAATGGGAAAACATTACCGAGCTTTACGACGAGATGACGTTCCCGGAAGACGACATCTGATTTTTACTGCAGCTTCCCGGAGAAGACAAAATTTCAAAATGAATACACCAAAAGGGCGGTGCAGACCGTCCTTTTTGGTTGTGAAGGGTTGGATTTTTTTGAAAGCTGTTAAAGTCGTGCTAGCGATTCTAATCATACTTTTGCTTGTGGCGGGCGGCGGAGCCTATTACGTTTGGAACGGGCTGCAGCCGGCGAAAGCGTCGGACACGCCCGTGAAATTTACGATCGAACCCGGCATGGGAACCTCCAAAATTGCCGAGGTGCTTTACAAAAACGGACTTGTTAAAAATGATATGATTTTTAAAGGTTACCTGAAATGGAAACGGGAAGGCTCGCATTTTCAAGCCGGCGTATACGAAGCCAAACCCGGAACCCCGCTCGACGAGCTGATAGCCAAACTCAACAAAGGGGATGTGGTGAAGGAGGAGATGGTCCGCATCACGATTCCGGAAGGGTATACCGTCGAACAAATCGCCAAAAAAGTCAGCGAAGCGACAGGCGCCCCGGCGGATGATTTCCTCAAGCTGGCGAATCATCCCGGGGAACAAGCGGTTGCGGCGTTTAAGGACATTCCCCAAAACGGCAAACTGAAGCATGAGGCGGAAGGGTATCTGTTCCCGGATACGTATGATTTCAAAAAAGGGACAAGCGATGCCGAGATGTTCCACCGGATGATGGAGCAGATGCAGGGCAAACTGGACGGCATCCCGGATTTGCAGGAAAAGCTGCGCGACCGCGGCATCACGCTGCATGAGATGTTGACGATCGCTTCGCTTGTGGAGCGCGAGGTCGTGGTGGACAAAGAGCGGCCGCTTGTGGCCGGCGTCATTTATAACCGTCTCGACAAAAACATGAAGCTGGAAATCGACGCAACGGTCCAATACGCGCTGGCGGAGCCGAAGGAACGGCTTTTGTACAAGGATTTGAAGGTCGAAAGCCCGTACAATACTTATTTGCACGAAGGTCTTCCGCCAGGTCCGATCTGCAGCCCGAGCATGGCTTCCATCGAAGCGGCGCTCAATCCGGAAGCATCCGATTACCTGTATTACGTCACCAAAAAAGACGGATCCCATGAGCATTTGTTTGCGAAGACGTATCAGGAGCATTTGAAAAACATCGAAAAAAGCAAAAAAGCGGCTAAATAATGTTCCGGTTTCGAAGAACGTTGCCGTTGAACCGACATGGCTGCGCCGAATCCCGAAATCGCATGATGACGAGAACCCGGCCGGAACATCCGCAAATCATGTTATCCCTAACAAAAACCGCCAGTTCGGCGGTTTTTCTTTTTTTCATCGTTCGACAAGAATCAAACACCAAAGCAGAAGAAATCAACCGCTGATCGGCTTCCGTTCGGCGTTTTTTTCTTTAGGGACGAAAGAAGTATGCATCTTAGGAAAATAGTTATAAAGAATTTTGAAAAAAGCCAAAGGTTTATGGTGGAAAATGTCGAAGAATAAAGTAGAGTATCTTTTACATAACCCGTAAGGTATGAAATCATATTGGTAGGTGAGGAAATGGAAGAGGGCAAACAGAAGAAAAACGAAGAAGGGAAAGGGAAACGCTGGGGAAAACAGCGGAAGAAGGAAAATCAGGGGGCGTCCGAGGTTTCGGGCCTTCCGGAACCGGGCAAGACTAAATTCAGCATCCGCGACGCAGGGGCGCAGCTGGGCAGAATGAACCCGGCCAAATCCGTCGGGGTAAAGCTTTTCCTGATCTTTTTTATAGCGATCGTGGCCTTTGTTTTGATTCTAGGTCTTATGTCGTACAATAAGGCCCGAAGCACCATTAAGTCAAACGCGGCGACGGCGAACAAACAGACGATCATCCAAACGTCGCAGAAGCTTGATATCATTTTGAAACAATACGAGGATATCGCGCTGCAGGTCTTTTTTGATCCGGAAACGCAAAGCCTGCTTGCCGAAATGGGGTCGGGCCAGGCGGGCGCCTACGACATGTTCGTGTTAAACGACAAAATCGGCAAAAAGCTGAGCAACCAGATCAACAGCAATACGACCATCAAAGCGATGTACCTCGTTCCGCCGAGCGAGGGGCAAAATCCGATCATCAGCGGAAGCGCCGGAGCGGACCCGTCCCAAATCCGTGAGCAAGCATGGTTTAAAAAGGTGCAGTCCGAAAACAAAACGCTGTGGGTCACCTCGGAAAAAGGCAAAGACGGCGCAATGAGCTTCAAGCTGGTTCGTCCTTTGCAAAGCTTGAGCCGGGGCGGAAAACCTTACGTCGTTGTCATCGAGCTGAAAACGTCGATGATCGAAGACCAGCTCAAAAGTATCAACATGGGCGACGGCAGCAAGCTGCAGCTCATCACGACCGATAATAACGTGGTCGCTTCCAGCCAGGACGGGGAAGCCGGGGCTGCTTCCGACTATACGTTCATGAAAGATCAGACGGATGCGGCGAAGAGTTTGGAAACGAAAGATCATCAGGATCAAAGCGTTTTGGCAGTATACGATACGCTGGCCGTCAATGGCTGGAAACTCGTAGGAACCGTACCTACCAAGCTGCTCGTCAAAGATGCCCAGGGCATTCTGCTGTTGACTCTCGGGTTTATGGTGGCCGTCGTGATCATCGCGATTTTGATCGGCTGGTGGATGGTGCTTATGATCGCCAAACCTCTCAGCCGCTTGAAAGACCTGATGATCGAAGGCTCCAAAGGAAACCTGAAAGTTCGCACCGATCATAAGTCTTCGGACGAAATCGGGGAACTCGGGTCAAGCTTCAACTTGATGATGGATCAGATCACGAAACTCGTGCAGCAGACGAACACGACGGCGCAAGCCGTTCTGGAAACCGCCGGCGAGTTGACGGATGCCTCCAGAAAAACCGCTCTTTCCGCCAGAGAGATCGCCATCGCCACCGAAGAAATCGCAAACGGCGCCGGCAGCCTGGCTACGGAAGCGGAGCGTGGCAACGAGTTGACCGAAAATATTTCGCAGCAAATGCAGATCGTCGTCACCGCCAATGAAGAAATGAGCGGCGCCGCCCATCATGTCGAGCAATCCAGCGAGCGGGGCACCAAACATCTGAGCGAACTGATGGACAAAACGCATCAGACCGAAGACATGACCCGTTCCTTGATGGCGAAAGTCGATAATTTGAAGACGTCGACCCAATCGGTCAACAAAGTGCTTGACGTGCTGCAGAACATCACGAAACAAACAAACATTTTGTCCCTGAACGCGACCATCGAAGCGGCCCGGGCAGGCGCCGCGGGCAAAGGGTTTATGGTCGTGGCGGACGAAATCCGCCAGCTGGCGGACCAATCCAGACAGTCCATCGACATGGTCGGCCAGATCACCGAAAAAATTATGGCTGAAATGAATGAAACGGTGCTGGCCTTGCAGGAGGCGAACCCGTTGTTCCAGCAGCAGATGGACTCGGTGAAGGAAACAAACGATATTTTCGTATCGGTGCAGGAGCAGATGGTGGATTTCACCAAACGGCTCGATTCCGTCACGCAATCGATCCAAACGTTAAATCAGTCCCAGGCGATTTTGTCCGACGCGATGAGCAACGTCAGCGCGGTGGCGGAAGAATCGTCCGCTACTTCGGAAGAAGTGGCTTCGCTCAGCAACGAGCAGCAAAATATCGGGGATCATCTCGTCCAGCTTTCGGCGAAACTTGAGAACGTTTCGATTGAGCTGAAAGATACGCTGTCGCGTTTTACTCTATAACGTTTTTCTATTTAGCTGTCCCGTTAGGCCTGACCGGCCTTGCGGGGCGGCTTTTTTTCGTTACTTTTCAATCCGGCATCCCGCCGGATAGTCGATTGGAAGCGGCGCAATTAGGACATAATGGAAAAAAACGTCGAAAAGGACCGGTGCGCCATGACATTAAAACAAAAACAGCGCATATTTTACGGGTTGGTTATCCTGACCGGAATTTTAGTCCTGCTCATTTTGCGATTGGCCTATGTCCAGCTTGTGCTGCGCGCTTCGAAGCTGCCGGACAGCATGTACACGCTGCAGGAAATGTCCGTCCTGCAAAGGGAAAGGGGCGTCGTTCTCGATTCGGGCAGGGGAAACATTTATGACCGCAGCGGCAGACCGATCACGGGGAAAACCATATCCGCCGCAGTTCTGTTTCCGGTGAACAAAGGGCTGCTGGACAACAAGGACGGAAAAATGGAGCCGGTAGCCCGGGCGCTTGGAACGGACGCCAACCGTCTTTTGGACTTATGGAGCGGACTCAGCGTGCCGGTGCTTTGGAAAAGCGGCGGCGGCGCACCGCTGGCTTTGACCCAACAGCAGGCGAAGCGGATTTCGGCTTTGAATTTCAGCGGTCTCGAAGTGCTGCCCTATACCCAGCGGTATGAGAGCAAACCAAACGGCATGCAGTGGCTCGGATATTTGTCCGACATGCCGGGTCAAAATCATATGCCCCATACCGGTTACGCGTTCCGCGAAGGTGCCGCGGGGCTTGAGAAAACGTTGGAGCCGATTTTGCACGGCGTCGGGCTGACAACCGTTTATTATAACGTCGACGGTGTAAACCGGGCGATACCGGGGACGGGCATCCAGCTGAAGTCGCCAAACAATCCTTATTATCCGCTGCGCTTGACGACCACGATCGATCTTTCGCTTCAGCGGCAAATCGAAAAGCTGACGGAAAAAGCGGGGATGAAGGAAGGCGCCGTCGTTTTGCTTGACGCAAGCAATGCGGACGTCGTCGCGATGGTTTCCCGCCCTTTTTACAATCCGCTGAACGTCGATCCGAACCAAGGGGCTTGGAACAACAAAGCGGTACAGGCAACCGCACCGGGATCGATTTTTAAAACGGTGGTGGCCGCCGCCGCATTGGAGGCGGGGGTAACAACCGTGGACGAAGCCTTTTTCTGCTCGGGGAAATATGCCAAGTACGGGTTATCCTGCTGGAAAACGGCTGGGCATGGCGCGTTGACGCTGGAGCAGGCGTTTGCCCAATCCTGCAACGTCGTTTTCGCCGAGCTTGCGGAACGGATGACGGGGGAGGAGCTGGAATCGGCGGCAAGGAAGCTGGGGTTCGGGCGGACGGTCGGATGGGAAGCGAAAGACATGCTCGGGATGCCTGTCCTGAAGCCGTTTGATCATGAGGAAGCGGGGACGATTTTTTCAAGCGAATCGGCAGCTTTGGACGGGGGCGTCAGGGCGCAGTCCGGAATCGGGCAGCGGGACGTGCGGGTCACGCCGCTGCAGGCCGCCAACCTGGTCGTAACCCTCCTTCATGACGGACAAGTCCGCGCGCCAAGAATCATCGACCATGTCTCTTATGCAAACGGCCAGCTGATGAAACCATTCAAACCGCATTTTGCGCCGTCAAGCTCGGGCAGCATTCGGCCGGAAACGGCCAGCCTGCTGAAAGCATGGATGAGAACGGTGGTGACGGAAGGAACGGGAACATCGCTGCGGAATGCCAAATGGGAGCTTGCAGGCAAATCGGGAACGGCACAAGTGAAGGTCCGGGGCGAGGAACGGAACAACCAGTGGTTTATCGGTTATGGACCGGTGAAAGAGCCTAAATATGCGTTAGCGGTCGTGTTCCAAAATATGCCGAAGGGAGGCGGCAATCAAGCCGCCTCCTTGTTCGGGGAGATTATGAATCTGCTTGCTTCCGGGAGCGCTTAGTCTCCTGGGGAGCCGGCGCGCTCATTTCGAACGGGGAAACGTCGAATTCTTCCTGCGGCAGGCGAATCCAGCGCTGGAGATAACCCTGCTGCAGAAGCTCTTTGAGCATAATAAGCAAAACCGGCGAAAGAATGAGGCCGGCCACGCCAAAAACCGATAGCGAAATGATCATAAACGATAACATCAGAAATGCGGAGGAAATGCCGATGGAGTTGCCGGTAATTCTTGGCTCGAGCAGCTGGCGCGTCAGCAGAACGACCGCCAGCAGGACGCATAACCCGATGGCCAGGCTGATGTTGCCGACGATAAACAGGTAAACGATCCACGGGATCAAAACGACCGGAACGCCCACCAAAGGCAAAATATCGAAAATCGCGCACACGAGCGCAATCGAAAGTTCGCTCCCCGTTCCCAAAATAAGCAGCCCGACGTAAATCAACACGAATGTGATCAACACCATCAGCATTTGCGCTCTGATGTAGGAGCCGATCGCTTTGAGCACGTACGTCTTCATAAACGTATAGGCATTTTTTAGCGTTTTCGGGGACTTGTCCTTCACGATTTTGCGCCAGCCGCCGATTTCCGTGCTCAGGAAAAAGGCGAGAATGATCGCGATGCCGAAATTGGCCATAAACGTGGAGAACGAGCTGAAGAGCGAAACCATATACTTTAAGAAGCTGGTGGCCCATCCTGTGGCATAGTCCGTAAATTTTTTGAAGTTGTCGTTCATTTTGTCGGTAATATTCGGGGGAAGGGCCTCGATTTTATGCTGGAGAAAAGCAGTCGTTTTGCCAAAAGCCGTTTGTATCATCTGCGTGTATTGGGGCAAATTATCTTGGACTTGGGCGATTTGGGAAACGACGATCAGTCCGATGCCGAATAGTATGCCCAAAATGACAAGCACGAAAAGCAGGACGGAAACGGCCGCTGCAATCGTTTTGGGCAAACCTCTCCGATTCAGAAATTTGGCCAGCGGTTCGATCATGAAAAAAACGAGAAAAGACAAAAAAACGGGTGCCGCGATCTGGTACAGCTTGCTGAACACGTACATGATGAGCAAAACGGTCAACACGATCATCCCGATGTCGAGAAAAGTCCTCCAATATTTTTTATATAGCGGAAGCATGAACAAATATCACTCCTAAGCATATGTATTCGATGGGACAACTAAAATAAATAAGAAAATATCTATTCCACGATTAAAAAAATAGCCTATTTCGCGGGATGCTGTGATAAAATGAAAGATAGCGTCTTTATATTTTACAGTACTTCCGCTATGGCGATCCATTCCTTATTACGGCAGCTCTAGCTGGTGCTCAACATTCATTGTATAGAGATACCTGCCTTTCGGCAAGTCAAAGTCAATCAGAGAAAAGTGGGGATTATGACATGCAGACTTTGCTGCTTTGGTTGTTTTATATTTCATCTTTTTATGCTTTTATTCCCGGACTGATCACCCGTATTTTCGGGTTCCGCGTTTTTCGGAGAGGTTCGACCGAACATGAATACGCGCTTACCTTCGACGACGGCCCTGATCCGCAGTACACGCCCCAGCTGCTGGATTTGCTCAAGAAGTATGATGCCAAGGCAACCTTTTTTGTTGTCGGGTCCCATGCCGAGCAGCATCCGGAGCTGGTCAAGCGAATGTACGACGAAGGCCATCTGATCGGGATTCATAATTACGTTCATAAGTCCAACTGGCTGATGCGGCCGGCGACGGTAACGAAACAGATTATGAAGACGGATAAGATCATTCATTCGATCACCGGCGAGCGCTCGTCGTATTACCGACCCCCATGGGGGATCGTCAACCTTTTCGATTTGAACAAAAAACGCAGCGGCAAGTTTAAAATCGTGCTCTGGTCCGCGATGTTCGGCGACTGGAGGGAAAGGATCGGCGCTGACAAGCTGACGGAAAGAATGCTCCAAAAGCTTCATCCGGGAGAAGTGCTGCTGCTTCACGATTGCGGCACTACCGCCGGGGCGAACCCGGACGCGCCGCGCCAAATGCTGATCGCGCTGGAGCGCGTGCTGGAAGAAGCGAAGCGCCAAGGCCTGAAAAGCATCCGGGTTGACGACATGATCAAGGCAAAGGAAAATTCTCCGGAAAACAAATTGCCTTTCTCCAAGCTGGCGATCGTCAGGCTGTGGCTTTTGTGGGAAGTGGCTTTCCACAAAATGTTCCGGTTGAAAACCGTCAACCCGTATGATCCGATGCTGCATTACAGGGTGCGCAAATACAGCGGACAGAAGATCGAGCTTGACGATGGAACGGTCCTCG
Organism: Paenibacillus sp. VCA1; assembly: GCF_031583795.1. Lineage (NCBI taxonomy): Bacteria > Bacillati > Bacillota > Bacilli > Caryophanales > Paenibacillaceae > Paenibacillus > Paenibacillus sp. VCA1. The sequence continues at coordinate 614,440 of NZ_JAVLSX010000002.1, read as the reverse complement.
AAAAAGGGGATCAAGTCGTTGAACTTCATTTCGACAACGAAAAACTGTTCCGTTTCGGCGTGAGGTCGCGTTCGGCGGTTCATCTGGCGATCCATCTGATCCGGACGATGGAGAAGGAATTTCCGGCGCTCGCCCAGTGTATTTTGGAGGATCCAAAAGCGATGGATGCCAAGACGCTTTATGGCGTAACCATGGTCAATCGCGGACCGGAGCAGTTCGGGTTCCGGATCGTGGATTTAAAGGACGGGCTCTTTTCAAGATCTTCCCGGCTTTATCTGAAATTTTTACTTAGCGTTATTCATCCGTCCGGACAATCCAGATTGAAGGAGCAATCCCAGCAGCTCGTACCGAAAATGCTGCTGATGCCCATCGGCGAGTTTTTGGAGCGTTATGCCGAAAGCGGCTCGCACCGCCATCATCATGAATCGAGACGACGACGGAACGAACAGACGGAGCAAAACGAACCAAACGACCTGAATTTGACGGCGCAAGAGCTGGAAAGCTCGACGCCGGCCATCTGATTTGCAATCGAAAACCCCCGGCAGGCGTGATCCGCTTGACGGGGGTTTTCTCATTTTGAGGATGTTCAAGATCCTCGGCTAAAATGAAGAAGGGGCGGCGCCGCGGTCATAACGACCGGCAGCGCCGCCCCTTGATTACTCGTAGGGAGACTAGACTTAAATTTTCATGACTCCGCCTTGGCTGGCGTTGGTCACCAGTTTGGAATAACGCGCCAGGTAGCCCGTTTTGACTTTCGGTTCGAAGCCTTTCCAATTGGCGCGGCGGGCGGCCATTTCTTCATCGCTGATATGAAGCTCGATTTTACGGTTGTTGAGATCAAGCTCGATGATGTCGCCGTCTTCGACGAAAGCGATCGGACCGCCTTCGGCGGCTTCCGGAGAAATATGCCCGATGCTGATGCCGCGGGATGCGCCCGAGAATCGTCCGTCCGTGATCAGGCCGACTTTGGCGCCGAGTCCCATGCCGACGATTTGCGACGTAGGGGCGAGCATTTCCGGCATGCCCGGTCCGCCTTTAGGACCTTCATAACGGATGACGACAACCATGCCTTCCTTGACTTTGCCGTTCGCAATGCCTGCCAGCGCTTCATCCTGGGAATCGAAACAGATGGCAGGACCTTTATGGTATCCGCCAACCGAAGGGTCGACCGCGCCGACCTTGATGATCGAACCTTCCGGCGCCAGGTTGCCGTACAATACGGCGAGACCGCCGCGTTCGGAATAAGGCTGGTCGATCGGATGGATGACGTTTTTGTCGAGAATTTCGCAGCCGGCCACGTTTTCCGCAAGCGTTTTGCCGGTTACGGTGATGCAGTCGCCGTGAAGGGCGCCCGGTTTTTTCAGAAGCTCATGCAGGACGGCGCTGACGCCGCCGGCTGTGTGCACGTCCTCGATAAAATAGTCGGAGGCCGGTGCCAGCTTGGAAATGTGAGGCACGCGGTTCGCCACTTCGTTGATGCGCTCCAGCGGATAATCGATGCCCGCTTCCTGGGCCAGCGCCAGCGTATGCAGCACGGTGTTGGTGGAGCCGCCCATCGCCATATCGAGGGCAAACGCGTTGTCGATCGATTCCAGCGTCACGATGTCGCGTGGTTTCAGGTCCATTTTGACAAGTTCCATCAACTGGCGTGCCGATTGCTTGACGAACTCCTTGCGTTCTTCGGCAACGGCCAGAATCGTTCCGTTCCCCGGCATAGCGAGACCGAGCGCTTCCGCCAGACAGTTCATGGAGTTTGCGGTGAACATACCCGAGCAGGAGCCGCAGGTCGGACAGCCGTATTGTTCGAGCTCAAGCAGGTCATCGTCGGAGATTTTGCCGACCTGGTGGGCGCCGACGCCTTCGAATACCGAGGTCAGGGACAATTTACGGCCTTTGCTGTCGACGCCGGCCTTCATCGGACCGCCGCTGACGAAGATGGTCGGGATGTTGACGCGCAGCGCGCCCATCAGCATGCCCGGCGTAATTTTGTCGCAGTTCGGGATGCAGACCATGCCGTCGAACCAGTGCGCGGATACGACCGTTTCCAGGGAGTCTGCGATAATTTCGCGGCTCGGGAGCGAATAACGCATGCCGATATGGCCCATCGCGATGCCGTCGTCGACGCCGATCGTGTTGAATTCGAACGGAACGCCGCCGGCTTCGCGGATCGCTTCTTTTACCAGCTTGCCGAATTCCTGAAGATGCACATGTCCGGGAACGATATCGATATAGGAGTTGCAGACGGCGATAAACGGTTTGCCGAAATCCTCCTCTTTGACGCCGGCGGCACGCAGCAGGCTGCGGTGCGGAGCGCGGTCAAAGCCTTTTTTGATCATGTCTGAACGCATTTTTTTAGGTGCCATGGTGTCTCTTCCCCCTACTTTTACAAAAATTATGATTGCTTCTCGCTTTAGCGCGGTTACTGGTAGAAGTGCCCGAATAAACGATTTATATGAGTCTATCACAAAATGAGCGGTTTTTCTAGCGGTGAATCCGCAACCAAAGGCGGAAAAGCGGCGAAAAGAGACGAAAAAGGCTCCCCCCGATTCGAAGCAGGAGGGGAGAAGCCTTTTTTTTGACATGATATTGTTTATAAATTTCGGGGCCCTCCGCAAAGTACCTGAATCAGCTTCGAAGCCAAGGCCCCATTTTACGTGGATATTTTGCCGGTATCCAAGCGTTTCGGACCGGATATTGCCTTTAGGATATCGCCTTTATAAGGAAAGCGAATCGGCTTAAGGTTTGCCGAAGGCCATCCGTTCCAGGCGCAAAATCCACGTGACCGGCGGTTCAATGACCGGACGGGCCGCTTTTTTGACGGCGGGCTGGGCAAGAGCGAACGCAAGCAGCGCCGCCCCCGCAACGACCGGCACTGCCGCTGCCGGATGGAGAATAAAGCCGTATAGCCCCGAGGCGGCCGCCAAACGGATGATCAAGCCGTGAAGCAGGAACACGTACAGCGTGCGCCGTCCCAAATCCGTGAGGAGCCCTTGCCGGAACGGAACCCAACCCAGGAAAGCAGCCGCCGAGCAGATTTGCAGGCCGTACATGGCAAGCCGGTATGCGCCGGCATACCATTCGGGATGCCCCAATTGCATATAGGTCATGCTGCCGTACAGCCAGCCCGAGGGCGGGGCAAGCCCCGTCAAGGCGATGACGATCAGGAGCAATGCCGAGGCAGCGGCGGCTACGAACCTTTTTTTCAACGTGAAAAATCGCATAAACGCGTCAAACGAAACATGATAGCCGATCACGTAAAAGGGCAGGTACACAAACGTTCGGCTAATGCTTAACCAGGCCCCGTCCAGCGGCAAATACCCGACCATGATGCCCAGCGCTGCGGCGACCGCAAACCGGCCGGCCGGCGGAAGCCTGCGCATCCCGAGCATCAAGAGGCGCCATCCCATATGGCTCACCAAAAACCAGAGCAGCAGGTAAGGGGCGAAAAACGAATGCCGAATGTTCGGGACGCGGAATAGGGTTATATCCAGAAAAGAATACAGGCTTTGAAAGATGACATACTGCATGCCGATCTGCAGCAGCGTTTTGCGTCCGTCCGGACCGTCCAGCCCGCCTTTGGAAAAATAACCGGTGACCAGAACGAACAGGGGAATATGAAAGGTGTAAATCCAACTGTACAGCGCATGCAGGCCGCCCATCCGGGCGATCAGCGGTTCGATGGCGTTGGCTATGCAGACGGTAAGAATCAGCAGAAACCGCAAATTCAGAAAGTAGGTTTCTCCTTGTTTTGGCAGCGTTTTTTCCATGGTGGTTCCCTCCAGATCGTTGACACCTTTAAATTACTACGCTTTGCCGTCTTTTGTTGTGATTTATTTCACATTAAAAACGCTGCCATTTCATTAAATTATGCCAAGGTGATGAAGGGTTTGCGTATTGACAACCCATCTTCCTGCGCCGACAATAGGTACAGACTTGAAGATTTTGCAAGATTCCAAAAAACGACCTTCAATCAGCAATATCCGGAGCGAAGCGGTTTCGTTCGTCTATAGATTGTGCCGTGGAGCGGCCGGAATCGAATTTTGCAAAATCCTGATTTAAATAAGGAAGGGGACTACTATGCAGCAGGATACAGCACTTACGCCTGAGTTGGTTACTTTCGGCGAAAGTATGGGACTCTTTACGGCACAGGACACCCGGGGTTTGGAGTATGCGTCGACGCTTCACAAATCGTTTGGCGGGGCGGAAAGCAACGTGGCGATCGGGGTTGCGAGATTAGGCTGCCGTTCAGGCTGGTTCGGGGCGCTGGGACGGGATCCGATCGGGATGATGATACATAAAGCGATACGCGGCGAAGGCGTGGACGTGTCTCGGGCGGTTTTTAGCGGCGAGGCGCCCACGGGACTGATGATCCGCGAAAATACGGCCGGCAAATCGTCGGTGTACTACTACCGCAAACATTCCGCGGCCAGCATGCTGCGGCCGGATCAGCTGGATGCGGCGTACATTCAGCAGGCCAAAATCCTTCACGTGACGGGCATCACGGCGGCGATCAGCCCATCGGCTTTGGCATGCGTCGAAAAAGCGATGGACATCGCGATCGAAGCCGGCGTCAAGGTAAGCTTTGACCCGAATCTGCGGCTGAAGCTGTGGACGCTGGAGGAAGCGCGCGGCGTGCTGTTGCGGCTGGCGGAGAAAGCGGATTATTTTTTGCCCGGGCTGGATGAATTGAAGCTGCTGTACGATACGGAGGACGATCAAGCCGTATTCGACAAGCTTTCCCGTTTAAACGCCGTTTCGGTCATCAAGGGCGGGCCGGATTTGACCTACGTCCTCGAGGATGGTACCCTGACGGAAGTTCCGTATTTCAAAGCGGAGCAGGTGCTGGACACGGTCGGGGCCGGAGACGGTTTTTGCGCGGGTTTTATCGCCGGACTTTTGAAAGGGCATCCAACGGCAGAAGCGGTACGTCTTGGCAATCTGATGGGCTCGATGGTCATCCAGGCGGTCGGAGATTGGGAAGCGCTGCCAACGTGGGAGCAGGTGGAAGCGAAGCTTGAACGCAAGATGCATATCGAGAGGTAATCATTCCATAGACATCCTGGCAGGATTTCCATATAATGAGTGAAAAGGAGCGTATGATTGTGAAAAAACTCCAAATATTACAAAAAATTATCGATAACGGGGTGGTCGCCGTGCTGCGCGGCGATTCGGCGGACCAGGTGTTTGCCATGGCGGAGGCGGCCATCGCCGGGGGCATTAAGGTTATCGAAGTGACCTTGACGGTACCGGGCGCGCTGCAGGCGATTGAGAAGCTGAGCCGCATGTACAGCTGGAAGACGGAAGATCCGGACAAATTCGCCGTCATCGGCGCAGGCACGGTGCTGGAGCCGCAAACGGCGCGCGCAGCGATCATGTCCGGGGCCGAATTCGTGGTCGGGCCGTCCCTCAACCCGGAAACCGTGAAAATATGCAATCTGTACCGCGTGCCGATTATGCCGGGGGTCATGACGATCGCCGAAGTGCAGCACGCCCTTGAGCTTGGCGTCGACATCGTGAAGCTGTTCCCCGGCAACCTGTATGAGCCGGGAATCATCAAAACGATGAAAGGGCCGATGCCGCAGGCAAACTTTATGCCGACGGGCGGGGTATCGCTTTCCAACCTGAAGGAATGGATTCAGGTCGGGGCGGTTGCCGTCGGGATCGGTTCCGATTTGACGAACGAAGCCGTCAAGACGGGCAACATGGATCTGGTACGCGGCAAAGCCGAGCAGTATATGCAGGCCTATCGCGAAGCGAAAAAATAAAGCGGCCGCGGGAATCCGCCGATCCGCCGCTTCTGAAAGCGGCTTACGACAGCCTGCCGTCCCTGGAGGGAGGCAGGCTGATCATGTCTTTCGCCCGCTTTTTTTGGCGTTGTTTCAACGAAAAACGGTTTTACGTCGCCCGTGGATCCGTCGATCATTGATCCGAACATGTGTGGAGGTGCACAAAACGTGCAGAACATCGAAACATTGGCCTCTTGGATAGAGCAAAGCGATAACATCGTCTTTTTTGGCGGCGCGGGTACCTCGACGGAGAGCGGCATCCCCGATTTCCGTTCCGCAGCGGGATTATACCAGACCGAGCAGCATTCCCCGTATCCGCCCGAACAGATGCTCAGCCGCTCGTTTTTCATGAAAATGCCGGAGATCTTTTTTGATTTCTACCGCAGCAAAATGCTTCATCCCGACGCCAAACCCAACGGCTGCCATCGGTTTTTGGCCAAGCTGGAGGAACTGGGCAAGCTGAAGGCGATCGTCACGCAAAACATCGACGGCCTCCATCAGAAGGCGGGAAGCGAGGAGGTTCTGGAGCTGCACGGCTCCGTCCACCGCAACTACTGCATGGATTGCCGCCGCTTTTTCGGGCTGGAGCAGGTGATGGCAAGCAAACATCTCGTTCCCCGCTGCCCATACTGCCAAGGGATCGTGAAGCCGGATGTCGTCCTGTACGAGGAAGCGCTTGATCAGCAGGTGCTGATCGGCGCCATGGACGCAATTGCGAACGCGGATTTGCTGCTCGTAGGCGGCACGTCGCTGACGGTGCATCCGGCTGCCGAACTCGTCTCTTATTTCCAAGGCACCCGCTCGGTGCTGCTGAACATGGATCCGACTCCTTACGACAAAAGGGCCGATCTTGTTATTCACGATAAAATCGGCGAGGTTATGGATCAGGTTGGGCGTATCCTCGGCATCTAAGCGCTTTCTTGTCAAACGGAACGCAAAAGAGATATGATGTTTCCAAGCAAGGATTTTGCAAAAATTCAAAAAGCGACTTCCTATCAGCAATATATAGAGCGAAACGGTTTAATTCGTCTATATAGCGAAACGGTTTAATTCGTCTATAGATTGTACCCTGGAGCGGCAGGAATCGAATTTTGCAAAATCCCGAAGCAAGTGGCATCCTATTACAGAAAGGCGGATTGCAATGGCTTACACACCTAACGAAGCACGTTATGACAAAATGATCTATAACCGCTGCGGCCGTTCGGGCCTTAAGCTTCCTGCCATCTCCCTCGGCCTCTGGCATAATTTCGGCGGAATCGACACGTTCGAAAACGCCCGGAACATGGTGACGAGCGCGTTCGACCTCGGCATTACGCATTTTGACCTGGCGAATAATTACGGGCCGCCTCCCGGCTCGGCGGAAGAAACGTTCGGGAAAATCCTCAAACAGGATTTGCAGGGCCACCGGGACGAGCTGATCATATCGACGAAGGCTGGATACCATATGTGGCCGGGACCTTACGGGGAATGGGGCTCCCGCAAATATTTGCTATCGAGTCTCGATCAGAGCTTGAAACGGCTTGGACTGGATTACGTCGACATTTTCTACTCCCACCGCTTCGACCCGGAAACGCCGCTTGAGGAAACGATGATGGCGCTGGACCATGCCGTTCGTTCCGGCAAGGCTTTGTACGTCGGCATATCCAATTATTCCGCCGAACAAACTGCGCAAGCCGTTTCGATTTTGAAGTCTTTGGGTACCCCGCTTTTGATCCATCAGCCGAGTTATTCCATGCTGAACCGCTGGATCGAAAACGGCCTGCAAGAGGTTTTGTTGGAAAACGGCGTCGGCAGCATCGCCTTTACGCCGCTTCAGCAGGGCCTGCTCACGAACAAATATTTGAACGGCGTTCCCGAGGATTCCCGGGCGGCCAGCTCGTCCGTTTTTCTGAATGCGCATGACATCACGCCCGAAGCTTTACGCAAAATACGTGCTTTGAACCAGCTTGCGGCGGCCCGCGGCCAAAGCCTGGCTCAGCTGGCGCTTGCCTGGGTGCTGCGCGGCGGCAAGGTTACGTCCGCCCTGATCGGCGCAAGCCGCGTCAGCCAAATCGAGGACAACGTGGCGGCACTGAACAACCTGGAGTTCAGCCGCGAGGAGCTGGACCGGATCGAGGCGATCCTCAAAACGGAAAACGAGTCATAAATATCCTGATCATTCCATTTTACGATCAAACTGGAAGCGTCGATTTCGATGGGCGTCCGGTTTCCCGATAGAAACTCGTCCAAGCCCGTCTGCGTCCCTGTTGGAGCGGCGGGCTTGGTTTGTTTTATCCGCTCACTTGCGGCTGTACGGTTCGCCGCCCGGCGCGGCGGCGGTTTTGGCGCGGTATTGGCTTGGCGAATAGCCGCACAACCTTTTGAATTGCCTGGAGAAATACAGAGCATCGGTCAATCCGACGGAAGCCGCGATTTGTTCGATCGAAAGCTCGGGGCGCTCGCGCAGTAGCTGGCGCGATTTATCGATTCGGAGTTTCAGCAGATAGGTAACGGGAGACATGCCGGTTTCTCTTTTGAAAATGCGGGAGAGGTAGGCGCGGTTGTATCCCAGACTTTCGCTCATCTGTTCGATGGACACGGGATGGGCGTATTGGGCGGACAAATAATGGATCATTTGCTTGACCGTGCGCTGAACCTGGGATTCGGTGCCGGCAGGCTGCGTTTCGTCCGCCAAAATGCTTTTTGCTTCGGAAAAAATGAGGTACAGATAACCAAGCGCCGCCATGTCGGCGCTTTCCTTTTTGCCGTAAAAAGCTTCCGAAATCCGTTGGATGGAAGAAGGGATGAGGCTGTCGCCGCCTGCTCTGAGCACGGACCTGCCGCCGCCGAACCCGGCGGATTCGACAAGTTCCGGCGCTTCGTTGCCGGAAAACGCCGTCCAGCGGTAGCGCCAGGGGTCTTCCGCGTCGGAAGCATAGCTGACAAGCCTGCCCGGATGAATGAGAAAGCAGCTGCCAGCGCCTAATTCGTACGTATGCTGCTCCGAGCGGAACTGTCCGCGGCCGCTTTCGACGTAATGGAGAAGATAATAATCGTATATTTTCGGCCCGACGACGTGCAGCGGCTTGGTTTGGCTTTCGCCGGCAAAAAGCACGTGCAGCGGGCTGTTTTCGTGATAAACGGGGTTGGATGCGACGCTGTAGGTTTCCTGAACGGCCATGAGGGGCCTCCTTTTTGGCGGGCGAAATCGTCCGCGAAATCTTTGGTCATGAATGTTATTATAGACTTCGGAGTCACATAAATCCATATGGAACAAACATAATTGCATTAACAGGGAAGCGCATTGTTTTTATACTTAAAGCAAGAACGTGACCATAAGGAAAGGATGGGCATCGCCAATGAACATCGAATCGCTGAAAGGGAAGTTTATCGAAAAATACGGGGAAGCCGGGCAGGAGATCCGGGTATTTCTGGCTCCGGGACGCGTCAACCTGATCGGAGAGCATATCGACTATAACGGAGGGTACGTGATGCCTGCCGCGCTCGAGTTTGGGACCACCTTGCTTGCGCGCAAACGGGATGACGGCAAAATCCGGCTGGCAACGACGAATTTTCCATATGAGAAGGAATTCGCCGTCAGCGAGCTTGGCCAGGAAAAAACGGGCGAATGGGTGGATTACGCGGTTGGCGTAATGGTTGAAAATAAACAAGCGGGCTGTCCGGTGACGACGGGGTATGACCTTCTTTACCACGGGGAAATCCCGAACGGCGCAGGCCTCTCTTCTTCGGCTTCCATTGAAGTGGTGACGGCATTCGCACTGCAAACGATGGAAGGCTGCGAGCCGGATACGGTAAAAATCGCGCTGCTTTCGCAGCGGGCGGAAAACCAATACGTCGGCGTCAACTGCGGCATCATGGACCAGTTCGCGGTCGCGAACGGAAAACAGGACCATGCGATTTTGCTGATGTGCGATACGCTCGAATACAAGCATGTTCCGTTCCGGACCGGGGCTTACAAAATCGTGATCGGCAATACGAACAAAAGAAGAGGCCTGGTGGATTCGGCATACAACGAACGCAGGCAGCAATGCGAAACGGCGCTCGGCATTTTGAAGGAGGAAGCGGAAGGGCTTGAATACTTGGCCGGCATCAAGCCGGAGCAGTTCGAAACGCTGAAACATCATATCCAGGACGAAACGGTTAGACGGCGCGCGCTGCATGTCGTCGAGGAAAACCAACGGGTGCTGGATTCGGTGGAGGCGCTCAAAAACAACGATCTGAAGCGGTTCGGCGAATTGATGAACGCGTCGCATGATTCGCTGCGCGATTTGTACGAAGTCAGCTGCGAGGAGCTGGACGTCATGGTGGAAGAGGCGCGGCGCATTACGGGAACGCTCGGAGCACGGATGACCGGTGCCGGATTCGGGGGATGCACGGTGTCCCTGGTGCATGAGGATTCGGTGGAGACGTTCGTACGGCAGGTGGGCCAAGCTTATGAACAACGAACGGGATTGAAGGCGGAATTTTACGTTTGCGGCACGGGCGACGGCGTAAAAGAATTGAAGGAGGGCAAATAACATGGCGATTCTCGTAACGGGCGGGGCAGGATATATCGGTTCCCATACGGTAGCGGCGCTGCTGGAACGCGGCGAAGAAGTGGTCGTGCTCGATAATCTGCAGACGGGGCACCGCGGAGCGCTGCTCGGCGGCAAGCTGTACGAAGGGGACCTTCGCGATAAGGAGCTGCTTGCAAAATTGTTCGGCGAAAACTCCATCGACGCCGTCATCCACTTTGCGGCCAATTCGCTTGTCGGCGAAAGCATGCAGAAACCGGTGAAATATTACGACAATAACGTGTACGGCACCTTATGCCTGCTCGAGGCGATGGATGCCGCGAACGTCCGCCGCATCGTGTTTTCTTCGACCGCGGCGACTTACGGCGAGCCGGAGCGCGTACCGATCCAGGAAAGCGACCGGACCCAGCCGACCAACGTTTACGGCGAAACGAAGCTGATGATGGAACGGATGATGTCGTGGTTCGACCAGGTGCTTGGCATCAAATATGTCGCCCTGCGTTATTTTAACGCGGCCGGCGCGCATGACAGCGGCAAAATCGGCGAGGACCACCGTCCGGAAAGCCATCTGATTCCGCTGGTGCTGCAAACCGCGCTGAAGCAGCGCGAAAGCATCGCGGTGTTCGGGGACGATTATCCGACGGAGGACGGCACCTGCATCCGCGACTATATCCATGTGAGCGACCTGGCCGACGCCCATCTCTGCGCGGTGGATTATTTGCGCAAAGGGGATAGCAGCAACGTATTTAACCTCGGCATCGGCGCAGGTTTCTCCGTCAAAGAAGTGATCGAAACGGCGAAAAAGGTGACCGGGCTCGACATTCCGGTTGTCATGCAGGCGCGCCGCGCGGGCGATCCGGCGGTTCTGGTCGCGTCTTCGCAAAAGGCACGGGAAGTGCTCGGCTGGAATCCGAAACGCGAAAAGCTGGAAGACATCATTCAAAGCGCATGGAGCTGGCATCAAAGCCATCCGAACGGCTACGGCGACAATTAAGGAGGAGACATCAGTGAACACGAACGAAGCAAACGGAACGACGGAACTTGGGCAAAAGGCTTTGGCCGCGATCGAACAGCTGGTCCGCTTTGCGCTCGAACGCCGGCTGATCGAACCGCTCGATGAGGATTACAGTCGCAATCTGCTGCTCTCCCTGTTCCGCTTCGACGAGCCTTATCTCGGCGACGAGGCTCCGGAGCCGCTGGAAGGGCCGCAGCCCGCGCTGGACGTATTGATCGATTACGGCTACAGAATCGGGCTTATTCCGGAGAATACCGACACGTACCGCGATTTGCTTGATGCCCAAATTATGGGCGGCTTGATGCCGCGGCCATCGGAAGTGACCCGGGAATTCGGCGAACTGAAGGAAGCGAAAGGCATCGAAGCCGCAACGGACCGATTCTACCAGCTGTCGGTGGACGCCAACTATATCCGGATGGATCGGGTGAACAAAAACGTCTATTGGCAGCATGAGTCGGAATTCGGAGACATCGAAATTACGATCAATCTGTCCAAGCCGGAAAAAAGCCCGAAGGAAATCGCCATGGCGAAGCTGCTGCCGCCACCGGTGTACCCGAAATGCCAGCTGTGCCGCGAAAACGTCGGTTATGCCGGCAGGGTCAACCATCCGGCCCGTCAAAACCTGCGCATCATTCCGCTGAAGCTGAACGGGGAGCCGTGGTTTTTCCAATATTCGCCTTACGTGTACTACAACGAGCACTGCATCGTGTTCCACCGCGATCATGTGCCGATGAAGCTGACGAAGGATACGTTCCGCCGTTTGCTGGCGTTCGTGGATGAGTATCCGCATTATTTTATCGGCTCCAACGCCGATCTGCCGATCGTCGGCGGCTCGATTTTGACCCATGACCATTTCCAAGGGGGACGCCATACCTTCCCGATTCAGAACGCGCCGAAGGAAGCGGTTTTTGCCCATCCGGAATATGACGGGGTCACCGTCGGCATCGTCAAATGGCCGATGTCCGTGCTGCGGCTGACCGGGAAGGACAGCGACGTGCTGCTTGAGCTGGCCGACAAGGTGTATGAATCGTGGAAACGGTACAGCGATCCGGCGGCCGACATTTTGGCTTTCAGCGAAGAAAACGGGAACAAGGTGCCGCATAACACGGTGACGCCGATCGTGCGCCGCACGCCAGACGGAGAATACGAGATGGATTTGGTGCTTAGGAATAACCGGACCAGCGAACAATATCCGGCCGGCATTTTTCACCCCCATCAGGAAATGCATCATATCAAGAAGGAAAATATCGGCTTGATCGAAGTGATGGGGCTCGCGATATTGCCGGGGCGGCTGAAGGAAGAACTCGACCTGACGGCCGAGATCCTTGCCGGAGACCGCGGGCTTTACGAGGCCGTCATGGAGCAGGAAGACCATCCTTTGAACCTGCATAAGCATTGGATCGGGCAATTGGCGGCAAAATACGGAACGAACCGCACGAAAGAGGAAGCCTGGAAGCTTGTGCAGTCCGAGGTGGGCGGCATTTTCGTGGAAATTTTGGGCCATGCGGGCGTATATAAACGGACTGAAACCGGCATGGAAGCGTTCCGCCGATTCGTTGCCCATCTGGGCTGCGCGCCCGTTCAATAAACAGCCTTTTGCTGCTTCTGCCGGGGGCAGACGTTGAAACGATTCGCATATAAACGCACGGTATAATCAAATAGAAACGCGCAAACCGCCTGATCCCGGCCTATCCGGGAGGGCGGTTTGTTTCTTTTTCGGGTGGAGAGGTATAATAAAAAAGCAATCCATTTTTACGCTAGGGAGGCGAACATGCCGTGAACGCATTTGAATTCCATAATCCGACCAAGCTCATCTTTGGCAGAGGCAAGCTTGATACATTAAAAAGAGAAGTGCCGAAATACGGCAAAAACGTCCTGCTCGTATACGGGGGAGGCAGCATCAAGCGCAGCGGTTTGTACGACGACGTGCACGCCCTGCTCAAGGAAATCGGCGCCGAGGTCACCGAATTGAGCGGCGTTGAGCCGAATCCGCGCTTATCCACGGTACATAAAGGCGTAAGCTTGTGCCGCGAGCATCACATCGACCTGATCCTCGCCGTTGGCGGAGGCAGCGTCATCGACTGCGCAAAAGCGATCGCCGTCGGCGCCAAATACGACGGAGACATGTGGGATTTCGTGGAGCGCAAAGCGACCCCGCAGGACGCGCTTCCGCTCGGCACCGTGTTGACGATCGCGGCAACCGGCTCGGAAATGAACGGAGGTTCCGTCATTACGAACGAGAAAACCCAGGAGAAAATGGGATGGGGGAGCCCTTACGCGTTTCCCGCCTTTTCGATCCTGGATCCCGTGCTGACGTTTACGCTGCCTAAAGACCAAACGGTCTACGGCATGGTCGACATGATGTCGCATGTGCTGGAGCATTATTTCCATGCCGAAACGAACACGCCGGTGCAGGACGGCTTCTGCGAAACGGTGCTCCGGACCGTGATCGACACGGCGCCGCGTCTCATCCAGAACCTCGAAAATTACGAAGACCGCTCGACGATCATGTACTGCGGCACGATGGCGCTGAACGGTATGCTCAACATGGGGTTTGCCGGGGACTGGGCGACCCACAACATCGAGCACGCCGTTTCGGCCGTGTACGACATTCCGCACGGCGGCGGTCTGGCGATTTTGTTCCCGAACTGGATGAAATACAATTTGAATTCCAATCCGGGGCGCTTCAAGCAACTGGCCGTCAACGTATTCCATATCGATCCGGCGGGTAAAACCGATGAAGAGGTAGGGCTTGAAGGAATGCAGGCGCTGCGCGACTTCTGGAGCTCCATCGGCGCGCCGAGCCGCCTTGCCGACTATGACATCGACGACAGCCAAATCGAAGTGATGGCCGAGAAAACGGTGCGCTTCGGGCCGTTTGGCAGATTCAGAACGCTGAACAAAGAAGATGTCGTTGAAATCTATAAAATGTCGCTTTAACCGTTAAAAGGAATGCATCCAAGGGATGCGGCGGCCCGCGGGAAAACGCATGAAATGCGGCTTCTCGCGGGCTTTTTTTAATGAATGGGAATTTATCGTTTCGGGTGTCCCCGAAAGTGCCGGAATCGGCTTCGAGGTCATAGTCTAGGCCCACACCGTGACGCGCAAAAACCATTGCCGGCGGCTCGAAGCCGGCAATGGTTTTTGGGAAATCTTTTTAAGGAATGCGTGGAAAGCCTAGAGCGTAGGAGGCGGCCATTTACTTGGTGGAAGATTCCGAATCGCCGGTTTGCGTGCCGCCCGAGCCGCTTTGCGCCGGCGCTCCGTTTGCGGCTGCATCCCCTTGGTTCCGGAATCCGCCGGGACGGCCCGGCCCGCGTCCGCCGCCGCCGGTCGTTACGCCCGACTCGTTCACGTAAGTGACCGCGTCGCCAAGCTTGAAGCTGACGACCTTCGTTCCGCCGGTCAGCTTGCCGCCCGTGTACAAGCCGTCCTTCGCCGAGCCGCTGGATTTGCCGCCCGTATAGAAGGCGTATGTGTATCCGGACTTCAGATCCGGCGTCGAAATGACGATGGTCTGGATATCTTTGGCCGGTGCAAAGCTTAAGATTGGCGTCCCTTTGCCGTCGGCCAGCGTTACTAGTGTGCCTGCTTTCACGGTGCTCGGGAATGTCATAAGAACCGAACGCTGCGGCGAGGATTCGGATGGCGCTTGGGCCATGCCCGCGCTTCCCGCGGCAACCAGCAGGCCGCCGGACTGCTCGAACGTGCCGTCATAGTCCAGGGCGCCGTTGCCGCCCGATGTCGGACCGTTCACCAGCACGGTGCCGCCGGTCATCGTAATGGAGCCGTTGGCGTCCAGGCCGTCGCCTTGCGCGTTCACCGTCAAATAGCCGCCGCTGATCGTAAGTTTTGCGTTGCCGGCGCTTCCACCCGGTCCGCCAGGCATGCCTTGACCGTCCGGACGCTGCTGGGCGCCGCTTTGGTCGGCCGAACCGTCCTGCGCGGCCTGGCCGCTGCCGTTCGCCTGCGCATTGGACGGCGCCGTGCCTGAACTAGGCTGCGCGCTGCCGCCGGTTTGCGCTGTTGTTCCGGACTGCGCCCGGCCGCCTGCCGCTTGATCCGCCGCCTGTCCCGGCATGCCTGCCGGCGGCTCGCCGCCGAACATTCCTCCCGGACCTTCCCCGCTGCCGCTTCCGTCGGCCGCATTCACGCCGTCATCGCTGGAGACGACATGGATCTCGCCGCCCGAGATGAGGATATCCGCGGCTTCAATGCCTTCGTAGCTGTTTTTGACGTTTACTTTTCCGCCGGAGATGACGATCGACACATCGGCATGGATGCCGTCGTCGCCGGTGGCGAGATCCAGCCGGCCGCCGGAGACCAGGATGCTGCCGTTGCTGTGCACGGAATCATCCGCCGAGTCGATGCCGAACGTTCCTCCCGAAACCGAAATGCCCGCTTCCGCCTTGAGGCCTTTCATGCTTTTCGATTCGCTCTCCCCATTAGCCGCCTGAGCGTCATCTTTCCCGGCCGAGATGCCGCTTTCCGCATTCGCTCCGTCATCCTTCGCCTGGGAACCCGCGTTTGAAGCCGCCGCCGTCGAATCCTTCGCCGAGTCCGCATTCGCGCCGCCGTCCGTTGCCTGAGCGGCCGTCCGACCGTTTTGCCCGCCGCTTCCCGGCTGGCCGCCGAAATCGGGACGCCACATCGGCATTTCCTCCTCGTGCGGCTCGGCGTTTGCGCTGCCTCCGCCGGTCACCACATCGTAGGTCCCGCCGGCGATCAACAGCGATGCGGCTGCCTGGAATCCGTCGCTCCCGGATTCGATAGCAAACGTCCCGTCTTCGATGACAAGGTAGCCTTTGTCCTTGTCGCCGTCATAGGTCGTCTTGAAGCCGTCGCCTCCGGCATTGACGTGAACGGTGCCGGCCTTGACCGCAGCCAAGTCGCGGCCGACGATGCCGTCGTCGGCCGCGTTCACGTCGAGCGTGCCGCTGACGATCTTCAAATTATCCTTGCTCGTTATGCCGTCCTTGTAGTTCGCCTGCACGGTCAGTTTGCCCGTGCCGTTGATCGTCAGATCGTCCTTGCTGTACAGCGCCGCCGTCGGGGCATCTTCGGACGTATCCGCGTAGGTTTTGCCGTCCGACAAGGTGTTGCTCGTGCCTTCGTTCAGCGTCAGCACGGTTTTGCCGGCCTTTTTAACCTGGATGGCAGGGCCGTCCGGGTTCACGATCTGCGCGCCGTTCAGCACCAAATGAACGACATCGTCCTTGCCGGCGTCCACCACGATGCTTCCGCTTTGCAGCTTGCCGCTGATCACGTACGTTCCGGCTGAGGATATCGTAACGTCGCCGCCGCTCGCTTTCGCGCCGGAACCGTTCACGGCAGCGCCCGTGCCGTTCAGCGTAATGGCCGCGGCATCGCTCGCCGTCCATTCGGCGGATGTGTCATCGCTGTCATACTCCACGAGATCCTTGATTTTAAGGCTTGCCAGCTGCGCGTTGGCTTTGCCCGCATCCACCGCCGCTGCAGTTGTTTCGGCCGCCGTTCCGTCCGCTTCTGCCGTGTCGCCTGCCGCATTGGTCGTGCAGCCGGAGGCCAGCATGGCCGACAGGATCAAAATCGCGGCAAACTTATTTTTGTAGGATGGTTTCATGGTTCAACCTCTTTTCGTTTAATATTCCTGCACCGCAGGGTTCATCGTCAGCGTGATGTCTAGATTGCCGTTGCGGGTCCGTACGGCGTCCAAAAATTCCTTCTGGTTCGTCTGCGGCCCCATTTTTACCGAATACACGACCTCGTACAAGCTCCCCAGCTCGGTGGTTTTCACCTTCTTCAGCTCGTACTCGACGCCATGCTTGCGGAATACCTCCTCAAAGGCTTCTTCGTACCCGAGATTTTCCGGAATGGTGATTTTGAGCAGTTTGAGATCGTCTTTTCTCGTGCCGAATCGGACTTTTCTGAGCACGTACATCAGTCCGCAAAGGATGACGGTGAACAAGACGGCATATCCGAAAGCGCCGACGCCGGCGGACAGCCCGGCAGCCATCGAAAACAGCACGTAGGATATATCCTTGGCATCCCCCGGCGCGCTCCGGAACCGGATGATCGAGAAGGCGCCGGCCAAGCTGAACGCCCTGGCGATGTTGCTGCCGATCAGCAAAATGATGATGGCGACGATCGCCGGCAGAATCATCATCGTCAGCGTGAAGCTTTGCGAATAGACAGGCTGCGTTTTCATGTACGTAAAGCTGATGATGGCGCCCAGGACGATGGCCACGGCCAAGGTCAAAAGCGCGCGGGATAACGATAGGTCCGTATCCGCGGCGGACGCGTTCAAGATGGAATCGATCATAAAACAACTCTCTCCCTTTCCACGACCTGCGCATTTGCGTTTCGAATCGATTTTTTGTATTCATTCCCGTATTTGGAGAAGCCGGTGCGGTACAGTTGATGCTCGGACAACATTTTGGACAGCCACACCGGCACCGTTTTTTCGGCTTTGACTTCCATCAGCCATTGCCCCCGCTCCAGCAGCGGGTCGCCGTAATCGCCGGCCTCGAGCCGCAGGTCGTAACGCCGCGAGCGGATGTTTGTATCGAAGGTGATCCGCAGATCCCGGTTGCCTTTGCAGAACAGGGCGATGCGGTCGTACGCCAGGTACACCATCGGCCGCAGCTCGTACCTGCTTAAAAAATATTCGATTTCGCCGATGACCTGCTTGTTCATGCCTTTCCGGAATGCCGGCGGCAGGCCCGTCCGCACAAACTCGTACGCTTCGTTCAGCTTGAGCGAGGTTCTTCTTTTGTTCACCAGGCCGAACACTTTTTTCTTCAGCTCCAGATATACCTTGGCATCGCCGTCCGGCACGCCGTATGACCGGATCCGCAGCTTTTCCCGATATTTGGGCTTGGCCAAACTGGTGCGGATGAGGGTATGGCAGTCCGTATCGTAATACAGGTTGCTGATGGTGTAGAACTTGTCGTCCTTGTTGTTTTCATCCGGCTCCATATATGCCATCAAGTCGTTATAAATATCGTAGAAAGCTTTGGTGTCCATCACATATTTGTTCTCATACCGGTTAAACACTTCGATGGCCATCATGATTTCGCTCCTTTCCTCACAAACGGATTGATCGGGTCATCGCCCTTACGGATTTGAGCTTAATGGCCTAACCTTTAACGAATCTTAAACATTGCGATAACATTCCGTTTACATTGGCGATTACAAAACGGGGAGGCCTTTGCCGTTGGACGACGCAGTTGAACCGGATCGGCCGCAACCTCATGCCACCCGCTTTGACGCAAGCGAGATACCGCTTGGCAGGTTGGCTTTTTAAAGGTTGGTTAAAGGTTCGCCTATTACAATCAGGCCATGGAACGATTCATATAGAGGAAAAGAAGGGGATTACGACTATGCGCGTATTGATTGTGGAAGACGAGATACATTTGGCGGAAGCGCTGACCCAAATTTTGAAAAAACAACATTATTCCGTCGACGCCGTTTATGACGGCCTGACGGGTCTCGATAACGCCCTCAGCGGCATTTACGATTTGCTGCTGCTCGATATCATGCTGCCGGAGATGGACGGCATCACGCTGCTGCGGACGATTCGTGCCGAGGGCATCGCCACGCCGGTCATCCTGCTTACGGCCAAAGGGGAAATTTCCGACACGATTGCGGGGCTGGACTGCGGAGCCGACGATTACGTCGCCAAGCCGTTTTCTACGGGCGAGCTGTTGGCGCGCATTCGGGCGGTTTTGCGGCGAAAAGGCGAGGTGGTCCCGGAGGACAGCCTGAAATTCGCGGACATCGAGCTGAATACGTCCATGCTGAAGCTGAGCTGCAAGGGCAAGGAGCTGAAGCTGATTTTGAAGGAAAGCGAGCTGCTGGAGCTGCTGATGCTGCGAAAACAGGCGGTGACCTCCAAGGAGCAAATGATCGAGAAGTTATGGGGTTTCGACTCCGATGCCGAACATAACAACGTCGAAGTCTACATTTCGTTTCTGCGGAAAAAGCTGGCTTTTTTAGGCGCTTCGGCGCGGATCACCACGATCCGGGGCGTCGGTTACGTATTGGAGGCGACATCATAATGTTCAGGAAGCTGCGCAACCGGTTTTTGCTGATGAACATGGCCATTATCACGATTATCATGCTGGTCGCGTTTACGGCCATTTATACGATCACGTATCAAAACGTCCGCCGCGATATCGGCATGGAGCTTCAGCGCGTTTCGGAGTTTTACCATAAAGAGGGAGGGCCCGGCAAAAAAGATTCGGGGAAAACGCCGTCGTCGCCCGGGGCGCAGGAAGAGAGCGACGCTGCCGCAAAGGCCGAAAACGGCCGGCAGCTTGCTTCGCCGCTGGACTCCGGCACCGCCGGACGGGAGCCGGATACCGCCGATTCCGGTTCGGAGGAAGTCGTAGGTCCGTCATCGAACGGCGGCAACGGCGGTTCCGTCCAAACCGGGGATTCCGGCTCTTCACAGCCTCTTAAGGGGGAAGTCGATATGCACCGCCTCAAGGATGGAGGCCAAACACCGCCTCCGGAGCTTTCCGTTGCGTTCGAGCTGAAGACGGACCGGGAATGGAATCTGCTAAAAACCAATTCCCGTTTCGAAATGGATGCGGACTTCTACGAGGCGGCCAAAAAACAAGCGGCGCAAAGCCCGGTACGGAACGGCCAGGTCATGCTGGACGGGACGCGCTGGGCGTACAGCGTGCTGCCGACGCCGAACGGATATTCCGTCGTGTATTTGGATGTGACCGCCCAGCTCAAAATCATCAAAAACCTGATTTACACCTTTTTGGCTGTAGCGCTGGTGATGCTGGCCGTCATTTACGCGACAAGCCGTTATTTTGCCAACCGCTCGATTGAACCCGTCCGCAAAGCCTTCGACAAGCAAAAACAGTTCATCGCCGACGCTTCGCATGAACTGAAGACGCCGCTGGCGGTCATTAACACGAACGCCGACGTCCTTTTGGCTAACGGCGAAGAAACGATCCTGTCCCAGTCCAAATGGCTGCAGCATATCAAGTCGGAAACCGAGCGCATGAAAACCCTGACGAACGATCTGTTGTATCTAACCCAAATGGACGATGGGCCCGAGCATGTCATTTTCGTACCGTTCGATCTCAGCGAAGCCGTCGAAAGCGTCATGTTGACGATGGAAGCCGTCATATTCGAAAAAGAGCTCGCCTTCACGTATGAAATCGAACCTCGATTAACCATAACGGGAAGCAGCGAGCAGGTGAAGCAGGTGGTCATGATTTTGCTGGACAACGCCATCAAATACGCCAACCCGGGAGGGGCCATCCATCTTGAGCTGAAAAAACAGCATAACCGCCCGCTGCTGACGGTGACAAACACGGGCGCGGGCATCGCGCCGGAACATTTGAACCATATTTTCGACCGTTTTTACCGCGCCGATGTTTCCCGCTCGCGCAAGCACGGAGGATACGGCCTCGGCCTGGCGATTGCCAAGTCGATCGTGGAAGGTCATAAAGGGAAAATTTCCGCAAAAAGCGTGCCAAACGGCAAGACGAGTTTTTACGTCCAGTTGGGGTAATTGGCGGCTGTGGTCAAGTAGACAATCGAAACGAAGAAAGGTTCCCGCTTGCAGCCGTTTCGCCAAGATTTTATCAGAGAGGAAATATTTGAAACAAATCGAACCTTATTACGTATATCCTTATATAGGCAGTTTGAACATATTTGGGGGATTTTGCAAAAG
Source organism: Paenibacillus sp. VCA1 (assembly GCF_031583795.1). Lineage (NCBI taxonomy): Bacteria > Bacillati > Bacillota > Bacilli > Caryophanales > Paenibacillaceae > Paenibacillus > Paenibacillus sp. VCA1. The sequence goes on along the minus strand of NZ_JAVLSX010000002.1, from coordinate 593,449 downwards.
TCTAATGAAAGCGGGTTTCCAAGCGGCAATAGGTGGATCGAAGGGGTATGTTTCCACGATTGCGATCCGGAAGCGGACGGATTGACGAATTTTGCAAAATCCCGGCATGGGAGGATGCGACCATGGAAACGCTTTTCTGGAGCTGTCTTGCAGGCGGAATTCTGTTTGCGGTGGTCAGCGTCGTTTTGGGAGATCTGGTCAGCCATGCCCTTGACGGGCTGCTCGACTTTTTGTCGGTCGATTTCCTGAAGCCGATGGTCATCGCAAGCGCAGTGACGGTGTTTGGGGGTGCAGGCGTTTTATTGGAGCGCTATACGGGATGGGGCGGCCTGCCGGTGATTTTGCTGTCGGCGGCGGCAGCGGTGATCATTTCGGCGCTGGTCTATTGGTTTTACGTCAGGCCGATGGACAACAGCGAAAATTCCACCGCCTATTCCATCCGCGAGCTGTCAGGGCGCATCGGCGAAGTCACCATCCCGATTCCCGAAACGGGTTTCGGCGAGGTCATGATCAAGCTTGGCGCCGGGAACACGGTTCATATCGCCTCAAGCTTCGATCGCCATTTGCTGGCAGCCGGCACTAGGGTTGTCGTCGTTGACGTGCTTGACGGGGTACTGCGTGTCGCCAAATTAGACGAGAGAAGAGGAGATGTTGTTTGATGGATTTGCCGGATTACCTGATCATTCCAATCATTGTCGTCGGGGTTATTATTGTGCTGGGATTGGCCTTCTGGGCCCGCTACAAAACGGTTGGGCCGGACGAAGCCATGATCGTGACCGGTTCCTTTTTGGGTAACAAAAACATCGCGGAGGATGAATCGGGGCGGAAAATCAAAATCGTCCGCGGGGGCGGCGCGTTTATTTTGCCCGTATTCCAGCGGTCGGAATTTATTTCGCTGCTTTCCCACAAGCTGGACGTATCAACGCCCGAGGTTTACACCGAGCAAGGGGTGCCGGTCATTGCCGACGGCGTCGCGATCATCAAGGTAGGCAGCTCGATCGAAGACGTCGCAACCGCGGCGGAGCAATTTATCGGCAAGCCGATCGACGCGCTGAAGGGCGAAGCCCAAGAGGTGCTGGAAGGTCATCTGCGCGCGATTCTCGGCTCCATGACCGTGGAGGAAGTATACCGGAACCGCGATAAATTCGCGCAGGAGGTTCAAGGCGTAGCGGCTCGCGACTTGAAGAAAATGGGACTGCAGATCGTTTCCTTTACGATCAAGGACGTGCGCGACAAGCAGGGTTATCTCGATGCGCTGGGCAAGCCGCGGATTGCGGCGGTGAAGCGGGATGCCGAAATCGCGGAAGCCGAAGCGATGCGGGATGCGCGGATTCAGAAGGCGAACGCGGAAGAACAGGGGCAAAAGGCAGAACTGCTGCGCGACACCAACATCGCCGAAGCGACCAAGGAAAAAGAGCTGAAGGTTGCCTCCTTTAAGAAGGAGCAGGACACCGCGAAGGCGGAAGCCGACCAGGCGTACCACATCCAGGAAGCCCGCGCGAAGCAAACGATGGTCGAAGAACAGATGAAGGTCGAACTGGTCCGCAAGGAGCGCGAAATCGACCTGCAGGAAAAAGAAATCATGGTTCGCCAAAAGCAATACGACGCCGAAGTGAAGAAAAAAGCGGATGCCGACCGTTACGCCGTCGAGCAGGCGGCCGAGGCGGATAAAGCGCGCAAAATGCGCGAGGCCGACGCTTTGCAGTATTCGATCGAAACGCAGGCCAAAGCTTCCGCGGAGCAAAAACGGCTTGAAGGCCAGGCGATTGCCGATGCCGAGCGGGCCAAGGGTACCGCCGAAGCTGAAGTCATTCGCCTCCGCGGTTTGGCCGAAGCGGAAGCGAAGGAAAAGCTGGCGGAGGCATTCCAGAAGTTCGGCGAAGCGGCGGTGCTGGACATCATCGTCAAAATGCTGCCTGAGCTGGCCGGCAAAATCGCGCAGCCGATCTCCTCGATCGACAAGCTTACCGTGGTGGATACGGGCAAAGGCGAAGGCGCGGCCCGCGTAAGCAATTATGTGACGGAGCTGATGTCCACCGCGCCGGAAATGCTGAAAAACGTGTCCGGCATCGACGTGGAAGGGCTGATCAAAAACTTGACCGGCAAATCCAAGTCCGCTCCAGTCGTGGCCCAGCATGCGCAGCAGGAACGCGGGCTGGTGAATCTGGAGGCGGGGGCGGCGAAAGAGGAATAGTTTCGGCCGCTGCATACATTGCGAAGGACTCGCAAAAAAGAGAAGGCATGGGACAGGAAGAGAGGCTCCGTCCCATGCCTTTTTCGTAGTGTTTTTCATGACGGAATAGTCTTCGGACATGCCGAAGGCTGCATTTCTCATTTCGTATTGCACGAAATGCCTAATTAAAAAAGCGGCCCAAGCAACAACTGGCTTGGGCCGCCTTCTTTATTTTGTATTCAGGCGCTGCTTAGCAGGCTTAACTGCAGGCGCAGTTCAGCACCGGCTTGCGCGCGGCGGCCGTTTCGTCCAAACGGGTGACCGGCGTGCCGTATGGGGCGTTCAGCAGCAGCTCCGGCTGTTCCTCGGCTTCCTTGGCGATTTGGATCATCGTGTCGATGAAAGCGTCGAGCGTGTCCTTGCTCTCCGTTTCCGTCGGTTCGATCATCATGCATTCATCGACGTTCAGCGGGAAGTAGATGGTCGGCGGATGATACCCGAAGTCGAGCAGCCGTTTCGCCACGTCCAGCGTGCGGACGCCGTATTGTTTGAGCGGCGTGCCGGACATGACGAATTCATGCTTGCAAATGCCCGGATACGGAATGTCGTAATAAGGCTCGAGGCGTTTCATCATGTAATTGGCGTTCAGCACGGCGCATTCGGACACGCGGCGCAGTCCTTCGGGACCGTAGCTCCGCATGTAGGTATAGGCGCGGACGAGAATGCCGAAGTTGCCGTAATAGGCTTTTACGCGGCCGATCGACGATTCGTTAGCGCCGTCCAGCGTATACGTGCCGTTTTCTTTTTTCGAGACGACCGGACCCGGAAGGAAAGGCACGAGCAGGCTTTTGACGCCGACCGGACCGGCGCCGGGACCGCCGCCGCCATGGGGCGTGCTCATCGTTTTGTGCAGATTCAGGTGCACGACGTCAAAGCCCATGTCGCCCGGGCGGGTAATGCCCATAATCGCGTTGGAATTGGCGCCGTCGTAATACAGAAGCCCGCCGGCCTCGTGAACGATGGCCGCGATCTCCTGGATCTGTTCCTCGAACAAGCCGAGCGTATTCGGGTTGGTGAGCATCAGGGCGGCCGTATCGCCGCCCACCGCCGCGCGCAGCGCGTCAAGGTCGACGAGCCCTTTGTCCGTGGACGGGATCGTGATGGTCTTGAGCCCGGCGACCGATGCGCTGGCCGGGTTGGTGCCATGCGACGAGTCCGGCACGATAACCTTGTCGCGACGTTCCCCGCGGCTTTCATGATACGCACGGATCATCATCAGGCCGGTCCATTCGCCGTGGGCGCCGGCAGCAGGCTGCAGCGTGACCGCATCCATGCCGGTGAGCCCTGCCAAATCCTGCTGCAGCTGATACATGAGCTCAAGCGCGCCCTGGATGCTTTCTTCGGGCTGGTAAGGATGGATTTTGGCAAAACCCGGGTAACGGGCCACGTCTTCATTGACTTTCGGATTGTATTTCATCGTGCACGACCCGAGCGGGTAAAACCCGTTGTCCACGCCGAAATTGCGGCGCGACAGCTCGGTATAGTGCCGGATGACGTCCACCTCGTACACCTCCGGCAGCGCCGCAGGCTCGCTGCGCAGCATGGAGGCCGGAATCACGGTTTCCGCTTCCAGCTCCGGCACGTCGAGTTCCGGCAGGGAATAGGCGATGCGGCCCGGATGGCTCAACTCGAATATCAACGCTTTTTCCTGGTTCATAAACAGCCCTCCAGCAGTGATGCGAATTGGTCGATCTGTTCTTTCGTTCTGCGTTCCGTTACGGCGACCAGCATTTGGCCTGCAAGCTCCGGATAAGAGCGGCCAAGGTCGTAACCGCCCAGGAAACCTTCCTTAAGCAGCTTGGCATTGACGTCCGCGACCGACGTGCCTTCGGGAAGCTGGATCACGAATTCGTTGAAATAAGGAGAGGTATGCGGCAGCGTCACGCCAGGCACCTTTGCGAGCCGTTCCGCGGCATAATGGCTTTTTTGCAGGTTCAGCTTGCCGACCTCGATCAATCCCTGCTTGCCCATCACCGACAGATAGACGGAAGCGCAAAGCGCAAGTAACGCCTGGTTCGAGCAGATGTTGGAGGTGGCTTTTTCCCGGCGAATATGCTGTTCGCGGGCCTGAAGCGTCAGAACGAAGCCGCGTTTGCCGTTCCGGTCGACCGTCTGGCCGACGATGCGGCCGGGCATTCTGCGCATATGGTCCTTGGACACCGCAAAAAATCCGCAGGTCGGTCCGCCGAACGACGACGCAATGCCAAGCGGCTGAGCGTCCCCGACCACGATGTCGGCGCCAAGCTTGCCCGGAGCTTCCAGCAGCCCAAGCGAGAGCGGGTTGGAGCTTACGACCAGCAGGCCTTTGCGGCCGTGCACCAGCTCTCCGATGGCGGCGAGGTCTTCGACCGAGCCGAAAAAGTTCGGGTTCTGCACGAGTACGGCGGCCGTATCGTCCGAAACGGCTTGGGCCAGCTCGTTCATGTCCGTTACCCCGTTGCTCGTACCGACCTCGACGATGTCCAGGCCTAAGCCCCGCGCATACGTATGAAGCACTTGCCTTGATTCCGGATGAACCGCCGCGGAGACGACAAGCTTGGTCCGTTTGGTGGCGGCGCTCGCCAGGGAACCGGCCTCCGCAAGGGCCGTCGCGCCGTCATACATGCTTGCATTGGCTACGGCCATGCCCGTCAGTTCGCAAATATAAGATTGGAATTCGAATATCGCCTGCAGCTCGCCTTGGCTGATTTCAGGCTGGTACGGCGTGTAGGCGGTATAAAATTCCGATCGGGAAACGACATGGTTGATGACGGAAGGAATATGATGATCATAAAGTCCGGCGCCAAGGAAGCTGGCGTATTGGTCGGTGTTGGCGTTTTTGGCGGCCAGCGCGGACAGGTGGGTCGTGAGGGCGTACTCGTCCAGCCGCTTGGAGACCGGAAGCTCCCCCTTGAAACGGATTTCTTCGGGAATATCCTTAAAAAGATCTTCGATCGAATTCACACCGACGGTTTTCAGCATTTCCTGCTGATCCTGCTCGGTCATCGGCAAATAACGGTGCTTCACTTGGAGTCAGCTCCTTTTCGGGCTCGTTTATAGAATGGGACGTTGACAACTTCGGCTTTCAGGCGTTTGCCCCGCACGTCGACCTCTACCTGCGTGCCGACGGCGGCGTAACGGCTGTCGATGAGCGCCAGCCCCAAATTCCGCTTCAGCGTAGGGGATTGGGTACCCGTCGTAATTTCGCCGATCGGTTCGTCCCCGGAATATACCGCGTAATGCGAGCGGGGAATCCCCCGGTCGATCATTTCCACGCCGACCAGTTTGCGCGGCACGCCGGCATCCTTCTGACGCTGCAGCGCTTCTTTGCCGATAAAATCATCCTTGCCCAGCTTGACGAAAAAGCCGATCCCGCCTTCCAGCGGGGAGATGTCTTCGGACAGCTCTTGCCCGTAAAGCGGCAGCTTGGCTTCGAACCGGAGCGTGTCGCGCGCACCTAGACCGGCGGGAAGCAGGCCGAAGGTTTCGCCGCGCTCGAGCAATCCGCTCCATACGGCCGCGGCATCTTGGGCAGGCAGGTAGATTTCGAAGCCGTCCTCGCCGGTGTATCCGGTGCGCGAGATGAGGACGGACGCGCCGAACAGCGATACGTTTTGCAGGAAATGAAACGCGCCGAGCTTCGTCAAATCGCAATCGACAAGGGGGGCGAGAATCTCTTCCGCTTTGGGTCCCTGGAGCGCGAGAAGAGCCGTTTCATCGGACCGGTCCGTCATCCGCACCCCGTCCGTGAGATGCTCTTGGAGCCACTGCCAGTCTTTGCCGATGTTTGACGCATTGACGACAAGCATGTATGACGCTTCCGCGAGCTTATATACCAACAGATCGTCAACGACGCCGCCGTCCGGATAACACATCGCGCTGTATTGCGCTTGCCCCGGGGCGAGAACGGTTACATCATTGACGGTCATATGCTGAAGGAAGCTTTCCGCCTGCGGGCCGCCAACCCAAAATTCGCCCATGTGGGACACGTCGAATAAACCCGCGGCTTCGCGGACCGCCTCATGTTCTTTGTGGATGCCGCTGAACTGGACCGGAAGCTCCCAGCCTCCGAAATCGATGCAGCGCACGCCCGGAATTTCGGCATACAGCGGGTAAAGCGGGGTTCGTTTAAGCTCGGACACGTTTCCATCACCTTCTCTTTACATTTTTTAAGCACAAAAAGGACAGGCAAAAGAACAAGCATGCCGATGCACGGCATACCGCTTCTTCCGCTCTGTCCTTGGTACCTGAGAGTTACTTTGCTTAACGGCCAAAAAGGGTTTACAAGACTTCACACCACTTCAGTGCCGGTCAACAAATTTCCCCTTGGGTGATTCTTTCGCTTAAGAATTCTCTCCAGAGATGCGTCCGGTAATGGTCCTTTTGCCTGAGAGATTCCCCCGCCTCCCGCGGGCTTACTCCTTCGGCGTCACCAGTGAACAGTAATCTCTCCCATTACTTTCATCCGCTATTGTATTGTCTAATACCATTAATACTCAAAGCTTATATGAATGTCAACAACAATATCGGTTATGAAGACGGACCCTGAGAAGGGCGATGCAACCGGCAAAAACATATGAAAACATTGGATTTTGCCATACTGCTTTCACGCCCGAATTGATACAATAATATCGGCATGGCCCAAAACGGTCTTCAATCTGGGGAGGATGAAAGCGTGGAAAAAATCGTAGGCGTGGATATCGGCTGCACTAAAATGTACATGTTTGCGCAGGTTGGCGGGGAAACGTTCGAACAAAAAGCGCCGACCGGGCTGGATTGCCCGTGGGAGAATCTGAAGCGGGAAATCGACGGGTTTATCGGCCGGCTGCCGTTTGAGCCGGAGGGGGTCGGGATCGCGGTGCCCGGCCTTGTGGAAGGAGACCATCGCGTGCAGCTGTCGGACGTACGTTCTTTGACCGGGATGACCGCCGATGATTTCGGGCAGGGAAGGTTTCCCGTCCGGCTTATTAATGACGTCAAATCCGCTACGGTTGCGGAAACGGTCCATTATAAGGACAAAGACACGCTCGCGGTGATTATGGCCGGTTCCGGCACTGCGCTCGGCGTCTATTCGAAGGGGCGGATGTTTACGGGGGCGCACGGTTTTGCCGGGGAGCTGGGCTACTGCATCATCCAAACCGAAGAAGGCCCCCAAAGGCTGGACAGCATCGCGGGGGGCATCGGCATTTTGCAGCAGGCGGGCTGCGGCATTGATGAATTCCTTGAGCGAATCGACAGGAACGAACCGGCGGCCGTGCAGCTGATTGCCCGGGCGGGCGAATATTTCGGAATGGCGTTGACGAACGTGATCCACCTGTTTAATCCGGATGTGATCGTGATCGGGGGCAGCACCGCCACCTATCCCGGATATATGGAGCATGCGCTCGAAACCGCGCAAAAACATACCATTCCGGACATGTTCAACGCTTGCCGGATCGTCCCGGCCAAAGACAATAAACGTATCGTCGCTCTCGGCGCCATGGAATACATGCGCAGCGGCATGCGGATTTAGGCGGCCGAAAGGCGGAGGAACAACGGGGAAAAGCGCGGGAAACAAGAGGGTTTTCGCTGTTCCGGGAATTCAGATTCCTGTTATATTGACAGCGCCGTTTGCTCTGCTTTATTCTTAAGGTGATTAGGAATGTAAATGGTTTCGTAAGAGGCGATTAAATATAAGGCGGATGATGGCGAACGGGAGAGACCGCCCCGGCACGGGGGGCGGCACCGAAGGAGCAAGCTGCGGGAGGGCACAAACCGGCGGCTAATCTCTCAGGTACAAGGAACCGTCGCCGGACGCGGCTCTGGAGAGAGCGTCAGCCACCCAAGGGGAACGCGGGAACGAAGTTTCCGTTTAAACTCTCAGGTACAAGGGACAGAGAAAAGGTGCTGCATACCTTTTTTTGCTGTCCCTTTTTTTGCGTTTGCGGACAGCGCCCGGCCGCGTTTTTTCTGCCGTTTGGATAAATGACAAATTCCTGATGTGAATTACCTAAAACAGGAGCGTGGAGTTTTTGAGATTCAAAAACGTATTTTCCATCATCGGTCCGTCCATGGTGGGCCCTTCTAGTTCCCACACCGCCGGCGCCGTGCGCATCGGCAGGGTGGCGCGCCAGCTGCTCGGCCGCCAGCCGGAGAAGGTCGAGGTCACCTTGTTCGGATCTTTTGCGGAGACGTATTGGGGACATGGTACGGACCTTGCGTTAACGGCGGGGCTGCTGAATTTCGACACGGATGACGAACGGATTCCGGAAGCGGACATCGAAGCCGAAAAAGCCGGAATGGAGATCGAGTGGATTCAGGGAAAAGGCAACGGGCCGCATCCGAATTCCGTCAAGCTCAAGCTTTGGGCCGGGGATCGCAAAGCAGACGTCATCGCGGCCTCCATCGGCGGAGGAACGATCGCGGTTTATGCCTTGAACGGCTTCGACGTGCAAATTACCGGCGAATACCCCACGATCGCGGTCACGCATTCCGACAGCCGGGGCGTGATCGCCGACTTGACGGGCCTGCTCAGCCGGGAGGGCCTCAACATCGGCTACATGGACGTGGACCGCAAAGGGCGGAGCGAAGCGGCCATGACGGTGTTCGAGCTGGATACGCCGCCTTCCGCCTCCGTTCTGGATGAGATGGCCCGCCTTCCGCATATTTTGGAAGTGACGATGATCGATTTGACCCAAAGGAGTTAAAGGTGACTATGAGATTCGAGACGCTGGAACAGCTGGCAGACATTTGCCTGAAAGAAAACAAAACGATCGCCGACGTGATGGTGGAGGATCAGGCCAAGGAAACGGGCGTCCCTGCGGACGACGTATTCCGTCAGATGGCCGAATACTACCAGGTCATGAAGGAAGCCGTTCGCAAGGGGCTGACCGGCAACACGAAATCGCGAAGCGGCTTGACGGGAGGCGACGCCAAAAAGGTGGCGGATTACATGAGGCAGGGCGACACGTCGCTCGGCGAGCCTTCCGCCATGGCGATGGCTTACGCGCTCGCCGTTTCCGAAGTGAACGCCTCCATGGGCAGAATCATCGCCACGCCGACGGCAGGTTCGTGCGGCATCATTCCCGGCGTATTCGTCAGCTCGCAGGAACGATTCGGCTGGGATGACGACAAGCTGGTGCGCGGCCTGTTTACGGCCGGGGCCATCGGGTACGTCATAGCCAACAACGCGTCGATTTCCGGCGCCGAAGGCGGGTGCCAGGCCGAGGTCGGCTCGGCGATCGGCATGGCGGCGGGGGCCATGGTAGAGCTGAGAGGCGGCTCGCCGCGGCAGGCCGTCCATGCGGTCGGCTTGGCCTTGAAAAACTGCCTCGGCCTCATTTGCGATCCCGTTGCGGGACTCGTGGAAATTCCGTGCATCGTCCGCAACGGCCTTGGCGCCGTCACCGCGCTGGCAGCCGCCGATATGGCCCTTGCCGGCGTAGGCAGCGTCATCCCCGCCGATGAAGTGATCGGCGTCATGCTGGAGGTGGGCAGCGCCATGCCGAGCAAACACCGCGAGACCGGCAAAGGCGGCTTGGCCGCCACGCCGACCGGGCGCAAGCTGACCCGGGAGCTGGTGGAACAGCGCCGCCGCAAAGCAAAAGAAGCCAAAGATGCGATACAACCGCCGTCAGACACTCCATAATGGCTCATCTGCACGCATTTTTCCAAGGATTATGACATGATTCGAAGGAGAGTTGAAAACCATGAGCAATGTGAAAGAGAATCGTTGGTACAGCAAGGATCACGAATGGGTGGAAAAGGTAAGCGGAAACGTCGTGCGCATCGGCATCAGCGATTTCGCGCAGCATCAGCTGGGCGACATCGTGTTCGTCGAGCTGCCTGAAGAAGGTGCAAGCGTGCAGGCCGAGGAAAGCATCGGCACGATCGAATCGGTTAAAACGGTGTCGGACCTGTTCTGTCCCGTCAGCGGTCAGGTGACGAAAATCAACCCGCGGCTCGGCGATGAGCCGGAGCTTGTCAACGATGAACCGTACGATGCCGGATGGATGGCGGAAATCGAGGTGGAAGGCGACCTGGAGGAGCAGCTGTCGGCATTGCTTAGCGCGGAGCAGTATGCGGAGTTTCTCGAAGAGTAGCGCCGGCGAAATATGCAAGGGAAAGGCGTACGGATGACGATGTCATCCGTACGCCTTATTTGCGTTGGCATGAGAATGCCTGCCGATTGACGCAACCTCCATTTTTCCCTTCTGGGCCATCACGTCCGCAAATTGGGCTCCCGCACATGCATACATTCTTTTGCAATTGGCAACAAAGGCACATAGGATGTGTTGAGGCGTTTTTTTTCGAACATCAAATGTCGTGTTGTGGTGGTGTAATGATGAGGGAAATTACGGAATATTACGGCGGACGGGATTTGGGCTGCGCGTATGCCAAAACGGAGAGCATTTTTAAGGTATGGGCTCCCGAGGCGGTGAAAGTCACGTTGGCGCTTTATGAAAATGCGGGCCGTTACGAAGCAAACGGAGAGGTGACGGATCATGCGGGCGGCCTGGAGATCGGCATGAAAAAATGGAAGGACGGCGTATGGTTTTTGCGCTTTTACGGCGATCTCGCGGGCCGGTACTATATGTACAAGGTCGAGCATCCGGATGGAACCGTCCGTTACGCGGCGGACCCGTATGCCAAGGCCGTCAGCACCAACGGTGCCAGATCGGCGATCGTCGATCTGGAGGCGTGGAACCCGGAAGGCTGGGAAGCGGATCGGCGGCCGCCTATCGGAGGGCTTGAGGATACGGTTTTGTATGAGCTGCATGTGCGCGATTTTTCGGCAGACCCTAACGCTGCTTTTAAATACAAAGGGAAATTTAAAGCGTTTACGGAAACGGGGCTTCGCGACGAAGAAGGAAACGCTATCGGCATCGACCATCTGGAGGAGCTTGGGGTGACGCATGTCCACCTGCTGCCGGTATTCGATTTCAAAACGGTAAACGAACTGAAGGTCGACGATCCTGACTCTCCCGAGCCAAAATACAACTGGGGGTACGATCCGCAGCATTTTAACGTGCCCGAAGGCTCCTACGCGACCGACCCGAACGTGCCCGGGCTTCGGATCCGCGAATTCAAGGAAATGGTCATGGCGCTGCATGGCAAAGGAATCCGCGTCGTGATGGACGTCGTGTACAACCATACGTACAGCGTCGAGGACGGACCGTTCGAGGCGGTCGTGCCCGGGTATTTTTACCGCAGGGATGCCCAAGGAAGGCTGGCAAACGGTTCCGGCGTCGGCAATGAGCTGGCGACGGAACGCCCGATGGTCCGGAAATTCATCCTCGATTCGGTTCGATATTGGGCGGACGAATATCACATCGACGGGTTCCGGTTGGACCTGATGGGATTGATCGATACGGATACCGTCAAGCAGATGGCCGAAGAGCTGCACCGCGAGGTGGACCCGGCCATCGTCGTCTACGGGGAGCCTTGGACGGGCGGGGAGACGCCGCTTGCGCGGCAAACGCTGAAAGGCAGCCAGAGAAATCTCGGTTTTGCGGTATTCAACGACCATTTCCGCGGCGCGATCAAAGGGGACAGCGATGGCGGAGGGAAAGGGTTTGCCACGGGCGGAACGGGTACGGAAGCGGCGATCCTTGAAGGCGTCAAGGGATCGATTCACGATTTTGCGGAATCTCCGCTCGAATCGGTCAATTATGTGACCGTTCACGACAATTTGAATTTATGGGATAAAGTGTTGACGACGCAGGGGCTTCGGGACGAGGCCGGGTTTCGGGAAATCCGCAACGGGGAGCTGACTCATGGAGGGAGCCTGAGGGAGGCCGTGGAAAAGTCCGAGCCGTACCGGAGCGTCGACGGCGAACGCATCATGAGCAGCGAAACGGTAAAACGCGCGCTCCTGGCCAACGCCATCGTGCTTACCTCCCAAGGGATTCCGCTCATTCAAGCCGGCGACGAACTGCTCCGCACCAAATACGGCGACCATAACAGCTACCGCAGCGGCGATGCCGTCAATGCCATACGGTGGGAAAACAAGCGGAGGTTTAAACCGGTTTTCGACTATTACCGCGGTTTAATCGAGCTTCGAAAAAAACATCCCGCCTTTCGCCTGACTTCCCGGGAGCAGATCGACTATCATTTGGCGACGCTTCGCTGCGGGGACCATGTCGTCGCTTTTATGCTGAAGGACTTTGCGGGCGGCGACGCTTGGAAAAACATCATCGTCGTCTATAACGCGAACGGTCATGAGATCAAGCAGGACATTCCTTTTTCCAATACCGGCTGGAAGGTGGCGGTGAACGAGGAGCGCGCCGGGAACGAGGCGCTTGATTGGATCGCGGATGAACAGGTGACCGTTCCGGCCCTGTCCATGATGGTGTTGTTCGAGGATGTGGGCGGCATCAGCAGAGCCAATCGATTTCTGCTTACGCGCTGACCGCCTTGCGGCGTATTTGGTTCGATCTTCGCTGGCTGGGACGGTTTCAGGCTGACTGCTTTTGGACGCATGCGGGGACGTGCCCGGATGAAAAAATAGCTGCATGCCGAATGGAAGGGATTGCCACATGTTGGATTTCATGTTATAGTCAATTTCAATTTCATAGCAAATCACTAGGGGTGCCTGTACGGCTGAGACGGAAGCGCGAATTCCGGACCCTTTGAACCTGATCTGGAGCGATGCCAGCGGAGGGAAGTGGTAAAATCGGCGTTTCATGCTTGCGCTTGTGCTTTTTTTGGCGCGCAAGGTTGTCAACGTGCAGACAAAGGCCGCTTTCTTTCGGGAAAGCGGCCTTCATTTTTTTAACGGGAGTGGGGCCATTGGCGGGAAGGGAACTGCATGTCGTTTCGACGGGAAGGCAGCCGCTTGATGAGCTGGCGAGGATTGCCGGCCTCATCCATCCTTACGTGGATGCATTTCATTTAAGGGAACATGCGAAAACGGCGCGCGAGCTGCTGAACGGAATCGGAATGCTGCTGGCCGCAGGCGTTCCTGCGGACCGGATCGTGGTGAACGACCGGGCCGACGTCGCTGCATCTGCCGGCGTTCAGGGCGTGCAGCTCGCTTATCACAGCTTGGATGTAACCGATGTGAAGGAGTGGTTTCCGCAGCTGCGGATCGGCCGATCGGTTCATTCGCTGAAAGAAGCGGTGGAGGCCGAGAAGAAAGGGGCCGATTACGTGTTTTTCGGGCATGTCTACCCGACGGCATCGAAGCCCGATTCCCCGGCCCGCGGGCTTGGGGAACTGAAACTGCTCGCAAGCCGCACCCGCATTCCCGTCATCGCCATCGGCGGGGTGAAGCCGGCGAACGTGGCCGAGACGCTGAAAGCCGGCGCGTCGGGTATCGCCGTCATGAGCGGGATTTTGGAAGCGGCGGACCCGATCAGGGAGGCGGCTGCTTATCATCAATGCTTACATAGAGGGAGGGAAAACAACCATGGTCCATCAAGCTGAAGTGGTCGTAATCGGCGGCGGCGTGATCGGCGGTTCGATCGCGTACCACCTGGCAAAGCAGGGCAGGCGCGTCCTCATGCTGGAGCGGGGGAAGATCGGCTCCGGCGCGTCGAGCGCTGCGGCCGGCATGCTCGGCGCCCAGTCGGAGATGCACCGGTCAGGCGCGCTGTTCGACCTCGCACGGCAGAGCCGGGCGATGTTTCCCAAGCTGGCGGAGGAACTGCGGGAGCTGACCGGCATCGACATCGGACTGGTGCAGCAAGGACTTTTGAAGGTGGCGTTGACCCCTGAACAGGCGATGGAATGCCAGCGGATGATCGCCTTTCAGCGCAAAGCCGGGGAAACGGCCGCCTGGCTTACGCCTTCCGAGGCCAGGGAGCTGGAACCTAATCTGACGGGGCGCATCGAAGGCGTGATGCGGATTCCCGGGGACGGGCAAGTGTCGGCGCCCGAATTGACGGCCGCTTATGTCCGGGCAGCCGTTATGCTTGGAGCCGAAGTAAAGGAGCATTGCACCGTTCATTCGCTGCGGCTGGAACGGAGCCGGGTGACCGGCGTGGTCACGGATGAAGGAACGATCGGCTGCGGTCAGGCGGTCGTCGCGGCGGGCGTTCATGGCAGCAGGCTGCTGGCGCAAGCGGGGATCAACGCCGACGTGTACCCGGTTAAGGGCGAGTGCTTCTCGGTCGTTACGCAGGCCCCATTGATAAGCAGCACGGTGTTCACCGAAGGCTGTTACCTGGTGCCGAAGCGCGGAGGCAGACTCATCGTCGGGGCTTCCATGATCGAGCGCAACGAGGAACTTACGGTATCCGTCGAAGGTTTGATGGGGCTGATGGCCAAAGCGGCCGCTCTTGTGCCGCGGATTACGGCTGCCCAATGGGAGAAGGCATGGGCGGGGCTGCGGCCGCAAACCCGCGACGGCCTTCCTTATCTGGGTGCCGCTGCGGGCTGCGAAGGTTTGTTTGTCGCCGCGGGGCATTATCGCAACGGCGTGCTGCTGAGCCCCGTTACCGGGGCGCTGATCGTGGAGCAAATGAGCGGAAAGCGGCCTTCATTCACAGGCTGGGAATCTTTTGCGCCGGACCGGCATCACGCCGTCAGGCCATCGGAGGGGAGGATCGTCCATGTTGGATTTGATCATTAACGGGAACAACGTTCAGGTGCCGGAGTCGGTAACGACGGTGGCGCGGCTGCTGACGCATTTTGACCTGGACCGGCAGGTCGTCGTCGTGGAAATCAACGGGAACATACTCGAGAAAAACGAGCATAAGGACACGGATGTCCGAAACGGGGACCGGGTCGAACTGGTGCATTTTGTGGGAGGAGGATAAGGCGATGTTACACATCGGACCGTATGAATTTCAATCAAGAATGCTGCTTGGGACAGGGAAATTCCCGAATTTTGACGTGCAGAGGGAAGCGGTAAGCGTGTCCGGCGCGCAAATATTGACGTTTGCCGTTCGGCGGATGAACATTTACGAGCCAAGCCAGCCGAATTTTCTGGAGATGATCGACGTCGGGCGGTTTACGCTGCTGCCCAATACGGCAGGCGCGCGGACGGCGGAGGAAGCGGTGCGCATCGCCAAGCTCGCCAAAGCGTCCGGATTATGCGACATGATCAAGGTCGAGGTGATCGGCGACATGAAGACGCTGCTGCCCGATCCGGTCGAAACGCTGCGAGCTTCGGAATTGCTGCTGGAGGAAGGCTTCATCGTATTGCCTTACACGTCGGACGACGTGCTGCTTGCGAAGCGGCTGCAAGAGCTCGGCGTGCACGCGGTTATGCCGGGCGCCTCGCCGATCGGCTCCGGCCAAGGGATTGTGAACCCCTTGAATTTGAGCCTCATCATCGAGCAATCGACCGTGCCCGTCATCGTCGACGCCGGCATCGGCACGCCGTCGGATGCGGTCATCGCGATGGAGCTGGGCGCCGACGGCGTGCTGCTCAATTCGGCCGTTTCGGGAGCCAAAGACCCGGTAAAAATGGCCCTTGCCATGAAGCTCGCCATCGAAGCCGGGCGCCTCGGCTACGAAGCCGGCCGCATTCCGAAAAGGCGCTGCGGGGCCGCCAGCAGCCCGCTCGAAGGAATGAGCCTGACATGAGCGGGAACGGGACCCGGAACGGGCGGTATTCGCGGCAAGAATTGTTTTCCAAAATCGGCCCGGACGGACAGCGGAAGCTGGGGGAGAGGCATGTCCTGATCGTCGGCGCGGGAGCGCTGGGGTCGGGAAGCGCCGAAACGCTCGTGCGCGCAGGCGTAGGCACCGTCACCATCGTGGATCGCGACTACGTGGAACCGAGCAATCTGCAGCGGCAGCAGCTGTACAGCGAGGAGGACGCCCTGCAGCGCCTGCCGAAAGCGGCGGCTGCCAAAGCCCGCCTGGAACGCATCAACCCGGACATCGACATCCGGGCCGTCGTCGCCGACGCCGCCATTCCGGAAATCGAAGAATTGGCGCAGGGCGTGAACGTGATCCTTGACGGGACGGACAATTTCGAGACGCGCCTGCTGATCAACGATGTGTCGCAAAAGAAGGGCATTCCATGGATTTACGGGGCTTGCGTCGGCAGCTACGGACTGACCTTCACGGTCGTACCCGGCCGTACGCCATGCCTGCATTGTTTGCTTGAAACGATGCCGCCCGGCGGCGCAACTTGCGACACGGCCGGCGTCATCGGCCCGGCGGCGCAGATGGTCGCGGCCTACCAAACCTCCGAGGCGCTGAAGCTGCTGGTGGACGATGGGGAGGCTTTGCACGGCAAACTCATTTCATTCGATCTATGGACGGGGGCCTATGCCGCAATCCGGGTCGAGCGCATGAAGAAGCCGGACTGTCCGTCATGCGGACTACACCGCACCTATCCGTTTCTGCAGCCGGCCAATCAATCCCGGGCAGCCGTGCTGTGCGGCCGGGATACGGTGCAAATTCGTCCGCCCGCACCGGTTCGGCGCGATTTAAAGGAGCTGGCGCGCAGATTGTCCCGGCAGGGCGGAGAGGTAAAGGAGAACCCGTATCTCGTGTCTTTTGCGGCCGAAGGGTGCCGGTTGACGGTTTTTCAGGACGGGCGGGTGTTCGTGCACGGGACAAAAGACATCGCGGAAGCAAAAAGCTTGTATCACCGCTATTTAGGGTAAGCCCGAAAAGGCGGTGGGGAACTTCCGCGGCGATGATTTTCGGTTTGACAAGCCGCAAAATGGAAGATAAAGTATAGGGTGAAAATCTTCATACGAAATCCACTGGGGGAGCCGCAAGCGAGCGGCTGAGACAAGGATGCTTGGACCCTTTGAACCTGATCCGGATCATACCGGCGTAGGGAAGTGGAGACGGACTTCGCATGTTTTACGCCGGCCTTTCGTTAGGTCAGCGTTCGAAAGCGTTGGAAGCCGCTCCATTTCGGGGCGGCTTTTTTAAGTTTTATCGGCCGCTTCCGGCTTCTCCCTGTTTGGATTTCATCCAAATCGATGCGGAGGTGCTGGCATGACCCGTTTTAGCGAAGAGCTCAGAAGAGAAGCAGACCCGATTTACCGGGCGATTTTTGATCATCCGTTCGTACGCGGCATTGCGGACGGAAATTTGCGGAAGGAACAGCTGATTCATTACGTGAAGCAGGATTTCGAGTATTTGAACGCTTATATCCGGTTATATGGAATCGCGATCTCGAAGTGCGACAGCCGCGACGCGATGGCTCTTTTTAACGAACAAATTTCGTTCATTCTGCACAGCGAAACGCATCCGCACAACAATTTTTGCAGCGTAGCCGGCGTTTCGTACGAGCAGCTGCAAGGTTATCCGCTTGCCCCGTCGGCGAACCACTACGTCCGCCACATGCTGAGCGTGGCCCACGCGGGAACGCTTGAGGACATTTTGGCGGCGATGCTGCCTTGCCCTTGGACGTATACGGAGATCGGCGCCAAATTGCTGGCGGAAGTGAAGCCGGACCGCTCCCATCCGTTTTACGACTGGATGCATTTTTACGGCAGCTTCGAAGGCGGCATTACGGAAAAAATGCGATTGCTGCTTGATGAGCGGGCTGAAAGTTTATCTCCGGACCGGAAAAAGCGGCTGACGGAACATTTTGTGGCCAGCTGCCGTCTGGAGTACATGTTTTGGGATATGGCATACACGCTGGAAGAATGGCCGGTTTCGGCGGCTCAAACGGAAGGGGCGGGACGATGATCGCGGATCTGCAGCATTTGCCCCGGCTGGTCAAGCGGCGCAGCCCGCTGGTGCACAATATAACCAACGTGGTGGTCACGAATTTTACGGCCAACGGTTTGCTGGCCATCGGCGCTTCCCCCGTGATGGCCTATGCCCGTGAAGAGGTGGCGGATATGGCGAAAATAGCGGACGCGCTTGTGCTGAATTTGGGCACGCTCAGCGCGGAGCTGGTCGAAGCGGCCATCCTGGCAGGCAAATCGGCGAATTTGCACGGCGTGCCGGTGATCCTCGATCCCGTCGGCGCAGGGGCCACGCCGTTTCGGACGACCGCGGCCCTGAATATTTTGCGGGAAGTCCGAATCGCTTTGGTCCGCGGCAATGCGGCGGAAGTGGCGAACCTGATCGGCGAAACGGCGGTCATCAAGGGCGTGGATGCGGGAGAGGCCGAAGCCGAACCTCCGGTCGACCTGGCCGTCCGGGCCGCTTGCCGGACCGGAAGCGTCGTTGCGATCACAGGCCGTGAGGACGTTATTACGGACGGCCTGAAAGGATACGTGGTCCGAGGAGGACATCCCATGCTGACCCGGGTGACGGGAACGGGCTGCCTGCTGACGTCGGTCATCGGGGCTTTTGCCGCCGTGGAACCGGATTTGCTGACGGCGGGCGCGGCCGCGCTTGCTTTTTACGGGGAGGCGGCTACGAGGGCGTACGCGGCTGCCGGTAACCGCGGTCCGGGGAGCTTTCAAACCGCCTTTCTCGACGCCCTGTCAGAGATGGACCAATATCCGCTTCCGGAAGAGGTGCTCAGCGGGCACCGGGTTTCGGCCGGAAGGGGGTTCGTGCAGTGAGCGTCCCCAAAGCATTGACGATTGCCGGCTCCGACAGCGGCGGCGGCGCCGGAATACAAGCGGACATCAAAACGTTTCAGGAGCTGGGTGCCTTCGGGATGTCGGCTATCACGGCGGTGACGGTGCAAAACACGTTTGGCGTTTCAGGCGTCTACCCGCTGCCGGCCGCGGCCGTCGCCGCGCAAATCGAGGCGGTCGGGTCGGATCTGGGCGCGGATGCGGTCAAGACGGGCATGTTGTTTAGCGCCGACATCATCGAGGCCGTTGCGGACAAAATCGAAGCCTTTGGCTGGCGGCGGGTGGTCGTCGATCCGGTCATGATCGCGAAAGGCGGGGCGGAGCTGCTGCAGGGCGACGCCGTCGACGCCCTGATGCGCAGGCTGCTTCCCCTGGCGCTGGTCGTCACGCCGAACATCCCGGAAGCGGAGGCGATGGCCGGCATGCGGATCGACTCGATGGAACAACGCCGCCGGGCGGCGCTGAAAATCGCCGGGTTCGGCCCCCGGATGGTCGTCATTAAGGGCGGACACGATCCGGTTTCAAACGAAGCGGTCGATCTGCTGTATGACGGGGAGTCGTTTACGGAAATCGCCAAGCCCAGAATCACGACAAACCATACGCACGGAACGGGCTGCACGTTTTCCGCCGCCATCGCGGCCGGGTTGGCGAAAGGGGCGTCTCCGCACGCGGCTGTTTTGACCGCCCGCGAATATATCCAGGCGGCGATCGAGGATGCGCCCGGCATCGGCGGAGGCCACGGCCCGACCAATCATTGGGCGTACGGCCGCAGAAAGGAGCGCGTCCGTTGAAACCGGTCGAAGCAGCCGATTTGAAAGCATGGCTGAAGCTTTATCTCGTGATCGGCAGCGCCAACTGCAGGAAAGACGCGGCGGAGGTCGTGGAGGAAGCGATCCGCGGGGGCGTCACGATGGTGCAATTTCGCGAAAAAGGCCGGAATGCGCTTGAAGGAGCCGCCAAGCTGGAACTGGCCGGGCGCATTCTGGCCGTCTGCCGGAAGCACGGCGTTCCGCTGATCGTCAATGATGACGTCGACCTGGCGCTCGCTTTGGATGCGGACGGCGTGCATATCGGACAAGAGGATGAGCCGGCGGAGCAGGTCAGGAAGCGAATCGGGAACCGTATTTTGGGCTTGTCCGTCCATACTCTCGAAGAAGCGAGTATTGGTGCGGAGCGGCATGCCGATTATTTCGGGGTCGGCCCGGTTTTTCCGACGGTTTCCAAGGAGGATGCCCGCCCGGTTCAAGGCACGGCAGCGCTGCGGAATATCCGGAGGATGCATGCGGCCATGCCGATCGTCGGCATCGGCGGCATTACCGCCGAACGTGTGCACGAGGTGATCCATGCCGGAGCGGACGGCGTTGCGGTCATCTCGGCAATCACCCACACTCCCGATGCCTGTCATGCCGCCATGGAGCTGTCCCGCGCGTTGACCGACGTTTTAGGCAAACGAAATCCGCCGTTTACAATCCGCCGCCCCATTTGTTAAAGTAAAGGGCAGATTCCCTCACAGACGGGGTTCATTATTTACCCCATGATGTGCAATTCTGACACGGAAAGAAGGCAGAACATGACTGAAGCAATGTTATCCCCTTTGGTAAAAACCTTGGACCTGCAGCCCCATCCCGAGGGCGGTTGGTATAAGGAGCTTTGGAAGTCCTCATTCGAAATTCCGAAAGAAGTGCTTGACGCCAAATATTCGGGTTCGCGCCCTGCGGCGTCATCCATCTATTTCCTGCTGCACCCGAACGAATTTTCGAAATGGCATCGCGTATACTCGGATGAATTGTGGCTGTGGCATGCCGGCAGCCCCCTGCAGCTCGTCCTCGGCGGCGATGGGGAAAATCCGGGAGAACGGAAGGAAATCGTGCTTGGCATGGACATGGAAAAAGGACAAGTTCCCCAAGCTTTGGTACCGGCGAACGTATGGCAGGAAGCGCGTCCGCTGGGCAACGAACCGGTCCTCGTTTCCTGTGTCGTATCTCCCGGCTTTCATTTCGACGATTTTACGATGATTGATTAAAATAACCACCCTCTGTTTATCGAAACCCTGCTTGCGCATGTTGCGGCAGGGTTTTTGCGCGTTTCGCCAAATATGGATTTTCTGCCCCGAATACCGCTTTATTGCGAACGCTTTTTCAACAATTGTTGAACATCCCTGCGCCTTGCAGTATAGTACACTTGTTATAATGTAACCGATTCCACAGATGAAAGGGTAGCAAACGGGGGACTTCTGACATGAAGAAATTGATGATGGTTTATCTTTTGCTGATCGTCGCTTTTGTCGGATACGTGGTGATGTACCGGATTGAAGACCAACGCCGCAGCACCGGTTGGCAGGACGGCGGCCTGCACGGCAGCATCGGTGAAAACTACGTTATGGTCACCTTTCAATCCGGAATGGAATATTGGAAAAACATCCTTAAAGGGTTCGAGGACGGGGGAGACGCGCTGGGCGTTTCCGTCGATTACCGCGGATCCACCCAGTATGACGCGAAGGAACAGATCACCGTGCTGGAGCAGGTCATCGCCAAAAAACCGGCGGGCATCGCCTTGTCGGCCATCGATTCCAAGGCGCTGACCTCGACGATCAACAAGGCGGTGGACGCGGGGATTCCCGTCGTGCTGTTCGATGCCGACGCCCCAAGCAGCAAAGCCTACTCTTTTCTGGCCACGAACAATTACGAAGCGGGTGCGACGGCCGCCGATGAAATGGCGAGGATCCTTGGACGCGAAGGCCAGGTAGGAATCATTACACAGCCCGGCCAGCAAAACCATGACGACCGGATGGCGGGATTCCGCGATGCCGTTGCCGCCAAATATCCGGCGATGTCTGTCGTGGACGTCAAGGAAGGGAAAGGGGACACGATGATCGCCAAAAACGCGGCGGCGGAAATGATAAAGAAACATCCGGAATTAAAGGGCATTTTCGCCACGGAAGCGAGCGGCGGGGCCGGGGCGGCGGATGCGGTCATCGCGGCGAACAAAACCGGCAAGGTCAAAATCATCGGGTTCGATACGAATAAGGCCACCTTGGACCGGATTTCGGACGGGACGATTTCGGCGACGATCGCCCAGGGCACTTGGAACATGGGTTACTGGTCCCTGCAGTATCTGTTTCACCTTCATCACGGCCTTACGGTGCCCGCCCCGACGCTCGGCAACGACGTTTCGCCCTTGCCGCCGCGGGTAGATACAGGGGTTACGGTCGTAACCCGCGAGAATGTGAATGATTATTATGCGAAATAAACGGATAACATGGCGCGACAAGTGGATGCAGTGGAGCCGGTTCAGCGATTTGCCGCTTCGGTATAAGCTTAGCGTGTTGTTTCTGATGGTTGGCATCCTTCCGTCGATCGCGCTCGGGATACTGGTGAATTTCACGGTAAACCGCATCGTGGACAAGCAGGTGACGGAAGGCACGATCCAGTTGATCGGCAAGGTCAACCAGACGCTCGACAACGACATGGAAAACCTGCAAAACATCACCTATCTGATCGGATTCGATCCGAAGGTCAAACGTTTCCTTGACGGAAGCATTTCCGCGGGAAATGCCGGGTTGGCCGAAGGCGGGCGGCAGCAGCCGGCGCTTGACGATAAAAACGGCGAACTGTACGCCATCAAGCAGTATTTGCAGGGCTTTACGACGCTTTATCCGGAAATTGCGGCCATCCTGGTCGTGAACGGCAGCGGGGACTATGTCAGCAACGAAATGTATGCGCGGTCGCCGGACAATCTTACCCGGGATGCCTGGTACATGGAAGCCGCCAAACACGAAGGTTTGTTTACGGTGCTCGGCCATCCGCAGCAGCGGAATGTAACGACCCATGTCCATTATGCGAATGACGAGCTGGTTTCGGTCGTCCGCTCGTTTGTCGATCCCGATACGCGAAAGGTGACGGGGGCCGTGCTGATCGACCTGAAGCTGCGGGCGGTTTCGAGGGCGGTGCGGGACGTGACGCTCGGGAAAAACGGGTATCTCATGGTAACGGATAAAAGCGGCGAGCCGATTTATACGCCGGAGGATCCTTTGGTTCCCGAAGTGCCTCCGGCCTGGATTCCCGGGGAGGACAGCGGCGCTTTCGTCAAGGAAACCGCGGGGCGGCGGCTGCAGTTCATCTACGGCACGTCATCGTTTACCGGGTGGCGGACCATCGGCGTATTCGAAACGAATGAAGCGGTATACGAGGTCCGTGAAATCCGTTTTTATCTCATCTGCTTTTTGTTCGTCGTCTGCCTGTTCGGCCTGACCGCATCCTATACGCTGTCCCAGTCCATCGCGAGGCCGATCCGTCAGCTCATGTCCTTCATGCAAAAGGCCGAGTCCGGGGATTTGACGGTCCGCTACTTGAGGCATCGGCAGGACGAGGTCGGGATGCTCGGCCGCAGCTTCAACCGCATGCTGCTGGAAATACGCAAGCTCATCAGGCTGAACGAGCTGCGCGAGCGGCAGAAGCGTGAGGCCGAGCTGCGAAGCCTTCAGGCGCACATCAAACCGCATTTTTTGTACAATACGCTGGACACGATCCATTGGATGGCGAAGAAAAAAGGGGCCGACGACGTGTCCGACATGGTGGAGTCGCTGTCCAGGCTGTTCCGGATCGGTCTTAGCAAAGGCAGCGACATCATCCCGATCCGGGATGAATGGACGCATATTTCCAGTTATCTGCAAATCCAAAAAACGAGATACCGCGACAGGCTTCATTGCGAGCTGCTGCTTTCCGAAGAAGCGGAAGGGTTGTTCGTGCTGAAGATTCTTCTCCAACCGATCGTCGAAAATGCGATCTATCACGGGATCAAGGCCCGCAGAGGTCCGGGCCATATCCGGATTGCGGCATCCGTTGAACAGGATATGCTGGTCTTGACGGTATCGGATGACGGTGCGGGCATGCCGCCCGAAAAGCTTAAGGCGCTGCGCATGCAGCTGCGCGATCCGCTGGCGGCGATGGAAGCAAGCGGCGGAGAAGAAGGACCGGCCGGCCGGAGTTACGGGATGCTGAACGTTCAGGCGCGAATCCTCCTCGCTTTCGGGGAGGAGTACGGGATTTCGCTCGAAAGCGCCGAGGGCTTCGGCACGAACGTAACGATCCGCCATCCGCTGCTTTACGGAGTGCCGTCTCCAACCGATAACGATGGGGGAAATAGTTGATGAAGAAGTTGTACCAAGTACTCATTGCCGACGATGAACCGATTATCCGCGAAGGAATTATCGACGCCGTCGATTGGCTGGGGCTCGGCATGGAGGTCGCCGCGGAGGCCGAAGACGGAGAAGAGGCGCTCGAAATCGCGCAGCGGATCCAGATCGATCTGGTATTGGTAGACATGAACATGCCGATCATGGACGGCATTGCCATGATGAAAAAACTGAAGGAGCTGCAGCCGGCCTGCCGTTTCGTCATCATTACGGGCCATGACGAATTCGCATATGCGCAGGAAGCGATCCGGCTCGGCGTAAAGGATTACATCCTGAAGCCGGTTAACGCGGACCACTTGAGGGAAGTGCTGCACAGCGTCAAGGACGAGCTCGACGAGCTGCATGTGCGCGATCGTTATTTGAAAAAAGCCTCCGAGCAAATCGAAAAAAACATTCCGGTCTTGCGCGAGCGTTTTTGCCGGGAATGGGTCCAAGGATTCGTCGATGAATCGGAGGCGATGGAGCAGCTTGAGTTTTTGGGCCTTCCTTCCAAGCAGCCGGCGCAGATCGGCGTCGTCCGCTGGCCTGAAACGTCCGCGAACCAGCCGCTGATGAAGGAAGGCGAAAGGCAGCTGTTATTGTTCGCCATCGAGAACATCGTGTCCGAATTGGTTCAGCACGCCGTCCATTTGCTTTTCCGCGAGCATACGGGACTGATCGGAATTTGCCTGTGGGACGAAGCGCCGGTGGAAACAGCGGCGGAAATCGAACAGGCGGTGCAAAACTTTTTGAAAATTGCGGTCCACGTTCATTTCGAGCCGGTAAAGGTAGGACCCTCAGCCGTGGCGGAGGCCTATGACGCCTGCCGGGAGGCCGTGTTCAAGGAGGCTCAGCTGTCGCCGCTCGTGCGGCGGGCAAGGCAGCTTATCCAAGAACAGTACGGCCGACCGGAGCTGACGCTGGAATCGTTTGCGTCCAGCCTGCAGGTTTCGCCGGTGTATTTAAGCAGAATGCTGAAAAAGGAGCTCGGAACCTCTTTTGTCGGCTTCCTGACGCAGACCCGGATCCGGAAGGCCGCACAGCTTCTCAATTCGACCCCGATGACCATGTACGAAATCGCGGAGCAGGTCGGGTACGAAAGCCAGCATTATTTCAGCACCGCCTTCAAGAAAGTGATGGGCGTTTCGCCCAACCGCTACCGAAAAGGCGAAGCTTCCCAGGACATGTAACCGCTGTTCGTGTGTCCAAGCAATCATGCTCAATCATAGGTACACCGAAGGGCATCCCATTGAACCGTTCATCAACGGTAAAAGGGGGTGCCCTTTTTTAATAACAAAGGCAAGTTCAATCCAAACGGCTTGTTCTTTTGCACAAAGGTATGAAATTTATAAAAAATGGTCGAATCGGTGAAAAGACCCCGACCGGTCTTCGCGTGTATCCTTTTTGTACAGAGAGGCATGACGCCCAGGATGGTGTAAGCGCTCCAGGGCGCAGCATCCAGGAAAGGAGATTGAACCGATGAAGAAAGCAATCGCAGGACTTCTGATCGCGTCGATGCTCATGGTCCTGACGGCCTGCAATTTGGCCGAGAGGGGGGCCGGAGACAAAAGCAAAGGTTATGTCGGGCTCGCCATGCCGACCAAATCGTCGGAGCGCTGGGTAGCCGACGGGCAAAACATGGAGCGGCTGTTTCAGGAGAAAGGATACAAGACCGATCTGCAGTTTGCGGAAGACGTCGTCGAAAATCAAATCTCGCAAATCGAGAACATGATCACGAAAGGAGTCGATGTCATCGTCGTGGCTTCGATCGACGGAAACACGCTGACCGACGTCATCAAAAAAGCGCATGACCGGGGCATCAAGGTGATCGCTTACGACCGTCTCATCCGCAACACCGAATACCTGTCCTATTACGCCACCTTCGATAACTTCCAGGTCGGCGTGCTGCAGGCATCCTATATCGAGAAAAAGCTCGGGCTGAAGGAGGGCAAGGGACCGTTCAACATCGAGCTGTTCGGGGGATCGCCGGACGATAACAACGCCTATTTCTTTTACGACGGAGCCATGTCCGTCCTGAAGCCGTACATCGATTCCGGACAGCTGGTCGTCCGCAGCAAGCAAACGACGATGGCGCAGATCGCCACCCTGCGTTGGGACGGATCGCTCGCCCAGTCGCGGATGGATAACCTGCTCAGCGCCAACTACTCGGGCGCCCATTTGGACGCGGTCCTGTCTCCGTACGACGGCATCAGCATCGGCGTCATATCTTCCCTTAAAGGCGTCGGGTACGGAACCGCGAAAAAACCGATGCCGGTCATCACCGGGCAGGACGGAGAGCTCGCTTCCATCAAATCCATCGTGGCCGGGGAGCAAACCCAAACGGTGTTCAAGGATACTCGGAAACTTGCGGAGCAGGCAGTCAAAATGGCGGAAAGCGTCCTGAAAGGCCAAGAGGCCGAAGTCAACGACACCAAATCCTACGACAACGGGGTAAAGGTCGTACCGGCTTACTTGCTCCCTCCGGTGTCGGTCGACGCGTCCAACGTCGAGAAGGAGCTGGTGGAAACCGGCTATTACACCAAGGAGCAAATCGGCCTGAAATAAGCCGTCCATATACTCGAACGATCGGAAGGTGAAACCTATGTCGGAATACATTCTTGAAATGCGGAACATTACGAAAGCGTTTCCGGGCGTAAAAGCGCTCGACAACGTCAACCTGAAAATCCGGGAAGGCGAAATCCATTCGCTGTGCGGGGAAAACGGGGCGGGCAAATCCACGCTGATGAAAGTGTTAAGCGGCGTGTACCCGCACGGCACGTACGAAGGGGATATTTTGTTCAAGGGCAGCGTGTGCGAATTCAAAAACATCAAACAAAGCGAAGAGCTCGGCATCGTCATCATCCATCAAGAGCTGGCGCTTATTCCTTACCTGTCCATCGCGGAAAACATTTTTCTCGGCAACGAACGGTCCCGAAAAGGCTTGATGAACTGGAACGAGACGATCGCGGGTTCCCGCGAGCTGCTGCAGAAGGTAGGGCTGAACGAACATCCGAACACGCCCGTAGGGAACCTCGGAGTCGGCAAGCAGCAGCTGGTGGAAATCGCGAAAGCGCTCTCGAAGAAAGTGAAGCTGCTTATTTTGGATGAACCGACGGCCGCATTGAACGAAGACGACAGCGAAAACTTGCTCCAGCTGATGCTTGAGTTCAAGAAGCAGGGCATTTCCTGCATCCTCATTTCCCACAAGCTTAACGAAGTTTCGAAAGTGTCGGATTCGATCACGATTCTGCGCGACGGACAAACGATCGAAACGCTCGACATGAAAAGCGGGGATGTGAACGAGGACCGCATCATTCGCGGCATGGTCGGACGGGATTTGACGAACCGCTATCCGGAACGTATGCCGAACATCGGCGAGGTTATTTTGGAGATCAAGGACTGGACGGTATATGACGAGGTTCGGGCCGACCGCAAAGTGCTCGACAACGTCAACCTGCATGTCCGCCGGGGAGAAATCGTCGGGATTGCAGGACTGATGGGAGCGGGGCGGACGGAACTGGCGATGAGCGTCTTCGGCAAATCCTACGGCCGAAACGTCAGCGGCACGCTGTACAAGGACGGCAAGCCCATCGAAAACAACACCGTGACCCAGGCCATAAACAACGGCTTTGCCTACGTAACGGAAGACCGCAAACATTGCGGGCTGATCCTGATCGACGATATCAAGCGCAACATTTCGCTTACCGGGCTTTCCAAGCTGGCGAACAAAGGCGTCATCAACGACAAGCAGGAAATTCTCGTCGCGGAGGACATGCGGAAAAAGCTGAAGATCAAAGCGCCGAACATTTTGCAGAAAACCGGCAACCTCAGCGGCGGCAACCAGCAGAAGGTGGTTCTCAGCAAATGGATATTTTCCGAGCCGGATGTTCTGATCCTGGATGAGCCTACGCGCGGCATCGACGTCGGGGCCAAATACGAAATTTATACGATCATCAATCAGCTGGCCGACGAGGGGAAAGCCGTTCTGGTCATCTCGTCCGAGCTCCCGGAAATTTTGGGCATCTGCGACCGGATCTACGTAATGAACGCGGGACGAATTACCGGGGAAGTCAGCCGGGAAGAGGCTTCGCAGGAAACATTGATGAGATTCATGACCAAGACTGGAGGTCCAAAGCATGGAAACGATTGTTAAATTGTTCAAAAATAACATCCGCCAATACGGAATGATCATCGCGCTTGTCGTTATCATGATCTTTTTCCAATTGATTACGGGCGGCCTGCTGCTCGAGCCGATCAACATAACGAACCTGATTTTGCAAAACAGCTATATTCTCGTTCTGGCCATCGGCATGGTGCTGGTCATCATTACGGGACACATCGACCTTTCGGTCGGATCGGTCGCCGCCTTCGTGGGCGCGGTCGCGGGGATCATGATGGTGGATATGCACCTGCATCCGGTCATCGCGGTCATCGCCTCCCTCATCGTCGGCGCGCTGATCGGCGCATGGCAAGGTTTTTGGGTCGCTTACGTCAAAATCCCGGCATTTATCGTCACGCTTGCGGGCATGCTGCTGTTCCGGGGATTGACCATGATCGTGCTGAAAGGCCAATCCATCTCGCCGTTCCCGGCAGGCTTTCAAAAGATCAGCTCCGGTTTCATCCCGGATTTGGGCAGCGGCAGCATCAATGTGGTGGCGATTGCGGCCGGCGTCATTTGCACCGTCATCTTTGTCATCAATGAACTTCGCGACCGGAAATCCAAGAAAAAATACAACTTCGACGTTTTGCCCGGCGGTTTGTTCATCCTCAAGCTTGTCATTATCGTGGCCATCATCGTAGCGTTTGCGTTTATGCTGGCCAGTTACGCGGGACTGCCGAACATTTTGATTCTGCTGCTTGCGCTTATTCTCATCTATTCCTTCGTCATGAACAAAACGGTGATGGGACGCCATATTTACGCGATCGGCGGCAACGAAAAAGCGGCGGGGCTGTCCGGTGTCAAAACGAAAAAGGTAACGTTCTGGGTGTTCGTCAACATGGGCGTCATGGCGGCCATCTCCGGCCTGATCTTCGCCGCGCGCCTGAACGCGGCAACGCCAAGGGCCGGCACCAACTTCGAGCTCGACGCGATCGCCGCAAGCTTCATCGGCGGGGCTTCGGCGACAGGCGGCATCGGAACGGTGTTCGGGGCGATCATCGGCGGCCTTGTCATGGGCATCCTGAACAACGGCATGTCGCTCATCGGCCTTGGCATCGACTGGCAGCAGGGCATCAAAGGGCTTGTCCTGCTTGCGGCCGTCGCCTTCGACATTTACAACAAAAAGAAAAGCAGCGTATCGTGATTCGGCAAAAAAGACGGGGGCAGGCGTGCTTCCGTCTTTTTTTGTCCGCGCCGAATTTTCATAGGCGAATGTTTGATTTGTCTCCGGAATGGGTAATACATAAGTATGCCGTTTCGAATGGCGGCGATAGATTTGGCGATATCCAAGGAGGTAATGCTAGATGTCACATACGCTTACGGCTGAGCCGAGAAAAGATACCAAGCACTCGAGCTTGCGCAAACTGAGGGAAAGCGGGCGCATTCCGGCCGTCGTTTACGGCTCGCAAACGGAAAGCATCCCGCTGAGCGTCGATGCCAAGGAACTGATGAAGGTGGCCCGGACGGGACGCACCGAAATGTTTAAGCTAAAAGTGGAAGGCACCTCCGATTTTAACGTGATCATTAAAGATTTCCAGAAAAAAAGCGGGGCCGTGAGCCACGTCGATTTCTTGCAAATATCCGCAAACAAGCGGCTGAAAGTCCGCGTGCCGATCGAATTCCAGGGAACCGCGGAAGGAACGAAAGTCGGCGGCGTGCTTCAGCATCTGGAAACGGAGCTTGAGGTTGAAGGGCTGCCAGCAGATTTGCCGGCTACGATCCCGGTGGATATTACGCATCTCCAGATGGGGGACAAGCTGGCCGCTTCGGACATCAAGCTGCCTGAAGGCGTGACGCTGGTGGCTCCCCCCGACGAATTGATCGCATCGGTCACCGCCCCGCGGGCCGTGCTTCAAGCCGAAGGCGAAGCGGAAGCCGAGGGCGATGCAGCGCCGGAAGCTTCGGGAGAAGAAGCGAAGGAGTAGGCTTGCCCGATTCTCTTACTCAAACGGTACATGTTAAGCTACCGTCGTTGAGGTTTAAAAAAACGGAAGCTGTATGTTAGCAATAAAACCAGCTTGTTTCCCAAGGGAAACAAGCTGGTTTTTTATTCGGAATAACTCATCCATTCTCCATATAGGCGGTGAAGCTGCTCCTCCAGCCGCTCGCGTTGTTCATGCAGTTCCGCAAGGCGCTCCGCGTCGCAAGCGACTGTGTCGTCCAACATTTGCGAATCGAGGCTCTGCAGTTCTTGTTCAGCGGCTTCGATTTCTTTTTCCCAGCTTCGTTGCGGCGCTTTCGAAGCCGACGCCTGCTGTTTTTCGGAAACCGGGGCAGGCGAAGCTTGAACCTCCCGCGTCTGCTTCGGCTTTTCATGCAAAGAACGCAATCGATATTCCTCCAGCCCTCCATGGATGAGCTCAAGCCCGCCCTGCCCCAAGCTCCAAATTACGCTGCCAAGACGGCTTATAAAGTAGCGGTCGTGGGAGACGGCAAGAATGGTTCCAGGAAATTCCTCCAGCGCTTCTTCAAGCACCTCCCTGGAGTCGATATCCAGATGGTTGGTCGGTTCGTCGAGAATGAGCAGATTCGGCTTCAGCTCCATCAGCACGGCAAACCGCAGGCGCGTCCATTCGCCCCCGGAAAGGCTGGCGACGTTTTTGAACACGTCGGGTCCGTAGAACAAAAAGCGCGCCAGCTTGCCCCTGGCTTCCCCTTCCTCGATGCCCGCGTGCTCGCGGTAATATTGAAGGACCGTCTGCCGAACGTCGTCCGGATGCTCCTGCTGCGCAAGATAACCGACGACAACGCGGGAACCCAAGGAAATCGCCCCTTCCGTCACCGCTTCACGTCCCAAAAGCATATGCAGCAAGGTGCTTTTGCCGCACCCGTTCGCCCCCAGCAGCATAGCGGTTTCGCCATAACGGAGCAGCCCGTTTACATTCCTGAACAGGAAGCGGTCTCCGAAGGCTTTGCCGACTTGATCAAACAGAACGACCTGTTTGCCCGAACGGTCATCCTGCTTGAGCCGGAGATCCATTTTTTTGCGTTCGAGCACGGGCCGTTTCACCTTCACCATGCGGTCGAGCGCTTTTTGCATCGAAGCGGCGCGCCGGTGAAAACCCGCATTCGGCGGATTGGCCTGGTTGCCCCATTCGATCAGCTGTTTGATGCTTTCCTGCATTTTTTTGATCTTTTTCTGCTGTTCCTGATATTCCGCGAATTGCAGCAGCAGCCGTTCTTCCTTCTCTTTTTGGAAGCCGCTGTAGTTGGCATGGTAGATGAACGCTTCGCCGTCTTCGATTTCAATCACCTTCGTGACGAGCCGGTCCAGAAAATATCGGTCATGCGAAATGACCAGCACCGTGCCGGCATATTCAGCCAAAAACTGCTCCAGCCATTCCAGCGCGGCCATGTCCAGATGGTTCGTCGGCTCATCCAGCAGCAAAAGGTCCGGCTGCTCCAGCAGGAGCGATGCGAGGCCGATTTTCGTTTTCTCCCCGCCGGAGAGGGAAGCGAAGGCTTGGGGCAGCTGCTTCGCGGGAATCCCCAGGCCGGCCGTGATTTTGGCGATCGAAGCTTCCATCTCATAACCGTTTGCGCGTTCGAACCGCTCCTGCAGCTTGCCATATTCGTCAAGCCAGCCCGCCAGCGCTTTCGGATCGCCGCTTTTTTCCGGATCGGACATGAGCGTTTCCAGCGTACGCATCCGGTTCTGCCATTCGAGGACAAGGGCAAACGGGCGAAGGAGCACGTCACGAACCGTTTCTTCCGCGGCGGCTTCCGGAATTTGGGCGAGCAAACCGGTTTTCACCCCTTTTTGGATGGCGATTTGGCCCTGATCCGGGGTTTCGTCCCCGTTCAGAAGCCGGAGCAGGGTCGTTTTGCCGCTGCCGTTCCGGCCGATGAGGGCAACCTTTTCCCCGCGGGAAATTTCGAAGCTGATATCGGACAGCACCAGCTGGGCGCCATGGTATTTTTGCACGTTTTTGCATTGAATCATCATTTGTTTTTCCTCCATAGATGCCGGGACCTACAGAAAAAAAGCCGCAGGGAAATGTCCCCGCGGCTTGAACGTTCAACGCATATTCATCCGTTGAAGTTAAGGTAGGAGCGGCATTTCGCAATTTTTTGAAGCAACCGGATATGGAAAAATGGACAGACTGATCCCGTCAAATGCCGCTGCATGAAAAATTCCGGACAATACCATCGGCAACTGATTGATCCGGTCGTTCGAAAAATTGCGCACCACTGCTACCCCACCTCCTTCAAAATATAGATATGTACATTTTAGAGAGTTCGGACGCAAAAAGCAATAGGCTGATGACTATATTCGGGATTGATGCCGACGGCATCGTCACAGGCGACCCTTTGGGCTGTATAATGAAATAAAACACTGCACAAAGATCCAGGGGGAAGTTATGAGCAAAATTATGTTTACCGGCGGGGGTTCCGCAGGTCATGTCACCGTAAATCTGGCGCTGATGCCGTTATTTTTGGAGGAGGGCTGGTCCGTCGAATATGCGGGTTCCGCGGCAGGCATCGAAAAAGATCTGGTGGGGGCCCTGCCCGAAGTCAAATATTTTCAGATCTCGACAGGCAAATTAAGACGTTATTTTGACATTCAAAACGTAAAAGACCCGTTCAAAGTGGCCAAAGGCGTGTATGAAGCATACCGATTGATCAAAAAGCGCAAGCCGCAGGTCGTGTTTTCGAAAGGCGGTTTCGTGTCCGTTCCGGTGGTGATCGGAGCCTGGCTGAACAAAGTGCCCGTCATCATCCATGAATCGGATATTACGCCGGGCCTCGCCAACCGCATCTCCATTCCGATGGCATCCGTCGTCTGCACGACGTTCCCGGAAACGGCCGAACAAATGAACACGGACAAAAGCCGTTACGTGGGCGCGGTGGTCCGGAAGGAGCTTCATCAGGGGAATGCCGACCGCGGAAGGGATTTTTGCGGTTTCCAGCGGAACCAGTTCGTGCTGCTCATCATGGGAGGAAGCCTTGGGGCCCGTAAAATAAACGAAACGGTGAGATCGGCGCTGCCTACCCTTCTCAAATATTTTCAAGTGGTCCATATATGCGGGAAAGGGCAGCTCGACCCGAATCTCGACATCCCCGGCTACCGTCAGTACGAATACATCAACGACGAATTGCCTGACGTCCTGGCCATGGCGGATTTGGTCGTTTCCCGCGCCGGCTCCAATTCGATTTTCGAGTTTTTGTCGCTGCGCAAGCCGATGCTGCTCATTCCACTCAGCCGGCAGCAGAGCAGGGGGGATCAGATCCTGAACGCCCAATCGTTCGAAAAGGCGGGATATTGCAAAGTTTTGGAGGAGGAAGAACTTGACGGGGACACCTTGTTTTCGGGGGTGATGGACGTGTTCAAAAGCCGGAAGGAAATCGTTGAAAACATGCGGAGCAACCCGAGTTCCGATGCGCTGTCCACCGTTTTCCGCCTAATCAAAGAGACGGCCGACAACAAATAACGAGAACAAGAGTTCTTGATTTTGCGGGATGTATAGTATAGTGGTAAGAAGAGACTAATAAATCAAAATGTAACGATATAGATTTCGGAAAGGACATATTCATGCTGGCATTTACCGCAGAACGAATCAGAACCCTGTGCGGCGTCACGGGCTACAAACGGGGAGAAGCGATGGCGGAGCAGGGACAGGTCATGGTCGTGGAGCGCGACGATGAGGACCGCTGCAGCCGGGCCGTCGTTCAGGACGAAGAGATCTATCATGTCCACATCGACATTGACGGCGCGGATTTTCACGCGGAATGCGAATGCGGCGCTTACGGCGGTTATTATCCGTACTGCAAGCATATTGCGGCCGTCCTGATCCTGATGCTGGACGAGGAGAAAAACGGAAACGGGGAGCTTCGGCGCAAAGGCGAGGTGGTGCCGCTGCCGACGCCGGGCATCACCTCCCGCGACATTCGTTTGACCGGCGGCCTGATCGATTTATTCGACAAAGCGGCCGACCAAAGCCGCATCAAAGCGGGCCAAAGGCTTGCAAACGCCTTGAAGGAAACGCTCAGCGTCGAATTCATATGCAAAATTACCGACGAATACCAGCCCGAACCCAAATTCAAGATCGAAATGAAAATGGGGCTCAAGCGTCCGTATGTCGTGCAAAACATCCGGCAGCTGCTGCTGCATATCGAAGAAGGGCGGCCGCTGCCGTTTACGAGGCTGTTCACGTACGATCCGTCCGCGCATACGTTCCGGGACGAAGACTGGGCGGTCATCGAGCAGCTGATGCGCATTGCCGCCAGCGAATTCGCCTATGACGAAACGGGAAGGTATTACGCCGGATATTCTTCGTCGGGAAACCAGCGGCTGCTGACGGTGCCGCCCCTTGC
The DNA here is from genome assembly GCF_031583795.1 of Paenibacillus sp. VCA1. Taxonomy (NCBI): domain Bacteria; kingdom Bacillati; phylum Bacillota; class Bacilli; order Caryophanales; family Paenibacillaceae; genus Paenibacillus; species Paenibacillus sp. VCA1. Next base: position 559,154 of record NZ_JAVLSX010000002.1, on the reverse strand, counting down.
ATGGGAGACGCTGCTGCCGCGTTTGACCGCTGCGGGAGCTTTGCTTGAGCGGGATTTCTGCGAACCGGCACGGATGGAGGCGAGCGATCAGCCCCTTCCGGTTACGTTCGAAATCAGCGGAGCCGCAAAGGATGCGTACGGCCTTGAAATCCGGGGCCTGAAAAAAGCGACGGTGATGAACGCTTACCGCTGCGCCGTTTTGGAGGGGAAAGTGTATCTGTTGCCGGAACGGGAGCTTTATTTGCTGTCCGAGATGAAGTCGCTGTTATACCGCCACGACCACGCGAAAATCCAAGTATCCCCGCATCAAATGGACGCGCTGATGGAGAAGGTCGTTCCGGGCTTGCGCAAGATCGGAAGGGTATCGGTGGATTCCGCGATCCGCGACCGCATCGTCCAGCCGGCGCTGTCGGCCAAGCTGTATTTGGACCGGGACGAGTCGGCGCTGCATGCGAGGGCTGAATTCGTATACGGCGGGATCGTGATCGACGCGCTCGCCGACGACTGGGAAGCGCGGAAAGATGCCGACCTGATCCTCGTCAGGGACTCGGAGAAGGAGAAAAAGCTGCTGGATGCGCTGAACGAAAGCGATTTTATCCGGTTGGACAAGGAATGGTCGCTTGATCTGGCGGAGGAGGACAGCGTGTACGACGTGTTGTTCCATTTGCTGCCGCGGCTGGATTCGTGGGTCGAGGTTTATGCGACGGACAGCGTCAAGCAGTTGGTCCACGCGGGCCGCAAAGCCCCCAAGATCAAAGCGGATACGGACGAGACGACCAACTGGCTGGAAATCCGGTTCGAGCTGGACGGCATCAGCGACAAGGAAATCCGCAAAATTTTGCTCAGCATCGTCGAAAAAAAGAAATATTACCGCCTTGCCGAAGGCTCGTATTTATCGCTTGAAGGAGAAGCCTTCCAAATGTTCGGCGAGCTGTACGACGAGCTTGGAATGAAAAAAGGGGACATCACCGGAAGCCGATTGGAGCTGCCCGTGTTCAGGGGCCTTCAGCTGCGGGACCGGGAAAACGGCAGCCTGAAGCTCGGAAAGTCGCTGCGGGCGCTGCTTGACCATATGCTGCATCCCCAGCAAGGGGAGTTTGTCGTTCCGGACGAGCTGTCCTCCGTGCTTCGCGATTATCAAATAGAAGGTTTCCAATGGCTGAAAACGCTCGGCTCTTACCGTTTCGGCGGGATTTTGGCGGACGACATGGGGCTTGGCAAAACGCTGCAGAGCATCGCCTACATTTTGTCGGAAGCCCGCGAGCAGGGGGCGCAAAAGCCCGCGCTGATCGTTGCCCCGGCGTCGCTCGTATACAATTGGGAGCAGGAATTTCACCGGTTCGCCCCATCCCTTAAAGTCGAGGTGGCTTTGGGCGCAAAGAAGGAGCGAAGCGAAATGCTTCTGCGCATGGCGGATGCCGAAGCGGGCTTTCGGAGTTCCGGGGAGGGCTGCGCCGAGGTAACGGGCGATGCGGACGTCATCATTACTTCGTACCCGTCGCTGCGCAAGGATATCCGGATTTACCGGGAGATGGCGTTCGGCATTCTCGTTTTGGACGAAGCCCAGGCGATCAAAAATGCATCGACCCAAACCGCGCAGGCGGTGCGCGAAATTACGGCGGGACGCAGATTCGCGCTGACCGGCACGCCGATCGAAAATTCGGTCGACGAGCTGTGGTCGATTTTCGACGCCGTATTTCCGGGTCTTTTTTCCGGCCTCAAAAATTTCCGCGGGCTTTCCCGCGACCGGATCGCACGGATGGTGCAGCCATTCATTTTGCGGCGTATGCGTGCGGACGTACTGGAGGAATTACCCGAACGGATCGAAACGGTACGGCAGTCCGAGTTGTCCAGGGATCAGAAAAAGCTTTACGCCGCGTATTTGGAGGAATTCAAGGAAGAAACGATGCGCGACCTCGAATTCGAAGGTTTCCAGCGGAGCCGGATGAAAATTTTAGCCGGCATTACGAGGCTGCGCCAGCTGTGCTGCCATCCCGTATTGTTCGTCGACGGATACGAAGGGGAATCCGGGAAGCTGCAGCAGCTGCTGGAGGTTGTTCAGGATTGCCTGGAAAGCGGCCGGCGGATGCTGATTTTCTCCCAGTTCACGAGCATGCTGCGCATCATCCGCAGCGAGCTCGGCAAGCTTGGCATACCGGCATTTTACTTGGACGGGCAAACCCCTGCCAAAGAGCGGCTGGACATTTGCGACCGCTTCAACGCCGGGGAAAACGACGTGTTCCTGATTTCGCTCAAAGCCGGGGGAACGGGACTCAATCTGACCGGGGCAGATACCGTTATTTTATACGATTTGTGGTGGAACCCGGCGGTCGAAGAGCAAGCGGCGGGCCGGGCCCACCGTATGGGGCAAAAAAACGTGGTGCAGGTCATCCGGCTGGTGACGAAAGGAACCGTGGAGGAAAAAATGATGGAGCTGCAGCAGCGCAAAAAAGACTTGATCCGCGAAGTGATGGAACCGGGCTCCGAAACCCTAACGGCGCTGACGGAGCAGGAAATCCGCGAGTTGCTGGCGCTGTAACGATAGACTTGTCATCACACAGAACGAAAAGGGCCGTCCTTTGGACGGGCCCTTTTTTGATTCGTTGTTTGGACGCCGGCCGGGATCATCCTTTGAACATGCAGCTCATAGGTACTCATCCCTTCTAGCAAATTTCCACAAAAATTGCTGATCTTCCACGGGATTTATGAAGGAGTTTCGGAGGATACGGCGAAATATAGCTGCATAGCACATAGTATATTTGGCCTATTATCTGTGATTCAATCATGGCTTTCGTATGAGGGGAAGAACGATATGAGGTACAGTGAAGATCAATCGACAGTACGCGAAACGGAATGGAATATTCCTTTTTTCGGCAGCGCAATCCAAAACGAAACGTGCCGCAGGCGGGAGGAGCTGCTGTCCCGAAACGACCCGCGGCAAAAGGAGCCGGCCCGTCTGAACGAAGCCGAGCAAGCTGCATCCGCAGCGGAGCGGTACGCCCACCTTCTGGAGCTCATCGACACGGTCCATCAGAGCTGCGGGGAATCGGCAGATTGGAGCCGGATTGCGGCCTTGGAGCCTCCGTACGGCAGAGGAGAAAAAGGTCCGCGCGAGCAGCAGGCCGAAACCCGGCTGCGCGAATTTAAACCTACGCGTCTGCAAAAGTTATTGAAACAGGACGCCGTCATCCGGCAGCAGCTGGAGGACGAGCTTGAACGGGCGAAGGAGGAAGACCGTCTGGAATATTCGCGGTGGAAAAGCGCCGCCGATTTTGCCCGCGACATTCTGGAAGGAAACCGCACCGCGTATTTGCGGGTATTGGAAGAATTCGCTCCGCTAAACGATCTGCTGGCCTTGGGAAGCGGCTTGGAGTTCGCCGTCCTTGACCCGACAACGGTCGAAGTCGAATTGGACGTCAATTCGGGACAAATCATTCCGCATGAATCCAAACGGCTGGCGGAAGACGGGACCCTTGTGACCGTTCCGCTCGATGTTGAAGATCAAAATGCCTTGGAGTATAAATACGCATGCGGCTGCGCGTTCCGGATTGCCCGCGAGCTGTTTGCGCTGCTTCCGCTCGAAACGGTGCTTGTCCATGCCCGCGACACGAAAATAAACCGGGAATCGGGACAAGAGGAGTATGTGACGGTATTGTCCATCCGTTTTGACCGCGACACGCTTTCCGGCTTGGACGGGGGCACGGAGACCTGTCCGCCATTGCTGGAGCATTTTCACCATCACGTCAAGTTTGATGCCGCTTATGGATTTTTGCCGGTTGAGCAGGTGGACCGCATTTAAATATGATCGACGATTATGCCGCCGCAGCTGAGGATTATTTGCCTTCCATGTTCTAAATTGCGAAGTACCGCCGCGAAGGCGGTTTTCTATCGGAAAGGTTTCCGCGGACAGGAACGTTTTCCATATAGCGGTTTTCTTGACGTTTCCGGCATCCATTATTTTTTGACACGTTATGCGCCCTGAATCAAGGGCGCTTTTTTTGGTTATCAATTTGAAAGGCCCGCTCCGGTTTTGAATCAGGACGACCAAAAGGGAAATGCTATCCAATACCGGAGTTTCATATTTTATGGAATGAAATTGTATATCCGCGCTGCCCGGCTCTCATGACAGGTCAGGAAATCTTGTCAGCATCCCTCGCCGGTTACCGTTTCCGATATTGTTTTTCGAAAGCCTCAAAATCCTTGGGGGACAAGGGGTTCAGCGGGCTTCTTAAAATTTTGTCATCAGGCTTCCTGACAATATAGCGTTTTCATTTTGTTGAGTGTCAGGTTCGTGTTGGCTAGGATGGATATAGGACGAACGACATATTGAATAATATCGTTCGACAAAAGTCTACAAAGGAGGTTATCCTCGTGGCTCAATCTACTTCCTCTGCATCCGGCGCGGCACGGGTCGGAGTTCAAAAATTCGGGCGCTTCCTGAGCGGCATGGTTATGCCGAACATCGGAGCGTTCATCGCGTGGGGTTTGATTACCGCACTATTCATTCCGACAGGCTGGTTCCCAAACGCATACCTTGCCAAACTCGTTGATCCCATGATCAAGTACCTCCTCCCGTTGCTGATCGGCTATACCGGCGGCACGATGGTGCACAAGCAGCGCGGCGGGGTCATCGGCGCCCTGGTTACCATGGGTGTCATCGTCGGAACCGACATTCCGATGTTCCTCGGGGCAATGGCGGTTGGACCGGGCGCCGCCTGGGTGCTCAAAAAGTTCGACAAAGCCGTTGAAGGCAAAATCAAATCCGGCTTTGAAATGCTGGTCAACAACTTCTCGCTCGGTATTATCGGCGGGGCCCTCGTCCTGATCGCCTATTCGATCGTGGGCCGCATTATTGAAGCCATCACGAACGTCCTGTCATCAGGCGTCGAGTTTCTCGTCAATCATCACCTTATTCCGCTCGTCAACATCCTGATCGAGCCGGCGAAGGTGCTGTTCCTGAACAACGCCATCAACCATGGCGTTCTGAGCCCGATCGCAATCGAGCAGGCACAACATGTAGGCAAATCGATCCTGTTCATGCTGGAATCGAACCCGGGTCCGGGGCTAGGCATCCTGCTCGCATATATGATCCTTGGCCGCGGTTCCGCCCGTCAATCTGCTCCGGGGGCTGCGATCATCCACTTCTTCGGCGGGATTCATGAAATTTACTTCCCGTACATTTTGATGAATCCGCGCCTCATTCTCGCGGCAATGGCCGGCGGCGTGACGGGAACATTCACGTTTTCGCTGCTGGACGCAGGCCTCGTCGGCCCGCCGTCGCCCGGCAGCATCATCGCTTACCTGGCCATGGCGCCGCGCGGCGAAATTTTTCCGGTACTTAGCGGCGTGGTTACCGCGGCGATCGTATCCTTTGCCGTAGCCGCGCTTCTGCTGAAAACAAGCAAGAAGTCGGAAGAGGATGAGGATGATCTGGAAGAAGCAACGAAACGAATGAAAGATATGAAAGCCGCAGGAACCCCTGCTGCAGCGGCTGCCGCTGTGTCCGAAGCTGCGGCCCACATCGAGACGAGCGCCGACGCAGGGCAGAAGAGCAAGGAAGAGGTTCATAAAATCGTCTTTGCTTGCGATGCCGGGATGGGATCCAGCGCCATGGGCGCTTCCATTCTGCGCAAAAAGATGAAAGCGGCGGGATCGCCGATTGAAGTGACCAACACGGCGATCAGTGACATTCCGTCCGACGCGGATATCGTAGTGACGCATAAAACGCTCACGGACCGCGCTCGCGGAGTGGCACCGCAAGCGGAGCATATTTCCATCGATAACTTCCTGAAAAGTCCGGAATATGACGAGCTTGTAGAACGCTTGAAATAACTATACGACGTTTAAGGCGAATGGATGCGGGTAATTTGTGCCGGCATCCAAGCGCCTTTTGCGGCCGTTTGGAGGTTTGAGCGGATGGAACTGACACACCGCGTTAGACAGATCCTGGATTTGCTGCTGCGCAGCCCGTATGAAAGCACGGTTGCGGAAATTGCACGCAGCATCCGCGTCAGCCCGCGGACGGTGCACAGGGAGCTGGATGCGGTAGAGAGCTATCTGCACCGGCACGGGATTACCCTGCACCGCAAGGCCGGTTCCGGACTCAGCGTCGAAGGCAAACCTGATGAGATCGAAAAGGTCCGGTCGGAGCTGCTCATTCCCGTAAATGTGGAATACTCGGCGGATGAACGGCAAATTTACCTGCTCTGCAGGTTGCTGGCGTCCAAGGAACCTGTGAAGCTGTTCGCGCTGGCTCACGAAATGAAGGTGACCGTTCCTACCGTCGGAGCGGATTTGGACGATTTGGCGGACTGGATCGGCAAACAGGGACTGCTGCTCATTCGCCGTCGCGGCTACGGGGTGGAAATCACCGGATCGGAGCCGCTCATCCGCGAGGCGATACGCACTTTGGTGCGATTTAGGCTGGATGATCTTCCGCTTATCGCCGGAGCCGGCCAAACGCCGCTGCATCCGGTCGATGCGAAGATCGCCGCGTTAGCGGGAGCGGACCGCATCACGGCGATCGAAGACATTTTATGGAAATGGGAGGAGCAGGATCAGGAGGAGGCATTCGGCGAAGACGCCTATACCGATCTGCTGATCCGTCTCTCCATAGCCGCTTCCCGCATCCGATCCGGGGTTGAAGTCAGCGAAGCGGAAGCCGAGCGGCTTGTCAATCTGCGGAGATTCGACCGGCCCGGCGAACCGCCGCCAGCCGATACCAAGCTGAAAGCGGCGGCTATCCTGTGCAGCCAGCTCGGCGAAAGGCTGAATATGGCCTATTCAGCCGCTGAAGTAAAGTATGCCGCCGAGCTGCTGGAGAGAGCCTCCGCGCATTCGAGCGAAATGCTCCCTGCGGACGATTTGGAGCTGGCCGGATCGGTCAGATCGCTCATCCGCAAAATGGGGGAGCTCGACGCGAACGACTACGCCGCGGACCGGTCCCTGCGGGACGGCCTGTTCATCCATTTGAAGGCGGCATTGGAGCGGATTACCGCCGGGGAGCGCATACGCAATCCGCTGCTGGAAACGATCCGCAAAGATTATTCGGAGCTGTTCGGCCGGGTGCGGCAGGCAGCGGACGCCGTGTTTCCGTCCATTCCCGTTCCGGATGAGGAAATCGCCTTTCTGGTCATGCATTTCGGGGCTTCGCGCGAACGGCTCGGACAGATTCATCAGGACGTCCGTGCGGTGATCGTATGCACGAGCGGGATTGGGTCTTCCAAAATGCTGGCGGCAAGGCTTCGGAGGGAATTCCCTCAGCTGCAGATCGTGGAGCAGGCGTCATGGTATGAAGCCGCCCGAATTCCGAGAACGGATTACGATCTGATCATCAGCACCGTGGATTTGTCGCTCCCCGAAGAGCAATACATGAAGCTTAGTCCGCTGCTAACCCCTGCCGAGGCGGATAAGCTGCGGGACTACATTCGCAAACGCGGCATGCAGAAGGCCCGGGACGGAACCTGGGCCGATAAGCCGCCGCCCGGACTTCCGGACGATTTTGGTCCACCGTCCGAAGCGTTGAAGTCGCCTGCCGGCCAAAGCGAAGCGGACGGCATGTCCGAGATGGAAGGCTTGCATTCCCTGAACAAAACCGTTCAGCAAAGCATCGAGCTGCTCGAAGCCTTCCGGGTTCTTCCGTTACGGATAACGGGTGAGCCGAGTCTCGGCCAATGGCTTCGCGCCGCTTGCAATCACCCGGAACTCAGGGAGGTCGTCGGCGATCCGGAAGCTGTCGTCCTGCAGCTGCTGCAGCGTGAACAGCAAGGGACGCAGATGATTCCGGGAACGGAACTGGCGTTGTTTCACACGCGGAGCGAGGTGGTGAAACGGCCTGCACTCATGCTGTTTGAGCTGGATCGGCCGTTCAAGATGGACGATTCGGGCCTGATCGAGCTGTCGCGTTTCCTGCTGATGCTGGCCCCGAGACAGCTGACCGGAGAAAGCTTGAAAGTGCTGAGCGAAATCAGCGCAACGCTGCTGGACAGCGATATGATCGAGGCGCTTGCGGAGGGCCGGGAACATCGGATCAGGGATCTGATGTCCGCCCATCTCCGCGCTTACTTAAAAAACAAACTGGAGAGAGAGTGATCATCAATGAGTATTTTATCCGCAGATCAAATCCGTTTAAACGTGAAGGTATCCGACAAATACGAAGCCATTCGCCTGGCCGGCCAGATGCTCGTCGACGCCGGTCATGCGGATCAGGAATATATCGAGAAAATGATAGAACGCGAAAATGCGCTCTCAACCTATATGGGCGCCGGACTCGCCATTCCCCACGGTACCAATGAAGCCAAAGGGATGATCAAATCAACCGGGCTTGCGGTGCTGCAAATCCCGGACGGAGTTGATTTCGGCGGCGACGAGCCGGCCGTGCTGGTGGTCGGAATCGCCGCGCAAAACGGCGAACATATGGATATTCTGACCAGCGTCGCCATGGTGTGCTCGGATGAAGACAGCATGGAAGCCATCCGGACGGCGAAGACTGCGGAAGAAATATTGAGCATTTTCGAAAGCGGGATGGAAGAATGAAGGCTCTTCACTTTGGCGCAGGCAATATCGGCAGAGGATTTATCGGGCTGCTGCTGTCGCAGTCGGGATACGAGGTCGTCTTCTCCGATGTCAATGAATCGTTGGTCCGGTCGCTGCAGGAACGCGGTTCTTATACCGTAACCATCGCGGACGAAAATGGGGAGCATATTCCCGTCCACGGCGTCCGTGCCATTGACAGCCGGAACCTTGCTCTGGTTGCCGAGGAGGTGGCGACGGCCGACTTGGTTACGACGGCGGTCGGCGTTCCGATCCTGAAGCATATTGCGCCCGGCATTGCCGCAGGGATCAAGCTTCGCATGGAGCGCGGAGGTGCGCCCCTTCATATCATCGCATGCGAGAACGCCATCGGGGCAAGCACGCAGCTGAAAGAGCATGTCATGGGTCTGCTCTCGTCAGAGGAGAAACAGCAAGCGGCTTCGATTGCGGCATTTCCGGATTCGGCGGTCGACCGCATCGTGCCGCTCCAGCATCACGAAGACCCGCTCGCGGTTACGGTGGAGCCTTTCTATGAATGGGTCATCAACCGCTCCCAAATGTTCCCGGGCGCGAAGGAAATCGGCGGGGTTCATTACGTCGACGACTTGATTCCATACATCGAGCGGAAGCTGTTTACCGTAAACACCGGCCACTGCAGCGCGGCCTATGCCGGTTACCGCAAGGGGTACGACACCATTCAGGAAGCGATGAAGGATGAAGAGGTGGTCGGCCTCGTTGCCGGAGCGCTGCAGGAGACGGGGAGCATGCTGGTGCATGCCTACGGCTTCGACGCTGCGGAGCATGAAGCCTATATCCGCAAAATTTTAGACCGTTTCCGCAATCCTTATTTGCGTGATGAGGTCGTCCGGGTCGGCCGTTCCCCAATCCGCAAGCTTTCGCCGGATGACCGTCTGGTGCGGCCGGCGCTTCGAGCTTGGGAGCAGGGAGGAAGCACGGGGCATTTGACGAAGGTGATGGCGCTCGCCCTTAAATTCGATTATGCTGAGGATCCGGAGGCAGCCCAGCTGCAGAGCTTGATCGCCGAGAAGGGCGCACGCCAGGCGTTTGCCGAAGTCAGCGGGCTGGGTGCCGATCATGAGTTGACGGAACGTGTCATGCACGATTATGAACAATAACGATGAATAGATAAAGCAGAAAAGGAAATGGCGATCGGGCTTAGAAACGATCGTAAAACACGAAGGAGGCATTGCCATGAGCCATCTGCTGACAGGCGTTCCCGCATCCCCGGGGATTGCCATTGCCAAGGCGTACCGGCTGGAATCGGAGGAATCCGTGCCGCAGCGGAAAGCGGTGGACGACACTGCAGCCGAGAAACAGCGGTTGAAGGAAGCGGTCGAAGCGGCGAAGGCCGATATCGACCGGATCCGGGAATCGACGCTCGAACGGCTTGGTCCGCAAAAAGCCGAAATTTTCGAGGCGCATTTGTTTCTTCTTGATGATCCCGACCTGATTGACGCCGCCATGGACCAGATCGAAAGTGAAGGCATCAATGCCGAATTTGCGCTGTATGAAGTGGCATCGGGAATCATGGAAGCTCTGCGTTCCATGGACAATGAGCTGCTGCGCGAACGGGCGGCGGACGTCAAAGACATTACCGGACGGGTGATCAGCAAGCTCGAAGGGCGCAAGCACAGCGCGCTCTCCGAACTGAACAGCGAGACGATCCTTGTCGCCAAGGATTTGACGCCTTCGGACACCGCCCAACTGAATCTGGAATTCGTGCGCGGGTTCGTGACGGAAATCGGAAGCCGTACTTCCCATTCCGCGATTATGGCGCGTTCGCTGGAGTTGGCGGCCGTTGTCGGCGCGGGGGTGGACGCATCCGAGATCCGCACGGGGGACACCGTCATTCTGGATGCGACCGCAGGCCAGGTGATCGTAAACCCGACGGACCGGCAGCTTGAGGAATATTCGGTACGCAAGCGCGAGTATGAGGAATACCAAAGCCGGATGCGCAGCTATGTGGACCATCCATCGGTTACCGCGGACGGCGTCCAGGTTGAGCTTGCAAGCAACATCGGCGGCATCGACGACCTCGAAAAGGTGCTCGCAAATGGAGCCGACGGCATCGGCCTGTTCCGAACGGAATTTTTGTACATGGGACGCTCCGCGTTCCCGTCCGAAGAAGAACAGTATTCCGTTTATAAGCATGTGCTGGAAAAAATGGGCGGCAAACGTGTCGTCATCCGTACGCTGGACATTGGCGGAGACAAGGAGCTGTCCTACATGCAGCTGCCGAAGGAAAGCAATCCGTTTCTGGGTCTTCGCGCCATCCGCCTATGCCTCGAACGCGAGGATTTGTTCCGTACGCAGCTGAGAGCGCTGCTTCGGGCAAGCGTACACGGCAAACTCGCGATCATGTTTCCGATGATCGCCGTCTTGAGCGAGCTTCGGGAAGCCAAGCGCATCCTGGCTGAGGAGAGAGCCAAGCTGGAGCAGGAAGGAATCGCAGTGTCTCGCTCCTTGGAGGTCGGCATTATGATCGAGATTCCGGCCGCAGCCCTGGCTGCCGATATTTTGGCCAAGGAAGTGGACTTTTTCAGCATCGGCACCAACGATCTGATCCAATATACGATGGCGGCCGACCGCATGAACGAATCGGTCTCCTATTTATATCAGCCGCATCATCCATCGATTCTTCGCCTGGTGCAGCTGGTCATCCAAGCGGCCAACCGGAATGGAAAATGGGCCGGCATGTGCGGGGAGATGGCCGGAGATTCGGCGGCGATCCCGCTGCTGCTTGGCCTTGGATTGCATGAGTTCAGCATGAGCGCGTCATCCGTTCTTCCGGCACGGGAGCTGGTTTCCCGCTTGTCCCAGCAGGAATGGTCCCGGCTGGCGGAGCAGGCGCTCGGCATGAGTTCGCAGCAAGAGGTGCTCGATTTTGTAAATCAACAACTAAGGAGTGAAGCATAGCTATGGTATCCCAAACTTTTACCGTCATCCACCCGCAAGGGTTTCACGCCCGTCCATCCAAGCTGTTCGTGGAAAAGGCCAATACCTTCCCTTGTAAGGTCACTTTGTTCAAGGGGGAGAAGAAAGCCAATGGAAAAAGCTCTCTCGGCCTGTTGACGCTGGGCATTTCGGCGGGCGACGAAATCCGTCTCGAAGCCGACGGCGAGCAGGAAGAGCAGGCTTTGCAGGAGCTTGGTCAGATGCTGACGAAAATTTACGAGGAATAGGAAGCCAATGAAAAGACCATCCAGCCGTCAGGTTCATCCTGATCGCCGGATGGTTTTTTCGTTAGGAAATCAGTCTGAGGGAATGGCCATCATTCGCCGACCACGGCCGGCATCGGATGCTTGTGATTAAGCCGCCCTGAGAATGCCTCAGCTGTATCGGCAAGGAGGTCAACGAACTCCTCACCTATGACCGTGTGCCTAAAATGCCGCTTATTGTTGCCCGGCCGATTTACGCATCCATGGATGAATTGGTACCATATCCTCTTGATTCGCCGTAGGGAGTATTTGATAGAATATAAAAATAAATTGGAAATCTGGGACCCGATATGAATGAATTGGAGAATATTTGGAGAGCAGAATCAGGAGTGAGTGGATGAAAAAATGGATGCTGTTGTTAGGGGCACTCGTTTGTGTCATCATGATCGCGGGTTGCGATAAAAAGTCCTATTCCATGGATCAAGTCGATTCGAAAGCTTATATTACGCCTGACGGGGATTTGTATGTGGAAGAACTGTTCACCTATACGTTTAAAGGCAAGTTTGAAGGAACAACCAGGTACATTTCCCCGGGGGAGCACGACGGCATCGAGTTTTTTGAAGCTTATGTTCCGCCGAAAGGCAAAAAGCTTGGCGAGTTTTCTTATGAAAATTTGGAGCGCTTGAAAACCGAATGGGACGGCGAAAATGAAACGTATTACGTTTACGATGCCGCCAAAGATGAAACGAAGCAGGTGTATTACCGCTACCGGATTGACAAGGCTGCCGTCAAATACAGCGACGTGGGAGAACTGGACTGGAGCTTTTTTAAAAACAACAACCAGGAGATCAACCATGTGACGCTTGATGTGTTTTTGCCTTCCGGCTACAACAAAGCCGATGTCCATGCTTTTTTGCATGACCGGACGGGCGGGAGGATTACGACCGGAGGCGATTCGGCGGTCCATTACGAAAATCCGAAGCTTTCCGAATACGGGGAAGCGCATTTGCTTCTTCTTTTCCCGCAGGAACAGCTGTCGCAAATGGCGGCAACCGACAAAAAGATATCTCCTGCGGAGCTGCTTCAGAAAGAGCGGAAGCGGGAGAAGCGGATGGATGCCCGGGACGGGATCATGCGTCAAGCAGGCACAGTCCTTCAAGTGCTGACGGCCGTCATTTTGCTGGGCGCATTGTACAGCGTGCTGTCGGTCAAAAGAATTTCGGCCTGGTTCGGGCGGAGGGACGTGACGGAACGCGATCTGGAAGAGTTGGATCCTCTGATGAAAACCTATTGTATGCGTAAAGGCAAGCTGAAGTCCAAAGACGTGATCGCAGGTCTGCTGTCATTGCGGAGCCGAGGGTACGTGACCGTCAAAGAGGTTCAGGCGTCCAAACGATTTTTGGAGGAGCCGACGGCCCCCGATGCAACGCTGGAATTCACTTTCCACGGAAATAAGGCTAAGCTGAACGCAGCCGACAGGATACTGGTAGGATGGCTTTTTAATCAAAGAAACGTCTTCCGTTTGGATTCGATGGCCGCCCCGACCTTTAAGGAAAAGCAGGATGATCGGCAGATTTCCGAGTACCGCAAGCAATCGCAAAGGAACGCCAAAAAATTCAATAAATGGCGCGAAACTTTGGCGCAAACGGAGCCGTACGGGACAGAAGTCAAATTCAACGCGCTTCTTAAACTGCTGGTACCGCTGATCGTGATCGTCCATTATGTTTTGCTCCTATATCTTTATTATGCCGATGTGATACCGATTGCCGGGATGATAGCGGCTGCCGTATTGCTGGGAATCGTCGGGATTCTCGCCTGCGTGAAAACCAAAACCAAACGGTGGTTTATCACGTATCTGGTCGGCTGTTTCATTGCCGGGACTCAGATTACGCATGAGCAGGGAATGGAAAATTATTTGCTTTTTGCGGTAAGCTCGATCGTGTTTGCCGTCTTGGTGCCGAAAACCGTGCTTTCGAAGGAGATGCTGAAATACCGCTTTGCCCTTCTTGAGTTAAGGAAAAAGCTTCTAAAAGGCGAAGACGAAAGCGGCGTGGATCCCGCGGCAGCGGAACGGGCCGCGGAGCATGCGGTTTTGCTTGGCATCGTTCCGAAGTACGTCAAAAACCTGCAGAAAAAAGGGGTGCACGGCCTCGCCTTGGGCGCCGCGGCGCTTCCCGTTCTGCTGAACGCCGAATTGATGGCATCGCTTGCGTACACGCAAAACCATCTGAATTTTACCCTTCCGCGTTCTCCATACGGTTCCTCCGACGGGGGAGGGAGCTTCAGCAGCGGAGGAGACAGCGGCGGGGGCGGAGGCACAGGGGCGTTCTAAAACGGACAATCCCATGCTTTGAAATTTAAAAGGGCTTTATAGAATTTTTGCGCAGGGACGGCTTGTCCCTGCATTTTTATGCCGAAAATTTGCACTTTTCCTCACATCGGATGGTATGTATTCGCAAATCCGTTTATAATATACGGGGATAGCCTGCTCACCTTTCCTCATGAGAGTGTTGGGTTCAGGCATCTTGCGGCATTGGCCGCGAGAGCTTCAAAATAGAGGACGGAAATAGAAAAAATACGATATTGCTTGTTTTGGGAGGATTCTATGAAACAAATTACGGTTGGTATTGTGGGATACGGAAATTTGGGAAGAGGCGTGGAAAAAGCGATCCGGCAAAACCCGGACATTCGCCTGGAAGCGATCTTCACCCGCCGCGAGCCGAACGGCGTTGAGGCTGGCGTGCCGGTTGTACATATTTCCGAAGCGGAAAAATATATCGGCAAAATCGACGTTATGATTCTGTGCGGAGGATCTGCGACGGATTTGCCGGAACAAGGCCCTCAGTTTGCGAAATTGTTCAACACCGTCGACAGCTTTGATACGCATGCGCGTATTCCCGAATATTTTGCGTCCGTTGATGCGGCAGCGGCTGCGGCCGGCCATGTCAGCGTCATTTCCACGGGTTGGGACCCGGGTCTGTTCTCGCTGAACCGCATGCTTGCGGAAGCGATTTTGCCTGAAGGCAAAGAGTATACGTTCTGGGGACGCGGCGTCAGCCAAGGCCATTCCGATGCGATCCGCCGGGTCGAAGGCGTTAAAAATGGCGTGCAGTACACCATTCCCGTTGAAGAAGCGGTGGCCAAAGTACGCGCCGGGGAAAATCCGGAGCTGAGCACCCGCCAGAAACATCTGCGCGAATGTTTTGTCGTTGCGGAAGAAGGCGCCGATCTTGCCCGGATCGAAAAAGAAATCAAGGAAATGCCGAACTATTTCTCCGATTACGACACGATCGTGAATTTCATCGGCGAAGAGGAGCTGAAGGCAAACCATTCGGCGATGCCTCACGGAGGAACGGTGCTGCGCAGCGGACGTACGGGCGAAAACAGCACTCAAATCATCGAGTTCGGCCTGAAGCTGGACAGCAACCCCGAATTTACCGCCAGCGTGCTGGTCGCGTACGCGCGCGCCGCTGCCAAGCTGTCCGCCCAAGGTGACAAAGGCGCAAAAACGGTATTCGACATTCCGTTCGGTCTGCTGTCGCCCAAATCGGCCGAGCAGCTTCGCAAGGAACTGCTGTAATTTTTTTGGACAAGCTGAAAACGAGGGCATCATTCCCGCCGTGCGAGGGCGGGATGATGCCCTTTTTATTCCAACCCGTTCAAAGGAGCTGAAACCTTCATGCTGGATCCGCGTTCGCTTTATTTGCGAAACATGGTGCTGAAAAGGGAAGAAGTGCCGTCTTTCCGGACCTATCCTTTTAATCTCCCGGCGGTTCACGATTTGGCCAGCCTGTCGTTCCGAAAACCGGTCACGTTTATCGTCGGCGAAAACGGCTCGGGGAAATCCACCCTGCTTGAGGCGATGGCGATCGCCTGGGGGTTTAACCCCGAAGGCGGGACGAAAAACTTCGCTTTCGAGACGATGGCCTCCCACTCGGAACTGCATCGGTATTTGCGTCTCGTTCGCGGCGCGGTCCGGCCGAAGGACGGATTCTTTTTCCGGGCGGAAAGTTATTACAACGTGGCGACCACGATCGACAAGCTGGATATGGAAAGAGGCGGCCCCCCGATCAAGGCGTCCTACGGAGGCAAATCGCTGCATGAGCAGTCCCATGGCGAAAGCTTTTTTGCGACGTTCATGCATCGTTTCGGAGGGAAGGGGCTTTACCTGATGGACGAACCCGAAGCGGCGCTTTCGCCCTTGAAGCAGATGTCGATGCTGACGCGCATCCATCAGCTCGTAAAGCAAAACTCACAGTTTGTCATCGCGACGCATTCGCCCATATTGATGTCTTATCCCCATGCCGAGATTTGGCTGCTGGATGAATCGGGACTTCGGGAGGTGGAACTGGAGGATACGGAGCATTACATCATTACCCGCAAAATGATGAACGACCGGGAAAAGATGCTCGATATTTTGCTGGGGGAGGAACAATAACGGTTTTAGTATAAAAGACGTCCCGATATTCGGGGCGTTTTTTCGTGTTGCGAGTTATTCGGGCATGAAAAAAGCGGCCCGTTCGATCGTTCTCCAAGGAACCGACCAAACAAGCCGCTTGCTAATCCATGTTTTATGCTTTTACGCCGAGCACCGCTTCGCGGCATTCGTCGGAGCAGAAGGACTGATGTTCTTCCTCGCAATCCGTGCAGCATACATGCTGCTTGTTGCATACCGGGTTCGCGCAGTTGATGTAGCGGTCTTCCGTTTTGCCGCAGTGATGGCATTTGGCGATGACCACGTCTTCGTCGGTACGGTTGATCGGCACCGCAATGCGTTCGTCGAATACGTAACATTTTCCGTCCCAAAGATGACCCTGAACTTCCGGGTCTTTGCCGTAGGTCACGATGCCGCCTTCAAGCTGGTTGACGTCCTGGAAACCTTCGTGAATCAGGAATCCGGTAAGCTTCTCGCAACGGATGCCGCCCGTGCAGTACGTCAGCACTTTTTTGTCCTTGTACTCGCTCAGGTTGTTGCGGATCCATTCCGGAAACTCGCGGAAGGATTTGACCTCCGGACGGATGGCGCCCCGGAAGTGGCCGATGTCGTATTCATAATCGTTCCGGCCGTCGATGACGACCACGTCGTCTCTTTCCAGCAGGTCGTGCCATTCTTTCGGGGACAGTCTTTTGCCGCCGATGACGTTCGGATCCAGCGGTTTGTCGTAACGGAACGTCACGAGTTCCTTGCGGTAGCGGACGAAAATTTTCTTGAACGCATGGCCGTCGGCCTCGTCGATTTTGAAGACGATGTCGGCAAACAGCGGATTGGCCTTCAGGTCGTTCATATACTTCTCGGTTTGCTCCACCGTGCCGGACAGCGTTCCGTTAATGCCTTCCGCGGCGATCAGAATGCGCCCTTTGACACCCAGATCCTTGCAGTATTGCAGATGCTCTGCGGTAAACTGCTCCGGATCCGGAATCTGCACGAACTTGTAGTATAGCAGAATACGGTAATCTTTTGATTCTTCTGTCATTCTTTCTTCACCTGTCTTGTTAATTTATCGTAAAAGAGGATGCTGCTGCATAACCCCAAAAAGAGCGAATGGCGCCCGATTGCGGCAATATCCTGTTCAAAGTCCTTCGTATCCGCGAAGACGGTCATCGTTGTAACCGCAAGAAAAACCACCTTAAAAGGCGGTTCATCTTAAGTGAAAATACGCCAAACACGCTTTTCTAATCTATTGTAGATGAACCTTGCACACCTAGTCAACTTAAAAAGGAGATGTTCCCATTATTGGCACAAATGCATCGGGATAACCCGCTTATGGTCCGAGCGAGAACGGAATAAATTCGAGAAAATGAGGAAAATAATCGATAGAGCCCTCCGATTCGGACCGATATAGTAAGATTATACCCTTTGCAAAAAGGTACGGTGAAATAGGGGGACATGCCGATGCGGGAAAAATCTTTAAAGAATCCGTTCCGCTGGAATCCGCTAAGGTCGATCGGAACGAAAATCGCGCTGATATTGATACTTGCCGTTATGGTTTTTGTGGCGGTTACCGGGGCGGTATCCTATCACATTTCAAAAAAGGCTCTGGAACGCGAAGTGACCGGCGCGTATTTGGAAACTGCCTTGCAAACGAGCCAAAAGCTCGACTTTTTGTTTCATTCCTTCGATAAGCTGTTGCTGCAGATGATGGTGGACAAAACGATGCAGGAAACCGTCCTGGAACTGCTGAAGCAAAAAAACGACCCGGCGGAATATACGCGGCTTGCCGACGCTCTGGACGCGATATTGCAATCGTACATGTTTTCGGATGCATATATTACGTCGATCGAAGTGCTCGAAACCGACGGGACGGTCGTTCCAACACGTTCGGGCCTGCTGGCGAGCAAAAATTACGGCAAAGAGGATTGGTTTAAACAGATTACCGAAAATAGCGGTCAATCCGTCTGGATTCACCATAACCTGGACGGCAACCGGAATACGAATCCGACCATCACGATCGGCAGAGTCATTTCCGGCGAAGGGGCGTCCCGGGGGTACTGCGTGATCCTGATCGACATCGATTTGGCCGCCATCAAGGATCAGGTGGAGCATGTGGGCATGGGCGACGGCGGCAGCATCCAGGTCATCAGTCCACAAAATCAGGTCATATACAGCAAAAACGCCTCGCAGCTGGGCAAAACTTCGGTCATTTCCCTCCCTCCGGAAGGGATGAGCAAACCGAAATTCGCGTTTCTGGCTTCCGACGGGTCGAAACAAGTGGTCATGGCCAAATCCGAAGTCAACGGCTGGTTCACCATCGGGATGATCCCCGTCGGCGAAATGCTGAAGGACGCGAAGCAAATCTTTCAAGCGACGTTGTGGGTACTGGTCTGCGCCTTTGCGCTTGCCGTCGTTATCGGATGGCTTGTCGCGCGGATGATCGGCAAACCGCTCGGCCGCCTGCAGGAATTGATGAAGCAGGGGGCGGACGGGAATTTGCGCGTGCGGACGTATGCGGTTTCCAAGGATGAAATCGGGCAGGTCGGGCGAAGCTTCGATGAAATGATGAGCCACCTGACCGTGCTGGTGGGGCAGACGGAACGGTCCGCGGCAGACATGCTGGAGATGGCCGGCGAACTTTCGTACGTGTCCCTGAACACGGAAGAAACGGCGAAAGAAATCGCGTCCGCCACACTGGAAATCGCGAGGGGCGGGGAAGGGCTGGCCAGCGATGCGGAACGCGGGAAGCGGCTGGCGCAGCGCTCCAAGGAACAGGCCGAAATGCTCGTCCTGACCAGCCGGGAGATGCAGAGCCTTGCGGAGGACGTCAACGGAACAAGCCGGTCGGGAACGGAATATATGCTTGGGCTTATGCGGAAAACCGGGGATATGGAAGAGCGGATCGGCTTCATCACGGGCAAAGTGGTTCATCTTCAAGCCAGCGCCGAGTCCATTTCCAAAGTGCTCGAAATTTTGACGCAGCTGATGAAGCAAACGAACGTCCTGTCGCTTAACGCGACGATCGAGGCAGCCCGGGCGGGCAGGTACGGCAAAGGTTTCAAGGTGGTGGCGGACGAAATCCGCGAATTGTCGGAGGAGGCGAAGCGGTCGGTGGACGACGTCCGGCTGGTTACCGCCGCCATCCTGCAGGAAATCGGCGAAACGGCACAGGTATTGCAGGAATCCGGTCCGATTTTTATGGAACAAATTTCCGCCGTGAAAAAAGCCGACACGCTGTTCAATCAGGTCGGCACCCAAATGAACGAACTGATGAACCACTTGAGGCGGGTGAACGGCTCCATCCTCGAATTGGAGCAATCCCAGCTCCAGCTGGCCGATGCGATGGCCGGCGTCAGCAGCGTATCCGACCAATCGCTGGCGACGTCCGAGGAAGTGGCTACGCTCAGCGGCGAACAGCTGAACATCAGCTCGGGGCTGGTGCAGCTGTCCCGAAAACTTCAAGTGTTGTCAGGAACGCTAAAAGACTCCCTTTCCCGGTTTAAAACCTAAAGCCGGGGGGAGTCTTTTTTTGTGGCTGCGCCAGCAGCTCCTTTTATTTGGGTCAGCCCAAAAGTAAAATCAAGCAGCACTCAGCGCGCCAACACGAGGAATAGGCAAGATATGGTCACAATAAAAAAGAGCATGGCGATAAAAAAAGCGGCCGTGGCCGAACCTCTTGACGAACGCGGCGGAAAGAACCGGCACGGCCCTATTCAGCGCCTGAAGGTGATGATGACGGCGGCGAAATAAGGCATTTCCCATGTTTTCCGTCCCCTGCGGTACGATGCACCGATTTTTTACGATGTTTTTGAAGTTCGAAAAAAATAACCTTAGCATGGAAAATCCCCAAACTAAGGTTTGTTCGTTTGCTTTGAAGACATGACCGTACAGCAACTCCGCATGCCCATGCCGCCCGCCGCCGCTTATTTGATCGCTCCCGCCGTAATGCCGCTGGCGATCTGGCGCTGGAAGAACATGTAGACGACAAGCACCGGAACCATCGTGATGAGCAGCCCTGCGAACAGCGGCCCCCATTCGGTGCGGTACTGCATTTGCGCCTGCATCATCGCGATCCCGACGGGAAGCGTATAATGCGCCGGATCGTTGACGAGAATCGTCCCGATGATGTATTCGTTCCAAATGTTCAGCACGTTGACGATGCCGACCGTAATGAGGCCGGGTTGGGACAAGGGCAGCATCACCCTGAAAAAGATGCCGAAATACGAGGCGCCGTCGATGGCGGCCGCTTCCTCTAGCTCTTTGGGCAAGCTTTTGAAAAAACCGACAAGCACGAAAATGCCGAAAGCGATCAACGTGGAAGCATAAACCAGGATGAGCCCAAAAGATGAGTTGGTCAAATGCATCGAATTGAGCAGGAAAAAGAGCGGGATGAGCGCCAAGCTGAACGGAATCATCATCGACGCGATGTAGATGAGATATAACACGTTGCTGCCTTTGAACGGATATCTGGCAAGCACGTAAGCCGTCGAAGCGGCCAAAAATAATCCGAGCAGCGTCGAACCGACCGTCACGACGACGGAATTTACGAAATATTTATCGAAGCTGAATTCGCTCCATACATATGAGAAGTTGCTCCACAAGAGCGGCAGGTCCGGCAGGGACCACGGCATTTTGCGGAAAAACTGATCGTTGTTTTTGAGCGCGTCGAGCAGCGTCCACAGCAGCGGATAAAGCACGGACAGCCCCCAGATGACGAGAATGGCATAAAATACGGTTTTATAAATGGGATGTAAACCGCCTGATTTCATAATTCGTTCCTCCCGGGCTTTTAAAATCAGCTGATTTCAATCGTTTCCTGGCGCATCAAGCGCTGCATGATGACGGTGGTAATAAGCGAGACGATCAAAATCAACACGCCGATGGCCGCGCCGTAACCGAAATGGTATTGGGAAAAGGCCATTTGATACAAGTAGGAACCCATGACCTGGGTCGAGTTGTCCGGCCCGCCGTTCGTCATGATCATGACGATGACGAAAGAGCCGTTAAGCGTCGTCATCATGATGTTCAGGATCGACACCTTCATCTGTTCCCAAATCAGCGGCAGCGTAATGTGGCGGAACTGCGCCCATTGACCCGCGCCCTCAAGGCTGGACGCCTCGTAATACGATTCGGGAATGCCCTGGATCGCCGCAATGAGCAGAATCATGTAGAAGCCGATGCCGGCCCAGATCGCCGGAGGCAAAAGCATCCAAATCGTATGGCTGGTGAAGCCGAGCCAGGTGATGTCCACTTTTTCTTTCGTAAAAAGCGACAAAAACGCGTTCAAGAAGCCGATTTGCGGATTATAAATGAAATTCCACAATACGCCGATGACGACGACGGAAATTACGTTCGGGATAAAAAAGATGGACCGGAAGAAGCTGGACAGCTTGAACCGGAACCGGGTCAAGGCGACGGCAAAAAAGGTGGCCAAAAGCATGATGCCGATAATTTTGCCGACGACGAGAAAGTAGTCGTTGCCCATGGCGTTCCAAACGATCGGATCGTGGATCATTTCCTTGAAGTTGTCAAACCAGATAAACGTTTTGTTGTCGGAGGAGCCTGACCAGTCGAACAACGAATAATACATGGCCTGCAAAACGGGATAAACCGTAAATACGCAGAAGAACAAAAAGGTGGGGAGAATAAACGTTGCGACAAAAAGGTTCCGCTGCCACTTGGTTGTTCCCAATCTCATCGTTTAACCTGCCTTTCAAAATAAGATAAGGAGGATGACCGAAGAGTATATCCCCGTCATCCTCCGTCCTGGTCGTCTGCCGCTTGCCAAAGGATCCTGCGTCAACTCCGGTTTCGGTTGCGATCCGGATGAACGCGGGTGGTCCCGTTATTTATTTTTTGCCCGAAGCTTTTTTGGCGACTTCGACCACGCGTTCCACCCATTGTTCAGGGGTGATTTTGCCGATGGTCAGCGCGTCCGTGGCGTCCTGCATCGCCTTGTCGACGTCGGCGTTAAAGGTGATGGCAGGCACGACGACGGTGTTCGGGTCGGTCAAATATTTCGCCGCGTCTTTTACATGGCTTGGTGCGTTGGAAGCGCTGATGTCGCCTTTGATGTTGGAAGGCGCGCCGCTCAGCTCGGCCCATTGGGAAGCTTGCGCTTTCGAGAAAATGAACTCCAGGAACGCTTTCGCCGCTTCCTTGTTTTTCGCGTTTTTCGCGATGGCTACGTTCGCCGTGGACGTGTTGGCGACCACTTTGCCGCCGTTATCCTGCGTAAGCGAAGGGATGAAGCCGAAGGCGAATCCGCCCGGAATGTCTTTCGCCATTTCGTTCGGCAGCCAGAGGCCGTTCGGAATGAACGCATCCTTATGCTGCAGGAACAGCATCTGGGAATCGGTATGGTTGATTTGGATGGAGGCTTTGTCGATGAACCCTTTATCGCGCAGCTCCACGATTTTGTTCAAGGCGGCCAGCACCGCAGGTTTTTGGAACGCTTCGACCTTGGATGCCGCCATGTCCTGCAGGATCGATATGTCGTTGTTATTCGCGGATACGATCGCCGGATACAGGATCGCACCGTTAATGTAGTACGGATATTTGCCTGTGTGGATGAACGGCGTTACGCCGGCGGCTTTGATTTTGTCGCTGACGGCCATGAAGGACTGCCAGTCGGTCGGTTCTTCCCAGCCTTTTTCTTTGAAAAGAGCTTTGTCCCAGAACACGCCCCAGGAGTTTAATACGAGCGGGATGTCATAAACTTTGCCGTCAAACTGCTGCGGCGGCTGGGCCAAAATGTCGGAAATTTTGTCGCCGTCGATATTTTTGGCGTCCTTGATCCAATCGGTCAAATCCTCCAGCTGCCCGTCTTCGACCATTTGCCGGTCGTTCAGGTTCGGTCCGTCGATGTAGACGAAATCCGGCGGATTGCCTCCGACCCAACGCGGTTTCATTTGATCGTTGATTTTCGGGCCGCCGCTTTCTTTAATCTTCAAATCCGGGTTGGCAGCCTGGAAGTCGGCAATGACCTTTTTCCACCATTTGTCGCCGTAACCGCCGACGAAGTATTGAATTTCGAACTCGCCCGTCAGTTTTTTGGCCCCGTCGTCGGTTCCGGACTTGTTCCCTTCATCCGTTGCGGTTTTTGACGGTTCTTCCGTTTTGGCAGGTTCCTGTGGTTTTGCTTCATCTTTGGAACTGCCGCAGCCTGCAAGCGGAGCCACGGCCATCAAAGCCGCGATGCCCAGCGCAGCCAATCTTGTTTTAGACACCATAAAGCTAACCCTCCTTGAGAATCATGTTCAACGCCATATTTAACTTCCTGCTTTCGAATTACAGCGCCTACAGTAATCATAATGAGGGGGGCTCTGTCACTCTATCGAAATTCTTCCATGAATTCTTTGTTATTTTCTCTTTCCGGGGAATTTGGTTCTAAGTGCTCGCCCGGACGCCAAAAAAGCCGGACAATCGTCCGGCTTCTCTGCGCTTCATACGTTATTTTTTATATCAGAAAGCATAAACTACAGAGCCATTGCTTCCTGATATCGCAAGAACAACTACCTTTAAACGCGGTCTGTCTTCTTAGGAAGTACGTCGAGAGACGTTATTTCTTATTCTTATGATGCTTGATCAGCTCCCGCTGCTCTTCCTCGGCGAATTTCTGCAGCTCGTCCAGCGCCTGCTTCGGCGACATATGGTCGTGAAGGACGGCGTCGCCCATTTTGCGGGCCGTGTCCATCACCGCCTGCCATTCCGGCTGCTGGATCGGGTAAAAGCTGGCTTTCCGCAGCGCGGCCAAGTCGGCTTTCATCTCCTCATTCGCCGATCCGAGGCGCTCCCCGGTGAGCTGCGTGACGGGAAGGAAACCTTCCTGCTGGATAATCTGCTCGTAGATGGGGCTGGAGTAAAGGTAGTCCAAAAACTTGGAGAGCGCCTCCTTGTCCGTATGGTCGGTTTTGAACGACACCAGCATATCATGGACACCGAAGTTGATCGGTTTGACCCCGTCCTTGACGGGAATCGGGCCTTTGTCGTATTCGAGGTTCGGAAATTCGCGCGGAACGACGATGTTGAAATAGTTGCCGGAAATCATCATCGCCAGTTTGCCGTCGCCCAGGACGCGCTGCTTCTCGTCACGGGTCGTCACCGTCGGGTCCGAATCGGTTAAGCCTTCGGCGTACATATCCCGCAAAAAGGTCAGTCCTTCCACGTTTTCGGGCGAGTTGATGGTCCATTTTCCGTCCTTGATCCAGCCGCCGCCGGCGCCCAAAAAAAAGTAGGAAAGATAGGCCTGGATCTCGTTATCGGTCAAATCGACCCCGAACCCGCGGGCTTTGCCGCCGTTTTTAATTTTGCGCGCGTCTTCCTTCAGCTCGGACCAGGTTTTCGGCGGAGCTTCGATTCCCGCTTCGCGGAACAGCTCCTTGTTGTAATAAAGCTTTCTGGTCGAAGACACGTACGGAATGGCGTACTGCTTGCCGTTCCAGTTGTCCAGCTTCAGAAGATCGGGATAAAATTTCTTTTTCAGGTCGGGCGAGATGATGTCGTCCATGTCGTTCAGCAGGCCGTCGTTGGCAAAATGCGTATACACGTTGGTGTTCAAAAGGTCCGGCGGCTGATTTTTGCTGATCATGGTCGTATAAATGATGTCGAGAATATCCCAATTGGCTACTTGAAGATTGATCACGATATCCGGGTTTTTCAGCATGAAGTCCTGCACCAAATTTTCGAGCAGCGGCCGCGTCTGCGAGCTGTACTCCGATGCGATGAAATTAATGACGGCCGGAGGGTTGTCCTTCGGCTTCAGCGTAGGCTTCGGCTGGGCGGTGCCGGAACAGGACGCAAGCAGCGGCGGCAGAAGCAGCAAGGAAACCGACAGCTTCGCCAGGCCAAGCAGCAGGCGGGAGTTCATCAGGCGCTCACACCTTTCGTAAGGATCGCTATATAGATTGAACTAAAGCTTGCATCGAACTTCCTGTTAAAAGGGCCCGATGCGGCCCTATAACCTTCATTTCTTTAGTTCATTCTATATTGCAACAATTATTTATCGATAAAAGGGAATAACAGCTTTTGGTTTTCAGGCGAATACATATTTGCTTTCGTGACGACGATCGAATTCGTGTAAGTGACCGGCTTTACCTTTTTGCCGTCCAGCATATCCAGCGCCGTCTGCACCCCAAGGTAACCGATGTTAAACGGCTGCTGCACGACCGTCGCGTTTAACGTCCCTTCCTCGAGCAGACGGATTTCGTAAGCCGAGGTATCGAACCCGATGAGCTTGATCAGCCCGGTTTTGCTCTGGTCCTTGATCGCCTTGGCCGCTCCCAGCGCCGCCGACTCGTTCAGGGCGATGATGGCGTTCAAATCGCGGTGGTCACGCATCATCGTTTTGGCGATCAAATACGCGCGTTCCTCGGAATCCGAGCAGTAGTAGGTGCCGTATACGCTTTGGGGATAAGGAAGGAGGGCTTGGCGCACCCCTTTTTCCCTTTCCGCCGAGACGCCGGACGAGGCAAAATCGCCGATGATGACGGATTTCGGACGGTTCCCTGTCTGCGCAAGCGCCGCTTTGCCCGCCTGCACGCCCGCGGCGGTATGGTCGTTGGACACGAAAGTCGGCGAAGACGCGAGATTGACCGGCGTGTCGATGATGACGAGCGGGATTTTCGCCTCCTGAATTTTCTGCAGCTTGTCCGTCACCCTGTCGTCATTGATCGGGGCGATCACGACGGCCTGCGGTTTCTGCTCCAATACTTCCTCCAGCAGCCCGACCTGACCGTCGATGTCGGTTTCCTGCAGCGGGCCGGTAATGGTGATTTCCGAGCCCGCTTCCTTGGCGGCGGCTTTGGCCCCGCTGCTGACCGTCTGCCAAAAATCCGAGCGGATGTTATGCTCCTTCAAAATGACGGTAACGCTCCGTTCATGCTCCGGCGCCGGGATAAACAGCTTGAAATATAAAATGATATACACGACGGACGCAACAAAAATGATGGTCAAAAGCAGCGTGGCACGTTGTATTCGCATAGGCGCTACTCCTTTATTTTCGGAATGGCGATGGTCACGACCGTGCCTTCTTCCGGCTCGCTTCGGATTTGAATGCCGTACGATTGCCCGAAAAACAGCTTGATCCGTTCATTGACGTTGCCGATGCCGATGCCGCTCGTCGATTTGGTTCCCAGCTTTTTGCCATGCGTCGTCCAGATGCCTTCCACTTGTTCCGGCGTCATGCCCATGCCGTCGTCCTCGACTTCGAACAGAATCGTTTCATCCCGTTCGCGGCCGCGGATCGTAATTTTGCCCGGCTCCGGCTTGTTGCGAATGCCGTGATAAATGGCGTTTTCCACGAATGGCTGCAGAAGGATCTTCAGCGTTTTGTAGTGCATGATATCCGGGGAAACGTCGATTTCGTATTCGAGCTGCTCGCCGTACCTCATTTTCTGGATCAGCAAATAGTTGGTGATATGTTCTATTTCGACGCGGACGGGCACAAGCTCCTTGTCTTTCGTAATGCTGGCCCGGAACAGCTTCGCCAGGGCGGAGGTCATCAGCACGACTTCCTCGTGTTTTTTCTGCTCGCCCATCCAGATGATCGAATCCAGCGTGTTGTACAAAAAATGCGGGTTGATTTGGGATTGCAAAAGCATCAGCTCGCTTTTCCGCTTGCTTTCCTGGTTTTCGATGATTTCTTCCATCAGGTTTTTGATCTGTGATGTCATCAGGTTGAAGGAGCGTCCGAGCTGCCCGATTTCGTTGATCGGCTCGATGTTGGTCCGCACGTCGAAATTGCCGCGCTCGACCTTTTTCATGTCGCGCTGCAAAATGCGCAAAGGCCGCGAAATCCGGTAGGACAAAAACAGCGACAGCAGCAGGGAAAAAAGAATTCCGATCAAGGCGTACATCAAAATCGAGTTGCGGATCGTGCCCTCGTTGGCGATCAAATCGTCCGTATAGGCGACGCCGACGATTTTCCAGCCGAAATTGGTGTCCTGAACGGAGTACACGCGTTTGCCCTTGTTGTCGTCGACCGTAAAGGAGGTGCCGCTTTTGGCCGCGGCCGCCCGCGAAATCTGTTCCGAGCGCAAATTGCTGTAGATGAGCTGCTGCTGCGGATGGTAGACGATGTTCCCGGATTTGTCGACGATAAAGACGTAACCCTTTTTGCCCATATTGATTTTGCTGCAAATGTCGTTGATGATGCTGAGGTTCAGATCGACCAGGAAAATGCCCTCGCCCCGGATCCCGTCCGTGCTTTTGAGCTCCCGGCTCAAGGAGACGACCCAGCGGTATTCGTTCTGGATGATGTTTTGGACGTGGGGAGGAGAAATGACGGATTGGCCTCCTTTTTGTTTCGCCTCTACGTACCAAGGTTGCTCTTCCAGCTTCGTGTACGGATTGAGAAGGGTGATCCGCCGGTCCGACACGTAAAATCCGTTGTACCCGAACACCATGATCGCCGAGATGTCTTTGCGGGAGTACAAAATCGCTTGGAACAAATCCGAAATCCGTTTCTCGTAAGGCATGCGGTCGCTTTTGCTGATAAAGCTGTTGTTGGAAATGTAATATTTGACGTCCTTGTTGGTCATGGCAAGCATGCTGATGTTCTCCATATTGTCGATGTAGGATTGGATGTTGGAGTTGACCTGCCTGATGATTTCCTGTACGTAGCTTTGGGAGTTCGTTTCGACCGCGTCCACCGACAAGCGGTAGCTGTTTAAGCTGATGACCATGACCGTCACCAGAATCAGGCAGGAAAACGTAAAAAAAATGCTCGATTGGATGCTTTTGAACGGCGGAAACGGTATGACGGAATTGCGCTTGTTCAGTCTGAGCATCAGGCCCGGCTCTCCTTGGCGTATTTGTCGCGGTATTCGCGCGGCGTCATGCCGACATGTTTTTTGAATAAAATGCTGAAATAATTCGGGTCGCCGTACCCGACCTTGCCGGCGATTTCGTAAAATTTCATCATCGTATGCTGCAGCATTTCCTTGGCCTTGTCCATGCGGATGCGGGTCAAATACTCGACGAAGGTTTCGCCGGTATGCTGCTTGAACACGAGGCTGAAATAGCTTGTGCTCATCAAGCAGTGGCGGCATATGTCCTGCAGCGAGATTTTTTCTTCCGCGTAGTGGGTTTCGATGTATTCGACCGCTTTGCGGATCTGCGCCAGCGTATGATGGTTGCGGTTGTCGGCGATGGCCGACATGACCGATGACGCCGCGTCTTCGAGCCATGCCCCGATTTCGTCCAGCGTTTTGAACGGGTAGACGTCGGTCAGGCGGATCGGCCGGGCGTTGTCGAGCCCCAGCTCCTGCGTCGTATTGATGAGCGAAAGGATGGCCTTCTGGATTTGGAGGACGCAGGCATCAAGCGGGGCCATGCTTTCCTTCAGATCGGCGACGAACTGCTGTATGAGCTGGCGAACCTCCTGCAAAGAACCGGTTTTGACCGCGGAAGCGAGCCGGCGGTCCCAGTCGCCGCGGGAACGGTCGTCGTAGGAAGGCCGGCTTTCGAAATCCAAAATGCTGAGTACGCGGTTTTTGCCGAGCAAAAAGCGGTAGTCCAGCGCGGAGAGGGCGCTTTTGTAGGAGACGGGAAGCTCCTCGGCGGACCCGACCGCTTGCCCGACGCCGAAGCTGACGGTAAATTTCAAAAATTTATCGATGTAAAATCTTCCCTCCTCGGCGATGCGGCAGGCATGCTCGTACAACTCCGTTTCGTCGGCAAGGCCGGAGACGACCAGCACGAGCCGTTCTTCCCGCGTCCGGAACAGCAGCAAACCTTCGCGTTCGGCGATTTCCTCGAGCACATTGTATGCCGCGTAGCGAAGAATCTCGGTGTCGTTTGCCGCCTCCGGCTGAAGCTGCCGGGTGCCGAAATCGTCGATATCCGCAACCATGACAAGCTGCGGCGGGGAAAGCGGAGGAAGGCCGAAGTATTGGAAACGTTCCTCGATTTCGGACGGCCGCAATCCGTTGACGACCAAACGTTCCAAAAAACGTTCCTTGAGCAGCGGCAGGCTTTGCTTCAACTGGCTGTACAAGCGGCTTAAATCTTCATGCTGCCGGGCCGTTTCATCCATTTCAAGCTTGACCTTCCGCAAAAGCTCCCGCATTTCATGGGCTGTAATCGGTTTCAAAATAAAATCCGACACCTTGAGCCGGATGGCCTGCTGCGCATATTCGAATTCGTCGAAGCCGGTCAGGATGATGATTTTGACGTACGGGTACTTTTTGGTGACGTTTGCGGCAAGCTCTAGCCCGTCCATAAACGGCATGGAAATATCGGAGATGATGACGTCCGGTACCGTATGCTCCATCACCTCCAATACTTCGCGGCCATTGGCGAAATCGCCGGCCAGCTCAAACCCGTGCTCCCGCCAGTCGATCGTCCGTTTCAAGCCGTCGCGCACGACCGCTTCGTCGTCGACGATAAAAACTTTGTACATCGGTGCCACCCCTTGTCTGATCATGTCCCATATGGAATAATTATACTTTAAAAGGATTTTTATGAACACAGCGAATTCCCGGCTTGGGACGGCCGCGGGAAATCCATTTTGACAGGATTTGGGCGCTGTGATTTAATTAGTGAATATGTGATCATTCCGCATTACGTTGCAAATTTACAGGAGGTGAACCAGGTGGCGACGATAAAAGATGTGGCGAAACACGCGAACGTATCGACCACCGTGGTGTCCAAGGCGCTGAACGGGTACAGCGACGTCAGCGAGGAAACGAGAAGAAAAGTGCTGAAGGCCGTGGAGGAGCTTAATTATTCGCCGAACATGCTGGCCAAAAACCTGAAGCAAAAGGTGACGAAATCCATCGCCCTCATTTTTTCCAATTTCGAGTATTCCAATGGCAAAGACGGCGTGCTGTTCAAAATGATGACGGGGATTTTCGAGGCGGCTTCCCATTATAACTATGAAGTGCTGCTGTATACGCGCAGCTTGTCCGAGCAGCAGGACAAATCGTATTGGCAGTTTTGCAAAGAGCATAAGGTGTCCGGGGCGCTTATCACCGGTTTGAAAACGACGGACCCTTATTTCCTCGAAATCGTCGACAGCAACTTTCCGTGCGTCGTCATCGATGCGGACATCACGGGTTCGTATACCGGCTCGATCATGACGGACAACATCGCGGCGGCGAAATGCGCCGTGCAATATTTGATCGACCACGGCCATCGCCGAATCGGCATGGTGAACGGCCATAATTATGCCGTCGTGAGCAAGGAGCGCCTTGAAGGGTACCGCCAAGCTCTGGCGGAAAACGGCATTCCATATGATCCATCCCTTGTCGTTAACGGGGATTATACGGAGGAATACGCCTATGAATTGGCCGATTCCTATTTGCGGGAGCATCCGGAGATGACGGCCGTTTTTTTTGCCAGCGATTTGATGGCGATCGGATTTATGAGCCGGTGCCGCGAGCTTCAAATCGGCATTCCCGAAAAGCTCTCGATCATCGGCTTTGACGATATCGTGCTGTCCGGCTATACGACCCCTCGGCTGACGACGATCCACCAAGATTTTCAGAAGATGGCCTTTTTGGCGTTCGAGCAGATGATTCGCATTCTTGAAAAAAAGGCGGCAGGGGTGCATCAAAAAATTCCGTTTCATCTGGTTGACAGGGAATCTGTGGCGATGATATAATCTGCCCGAAAGCGCTTTCCCTGATAAACCATATTTTTTTGAGGGTTTCGAAATCGATTTCGATACCCTGAAATCAAGGCTTTTTAGACAGAGATTGGAGTTGGAATACATGCTAAGCTACAACGGGCAAACACCCGAACTCGAGCAGTGGAGCTTTACGGAAACGTCATTCAATCCGCTGGCTCAGGGCAAATGCGAATCGGTCATGTCTTTGGGGAACGGTTATATGGGACTTCGCTCCGCCACGGAGGAAGCTTATATCGGGGGAACCCGGAACTTGTTCGTAAACGGCACGTTTAACCGGTTCGACGATTTGGAGGTGACCGAACTGCCGAATGCGGCGGACGTGACGCAGATCGAGCTGCTGGTCGACGGCCGGCGTTTCTCGCTGGAAACCGGCGATACGGCCGATTACGAACGGACGCTCAACCTGCGCGATGCGGAGCTGACCCGTTCCTTCGTTTGGCGGAGCCCCGACGGAAAAAGAATCCGGTTCGAATTCCGCCGCTTCGTTTCAAAGGATGACCTGCACCTGATCGGCATGAAGCTTCGGATGACGCCGCTGGATGAGGGCATCACGCTCCGGCTGACATCCGGCATCAACGCCCAGGCGGCCAACTCGGGCAGCCAGCATTTCCATGAAGGCGAGAAAAGGATTTTTGACAAAAAATATCTTCAGCTCGTGCAGACGACGACCGAGTCCAAGGTCGATTTCGTTCTGAGCGCCCTGCACCGGTTCCTGATCGACGGCCATCCGTTCGAGCCGGCCCTGCAGATGGAGATCGAACGGCGCAAGATGGAAATGGCGTACCGCATGGAGCTGAAGGCCGGGCAGACGCTGGAGCTGCACAAGCTGGTGCAGGTGCATACGAGCCGGGACGCGGACGTCGAGGCAGCGGGCGACCTCGAAAAACTGCGCGCACATTCGCTGGAAGCGCTTAAGAAGGCCGAATCGGCGGGCTACGACGAGTTGTTTGAGCAGCACCGGCAAGCATGGGCGGATATTTGGAGCCGGTACCGTGTCGAGATCGAATCCGCACACCGCTTCGATCTGCTGGCGCTCAGGTTCGCGATTTACCACATGACGGTCATGACGCCCGTCCATGACCGCCGCATGGGAATCGGGGCGAAAGGGCTCAGCGGCGAAGGTTACAAGGGCCACTCCTTCTGGGATACCGAAATTTTCATTCTTCCGTTTTTCATTTACAGCGAGCCGAGCGTGGCAAGGACGCTGCTGGAATACCGTTATCTTGGGCTTGAAGGGGCCAGAAAAAAAGCGAAAGAAAACGGGTTCCGGGGCGCGATGTATCCGTGGGAGGTCGCTTGGCCAAGCGACGGGGAAGTGACCCCCGTGTGGGGAGCGGTCGATGTCGTAACCGGCAAGCAGACGAAAATTTGGTCGGGATTCATCGAACAGCACATTACGGCCGATATCGCCTACGCGGTTTGGCATTACTACAAGGCGAGCGGCGACCAGCGGTTCATGGACGATTACGGCTACGAGATGATTTTCGATACCGCGGTGTTCTGGGCGAGCCGCCTGGAGTGGAACGAGGAAGCTTCAAGGTACGAGATCAACGGAGTTATCGGTCCGGACGAATACAAGGAGCACGTGGACAACAACGCTTTTACCAATTACATGGCGCATTTTAATCTCCTGCTTGCCATTCAATATTACGATGAGCTTAAGGACCGCGATCCGCAGCTGCTGGAGCGCCTCGAATCCAAGCTGGGGCTGGAGCGCGGACCGCAGGAATGGCGGGAGAAGGCGGACGCCATCTACCTTCCGCAGCCGGACGGGCGCGGAATCATCGCCCAGGACGACACCTACCTGCAGAAACAGGAGCTGGATTTGACGCCTTACAAATCGCAGGCGAAAGTGGGCACCTTGTTCCAGGATTACAGCCTGGACCAGGTCAACGAAATGCAGGTATCGAAACAAGCGGACATCCTGATGCTGTTTTATCTGCTGGAAAACAGGTTCGCGCCCGAGCTCAAGCGGGCGAATTACGATTATTACGAGCCCAAAACGCTGCATGATTCGTCGCTTTCCTTCTCGACGCACAGCATTCTGGCAAGCGATTTCGATGACAAAAAGCTGGCCTACGAGCTTTTCCGCAGAGCCGCCGAAATCGATTTGGGACCGCATGAACACTCGTCGGACGCAGGCATTCATGCCGCTTCGCTCGGCGGGATCTGGCAATGCGTCGTGATGGGGTTTGCCGGCATCCGCATGCTGGACGGCGCGCTGCACGTGCATCCGAAAATGCCGGATGCGTGGGAGCGTTTGTCCTTCCCGCTGTTCTGGAAGGGCACCAAATTGCAGTTCAACATGACGAAGGATCGGATGGAAATTTCGGCCGACACCCAAGAAGAAATAGAGCTTGTGATCTACGGCAAAAAGATGAGTTTTCAAGGCCGGCTGCAATTTGAACTGATGCACATCTAATTTATTTTTCATTCAGGGAGGTCAACGGTTATGAAAAAATGCTCTGCAGGTCTCGCGTTTTTGTTGATGTTCAGCATGGTGCTGAGCGCATGTTCTTCGGGTTCTTCCAAGGACGCCGCATCCGGCGGCGGGGAAAGCGGCGGCTCTTCGGAAAAGACCGTCGAGCTGAAATTCACGACATGGGGGGAATTGTCGGCGGATTCCGTAGAGAAAAAGCTGGCCGACCAATTCAACGAAACCCACCCGAACATCAAGGTTACCTTCGAGCCGGTTCCGGGCGACGGTTATGCCACCAAGCTGACGACGTCGCTTGCGGCCGGCCAGGCGCCTGACGTGTTCCTGATCGGCGAAGGCGATTATTTCAAATACGTCGACAAAGGCGTCGTCGAGCCGCTGGACGATTACGTCAAAAACGACGGCTCGTTCAAAACGGACATATTCCAGCCGGACCTGATCAATATGGGCAAAATCGACGGCAAGCTGTACTATCTGCCGAAAGATTTCAACCCGCTTGCCCTGTGGTACAACAAACGGATGTTTGACGAAGCGAAAATCCCTTATCCGAGCGACAAATGGACATGGGACGACATGATCGACGCCGCCAAAAAGCTGACCAAAAAGGACGGCAAAGGCAAAGTGACGGAATTTGGCTTTAACGCCACGAAATGGGAATATCCGATTTACATCTATCTCTGGCTGAACGGCGCCGACATCGGCAACGAGGACGGAACGAAAGCCGAAGGTTTCATGAACAGCGACAAGACGATCGCAGCCATGGAAAAATACGTTGCGCTGACCAAAGGAGAGGACCGCGTATCTCCTACGCCGCAGGATACCGAAACGCTCGGCGGCGACTCCTCCATGTTTATGACCGATAAGCTGGCCATGATGATTACCGGACGCTGGGTAAAAAGCGACTTGGACAAATCGGACGTCGAGTACGGATCGGCCCTGATTCCTTCCGGCGCCAACGGCGAGCGCGCAAGCATCATCGCCGCCGCGGGCTGGGCCATGAACGCAAATGGCAAACATAAAAAAGAAGCCTTTGAACTGATGAAATGGCTGTCGGGCACCGAGGCGCAAAAAGCCCGCTCCGAAAAAGGGCAGGTACTGCCGGCAACGGTTGCCGAGCTCGACCAGGTGAAGAGCACGGAAGTTGTCGACAAACCGGTGATCGAAATGATGAACTTTGCGAAAAAGCCGATCTCCATGCGTTCCGCCAACGCTCCGATTTTCACGGAGGAGTTCAACAAGGCGATGGAAAAAATATTGCTGGACAAATCCACGGTGAAGGAAGCTTTGGACGAAGCGGCCAAGACGGTTGACAGCAAGATCAAGTAATAACGGGAGCGGGGTGGGGCGGTTCGCAAGCCGCTTCACCCTTTCAGCTACTTTCGGATGAGGCGGCCGGGTTAACTCCGGCCGGCATCCGCATCGTCAAGGAGGTCTCCATGCGAAATCCACGTTCGGAAAAAGCCGGCTACTTATTCATTCTTCCTTGGTTTTTGGGCTTACTGCTTTTTACGCTTGGGCCGATGGTGTTTTCGTTGATCTTGTCCTTCAGCAAATGGGACATCATTACGGGCATTCGTTCGATCGAGTTTGTAGGATTGGATAATTTTAAAGCCATTTTCCATGATGAACTGTTTTACCAATCGCTGAAAGTCACGTTTATATTCGCGCTTGTTTCCGTGCCGCTGTACCAGATCGTTTCCATATTGATCGCGCTGCTGCTCAACATGCGCACGCGGGGCATGAAGCTGTTCCGCATGATTTATTTTATGCCTTCCGTGATCCCTGCGGTGGCGGTGTCCATGATGTGGATCATGATTTTCAATCCGGAATACGGAATTTTGAACCGGGCCCTGGCTTGGTTCGGCATCGAAGGGCCGGCCTGGCTTCAGGATCCGAGTTATGCGCTGGGGGCGCTGATCGTGATGGGGATCTGGGGCGTGGGCAACACCATCATCATTTATTTGTCCGGTCTCCAGGGCGTTCCGGAAGAGTTGTATGAAGCCGCTCAGCTGGACGGGGCGGGCCCTTTCCGGCGGTTTGCGAGCGTAACGGTGCCAATGATTTCGCCGACGATCTTTTTTAACCTGATCATGGGGATCATCGGCGGGTTTCAATACTTTACGCAGGCTTTCGTTATGACAAACGGAGGTCCGCTCAATTCGACCCTTTTCTACAACCTTTATTTGTACAACAAAGCTTTCGTCAGCTTCGAAATGGGATATGCTTCGGCATTGTCCTGGATTTTGTTCGCCATCATCCTGCTTTTCACCCTCATTGTCATCCGCAGCTCTTCCATGTGGGTCTACTATAACGGCGATGACGAACGGGATTAAGGGAGGAGGAAAACAAAATGACGATCAAACAACAAAAATGGAATTTCGGAAAGCTGATCGCGTTTCTCCTGCTCATTGGAGGAGCGGCGGTCGTGCTGGTTCCGCTCCTGTGGACGGTGTCCACGTCGCTGAAGTCGCCGGCCGAGGTATTCCAGGATTCTTTTATTCCGAAGGTATGGCATTGGGATAACTACAAAAATGCGGTGACGGCCGTTCCCTTTTTTCTGTTTCTGAAAAATACGCTGATCATTTTGATCCCGGTCATGATCGGGACGGTGTTCTCTTCCGCGTTATGCGCGTACGGTTTTGCCCGCTTCCGCTTCAAAGGCAAGCGTTTTTTGTTCCTGGTGCTGCTGGCGACGATGATGCTGCCTGGCCAGGTGACGATGATTCCGATGTTTATCATGTTCAAGGAAGCCGGTTGGGTCGATACGTTTCTGCCGCTTATCATCCCTTCGTTTTTCGGGGGCGGGGCCTTTAACATCTTCCTGATCCGGCAGTTTATGCGCGGCATTCCGAGGGATTTGGACGAGGCTGCGTTTATGGACGGCGCGTCCCGCTGGAGCATTTTTACCCGGATCATGCTGCCGCTCAGCAAGCCGCCGCTCATTGCGGTATCGATCTTTACGTTTATGGGCGTATGGAACGATTTTCAGGGACCGCTCATTTATCTGAACACGAATACGAAATATACCCTCGCGCTTGGCCTGTCCATGTTCAAAGGGCTGTACAACGTGGAATGGAACATGCTGATGGCAGCTACGATCCTGATCATGCTTCCGGCCATCATCGTATTTTTCTTCCTGCAGAAATATTTTATCGAGGGAATATCCCTGTCGTCGGCGACGAAGGGGTAAGCTGCGGGGGAACAACCGAGATTACGAAAAGAAGAGGAGAAACCAATGAAAAAAGCGAGCAGCAGACATCCGTTTCCGATCTATTTGACGGCAGGAGAATACGTAAAGGCCATTGGAACCCAGGATGGATGGTTTCCGGACTTCGGGCATCATGTTGCGGGCGAAATGGGCGGCGTTTGGCTGCATCCCATCAAGCTGCTTGACGGCTTTTGGCTTCGTCTGAAGGATCGGAAGCGCGATATCTCGGTATGGGCCAAAGCCGACGAATTTATCAATTACGCATGGGGCGGCGAATTCCGTTACGACCACGGACTGGGCCATATCCCCGTCTCCATGAAGCGGACCCAGTTCGCCCCGGAGCTGGAAAAAGGGATGGTCGTGCGTTACGAGCTCCATAATTATTCGGCTGAGCAGGTGGAGCTGGAGCTTGAGCTGCTTTGCCGGACCGATTTGCGGCCCGTATGGTTTTCGGAGGACATCGGCATCCGGGACGGCGAAGAGGACCGGTTCGAGGAAGTGTCCGATTGGGCCGGGATCGCAAAGGACAGCGGAAACGACTGGTACGTCAAATTCGGGGCCGATATGCCCGGGATCACCGGACAGCAGCTTCGCACAGGCGCCGGTCTGATCGGGCCGGAATGGACGGCTGGGAAAGGCACGGGGCTTTCGATCTTGGCCGAAAAAATCCTTGCTCCCGGAGAGACGTACGTCTTTCATGCATATATTGCAGGCTCTTATGCCTCCAAAGAAGAATGCGAGACGACTTACCGCAGCCTGCGGGACTTTGACGGGCTGCTTGACGCGAAAAAGAAAACCTATGAGCGGATCGAAGCCGCTTCGCATTTCGGGGTGGAGGGCGAAGAGCGGCTGAACGATATTTTTGCCTGGATCAAATGGAACACAAGGTGGCTTGTGCAGCGCGTGGATTTTATCGGCCGCGGCTTAACCGCCGGTTCGCCGCATTACCCGTGGTGGTTCGGCTGCGATAATTCGTATTCGATTCAAGGGTTGATGGCGACCGGGGAGTTCGAGCTGGCCAAAGATACGGTCGAACTTTTGCGCCGGTTTTCCCAGGACGCCAACGGCAACGGCCGGATCGTGCACGAAATCACGACGATGGGCGCGGTGGCCAATCCGGGCAATACGCAGGAAACCGCTCATTTTATCGCGATGATTTGGGATATGTTTTGCTGGAACGGGGATCTCGAATTTTTGCGGGAAAATTACGTGACCTGCGTCCAAGGTTTGGATTGGCTGCTTCGGGAAATGGATCCGGACCGGGATTTATTTCCGTCAGGTTACGGCATCATTGAAATTTCCGGCCTGAACATGGAATTGATCGACTCGGCCGTTTATACGGCGGAAGCCGCCCGGGCCTTGTCCCAAATGAGCAGGGTGATGGGAGATGACGCCAAAGCGGATCACTATGGGGAACTGGCCGATCGAATGAGGAAAGCGATCAACGACAAATATTGGTCCGAGCGGGAGGGGCTTTTTACGGATGCGGTTGCGCCAAAAAAAGATATCGTCCCGAAAGTGGATCATTTGGTCCAAAACGCCGCGAAACACGGGATATCCGGTTACCGGGAATATTTGGACGGCCTCCTTGCCGCATGCGGCGACGAGGAAGAGGACCGGGGCTGGCTTTTGAACAAAAACTGGGTGATCGTCACCCCGATGGAAACGGGGATCGCCGACAGGGAGAAGGGGATTCGCGCACTCGAGCGGATGCGCTCCGGCGAGTTTGTCGGGGACTACGGAACTTATTTGTCGGGCCTATACCAAAGCGAAACGATGACCATTTCCACGGGCGTGCATGCGACGGCGGAGGCGGTGTACGGCAACGCGGACGCGGCGCTTGATCTGCTGCAGCGGATGATGCGGACCTTTTCGATGGCGCTGCCCGGCTCGATGAGCGAAATGTCCCCGGATTACGGCTGCGCCGTGCAGGCCTGGACGCTGTATGCGATGGCGGTGCCGATCATCCGGCATTTCGTCGGAATCAAACCGCTGGCCCACTTGCGGACGATCCATATCGCACCGTTGATCCCGTCCGCCTGGGAAGGCAAAGCGGTCACGCTGGAACGGCTGAGAATCGGCGACACGGCCGTGGACGTTCGGCTGCTTGCCAAAGAGGGGGCGCTCCATGCCGAAATCGCCAATCCGTCCGGTTACAAAGTCGTGCTCGAATGGAACGGGCTCACCCATATATCCGAAGAAACGCAAATAACGATGACGTTATAAAGCCTATAAAGCATCAGGTTAGGCAGTCGGGAGGCATACGATGAAACTGCAAGCCGTATTATTTGATCTGGACGGTGTCGTGACCGATACCGCCAAATACCATTTCATCGCCTGGAGAAACATGGCCAAGCGGATCGGCATTACGATCGACAGCGATTTTAACGAGTCCCTCAAGGGCATCGAACGCATGCAATCGCTTGAAAGAATACTGGTCCACGGGGGCCGGGAGCAAGCCTATTCGCAGGAAGAAAAGGAACGTCTTGCCCGGGAAAAAAACGACGAATACGTATCGCTGCTTGCGGGCTTGACCCCCGAGGATACGTATCCGGGCATTCAAGAGCTGCTGCATGAACTCCGGGAACGGCGCATCCCTGCGGTGATCGCCTCCGCCAGCAAAAACGCGCCGCTTATTTTGGAAGCGCTCCGCCTGAACGAATATTTTCATGCCATCGTGGACCCCGGCGGTATTCCGGGCAAGCCGGCGCCGGATATTTTCCTTCAGGCCGCCAAGCTGGCCGGGGCCGATCCCGCCGGCTGCGTCGGTATCGAGGATTCGCAGGCGGGCATCGAGGCGATCAAAGCGGCCGGCATGTATGCCGTCGGCATCGGCCAGGCCGGCATCCTCGGACCCTCCGGGGCCGATTTGATATGTTCCTCGACGAAGGAGCTTACGCTTCAGCATCTTCTGGTTTCGGCGGGAATGGAAACGTAGGGAACGGCCAAAAAAGTTCGCGGCATCATTGCCGCGGACTTTTTTGGTTCATTTGCCCTGGGCAGCCGGTTTGGAACGGCGGTCACTCCGGAACCCCGGCCTGAACCCAAGCCTTTTCGCGGTATTCCATCGGGGAGATGCCTTCCTGCTCGCGAAAAACCCGGTTAAACTGCTTGACGCTTTCGAAGCCGACCTGCTCCGCGATTTCGTACACTTTGCCGCGGGTATGCTCCAGCAGCTCTTTCGCTTTTTCGATGCGGACCTTTTTGACGTAATTTACGAAACTCATCCCGGTAAACTGCTTGAACGTTTCGCTAAAATAAGAGTAATTCAACGAAACATGGTTCGAGACGGTCGCCATGTTGAGCGGTTTGGCATAATTTTCGCAGATGTAGTCGACGGCCGCCTTCATTTCGGCATGCCCGACATGGGCCTCCTTGACGTCCTTCACGTAATCGTCCAACCGCAGCAGCAGCGCTTCCGCGTCGTGGATGTAGCTGAAAACCGCTTGGCTGTCATAAAGGTAACCGATTTTTTTATAGATTTTCAAAATTTCGACCGACGCTTCCCCGTAATCGGCAAACACCCGGTCGATGACCTGCTCGTTCAACATCCGGCTGAGACGTTCCAGGTAGGAGATGTCGAGGCGCCTGATTTCGCGGAGATCCATGATCTCGTGCCATTGCTCCTTGATGTCCTGTTTCCTTCCGGTTCCGAGCAGGTTGGCGAGCCTGCGGAACGCGTCTTCCGGGTACGTTTGCGGCATCGGGAGATGCCAAACGTCCGAATAATAAAAGATCCCGCCGCCCGGCTGCGCCTGCAGCATCCGGTACTTCAGCGCCTGCTTGGCCTGGACATAGCCGCGTTTGAACTGTCCGGCGCCCGCCGCTTTCAGGCTGACGCCAATATGAACGTGAAGCCCTCTGTCCATCGCATGCCGGGCAAAATCGGCCACGGCCGCCTCGTCTTCCGCAATGACGACCACGTTCCGGTCCTTGTCCTCGAAGCAGATCGACCGGCGTTCCTTCCAATACGGCTCGGCCAGCTTCGCCAAAGCGCCGTTTCGCGGACCCTCTTCGCGTACGACGGCGACGACGAAAGGCGAAGAGGAGGGAGAGAGGCCGGCTTTGGCGAAGCGTCGCTCGATTTCATGCTCCGGCAGGTCCGGATGCAGCAAAATGTAATTGAGCTGGTCCGCCGCCTGCTCTGCGCGGTATTTGCCAAGCTCCGAGAGCTCGCGCGCAACCTCCTGTTCCTTCCCCAGATCCGTCAGCATCCGGTTCAAAGCCTGGTGCAGATCCTCGCGCACGATCGGCTTGAGCAAATATTCCCGGACCTTATGCGTGATCGCTTCTTTGGCATATTGAAAATCGTCATAGCCGCTTAAGATGATCACCGCCGGGGGAGAGGGGAGCTTGTTCAGCTCCCGGATGAGCTCCAGGCCGTCCATGCCCGGCATGCGGATGTCGGTCACGACGATGTCCGCTTTTTCGGACCGGTGCAGCTCCAACGCCTCCGCTCCCCCCGCAGCCAATCCGATGCTGAATAGGGAGGGATATTCCCTTTCGATCATGGCTTTCAGCCCGATTCGTATATTTCGTTCGTCGTCAACGATCAATAGTCTGTACATATGCGGATTCGCCTCCGATCAGGTTAAAGTAGGGCAGCTTGATCATCACCCGGGTGTACCGCCGTTCCTCGCTTTCGACCCAAAGGCCGCATTCCTGCCCGTAAAACAACTGCAGCCGTTGATGGACGTTGCGAAGTCCGATGCCGTTTCCGCCGCCTCCGCCGGACATTCCGGAGGATTCCGCCCCGGGTCCGCTCCGGCCGCCGCCGTCGGCAGCGCGGATGGTTTCGTTCAGCCGGCGCGTTTGTTCCGGGGACATCCCGGCGCCGTTATCCTCAATCACGATCATCTGCGTCCCTTGGTGCGCATAGGTGCTGAGCGTGATGGTTAAATCGCCCGTCTGCGCTGCGCTTCCATTCAGGCCATGCTTGACGGCGTTTTCGATGATCGGCTGCAGCGACATTTTCAGCACTTCCAGGTCGAGCTCCCGCTCCGTCAGCTCGGCCCGCAGCAAGATCCGCTGGTCAAACCGCAGGTTCATCAGCGCGACGTAATGGCGGGCATGGTTCAGTTCCTCTCGCAGCCGCACGTATTCGCCGCTCCATCTCAGATTGTAGCGCATCATGCTGCCAAGCGAGGTCAGCGCGTCAGAAATCGGCCGCTGGTTTTCGACCTCGGCGAGCATCTTGATGTTTTCAAGCGTGTTGTACAGG
Source organism: Paenibacillus sp. VCA1 (assembly GCF_031583795.1). Classification (NCBI taxonomy): domain Bacteria; kingdom Bacillati; phylum Bacillota; class Bacilli; order Caryophanales; family Paenibacillaceae; genus Paenibacillus; species Paenibacillus sp. VCA1. The sequence goes on along the minus strand of NZ_JAVLSX010000002.1, from coordinate 517,513 downwards.
AAGTGGGAGTCGATCTGGTTTTTCAAGGTTTTCAGCTCGGCCTCCTTCGTTGCGGCCTGCTTGTTGACCGCATCGGCGATCAGCTCGTTGATTTTGCCCATCATTTTCCGGAAATGAAAGGTCAGCTCGCCGACTTCGCTGCCGCCGCCGACCGGAAGCTGGACGTTGAAGTCCCCTTGGCGGATTTTTTTCATGGAGAGCGTCAGCTGCCGCAATTTTTTCAAAATTAACGAATTGAGAAAAAAGGTCGAAACGGACAGGATGGCGATCAACACGACGTTCACCAGCAAAATCGTATTCCGGGTTTTATTCAGCTCCGAAAGCGCCGCTTGCAGCGACGTCATATGCACGACGTACGCGTCGATGCCGTCGATGTAAGCATACACGGCGAGATAAGGTTTGCCGGACAGGCTTATGTTGACATGCCGGAAGGCGCCGGCATTTTCCGTCGGGTAGAGCTTTTCCGCAAGCTTCGCCTCGGCGAGCTCGGAATCGGTGAGCAGGGAGCGGGACTGATCGTAATACAGCCGCCCGTCCGAAGCTATGACGATCATTTGCGATTGATCGCCGTTGCGGCTTGCGTAAGCGCTTGGGAAAAAACGGCTCAGCAGCATATCGACCTGAATGATGCCGACATGCGTGCCCTTCGGATATTCGATTTCGCGCACCAGCGACATTTTTTGCCGGAATTCCTTCTCATCGCGGATATGGTTTTGCATCAGTTCTTTGTCGCGTTCGGATATTTCCCAAAGGGCCGCTCCGTTCAGCCGGTTCACCGCTTCGTACCACGGCTCGCTCGTGACCCGGGTTTCTTTCAGGAAAACCGGCCATATTTCGCTGATCAACCGGTTGTTTGAAAAGATGCGGATATGCTCCAGATCCTGATTGTTGAATTGAAGCCGCAGGAGGCTGTTCATCGTGTTGCTGCTGAATTCGATCAGCTCGGACGGGTCCGGTTCGGAGGAGCGGTCGAGATAATTCATCACTTCCCGGTCCGACAAAGCGATTTGCACGGTCCGTTCCATCGTTTCCATATTGTTTTTGATGTTCGTTTTTTCGATTTCGATGGAGCTTTCGCTTTTGCGGATGGCGTCTTTCGTGTAGCTTTCGTTCAGCTGCCGGAAAATAATAAGCGAAAACACGATGCCGGGTATAAGAATGATGACGATATAGGAAAGAAACAACCGCTGCTGCAGAGAGTACTGCTCCAGCCTTTGAATTAGCACGCGGGTCAAAGATCGTAAGCGTCTGGGCACTCGAATCACATCCGGAAATTTATTGATTGGCAAGAAAGACGAAAATCCAAAAAGCCCGCGCAAAAATGGGGCTTTTTGGATATGCATTCGCATGTGAAATTATTTCAAAAACTCTTGAAGCTTTTTCACGTTGTCTTCGAATTTGGTTTGCTTGAAAGCTTCGACTTTGGCAAAGCCGGCTTTGTCGCGTTTTTCCAAAAATTCGTTCCAAAGCTTGTCGAATTCCTCGTCCGATTTGCTCAAAAGAAGCTTCGGCAGCGTTTTGCCCCAGGTTTGGGCGATTTTGTTGCTCGCGATGCCTTCCTCGGAGTTGCCGGTCGGGTTGATGTTGTCGTATTGGGAGAAGCTTTTCGTTTTGCCTTTGGTCCAGTCCTCCATTTGCTTGAACGGTTCGACGCTAGGCGGCTGCCATTGCAAAATCATGTTCGTATCCTGCATCATCCAGAACGTAAGGGAGGCGCCGTATTTTTTGTCGAAGGCGGAACGGTCTTTGTTCAGCAGCTCCAGCGCTTCGGGCTTGAATTGGTCTTTGCCGTCAATCGTATCATAGGTGACGCCTTTTTCGCCGAGGTACAGATCCTTCTGGCCTTCTTCGCTGATCAGATATTCCAGGAAGCGGATCGCTCTAGCCTTGTCTTTGACGTTTTTCGAAATGAGCGTGACCGTCCATCCCGAAATGCCGGGACCTGACAGCGTCGGCGGATCCATCTTGGAATTGGCCGGGCCGTCCACCGCGATGTAGACGGAATTCGGATCTTTGGCGTACAGCGCGTTTTCCTGCGCCGTCAGGTCGCTGCGCTGATAGAGCATGGCAAAATAGCGGCCTTGGGCGATTTTTTCTTCCATTTGCGGGCGTTTGTCGATAAAGATGTCTTTGGCGAGCAGTCCTTGCTCGTTGGCCTGCCGCAGCGTCTTCAGCCAGCGGACATATTCCGGATCGGTTTGGCGGTCATACAGCTTTCCGTCTTTTTCGTACGGGATGGCGAGGAAGTTTTGCAAATACCCCTCAAGGCTGCTGTTGCCCACGTCGTTAAATTCGGTCAAGCCGAGCGGGATCATCGGCTGGCCGTCGACCTCCGGGAATTTCTCCTTCGCCATCTTGAGCGCGTTCAGGAAACCTTCCGGCGTGCGCATATCCGGTTTGCCCAAAGCTTCGTACATATCCTTCCGGACGAGGAACGTCTGGTTGGATACGTATTCCCGCGAATATTTTTCAAAATCCTTCGGCGAGGAAGACGAGTTCGGATAAACGTACGTGTTTCCGTCCTCCTGCTGGTACCAAGCCATTTTCGCCGGGTCGGCGACCTTTATGAAATAAGGATCGTATTCTTCGGCCAGTTTGTTGAGCGGAAGCACCAGATCGCCTTCGATCATCGTTTTCACGGCGTCCTCCCACCAACCGAGCGTGATGAAATCGGGCAGGCTGCCGGAGGCGATCATCGTGTTCAGCTTCTCATTTTCGTTGCCGGCGGGAACGATGAAGTTGACGCTGACGCCGGTTTTTTTCGTGACGTATTGGGAGGTCGGGTCGACGCCCCATTTGTTGGCGAACCACGAGAAGTTCAAATACCAGTCGAAGGTGATCGGGGACGTGTCGGCTTTCCAGCCGGGTTCGTCCGCCGATACCGTCTTCGCTTCAGGCGCCGGTTCGTTTTTGTTCTCGGGTTCCGCCGCCTTGGTGTCCCCGCCTGACGAGCCGCCGCATGCGGCAAGCGAAAGCATCAGCGTAAAGGCCAGGAGCAGCAGGCTGCTTTTGCGTAAAACATGTTTTCTCATACGTCTTTACCCCACTTTTTATATTTTCGTGAAACTGTGTTACCGCTTGGGAAAAAACTCCGGCGCTGCTTACCCCTTGATGGAGCCGATCATGAGGCCTTTTACGAAATACCTTTGCAGGAACGGGTAGGCAAGCACGATCGGCGCGGTCGTCACGACCATGGTCGCCAGCTTGATGGACTGGGAGGTGACGTTTTTGGATATGCCTCCGGGCATGGCCGCGGCCATCTGGTTGGAGCTGGACTGGGCGACGATCCGGTACAAATAGGTTTGGATCGGCTGCAGGTCCATGTTGTTGATATAAATCATGCCGGTGAAGTAGTCGTTCCATTGGTACACCCCGTGAAACAGGGCGATCGTCGCAATGACGGGCATCGATACCGGGATGATGACGCGCACGAAAATGGACAGGTCGTTCGCTCCGTCGATTTTCGCCGCTTCCTCCAGACCGTCCGGTATTTCGCGGAAAAAGGTCATAAAAATGATCAGGTCGAAAAAGCTGAACATAGCCGGAATGATGTACACCAAAAAGTTGTCGAGCAAATGAAGATCGCGGATCAGCAAATAATAGGGAATCAGGCCGCTGTTGAAAAACAGGGTGACCGTGCCGAGCAAAATGTACAGCTTCTGCCCGACAAGCTCCCGCCGGGAGAAGGCGTAGGCGACCATCGCCGTAAAAAACACGTGCACCGCCGTGCCGATCAGCGTTTTGGCCACCGTGACCCCCATCGCCGTCATGATGCCGCTGCTGCGGAAAACGGCCTCGTAGCTTTCCAGGCTGAAAATCCGCGGCCACCAGTATATACCTCCGCGCATGGCGTCTTGTCCTTCGTTAAAGGAATTGACGAGCACGTACCAGATCGGGTACAGCGTCACGAAGCAGACGGCAAGCATGATCAGCACGTTGACGGCGTCAAAGGCCGCATCCCCGGCAGTTGTTCGATTCCGTTTGAACATGGGGCATCAACCACCTTTTCGTTAAAATAGGGATGTACCGTTGATTCTCTTGGAAGCCGAATTGGCGATGAGAAGCAGTACCAAAGCAATCAAAGATTTGATCAGACCGACCGCCGTCGAATAAGAGAAACGGTTGTTGACGAGGCCCGTCTGGTACACGTACACGTCGATGACGCTGCTGGCGCTTTCGTTCAGCGAATTGCGCAGCACAAGAATCTGATCGAAATTCGAGTTCAAAATGCCGCTGACCGCCAAAATGAGCAGGATGGTGATCGTGCTGCGGATGCCGGGCAGCGTCACATGCCACATCCGCTTAAACCGGCCGGCGCCGTCGATGGTTGCGGCCTCGTGGAGATCGGGCGAAACGCCGGCGATGGCGGCGAGATAAATGATGGCCGACCATCCGAGCTCCTTCCAAATGTCCGAGGCGACGACGATGCCCCAAAAATATTTCGGTTCGGCCAAGTAGCTGATCGGCTCGTCGATGACGTGCAGCGCCATCAGAATATGGTTGATGATGCCGACGTCAGCGAGCCAGGTGGCCAAAATGCCGCCGAGGATTACCCAGGACAGGAAATGGGGCAGGTACGAGATCGTCTGCACCGCCTTTTTCATCCGGATCGAACGCAGCTCGTTCAGGAACAGCGCGAACAAAATCGGCAGCGGAAAACCGATGATCAGCTTGATCATACTGATGCCGATCGTGTTCCAGATGACGCGCGGCAAATCCTCGTCTTCGAAAAACGCTTTGAAATGCTCGAGTCCGACCCAAGGCGCTTCCGAAATGGGACGCGTGATGACATACTGCTTGAACGCGATAATGATGCCGTACATCGGTATGTAATTGAAAATGATCATCCAGGCGACGCCGAGGAGCGCCATGACCTGCAAATATTTCTGGCTGAGCAGCTTTTTGAGAAGCAAATTCCGCTTTCCCGCCGCAGCGGGAGCTTCGGGCTGCGCCATGTTTGCGCCTAGCTTGGCACGCATGAGTTTCGACCTCCTGTAAGTGCTTTCATTGTTGCATCTTCTATTGTAGAAGGGGGTGGAGGAAAGTAACAGGTCCAAAATTTCGTTTTTAGGGTTGCGTTTTTCGGGTCTTGCGACAAAATTCGGCCCGATCCGTCCTTGTTGAAGGAACGTATGTTTGTTACGATCTAGGAAAAGACATCCGGCGCGGGCCGCCGAAGGAGTGTAAACGGTCATGTTTCAATACATAGACGAGAGATATGAAAACAAGGATTTTAGCCAGGCCGATTTAAGAAACGGGGAGCTGAAGGGCTGCGTTTTCACGCGCTGCCTCTTCCGCGGCACGGAAATGAACGAAATATGGACCGCAGGCTGCCAGTTTATCGAATGCGATTTTGGAGGCGCCGCGTTTAACGCTTCCTTGCACACGCGGTCGGCGTTTACGAATTGCCGGTTTGCCGGCGCGAACCTGTTTGTCTCGAAATGGGAGGACTGCAAAATGACGGGCAGCGATTTCGGGGGAGCCTATCTGGACGGCATCACGATTCAGGGCGGGGAGTGGTCTTATACGAACCTGCGGCAGGCGAACCTGTCGAAGCAGGTGCTCAAAGGCATTCGCCTGATCGAAGCGGATCTCAGCGAATGCAATCTGCAAAAGGCGGACTTGCGGGAAGCCGATCTTTCCGGCGCGAAGCTGTTCAAAGCGGCTTTGAAAGGAGCGGATTTGCGGGGAGCGAAAATGGACCGGATCGATTACAGGTCGTTTGACCTGACAGGGGTGCGGCTCGATTTGGAGCAAGCGGTTAACGTGGCCCGATCTTACGGGGCTAAGGTGGAATAAACCAAGCAGCCCAACATCGTGGGTCAATGGCTTCGAAGCGGATTCAGGTCTTTGCGGGGAACCCGGAAATTATAAATTTATATTGTTAAGAAAAACGTCTATCGACGTACCTCGACGTACCTCCTAAGAAGACAGACCGCGTTTATAAGGTAGTTTTTCCTGCAATATCAGGAAGGCAGTGGCTCTGTAGTTTATACTTTCTAATATTAGCAAAAAGGGGATTTTCCGAGCGGAAAATCCTCTTTTTGTTGATTGCTTGCACCAGACCATGACTTTTTCACGGTATTTACATTGGGTTTGCCATCTTCCCTTTTTATCAACGGAGCCTATTTTGCAAAATAGATGAGTTCTTTTATTTCAATGATGTCAGGGGCCGCGCCTGATTCACACGTTGCCGACAAATTTATCTATAATTCTGCAAAACCTGGATACAATATACATATCGCTGAGCGCCATGTCCGGACCGGCCCGTCAGGCAGGCGCCATATGAGGAGGCGGTTCATTGATGAACAGTGAAGAATGGGTCACCCACCTGACGGAGCTGCGGAAACGCCTGATCTGGGTCATGCTCTTTTTTATCGTAACGCTGGCGGCGGGTTTGTACATGTCTCCCAAAGTGCTGCTGTACATGAAAACCCGGCCAGCCGCCGCCGATATCGTGTGGAACGTGTTTTCCCTGACGGACGGCATGTTCATCTACATGAAATGCGGCTTTCTGGTGGCTGTATTTTTCACCGTTCCGCTTGCGCTGTACCATATTTGGGCGTTCGTGCGACCCGGCTTGACCAATGAGGAGGCCAAAAAAACGTTTTGGTTCGTTCCGCTGGCATTCCTTCTGTTCATGATCGGGATTGCGTTCAGCTTTTACGTCGCGTTTCCGATGATGGTCTCCTTCCTCTCCAAAATGAACCAAACGGTTGGTGCGGTCGAAACGTACGGGATGGATCGTTATTTTTCCCTCCTGTTCAGCGTCGTGTTTCCGCTTGCGCTTGCCTTCGAAATGCCGGCCGTCGTTCTGTTTCTGACCCGGCTCGGCATTTTGGGGCCGACGCAGCTGAAAAAAGTGCGGAAATACGTCTATCTGGCCCTGGCCATCGTCGGGTCGATGATTTCGCCGCCGGATTTCGTTTCGCATCTGTCCGTGACCATTCCGCTCATTTTGCTGTTCGAACTCAGCATTCTCGTTTCCGGATGGTATTTGCGCCGGAAGGAGACGGGGCAACCGATTCTTGATCCGAAAGGAGGCGCCAACCATGTTTAACAATATCGGGCTGCCGGGGCTTCTGATCATCCTGATGATCGCCCTGGTCGTATTCGGACCGTCCAAGCTTCCCCAGCTCGGCCGGGCCGTGGGGGATACGCTGCGGGAATTCCGCTCCTCCACCAAAGGTGTCGTCGAAGACATTACGAACGAACCTGCCGCCGAGCCGGAAAAACTGGCCGAAAAAAACTAGCATCTTTACGAAAAACACCTCCTTATAACGCTTTTGGCGCCAAAGGAGGTGTTTTCGTTCCCATTCATGCAAGCTTTATTTGTTTTGCTCCAAATGCGCGCTTTTTTTGATGACGGCCATGTCCTTGCTCATTTTGGAGACCGGCGTGCCTGCGCGCATCGCGGTTTTGACCCGTTTGATCGCCTGGATGGCTTTTGGATCGTGAACGGTGTAGACCTTTACTTTTTTTCCGTATACGCCCAACGTTTCGGCGCGGATCAGCTGCAGATTGGTTTTCGTGTTGTCGCGCTGTCCGATGGTGTAGCCGTACCCGCCTTTTTGGCTCATATACCCTCTGCCGGACGAGCCTTCGTTCGGGCTGAGCACTTTATGCGGCTGCGGTTCGGAGTTTTTGATGTGGGTGTGATGCTCCGGATCGCCGATGTAGACCGAATCCCCGAGGGTCAGCACGCTGATGCCGGTAATGCCGGCGGATTCCAGCCGGTCTTCGAGCGTTTTGGATTCCGGCGTGTTGTGCAGGCTGGAGGTGCCGATGCGGCTGTAGACGCCGGAGCCCATTCCGCTGTAGGTCGTCCCGTTTTCGTTGGTCGTGCGGACTTTTTCCCCGTTGAATTTCGGAATGACTTTAATGCTGTTCAGATGCGGATGTCCGTCGGTGCTTGCGTCTTCCCGAAGTCCGTCGTTCGTCAACCGATGGACGCCGTGGGGGTGGTTGGCGTTCGATTGAATCCGGACCGGCTTCGTCTGCGCTTTTTGCTTGGGCGTGCCGGTGCAGCCGCTGAGGGCGATGGCGGCACAGATCGCGGGGACGGCGATTTTGACGATGGATCCTTTCATTGTTAATCCCTCCCTGGATATGTTGAACATACGATTATGATTATCTTTCCGGGGATGTATTATTTGTGGGATATTTCGACAAAATAACAAAAAACTGATGTTACCCCAAATCATTGGAGTGCATCGACACCAGTTGGAGGTTGACATTTATGGCTAACGAAACCGAAGAGAAAGAGTTGAAAGACCATAGAGAACCGGACCAATCGCGCCGGAATTTCTTGAAAAATTCGGGCTATGCCGTCGGCGGCCTGATCGTCGGCGGAGTCGTCGGCAGTTTGCTGCGGACGCCGAAAAAAGCGACCACGAACAATAACGTGAACAACGGCACCGCCAACAACCAGGCTCCGGCGACGGAAACCGTCAATTTCAACCAGGCGCTCATGTACTTCACCCAGGAACAGTTTTTAATTACGGAAGCCGCCACGGAACGCCTTTTCCCTGCGGACGATAACGGACCCGGAGCCAAGGAGCTTGGCGTTGCTTACTACATCGATCACCAGCTTGCCGGCGAATGGGGCAACAACGGCAGGGAATACATGCAAGGTCCCTTCTACAAAGGGGAAACGACGCAAGGTTACCAGGGCCGCTTGAAACGCCGCGAAATTTTCGATATCGCCCTTCAGGAGATGCAAAACTACAGCAATAAAAAATACCAGAAAAAGTTCAAGGATCTTGCCCCGGAGGAGCAGGATGCCGTGCTTAAGGCATTCGAAACGGACGAGGTCAAGCTGACGACCATTTCGGCCAGCGGCTTTTTCAAAACGCTTTTCAACGCAACGATGGAAGGCGTCTATGCGGATCCGCTGTACGGCGGAAACACCAACATGAACGGCTGGAAGCTGAAAAATTATCCCGGCAACCAAATGTCTTACACCAAAATCATCGAGCAGGACCAATTCGCTAAAATACCGCCGGTCAGCTTGAAAGAGCATCTGCCACATTCCTAAAACTACAACCAGAGGTGATTTAATCATGGCTACGAAACTGCCAAAAACGGATGTCGTCATCGTCGGCGTCGGCTGGGGAGGCGGCATCATCGCTTCGGAGCTGACCAAGCAGGGCTTGTCCGTCGTCGGCCTTGAACGCGGCAAAGAAAGAAAAACCGAAGATTATTTCATGGTGCACGACGAATTGCGCTACGCGCTGCGGTACGAGATGTTTCAGGATTTGTCCCGGGAGACGATCACGTTCCGCGGCAACGAAAAAATCCGGGCGCTGCCGATGCGTTCCTACGGTTCCTTCTTGCTCGGCGACGGGCTGGGAGGTTCGGGCGTGCACTGGAACGGACAAACCTTCCGTTTCCTTCCGTACGACTTCGAAATCCGGTCCAAAACGATCGAACGTTACGGGAAAAATAAAATCCCTGACGGGATGACGATCCAGGATTGGGGTATTACATACGATGAGCTGGAGCCGTACTTCCTCAAATTCGAAAAAACCGCCGGCATTTCCGGGGAGGAAAACCCGCTTGGAGGCAAACGTTCCGAAAAATATCCGACGGGGCCGATGAAAACGACGCCGGGGATGAAATTGTTCGCCGACTCCTGCAAAGGGCTGAACTACCATCCGTACCATATGCCTTCCGCGAACCTGTCGGACCAATACACGAACCCGGACGGCATTGCGCGCGCGGCCTGCCAATATTGCGGATATTGCGAGCGTTTCGGCTGCGAATACGGGGCGAAAGCCGATCCGGTCGTCACGGTCATTCCCGTTGCGAAAAACACGGGCAAATTCGAGCTGCGCACGCATTCCAACGTCAGACGGGTGCTGCACAAAGGCGGCAAAGCGACGGGCGTGCTTTACATCGATACCACCACCGGCGAAGAATACGAACAACCGGCTGACATCGTCGTGCTGACAAGTTATGTCTTCAACAACTCCCGCCTGCTGCTGTTGTCGAACATCGGCAAACCTTACGATCCGAAAACGGGAACGGGTGTGATCGGCAGAAACTACGCCTACCAGGTGCTTAAAGGCGCCGCCGTCGGCTTTTACGAAGACAAGGAATTCAACCTGTTTGCCGGAGCGGGGTCGCTTGGCATGTGCATCGACGATTTCAACGGCGACAACTTCGACCATAAAGACCTCAATTTCATTCACGGAGCCAACATTTCCTACAGCCAAACCGGGGCGCGGCCGATCCAGAACAATACGGTTCCGCCGGGAACGCCGACCTGGGGCAAGGACTACAAAGCGGCTTCCATTAAATACGCGAACCGCCATTTGAATGTCGGCGCTCAAGGCTCTTGCATGCCGTTCCGCCATCATTACCTGGACCTCGACCCGACGTACAAGGACGAATTCGGCGATCCGCTTATGCGGATTACGTTCGACTTCGAGGACCAGGACAGGGAGCTGGTCAAATTCATGGGGGCCAAATGCGGCGAAATCCTGAAACAGATGGGCGCAAACAACGTCGTGGCCAATACGAAGCTGGCGCCGTACGAAATTACGACGTACCAATCGACGCACAACACCGGCGGGGTCATCATGGGAAGCAGCCCCGACACCTCCGCGGTCAACAATTACCTGCAAATGTGGGACGTCGATAATCTGTTTGTCATCGGGGCATCCGCATTCCCGCACAACAGCGGCTACAACCCTACAGGCACCGTGGGTGCGCTGGCGTACCGGGCGGCTGAAGGGATTCTCAAATACCGCAAAAAACCCGGAAGCCTCGTGTAACACCGGCAGAGGGAGCCGTCCCGAGCGATCGTTTCGATCCGGGGCGGCTTTTTTGTCGGCGGAAAAGTCCCCATTTTTGCCGGAAAAACCGCGTTGATGCCGCTGTCCAAGAAGCTTGAAAAAGCTCTCAGCCTTCCGAAATGTTTTGCGGAAAACCGGCTGAAAATGATACAATGTTTTCATATGAGGATTTTGCAAAAATCCAAGGAGCGGCTTTCAATCAGCAATATATAGAGCGAAACGGTTTCATTCGTCTATATATTGTACCCGGGAGTGGCCGGAATCGAACGTTTTGCAAAATCCTGGTATTCGATTTGCAAAGTTACACAAAAAGTTGAGAAGAGGCGAAACCGAAATGGCAGATAAACAGCGCATGCTCGTATTCGTAGGTTCGTATGCCGAAGAATCTGCGGACGGCGTATATGTATATGCTTTTGACGAAACCAATGGAGAGCTTACCCGGCTGGATCAAGTATCAGGGCTCAAAAATCCGACGTTCCTGAATTTGGAAGCGCCGCGGCGCAAATTGTACGCGATCAGCGAAACGGCGGTGGACGGGGCGAAGCAAAGCGACGCGGTATCGTACGATATCGATGCGGAAGAAGGCAAGCTGAAGGAAACCAGCCGCGCGAATGCCCTGAACGGACCGTCCTGCCACATTCAGCGCAGCGCGGATAACCGTTATTTGACTTTGACGAGCTACCATAAAGGTTCGATCAGCCTGGTCGAAATGAAGGAAGACGGCACGGTCGGCCGGGTGCTGGACATCCGGAACCATGAAGGACGGAAACCCGAGCAAAAATCGCATGTTCACTCCTCTTTCTATAGTCCGGACGGCCGGTTTTTGTTCGTATGCGATTTGGGGCTGGACACGATTTTTACATACCGCATCGATCAGGACAAGCTGGTTCCGGTGAGCGAAGCGACGGTGAAGGAAGGCGCCGGGCCGCGCCACCTTACGTTCCATCCGAACGGAAAATTCGCTTACGTCATCAACGAGCTGCAATCGACCGTCACGGCGTTCCGTTACGACGCGGAGCAGGGATCCTTGACGGAAATCGAAACCGTATCGACGCTGCCGGAAGGCGTAAAGGTCGAGAACGGATGCGCGGAAATTGCGATTTCGGCAGACGGACGTTTCCTGTACGGTTCCAACCGCGGGCATGACAGCATCGTCGTCTACGCGGTGGATGCGGAAACAGGCAAGCTTGACGCGGTTCAGCATGTATCCGCGGAAGGCAAACATCCGCGCCATTTTTCCATCGTACCGGGCGGACGTTACGTGCTTGTCGTGAACCGGGATACGAACAACCTCGCTGTGTTTGCGAGAGACGCGGACAGCGGCAAACTGGCTTTTACGGGCAAATCGGCCCAAATTTCAAAGCCGGTATGCGTGTGGGCCGACCGGTTTTAAGCCGGAAGGGTCATTTTATAAATAAGGGAAGTCCCGGATATCCGGGGCTTTTTTTTATGAAGGCGAAGGCAGGTTTTTAGCTTGTAGGGAATTGAAAACGGGGAGCGGGTCCGTTAAGATCTAACCGAAGACAAGGAAAAAATTACCGCCAAGGAGGTTGTTGAGATGCGCTTTATCGATGTGACGTTAAAAACGGCCGAGCTTGATTTGCTCAAGCATTTTTACAAGGATGTGCTGCAGGTGCCGGTGGTTGCGGAGGGGGAGGATTTTTTATCGCTGCGGATCGGCGAAACGAAGCTGACGTTTGAAGAAACGCCGGAAGGGCGCCCTTTTTACCATTTTGCGTTTAACATCCCTGAAAACCGGTTCCGGGAGGCAAAAGCTTGGATCGCCGAAAAAACGGCGCTGAACACGGAAGACGGCGAAGACGAAACGAATTCTACCGATTGGAACGCCCATTCGGTGTATTTCGAGGACCCCGCCGGCAATATCCTGGAGCTGATCGCAAGACACAGCCTGAATAACGCGTCCGACCGACCCTTTGATGCGGAAAGCCTGCTATGCGTCAGCGAAGTCGGCATCGTGAAGGATGAAGTGCCGCCGTTTGTGGATGAGCTTGTCGGCCGGGGGTTTCAGAAGTATCGGGAAGGCGGCCTCGAATTTGTGCCGGTCGGGGACGAGTACGGGCTGCTGATCGTCGTAAAAAAAGATCGGCGCTGGTTTTTCGCGAAAAAAACCGCGGAGATTTTTCCGGTGAAGGTTCATATCCAAGACGTTGGCGTCATGGATTTTTGTTAAATGGTCCGCTGCAAGCCCGAAGAGGGCTTGCAGCGTTTTTTCGTTTAAGGCGCCCGGACGGGCAATGCGGCGCCAACCGGGTTACACGGCGGATGGCTGGTCAGCCTGGTTTCCGCCGCTGAGTAGAAACCTTCGCCCGATCCGGGAGGAGCTGGGGATGGCGGATGGCCGACTGCAGCGAGCAGGAACGAGACGGCCAAGCCGGACATAAGTGATGTCCTGCGTCCGTCATAAGGGGGCGCACAGTCGATGCCCTCGCCTGCGCCGCATGCTTACGGAACGCCTCGGCAATTCGGCACGCATTCAACATGCGGAGCCGTTTTCTTTTGAGGCAATAAACATTTTAGTTTTCCAGCCAGCTTTCGTCCCAGAGGATGTATCCTGTCGATTTTTCGCCGGCCGGGCCTTTGAACGTCACGTAAAGCTCCGTCGTTCCGGCAGGAAGCACCAATTCATTGTTGACGACTTTGCCGTTTCCGACTTGGCCCGTCGCGAGCGCCTGGCCGTCTTTATCCGCGATGGAATACGTTGCCGTGCCGTCGCTTTTCGGCGATTTAAATCCGACAAGCACGCCCATCCGTTTTGTTCCTTCCTTGACTTTAAAGGCGACGCCTTGGCCTGCGCTGTTGACTTCGTTAACGATGAAAGCCGTCTCGTATTGGGTTTCCCCGAACAGCAGATCCGCTTTGTTGCGCGTGATGCCGCTCGCAAAATAACTCCATTTGAGATGGGAAACGTTGTTGACGCTGAACGGTGCCCGTTCTCCTTGCTTGTTAGGCGTTTCCGCTTCTGCTTGATTTGAGCCGGTGGATATCGTGATTTGCTGCTTGGCTCCGTCAAACTTCACTTCTGCTCCTGTGGCTTCGGCCACAGCGCGGAGCGGCACGTATGTCGTTCCTTTGTAGCTGATCGGCGTGGCTTTTGCGCCGTTGGCGTCTTTAGGCGTCCAGGCTTCCCCGTTGAGCAGGAAAGTGAGCCCGTGATTCAAATTGGCCTGGATTTTCTCCAAGGTAGAAGCAGCTTGAGTGGCGGTTACCGTGCCCAGCACAAAGGCCAAGCCCAAGGAAGCCGTCAGTAGCATCTTTTTCTTCATTATACAAATTCCTCCTTGTTTGGTCTTTTTCAAGGAACTGATTTCGACATTTATGCGAAAAATCCTGCGACATTCACGAAAACAGGTCAAAGCCATCGTTTTTTGCAGCCGTCCGGTCAATCCGTACGGTTTTTTGCTTTTTATCACGGCGGCTGTATTGTGGCGGAATTTTTGCGGCGGACGGTTCATCATCAGCTTGGATTCGATTCCGGCCATATCTGCTGCGGCGATCAAAGATACCCCCGATTCGAATTTCACTTTTTCGCGGGCCGTACAGGCACAGATGGGTCATCGCCCACATAGAATGAACAGACCGCACTTGTGAGCCGCCGTCATATTTAGACGAAGTCGCGGTGCCTAAGCCATTCAGCAGGAGGTGTCATCTTTGCCCGGATTATTCAGTTTTATCGCCCTGTTTATTAAAGAACTGACGCTGCTGGTATCGTATGTCAAAAATAACGCTTTTCCTCAGCCCCTAACGGAAAAAGAGGAGAGCAAATACCTTCAATTGATGTCCGAAGGAGATGCTCATGCCCGCAATATGCTGATCGAACATAACTTACGGCTGGTGGCTCATATCGTCAAAAAATTCGACAACACCGGCGAGGACCTGGAGGATCTGATCTCGATCGGCACCATCGGGCTGATCAAAGCGATCGAAAGCTTTCAGACGGGAAAAGGAACGAAACTCGCCACGTTTGCCGCCCGCTGTATTGAAAACGAGATACTTATGCATTTACGGTCACTAAAAAAGACGCGTAAAGACGTCTCCCTTCATGATCCGATCGGAACTGACAAGGAAGGCAATGAAATCACCCTGATCGACATCCTTGGCAGCGAAGCCGACGATGTCGCCGATATGGTGCAGTTGAAAATCGAGAAAAGCAAAATATACCGCAACCTCGACATTTTGGACGAACGCGAGCAGGAAGTCATCAAGGGGCGCTTCGGGCTCGAGTTCGGCGGAGAGGAGCGGACGCAGCGGGAAATCGCCAAGGAGCTCGGCATCAGCCGCAGCTATGTATCGCGGATCGAAAAAAGGGCGCTGATGAAGCTGTATCATGAGTTTTATAAGACAAAGAGCGATAAGCAATCTTAATTGGTGAATTCAAACAAACTCAAAAGGGTTAGCCAATATCTGCCTCAAGCAATTTGAGGCGGATATTTTTTTGGGGGATATGATCTTAATCGGTGCCGAAATGATCACATTAGAAGAAATCATGCGATAGCTCCAGATTTTTTTTCGCAAGTTACACATAATATCCCTTGACGGGAATATTCCTTTTAGAGTATATTATAAACAACAGGAAGATGGTTACAACGAAGGATTGAAAACAATAAGAAGTTTGGCAAAGACGAAACCAAAGGAGTGTATAAATCAATGATCAGTAAAGTCGGTCAAATTATGCTGTATGTAAACAACCAGGACCAGTCGCGGGATTTTTGGACGGAAAAGTTGGGTTTTCACGTCGTTTCGGAAGAAACGAGCGGCGACATGAGATGGATCGAAGTTGCTCCCGCCAAGGGAGAAACAAGCATCGTGCTTCATAATAAGGAGTTCGTTGCCAAAATGAATCCCGGAATGAACCTCGGGACGCCTTCCTTAATGTTTTTTACGGAACACCTTGATCAATTGCATGGCGACTTAACCAATAAAAACGTCAAGGTCGGGGAAATTGTCGTTATGCCTGCCGGAAGAGTGTTTAACTTTGCGGATGATGAAGAAAATTACTTTGCCGTGATGGAAAAAAAGTAAATGAACATCCGGCTGAAATAATGCGGCTCGATGCCGACCCGGGAGTCTGTTTCCGACCCGGTCAGTGAGTTTTATAAAATGAAACAGTAAAGAGTGGCCGGGGGCTCGGCGAGCAGCCCGGCTTTTTTGCGTTCTGTTACAAGGGGGGAAGGCGCGTTTCACACGTAGGCGTATCAATAAATTGCCTTGTCTAGTTCGAAAGTATTTGATAAGACTCTAATATTTCTAGGGTAAATACATATATTCTGACAGGTACAAATGATCTATCGCACAAGATATTATTATCACGAATTCATCTATGTGCCTAGCTTTGCTGAGATTCAGTAGGGAAAAGGGACCAGGTACGATCCGAACGTAAACCCTTCAACTCGTCAACGTAGCCCGAAAAGGGACAGTGGATCGGATTCAAAGCGATAAAGGTGGCGGCCGTGAAACAGTGTAATAAAGTCGTATGTGCTAACTTAAATATTCTGAAGAAGAGGCTAAACGACAGTACTTCGAAACATTAATGGAGATCGTTAAAATGATGCGTGGAGTATCTTAGGACACCATTTACGCAAATCAAGTTGATGAAGCACAAAAATATCGAAATACGAACTCGATAATTATAGCTTCTAAACTGTGGGGAGTAGCTTATGAAAGTTGAAAAAAAACTTATGGACTTGTTAGGAAACACATTGAAACATATTTCTGTTAAATGTATCAGAAGGGAAAAAAAAGAATTATACAATAATATGCTTAATAAAATGTTTTTACAGTTAATAACAGCTCATAAACTCGAAGGTAAAATCGACAAAGAACAAATGAGTAATAATAATGATTTCCAGATTCTTGATCATAATTTCTTTGCCTATTTAGAAATTTGTGAAAAAAACAACCGATGCATGTTTGAAAAACAGCGTCAAGTTTTAAGAGAAATCGAGGATTTGTTCAAACTAAGAGGATATAAAGAACTGCCAATTGTGATTAAAGGGGTTTCGTTATTCGGAATTACAAACGATCATCGCCATATAAAACGAAGTAAAGATATTGATATGATTTATTCCAATCCTTCAGTCTTAGAGTCGGTATTAACAGATATCGGATTTAAAAGAGAAGGAGACGATGAGATCAGCGAACATGAATATTGCATGATGGTGAGGGAAGACATCATCATAGATGTACACAAATATGTGCCAATATTAAATTATTCCGATGGAATTATCAATAAATCAAGAAAGGCAGATTCAACGGATAGACGTATTTTCTTTGAATCATTTACAAGGATTGAAAAATCAACATTACTGTATCCAGAAATCGCCATGCATTCACTGGTCAGCGATACTTTGGAAGAAATACCTGTTCCTGATGTTCACTACCAGATATTGATTTTATGCGCGAACATCTTTAGAGACTATGTGAACTCTCATTTCCATTTTTCATCCGGAATCATCTTGGCAGAGCTGCTAGATGTAATTGAGCTTCTGAGTCACACTGCTTTTGACATTGAACAACTTATATCGATAAGCAACAATGAAAGGCGCACGTCAATTTCGTTTGTAGGTTATTTAATTTTCAAAATATTTGGTGATAATCGACTGGCACCGGCTATTGACTTTGATATGCTATATCCGAAATTTTTGTTTTGGAATGGAACGATGTATTTACCGACTCAATTAAACGAATTTGTATACTTTGATTCAAGTGACTTCGTTAATTCCCTTGTTTCAGAGAAAATCGATTTATCCACAAATGATATAAAATCAATAATACCAAATATAGAGAAATATAATTCTCATGGATCACAACATGTCAAACTAGTTACCCTGGAGAAAAAAGAAAATAATTTGAGTATTAAAATAACTCTTATTAATAAGCCAATTGCTACTGCTGCTGATGTATTTGAAATAGCGTTTGAAGGAAAGCGATGTTGTTTTTCATTTGCGGATAATGATGTAAAGATAGAAGAGAAGGTTGATGGCTGCCATATTGGACTAATCGAAGAGCCTGCTGGGTATTCAGTGATTGCTAATCTACCAGTCAAGGCGTTCATTGCCCCTTGGAAAGATAATGCGGGACTTTTTATCTGTATTACGAGGTGGGGCGATGGGCCATTATCAACCGCTATTCCTGTTAGCATAAATATTCCCCACAGTTAATCATTAGGTCGGCAATTGAAATTCAAGAAAATTTGTATCTCTCATGTCCTAATAACATATTGCATTACGAATTGGAGGTCATTCACGAAAGGAGGTGAAGAAGATGTTGAAATATGAAAAGCCGGTAATCATCGTATTGGGAGGCATTACTGAGCTTACTGGTTCAGGCGGAAAAAACAATAAAGATGGTTGGTACTACTCCAGGTTAGCTTAATATGTTTTTGTCGAGCACAGAACAGGAAGGCTGCTTGTCATAGCGGTCTTCTCTTGTCCTAAACTTATAACAAATTGGAGGCAGTTCATGAGTGAAGAGCTTAAACTGTCGAAAGACTATTTTGGATTCAAAGGGTCATTTAGTATGGATATCGATCAATGCGAAATTCACTATGAAGATCGGTTGTCTAATGAAAACTTGTATTCCGCGTGTAAAACAAATGAAATCGTACAAATAATTACGAAAAACAAGCTTTCGGATATGAAAATAAACGATAACGATTTATTTTTAGCAGGGTATATTTGGGGGAATGATGATAGAGAAAAAATAATATTAAATTCATTAAAAAACGCAGTAATACAAAAAGATTTTGAGTTCATTAGATCAATCAATGGGCAGTTTTCAGGTGGTGTTGTAGGTAATAATTCACTCTTTTTATTCAGGAATCCGCTCTCACAAAAAAACATTTTCTATCTTATAAAAAATAGTACATTATATTTTTCTACATCATTTATGGATTTGGTTGACGGTAGTATTGACTTTGATGAGGTAGCATTATCATCCTTGTGCTGGGGAGAAAATGTTTTGCCTTTTAAAGGCATCGGTATACTTAAGGAAGGCGAATTTTTAACTTTTAATGAAAATGGCTTACATATAGAAGTGTTTGACCGCTTATACTTTGAAGAACCTTTCAGGGGAGGGAAGATTGATACACTAACCGCAGAATTCAAGGAATTGTTTTCCGCATCGGTCATTTCAAAGGTGAGCCATTATCAGTCGGCGGGTTTAATGTTAAGTGGCGGTATAGATTCTGGAGCAGTCGTTGGGGCGCTTAGTTATAAAGAATATGATTTAGGCAGGTTGTTTACTTATACTTGGGGATCACAAAAATACACGTCTTGTAATGACTTTAAGTATGTAGATAAAATTTTACATATGCACAAATTCAATAATAACTATATTGATGTAGGTAACTTTGAACATATTGATATGTTGGACATGTGTAGCGAGATTCATTTCCCATCAAATCATTGCTTAATTTCTTGGTGGATGGAAGCAGCAAATCTTGCTAGATATCATAACAATGCTTGCATGATTAGTGGTCTTATGGCTGACACTCTGCTTGATACAAATAACTTAAGGCCTCAAGCCGTTGGACTGAATTTAAGAGAGAGATTGCACTTGTTTTTTCATGGAGCAGGAGTTCCTTACTATAACTACTTTAAAAAAGCATATTCCTCTCACTCAGACATTAATTTTAACGGAGTGGATAATAGAGGAATAGACATATTTACTGAGAAATCAAAGCAAAATATTTCTACATTCTTAAAAAGTCCCTATAATGTTTTCAATTTGCAGTATTTAACTCTTGATCATACAGTGTTTTATGAAAATGAAGTAATACACTTTTCACCATATATTGATCGAGATGTTCAGATTTTTGCACATTCCTTGCAGGATATATTCAAACGCGTTCCTTTTCAAGGTAAGGATATCAGCAAGCCAATATTAAGAGCTGGTTTTTTAAACGAGTTACCTCGCGAGGTTTGCTCAAGAGTATCCAAATCCAACTTTGAAGAGGTAATCTTTAAATATGTTGATATGAATAGAAGAAAGATTCTCTCTATTTTTAGAGACTCAAACTTGGTTCAGTTTGGCATTGTGGATTACGACAATCTGGAAAAAGTTTTTAATAATAGAGACTTATTAGAGTTAAATGCCGGTACGATTCTAATATCGGGAATGATTGAATTATGGGTAAATGGAATCAGGAAGCGGAGGCGCCGATCTTATGTATAAATTAGCGGAAAATGTTTTTTTTTGAGAAGACAGATACAGAGAGTTATTTTATTGACGTAAACTCTGGAAGATACATATACAATAATGCATCGTCAACTTTAATTATTGAGTGTTTACTAAATTCAAATCATTTGGAAGAGGTCATGGAGAAAGTATCAAACACTTATACAGTGGATGCTCAGGAACTAAGACAGGACATCATGAACACACTCAATCAGTTGAAAGATTTAAATTTAATATATGAATGTGGTGAAACTGGATGGAACACTATAAATCTATCGGTAAATTAAATATACGTATTACGATCAACAATGACTTGTATACTGATTTTATAAATACTTTTCTCATTTTCGATGTTCCTGAGCGTGAAGAAATAAGATGCAAGATTAATATATTATTTAAAGAAAAAAACGAAATGCCGGATATCCGGCTAGACCTGTCAGCCTTCAAAAAGATTGAATTAAAAAATGTTATCTACTATTATCCCGAAAACTTAGAACTATACTATGTTGACGGTAACTATTTTACTGGAATGATTAATATAAATAAACAAGAAGCGAATTGGTATGTCTATGAGACGATTGAGCCAAGGACGTTATTCCATTTACTAATACTAGATCCAATATCATTGATTGCTCCGTATTATAATTTGCTGATTGGACATGGGGCAGTCATTAGGGAAAATAATCATGCACATGTCATATTTGGGCACTCGGGAGTTGGGAAAAGCACGGTATCAAGGCTGATATCTAATAGATTTGCCAACTTGGATAAAATTTCAGATGATACATTTGCCTTTGAAGTTGGAGATAGAGATATTAAAGTGATTCCTTTTAATACAGGTGAGGGATATTTAAAATCTGACCATGATATAAATGAAGAGGTTAGAAATTTAAGGGATAAGATCATAATCGAGAATACCGAAAAATTTTACATACTAGACGGACTAACCACCCTGAGTGATCCATTAATGCTAAAAAATAGTTATTTTTTGTGGAGAGATACTTCTACAGATCCAGATGTCTGTACTCAAATCAAGGAACTCAATGATGTTGATTACCTAAGGGAGCTATTGGAATCCCATACTTCTATCCCCAGTTTGTATACCCAAAAAAAATTTATACTATGGAAGTCAATCAGTGATCAATCAGTCGGATTTTTAATCAGATATTGTGAACTATGTAATGTTGAAAAATTTGGCCTTTTTATGGGGTGGGTGTATGACGAATCAATTTAAAAAAATCTCTTACCAAATAATGAAAGGATCTCGTCCAAATTACAAAATGATCTTTTATAAGAATTTTTCTATTATTCAATCATTATTCGTTTATTTAAAAATTTTAAAAATTTATAAAAAGGAGGGTTTGAAAAGTGCCCTTCATTTAACCGATTTGATAAAGAAAAAGAAACAATCAGACGAGGACAAAATAAGTTACGATGATTTATTGAACTTTTCAATGATGTTAATTAGTTTTTATAGATTCTTCGGAAGGTTATTTGGCGAAACTGGAAATTGTTTAGAACGATCGGTAGGTTTATATTCAGCATTGTTGTATTTAGGCATTAAATCGGAGTTGATTATTGCTAAGCCCAAAAAGAGAGGGTCATTAGATTTTATGTTTCATTCTTGGGTAGAGATTTCTAGAAGACCAGTGAATGATTTCGATGATGTCAGAGATCATTATTACGTACTCTATACGCATGAACCGTGAAAAAGATCGCGAGAGGCGGTGTAATGGTGAATCAGGCCAGGAGTGCCATTATCGAGGTTTTGAATAAAAGCAAAAAAGTTCTATTTCTCATTTTATTTTTCAATATATCCGCTTCATTAGTTTCCATACTGCAACCCGTAATTTTTAAAGATTTGTTCGATGAGCTTTTGCCTAAAAAGGAAATAAATACTGCCATTTTTTATATTTTGATAATCGTATTCATTCCTATTGTATTTGCCGCACTCAATAGTTTTACAGCGTATTACAACAATGAGCTAGGAAATAAACTTTCAAAAAACTTAAGAGTAAGATTATTTTCGCATTTACTTCAGATTAGGCCTAAACAGGTCGATCAGGTTGGACGAGGAGAAATTATTAACCGGCTGACATCCCAAGTCGGGATGTTATGTGAGGTATTCGTTGTAGAGACAGTGATGTCGGTCGTCTCTAATCTCATTTTATTATTTGCCACTTTGTGGATCATGTTTTCAATGAGCTTTGAACTTACGTTAGTTGCAATGATTTCGTTTCCGGTTTTTATGTACATTTTCAAACGATTTAGAAAAAAAACTGAAAAACTTGACGGAAGTTATTATTCGATCCTGGAAAAAGGCATGAGTTATTTAAATGATTTCTTTTCTAATCTTAAATCGGTTCAAATATTTAACGGGCAAGAGGTTGAAAAAAAGAGATGGAATCAATGGAATGATCAAGCTTGGAAAATATCAAAACAGTCCTATGTTTTTCATAACATGGTCGTAAACTTGATCGCGGATACGGTGATCTCGTTAATTACGGGAATTATATATGGTTACAGCCTTTATTTAATATTATCAGGAAAAATCTCATCGGGCACGCTACTGGCGTTTATTATATTGCTCCCAAGACTGTACAGTATTTTTAAGTCGTTGTTTACAGTAAATATAGATTTAACCAGAATGAAAGTCATTATGGGAAATATAAATGAAATTCTTAATTTGGAAAAGTTAAAATATGGTATCCTAACTCCTGATTTTAATAAAATACCTAGATTGGAATTCAAAAATGTTTCTTATAGCTATGCAGGTGAAAACTCCCCCGGAATTTCAAATTTCAACTTAGATGTAGCACCAGGGAGTTTTATCGGCATTGTAGGCTTAAGCGGGTCAGGAAAATCTACTTTATTCGAATTAGTTCATCGACATATTGAACCGGAGTCTGGAGAAATATTGCTTGACGGAACCAGCATTTCTGAATTCAACATCCATAAGTTTAGAAAGTATGTGGGCTATAATCCGCAAAAAACGATACTTTGGAACCACAGCATTCTCGAGAATATTATTTATCCAATAAA
Organism: Paenibacillus sp. VCA1; assembly: GCF_031583795.1. NCBI lineage: Bacteria > Bacillati > Bacillota > Bacilli > Caryophanales > Paenibacillaceae > Paenibacillus > Paenibacillus sp. VCA1. The sequence continues at coordinate 494,477 of NZ_JAVLSX010000002.1, read as the reverse complement.
AAAGGAAGAGATGAATGAGGCACTAATCCAAAGGTTTCATCATGTGGTTGAACTTGCGCATGTGAAAGATTTTGTCGAGATCATACCGAACAAATATGATACAAAGGTTGAAAGCAACGGAGAAAATTTATCAGGTGGAGAAATTCAAAGGATCTTATTAGCCAGAACTTTCATGAATGATCCCAAAATTCTCATGTTAGATGAATATACTTCTGCTTTGGATGCCATCACGGAAAGTTATTTAAATGATACTTTATTAAAATTGAAAGGTCATCAAACCATTCTGGTCATTGCGCATAGACTATCAACGATTAAGTATGCTGACTTCATCATCGTGGTCGATAACGGCAAGATTGTGGAGAAAGGCAGCCCGGATGAATTGCTGTCCAGAAAAGGTATTTTTTACTCGATGCATGAAAAACAGAAGATATAAGTGTGATGATTCAGGCCGTCAGGATGGATTCCCGGCAGCCCCAAAACGCCATTCGGCGTTTTTTTCTTTATCCGCTATACATCCTCCGAATATCTCATCTTCCGGTAATGTGAAGGCGAATACCCCTCCTGCGCTTTGAACATCCGGCTGAAATAATGCGGCTCGATGCCGACCCGGGAGGCGATTTCCGACACGGTCAGCTCGGTTCCGGCCAGCAGCGTTTTCGCTTTCTCTATGCGCATCCGGTTCAAATAGTGGATCGGCGACAATCCAAGCATGCCGCGGAACAGCTGGCTGAAATAGTTCGGGTTCAGATGAACCTGCTTCGCCAAATCCTTTACCGAAAGCGGCTCCGAAATATTCTCCTCCATATAACGGATGACCGTTTCCATCGCCTGGTGCGAAGGCGAACCCGCCAAATTGACGCGGCGGATGCCCGAGCGTTCGAAAAAATAACAGAGCAGTTCCAGCAAAATGGAATTGACCTTCCAGCCGGCCAGCAGCTCGTCGCTGCGGTGATAATGAATCAGATCCTTGAACAACCGCACGACCTTGTCCGGTTCCTCGACGTTGATATAGTCCGGTTTTTCAAGCGCCTGCAAAATGTTTAAATCCGAAACGCCCGCGGAAAAATGGCACCAGTACATGAGGAACGTGTTGCCGCCGACCGTGCCGTGGGCCTGATGGACGCCTTCCGGGATCAAAAACAGCTGGCCGGGCTTGGGCGAATACTCCGCGCCGTTGATGCGGAGCCAGCCTTCCCCTTCCATAAAAAAATAAAATTTATGCGCATCGGGGATGAAGGAAGGGCTGCCCCAATCCGGAGAAACTTTGTTGATGTCGGCGATAAACAGATTGGTCTGAACGTTGGATATGTATTGCTTAAAAAGCCCCTGGTCGATGGGAATCCGCCCCCTGCCTCAGTAACATGAAGATCGCCCCGCTGCCGCCGCAGCGCGGACTTGGAAAAAAACAACTGTGAATTGTATAAATCCATTATAACGGGCCCCCGCTAAAATGGAACTGTAACGCCATTTAGATTAGGAGTGGGTCCATTTGATCTTTGAAGCACAACGAACCGTCAAGCTGCCGCGGTTGTCCGGCAACAGGCCGTCCCATCCGAAGGACGATTGGCTGCTCAGCCCCGAACCTTTCCGAACGGGAATATACGGCACGGAACATCCGCACGAGCTTGTGATGGACAACGGTTTAATCCGCCGCACATGGCGTTTATTTCCGAATGCCGCCACGGTTGCCTTCGACAACCTGATGACCTCGGAGACGATCATCCGGGGCGTGAAACCGGAGGCGCTCATCCGCCTGAACGGGATCGATTACGAAATCGGCGGCTTAAAAGGGCAGGCGGAATACGGTTACTTGCGGCGCGAGTGGGTCGACGCCCTGACGGCAACCCCGGATGCTTTTCAATGTACAGGGTATGAAACGGGGCCGATCAAGGAGCGGTTTCCGTACCGGCGCGTTTCCGAAACGGAAGCTGCCGTATGGCCTCCGCCGGGGATGGCGCTCAAACTGCATTTTGCGCCGCCGGAGCGTGCGAAGGAACTGAAAGGGCTTGTTTTATCCGTTCATTACGAGATGTACGACGGCCTGCCGCTGCTGGCCAAATGGATTTCCCTCCGCAACGGAAGCGAAAGGGCTTGGCGGATCGATTCGTTTACGAGTGAAATGCTGGCCGTCGTGGAGTGGGAGTCGCCCGTGGAAACGCCGGACCGTTGGGATTATCCGAACATCGATGTGGAGAGCGATTACGCCTTCCAGGGGATGACCCGGAAAAAAGCGAACCGCACGACCTGCTGGCTGCCCGATCCCGATTACACGTCGCAGGTAAATTATGATTGCCATACTCCGCTGCTGCTTGTCAGCAAGCCGCCGCTTGGACCCGGAGTTACCCTGCCGCCCGGCGAGGCGTTCGACACGTTCCGGACGTTTGAGCTGGTTCATGACAGCACGGACCGTGAGCGCAAGGGGCTTGCTCAAAAAAGGATGTACCGCGTTTTGGCCCCTTGGGTCGAAGACAATCCGATTTTCATGCACCTCATGAGCGACAGGCCGGACGAGGTGCGGGCGGCCATCGACCAATGCGCCGAGGTCGGCTTCGAAATGGTGATCTTGTCTTTCGGAAGCGGCTTTGACATGGAGAATGACGATCCCGCATATATAAAGCGGATGAAGGAGTTGGCCGACTATGCGCATCGTAAGGGCATCCGGATCGGCGGATACTCCCTGCTCGCGAGCCGGACGATCGGCGCCGAAGACGATGTCGTCAACCCGAACGGGGCTTATTATGTGCATGCGCCATGTTTGGGGAGCCGCTGGGGCCGCGAATATTTGCAAAAAATGAGGACCTTTCTGGAGCGGACCGGCTTTGACGCATTGGAGCATGACGGCTCGTATGCAGGCGACATTTGCGGCTCGACGGAGCATCCGGGCCATATCGGACGGGAGGATTCGCAGTGGATGCAGTGGAGGGCGATCACCGATTATTACAAATGGTGCAGGGGAAGCGGCGTGTACCTCAACGTGCCGGATTGGTATTTTCTGAACGGCTCGAACAAAACGGGCATGGGATACCGCGAAGTCAACTGGGCCTTGCCGAGGGAAAGGCAGCTGATCTTGGCCCGGCAAAACATTTTTGATGGCACTTGGGAAAAAACGCCGGGCATGGGCTGGATGTTCGTCCCTTTGATGCCTTATCATGGAGGAGGGGCCGAAGCGGTTTTGGAACCGCTTTCCGAACATTTGGACGACTATGCTTCCCATCTGGCCAACCATTTCGCCTCGGGAGTGCAGGCCATTTACAGGGGCCGTCGCCTGTTTGATACGGAGGAGACGAAGCGGGTTGTCCGGCAGTGGGTCGATTTTTATAAAACATACCGCCCGATCCTCGATTCGGACATGATCCATGTCCGCAGGCCCGACGGCCGGGATTACGATTGCATCCTGCACGTGAATCCCCGCTTGGCGCACAGAGGGCTCGCCGTCGTGCATAATCCGCTTGACGAGCCGCTCCGAACGACACTCCGCCTGCCGCTTTATTACACCGGCTTGACGGATGCGGCGTCCATTCGGGAGCGGGAGGGGACGCCGGTGTTTTATGAACTGGACCGGACATTCCATGCGGAAGTTCCCGTTACGGTGGCGGGAAAAAGCATGACCTGGCTTGTCATCGAAAAGCCTGAAGGATGACGGACGATAGACGCCTGAAACGACAGGCAAAGGCTTGTTTGGCGGCAAGCAAGCCTCGGCATGAGGAACATGCCGCACAACCTGATCCAGGAACGGAGGCTCGCTGCAAAATGAACAAAAGCTTGAAATTCCGCGATGACGGCACGTTTGTCATCGTCCAGTTTACGGATGTCGAATTTATCGACGAATTTGATTACGACCCCGAATCCCCCAAGTTGGACGAAGAGACGCGGCGTTTAATGGAGATGGTCATCCGGGAGGAACGACCCGATTTGATCGTGTTCACCGGAGACGTCATCGCCAGTGCGAGAACGAAAGACCCGATGGCGTCGTTCCGCAGGGCCGTCGCCGTCGCCGAGGACAATCGCGTACCGTGGGCTGCGGTTTTCGGCAATCACGATTCGGAAGGACACGTCACCCGGGCGGAGATGCACCGGCTGCAGCTGCAGCATGAATATTGCGTCGCCAAGGAAGATCCGCCGGGGGTCATCGGGGCGGGCAATTTTTTGTTGACCGTCCAGGACGACAGCGGCAAAGCGGGAGCCGCGCTTTATTTTCTCGACAGCGGCGATTACTCCCCGTTCGGCGGGTATGATTGGATCCGCAGAGACCAGATCAATTGGTACGTGTCCGAGTCCCGGGCGTTAACGGAGCAAAACGGAGGCATGCCGCTGCCGGCGCTCGCCTTTTTCCATATCCCGCTGCCGGAATACAACGAGGTATGGGATACGGAGGTGTGCCATGGACACCGCTTGGACGGCACGTGTTCCGCGCCGCGATTCAATTCGGGCATGTTTGCGGCGATGCTTGAAATGGGCGACGTGATGGGCACTTTCGTCGGGCATGACCATGCCAACGATTTTTGCGGCACGCTGCACGGCATCCGGCTTTGCTACGGGCGGGCGACCAAATACGTCAGCTACGTCGGCCATGAGCGTAAGGACCACTTCCCGACGGGAGCGCGCGTCATTCAATTGAAGGCCGGGGAAAGGGATTTCGCGACATGGATCCGCCAAAACGACGGGACCGTCGTGCGCGGGCAGCCGGAGCATCAGCCGGAAGGACGGCTCGTTCAATCGTAGATCGAACCGGCGGGGCTTTGGCATTGAACCCGTATCAGGTACATTACAGGGCCCTGGACAGTTTCGTTCTATTAGATCCGAAAAGGCGCGCGGCATTCCGCGGCCTTTTTCTTTTCCGTTTTTTTCCCTACGCGACCGGGCCGCCGCTTGTTAACGCGCTGCGAGCTTGTCGTTGACCTCCCGGATCGCCTCAGGCAGGCCGATCTGGTTGTAATATTTCACGTTTTCCTGCCACAGCATTACCGGGTCGCCCGAGCCGAGGACCGCTTTCGTCAGGTCCTCCATCGGATGGATGGCGGCGCTCAGCTTGTCCTTGTTGTCGGTGGAGAGCGAAATGATGGAATACATAAACGGCGTTGCCCTGGCGTTGTTCAGCAGCCACCGCATTTCTTCGAGGCAGGCGCGGATATTTTTTTCGCCGTAATTGTCTTTGTTGATCGGGTCGAGCCGGTACGATTGCTCCAGCCCCCAGGAGGCGAGATTGCCGAAGATTTCGGTGGAAGGATACAGCTTTTGGAGGCTAATGTATTCTCCCGTTTCCTCCCGCGGCCGGGTAATGACGATTTGCCCGTCCCTGTTCTCGTAATCTTTGCCTTCGATCCCGTATTTCATGAGCATTTTGCCTTCGGGCGACAGCAAATAATCGTACAGCCTTAAGATGCGGTCCATTTTGCGGTCATCCACTTTGGCGCTGAAGTAGCTTTCCGTCCAGTAGGTCGACGCGACGTAATAGTAGCGGTTTCCGTCTTCCGCCGGCCACAGGCGCAATATTTTGACCGAGTCGTAAAAGTCCTTGCCGGGGTGGTATTTGTCCCACATGCGGACCATTTTGCTCAAGCTTTGGGGCGTTGCCTTGTAGGCGAGCGCGCCGGCTTGTCCTTGGGTGAATTGTTCGAGCGCATCGGCTTCCTTTACGAGAAAAAAGTTCGGGTCGAGGCCCCCGTTTGCGTACAGCTCCCGGAACTGCGCAGCAACGGCGTTCATTTTGGGAGAGGCATAATAGGGAATCCACCGGTTGTTTTCCTGCACCCATTTGCTTGCCGCAAACTGCGGGAACGTGGGGCTGAACACCCAAGACAAGTAATCAAGGCTCGCGGCCGTCAGTCCGACCGTGTCATGTTGGCCGTTGCCGTCCGGATCATTTTCGGTAAACGCTTTCATCATATTGGAAAATTGATCGAAATTTGTCGGGTCCGTGAAACCCAGCTTATTCATCCAATCCTTGCGGACGAACACCACCCGCTCCAGCATCCATAAATCGTTGGTCGGGTATGCGATGCGCGGCAGCATGTACAGCTTTTTGTTGCGGCGGAGGGCGAGCGTATCGGGGATTTGCGCCACCCGGTACACGTTGGGATAAGGAGTCAGATCGTCGGGAAGCGGCCGGATGAGGCGCTGCTTGATCCAATCGGCATAAATTCCCGGAGAGTCGCTGACGAGCGAATGCGCGAACAGGTCGGGAAACCGGCCGGAGGCCGCCCATATTTTGAATTTTTCCTCATAGTCGGCGTAACTCACTTGGACCGGTTTGATCGAAATGTTGAAATCGCTCTCGATTTTCTGCAGCACGGCGTCGTTTTTTTCGAACGCCCTGCCGATATCCCAAAACGCGATGGAAATGTCGAGATGCTCACCGGCATCGGGATGGGGTTTGGCGTCCGGACCAAGGGGTTCGCCGCTGCCGCATCCCGCTCCGCCCACGGCCAGGAAAACCGCCATCCATGCCAGAATTGTAGCTTTGAACCGGAACAAAACGATCCACTCCTTTTCAAGAAGTCCCTTTCTAAAAGATGGTAAGTGAAAAAGATAGGCGCGTAAAGAGATTTCTGCCGCGGATTTCCAAACTATGTTACGATGTTCGTAATAATCAACCATATTATCCGAAATTAACGGGGGATTGGCCGTGTCCTTTTACCGCAAATTATCGATTCGTTCGCAGCTTTCGTTTATCGCCGCTTCGATCGCGGCCGTGATGTTGACAATCATCGCGGCGACGTATTTTGAAATGTCCGGGATCATCCGCGACAACAACGAAAGGTATACGAGGGACCTCGAAGCGCAGATCAAAGAGACGGTGCATTCGAACAAGGACGTCATCGACCGGCTGATGACAAACGTCGCCTACAACCAGGACGTGCAAAAGTTTCTGGTCGAACCGAACGCCGCCGAAGCCTACGTGTATTCGAAAAAGATCCACAGCCTGCTGATCAACATGGGCACCTTGAAGGAAGGGATCCTCGATATCGTCGTGTTGGGAGAAAACGGGCGCTGGTACGACCTGTTCGGCGGCAACAAGGCGGCTTCCTATTATGCCGGTTCGATTGCGCCGGAGGATTCCGTCCGTTATTTCGGGCTGAAGGATTTCGGGGATTTATACCCTTCCCGCAACGTTCTTTTGGTCGGCATGAAAATGAAATCGCTGCAGTCCGGCGAGCGGTTCAACTCCGTCATCGGCACGCTGTTTTTCGTCATCGATCCGAAAGCGCTGATCGGCCAGGCCGGCGTCGTATCAAGCGAATCCGCCACGCTCGTTTATTTGGTCGACGGCGACAACAAAATCATGTCGAGCGGCGACCCGATGGAGATCGGCAGCGAGCTGAACGGCATCATTGCGGACCATCCGGCCGCTTCGAAGCCGATCAACGTGAAACTGAACGGAAGGACCTATGTCGTTCAGAAAGAGGAACTGCCTGAGGTAAGCAGCATGATCGTCAGCATCATCCCCGTCTCCGAGCTTTTTTCCGACATCGCCAAAATCCGCAGACTGGAGCTGATCGTGTGTTTTGCCGGGGGGATCGCGATGCTGCTGCTGTTCAGGCTCGTCACAAACAACATCCTGCTGCCGCTTAAAAAACTGATGTCCTTTATGAACAACATCAGGCGGGGAGATTTGGACAAGCTGAAAACCCGGATTTCCCTGCAGGGATACGCCGAAATTACGGTCATGTCGACCGGTCTGAACAGCATGCTGGACAAGGTCGACCATTTGACGCATCAATTGCTGGAAACGAATGCGATGCTGTACGAAGCCGAACTGGAAAACAAAAAATCGGAGCTGACGTTTTTGCGCAGCCAGATCAACCCGCATTTTTTGTACAATACGCTTGAAATGGTCAAAGGGATGGCAGCGGTCCGGGGGGGGCACGAAATCCGCGACATCGCCAAATCGCTGGGGCAAATATTCCGCTACAGCATTAAAGGGGAAAACGTGGTGACGCTGGAAACGGAGATGGGGATCGTCGACTCGTACATGCAGATCCAGCAAATCCGTTTCGGCGGACGGTTTCACGTGCGATACGAGCTGCAGGACGAAGCGATGCAGTGCCTGATCCCGAAAATGATTTTGCAGCCGATCGTCGAAAATGCGGTGTTCCACGGACTGGAGCTGAAGGAGCAGCCGGGAACTTTAACGATCCGTGGGAACGTCCGTGACGATCGCGAGCTTGTTCTCGCCGTCGAAGACGACGGCTTGGGCATGGAGCCGGAGCGGCTTGCGCAGGTGCGCGATGCGCTGCACCGGCAGGAACGGGATATCGGAAGCCGCGGCGAGCCGCGGGTATCGAGCATCGGACTCGCCAACGTCAATAACCGGATCAAGCTGACGTACGGCGAAGAATACGGGCTTGAAGTCGAGAGCGCACTGGGGAAAGGGACAAAAATACGTTTATCGATGCCGGCAAGGAGGAATGTTCATGTACAAAGTATTGATCGTCGATGACGAAAGCTGGGTCGTGGAAAGCCTGAAGGCGTGCGTGGATTGGGGAAGCCTTGGTTTTGAGGTGGCCGGCGCGGCGCACAACGGGTTGGAAGCGCTTCAAAACATGGAAAGCACACGGCCGGAGGTCGTGTTTACCGATATCCGGATGCCGGGGATGACGGGGCTCGAGCTGATCAAAAAAGGAAGCGAGCTGCCTTCGCCTCCGAAATTCGTGGTGATCAGCGGTTATGCGGAATTTGCGTATGCTCAGCGGGCGCTTAATTTCGGCGCTTCGGCCTACTGCCTGAAACCTTACGACGAGCAGGAAATTGCCGGCGTTCTCGGCAAGTTGAAAAAAGCGCTCGACGCAGAACGTTTTCATTCCGAATCGCGTCTTTTACACCTTCTGACCGAACGAAACGAAGCCGGTTCGGACAGCTTGCAAGCGGAGCTCATGAAATGGGGCCTTCAGCCGGGGCCTGCGATCGGCGCGCTGGTGGCGGCCTTTGAAGACGGAACGGAGCCGGAGGCCGGACAAGGGCTCAGCGTGAAAATCGGCAGATCAAAAACGCTGCGCCTTATGGACTACGATCAATTGGAAACGGCTGCCCGTATTCTGCAGACGCAGCCTGGCTTCAAGGGAGCCGGCATCAGCTTCCCATGCGGCGATGCCGGCATGCTGAAACGGGCGATCGAAACAGCTTATGTGCTGTCCAATCAATATTTCATGACGGGCAAGCCGGGCATATTCAAGCACCGGGAAGATGGCAAAGGGGAAATCAAGGACTGCATCCGCAAACTCGGCGCGGCCATCGGCAGCAAAGACGTGCCGGCGCTGCTCCGCTGTTCCGACGAAATCAAGGCGCTTTTCCGCGAGGCGCGTCTAACGGTCAAAGACGCTTTGCACCTGTACAACGCAGCGTTTACGTTTTTGTACAGTGTCCATGGGGACGAAAACGACGGCATGCTCCTCAGCTACGAGCAGCTTATGGATATCTTTCCAAGAGGATCCGATATGATCGATTACGTAAACATGGCGGTCATGAAGGGGATCGGCAAAAATCCGGGATACGGCCCGAAGGAAACCGGCAACGAAACCTTCAAAACGATGCTGCAGTATGTGCATGAAAACTACCGCAGCGCCATTTCGATCCAAACGCTGACGCAAAAATATTACATCCATCCGAATTACATCAGCCAGCTGTTCAAAAAGGAAACCGGCGAAACGTTCACGTCCTATATTACGAGGTTGCGAATAACCTACGCTTGCGAGCTGCTGGAGCAAACGGAGGATTTGGTAAGCGAAATCGCGGAAAAGGCGGGGTACCAGGATTATTTTTATTTCACGAGAATGTTCAAAAAAGTGACCGGCCGCACGCCGACCCAGTTCCGGGAGCAGTTTGCGTAACCCGCACCGGGGGCGTCAGCCGGGTTACGCCGGTCCGATCCGGTTTGGGTATGGACAAATCTTAGGTTCGGCATGGACGATAATTAGATGTTTTGCTTTGCAGGGCGTCAGAAGCTCGAATGCGTATGTACGGGAATGCCTTTTTTGGATGAATACAAGGGTGGATGCTTTCAAGTTATATTGGGGAGGAAGGCTTTAATGATGTGCATGAACAGAGCGCAGGCGTTGACGGAGATGGCGGTGTCGCTTGGCCTTTGCCGGGGGCTGAAAGCAAGCTTCCCGTTCGGCAGATATGAAAGCGATTACAATTGGCCGTGACGTCATTTTTTTTGAAAGGAGGACCTGTCAGGAGAGCGGATGAAGCCGAAAAGCGGCGAAGAAAAAGGAGCTTCCCGGTTAACGCCCGAATTAGCGTTTGATCATTTACATTGAACATTTTAGGGGGGAATCGCTTGAAGACGATGAAAGCATGGTCCATGGCCCTTATTTTTGCGGTGATGCTGTCGATGGTCGGCTGTTCCGGCAAAGGGGCGACGGAAACGACGGGAGAAGGTGCCAAACCGGCCGAAAATGCATCCGGAAACGAAAGCCAAACCGCCGCGACCCCGGAAACGAAGGAGGAGCAGCCGCCGAAGGAAGCGGAAGAAAAGCTCGATTTCGGCGGCAAGCCGCTGCGCATCGGACAATGGTGGGGGATGGACGCGTATTTGAACGACGAGGAAAAGGCGAAACAGAAGAAGGTCGAAGAAAAATACAACACCAAAATCGAATACGTGACGGTGGAGGACACGACGGCGCGTCTCATCACGTCCTCCGTGGCGGGCGAACCTTTTGCCGACATCGTCATGATTCCGATCCGCGAGGCGTTTCCGAAGCTGGTCATCGAAGGGTACGTGCAGCCGCTGGACGGCGTCATCGACTTAGACAATCCAGCCTTCGGCAAAAATCCGGTGACTATCGGTAACGGCAAATACCAGGGCAAGCAATATGGCGTCACGCTGCCTTACACGGAAAGCCACGGTTTGTTTTACGACAAAACGCTGCTGCAGAAGTTAGGGCTGCCGGATCCGTACGAGCTTCAGGAAAAAGGGGAATGGACGTGGGATAAATTCCTCGACATGCTGAAGCAGGTCAAAGCTAGCGGGAAGGTTCCGCTGTACTTCGACAGCGAGTCGCTGCTTGCATCCGTGCTGATCTACACCAATGAGGGCCAAATCGAAGACGAGGCGACGAACAAATTCGTGCTGGAAGAGCCGAATGCGATGGAGGCGCTGCAGTTTTTCAACGACCTGTACAACGTCCACAAAGTCGTGGGCCGCACGGACGGGGCCGACTTTGGCAGCGGAAAAACGGCATTCGTCAACGGCTATCGCTGGGATAACCTCGGTTACGTCAAGGACAAGCCGAACGACATCGGGTACGTGTTTTTCCCGAAAGGGCCAAAAGCTACGGAATACGTTACCCCGTACGACAAAATGAACCTGTGGTTCATTCCGCAGGGCGTCGAAAATCCGAAAGCCGTGCTGGCCGCATGGAGCGAGTTGTATGAGTTTGACGTCGAAAAAGGAAAGCAGATCCAGCTGCAAAAAGAGGAGCCGAACATGAAAAACAAGGAGTCGCTCGACACGATGAAAAAAATGTTCGACAGTCCGTACAAGCTGATCAATTACCAGGCTTACGTCGGTTTGCCGGACGTGCTTGAAGAAGCGTTCAAAAACATCGCGAACGGCAAGGAGTCGCCATCCCAGGCCGTTCAGCGGATCAAGCCGATGGCGCAAGGGGCCATCGACGTCACGACCAAAAAATAGGTGACAGTTTCTTTGCTTCAGCACTCCGATGGCTTCATCGGGGTGCTGGATTACATATGGAGGGGATGCACCGATGACGCGGAAGTTGAACCGCCGAATGGCGCTGATCGCATTATTCGTTGGAATATGCAGCTTGTTTCCGCAGCCGCTGCCGTTTACCCCGCTTCAGGCTGCGAAGGAGGCGGCCGCGGCCGCCGATTCGCTTGCGAAGCTTGAGCTTGGATCGACGGGCAAGTACAGCTACGACCATTACATCCGTCAATACGATAGCGCCGTACGTCCGCAGCGTGAGCTGATCGTCCGGGGAGATGCCTTCACAGGGACGGATGGGATGGACGTGGCGGTGATCGGGGGCGTTGAAGGCGCCGACGGAAAGGTCGTTCAAACCGGCGAATCGGGGACGGTTTCATGGACGGTGGAGGTTCCTGAGGAAGGTTTGTACCATATGGCGCTGCGTTACCGTTCGATGCCGGGAAAAGGATCGGACATGGACCGGGAGCTCCTGATCGACGGGAAGCTGCCTTTTGCGGAAGCCCGAAATTTGGTGTTTCACCGGCTGTGGAAAAACGAAGGCGATACCGTGCAGGACGAAAAAGGCAACGACATCTATACCAAGCAGACGGAAGTGCCGATGTGGCAGGAGGCCAGCATTCAAAGCGCGGACGGGCGGCATGAGGAGCCGTATTCGTTTTATTTTTCGAAAGGAAAACACGTCATTACCCTCGTCTCCGAAAAGGAGCCGATGATGATCGATTATATCAAGCTGTATCAGCTGCCTGAGGTTCCGTCTTATGAGGAAGTGTCGCGAAGCTACAAGGCAAAGGGATACAAGGAAGCGCCCGGCGCCTTCATCAAAATCCAGGGCGAGGCAGCGGCCCTGAAATCAAGCGCCGTGCTTTACCCGATGATGGACCGCAGCAGCCCGGCGACCGAACCTTATGACATGGCCAAAATCAGGTTCAACACGATCGGTTCGTTCAACTGGTCGGAGGCGGGACAATGGATTTCATGGGACATCGAGGTTCCTGAAGACGGATTGTATAAAATCGGCGTGAAATACAACCAAAGCATGCAGCGGGGAGCCGCTTCGTACCGCAAATTGCTGATTGACGGCACCGTTCCGTTCAAGGAAGCGGAAAGCATCGCGTTCCATTTTTCTCCGGACTGGAAAATGAAAGAGCTCGGCGACGGCCAACATCCGTACCTGTTTTATTTGGCGAAAGGAAAGCATCAAATCCGGATGGACGTCACGCTGGGCGAAATGTCGCTTTACCTGCGCACCATCGAATCCAGCGTGCTGGAGCTGAACAACATGTACCGGCGGATCGTCATGATCACGGGCGTCGTGCCGGACGAATACCGGGACTACCAGCTTGAGCTCAAGCTGCCCGAGATGGTGGACGTATTCCGCCGGCAGGCGGACCTGATCGATTCGATCACCGAAAGGATCGAAAAGGCCGGGGGCAGCGGCGACCGGACGGCGACGCTGAAGCGGATCGTTTATCAGCTCCGCGAGATGGCCGATCATCCCGATACGGTGGCCCGCCGGCTGGAGACGTTCAAATCGAACGTCAGCTCGCTGGGCTCATGGATTTATTCGATCAACAACATGCCGTTGTCGATCGATTACCTCGTCGTCGCTTCGCCGGATCGGAACATGCCGGCCGCCGGCGCGGGCGTATGGGCAAACGTGAAGCATCAAGTGGGATCTTTTGCGTTGTCGTTTATCAACGATTACAACGCATTGGGCACGTCAAACGGCAAGGGTGGAAAAAAAATCAAAGTATGGATCACGATGGGGCTTGACCAGGCCAAAATTTTGAAGCGCATGGTCGAGGAGTCCTTCACCCCGGAAACCGGCGTCGGCGTCGATATCCAGGTCGTGACCGAATCGGTGCTGCTGCAGGCGATGCTTGCCGGCCGCGGACCGGATGTCGCTTTCTCCGTCGGCAACGACAAGCCGCTTAATTACGCGCTGCGCGGCGGCGTCGAGGATGTATCGAAATATCCGGGATTCGATGACGTGAAACGGCAGTACAGCGAAAGCGCCTTTGTCCCTTACACCTTTAACGGCGCCGTTTACGGTTTGCCTGTGGAACAATACTTCCCGGTGCTGTTTTACCGCAAGGATATCCTCGAGGAATTGAACCTTGAAGTGCCTCAAACCTGGGACGACGTGTATGCCATGATCCCGGAGCTGCAAAAAAACAACCTGCTGTTCGGATTCCCGATCCAAGTGCTCGTCAAAACCGGCTCCAACGTTCAGGAGAGCGGCAACCTGCCCGTCAATCCGACCTACGGCACGCTGCTTTATCAAAAGGACGGCACGCTGTATTCGCAAGACGGCCAAACGAGCGCCCTTGATTCGGAAACGTCGGTTCAAGCGTTCATCGAATGGTCGGAGCTGTACACAACCTATAAGCTGCCGATCGAAACGGATTTCACGAACCGCTTCCGCAGCGGGGAAATGCCGATCGGCATCGCCGATTACACCCGGTTCAACATGATCAGCGTGACGGCCCCCGAATTGAAAGGGTTGTGGGATATCGCCCCCGTTCCCGGCACGAAACGGGAGGATGGCTCCATACGGCGCGACGTCCCGGCATCGGGCAACGCGGCGGTGATGCTGAAAAGCAGCAAGCATAAACCCGAAGCTTGGCAATTTATGCAGTGGTGGACGAGTTCGAAAGTGCAGGCGAAATTCGGGTGGGAAAGCGAGGCCATTTTCGGGCCGGCTGGCCGGTTTGCCACAGCCAATCTCGAAGCGGTCGGGCAGCTGCCTTGGCAGGTCAAGGATTACAAAACGCTCATGGAGCAGTGGCAGTGGGCGAAGGGCGTTCCGGAAGTGCCCGGCGGTTACTTCACGGGGAGACATCTGGACAACGCCTTCCGCAGCGTGGTCATCTCCAATGAAGACCCGCGGGAAGCGATCCGCAATTACACGAGGTTCGTCAACGACGAAATTGCGAAAAAACGGAAGGAATTCGGGCTGCCGGAAGGCGAGAAAGAGAGGTGATCCCGATGTCAGACCTAGAGAATGTTCGCTTGAGGTTGCCGGACCCGGCCAGGACCGCATCACCGCCCGTTCCCGGCCGCAAACCGGGAAAGTTGGCAGAGCTGATGAAGCAAATGAGGCAGCAAAAGCAAGGGTATGTTCTGCTCGCTCCTTATTTCGTCTTGTTTTTCGTTTTTACGGCTTTTCCCGTCCTGATGGCGTTTGCGTTAAGCTTCACCTATTTCAACGTGCTGGAGCCGCCGAAGTGGATCGGCTGGGATAATTACGCGACGTTGTTCATCAAGGACGAAGTGTTTCTGATCGCCTTGAAAAACACGCTGCTGTTTGCGGTCATTACCGGGCCGATCAGCTATATCGCCTGTTTTATGCTCGCATGGCTCATCAATGAGCTGTCGCCGAAATTGCGGGCGGTGGTGACGCTGCTTTTTTATGCCCCTTCGATTTCCGGCAACGTTTATTTGATCTGGCAGGTCGCCTTTTCGGGCGATTCCTTCGGTTACGTGAACGCATTTTTGATGAAATGGGGATTTATCCTGGAGCCGATCCAATGGCTTCAGAATCCGAAATACATGCTGTTCATTATCATGCTCGTCCAGCTGTGGCTCAGCCTCGGCACCGCTTTTCTCGCTTTTATCGCCGGGCTTCAGGGCCTCGACAAAACGTTGATCGAAGCCGGCGCGATCGACGGCGTGAAAAACCGCTGGCAGGAGCTGTGGCATATCACCTTGCCGTCGATGCGCCCGCAGCTCATGTTCGGGGCGGTCATGCAAATTACGAGTTCTTTTGCCGTCGCCGACGTGGCCACGAATATGGCGGGTTTTCCGAGCCCGCAATATGCGGCGCATACGATCGTAACCCATCTGAACGATTACGGCACGATCCGGTTTGAGATGGGATACGCCTGCGCCATCGCTAGCGTATTGTTTGTCATCATGCTCGGCACGAACATGGTGATCCAGAAGCTGCTCAGGAAAGTGGGGGAATAGATCCCATGCAGGCAAAACTTCAACTTCGGCTGCGCAGGGAGAGGAAGGTGAACCGCTCGCTTCCGGTGGACATCGCCATTTTCGGTCTTTTGGCATGCGCCGGGGCGTTTATGGCCGCGCCGTTTGTGTTTATGATCAGCACGGCGCTGAAACCGCTGGACGAAATGTTCCTGTTCCCGCCGACGTTTATCGTGCGCAATCCGACGCTGGACAACTTTTACGATTTGTTTCTCATTTTCGCCAACTCTTGGGTTCCGCTGTCGCGGTATATTTTCAACACGTTTTTCGTCGCGTTTCTCGGTACGGCCGGTCACGTCGTGCTCGCTTCGATGGCCGCTTATCCGCTGGCCAAATTAAAGCTGCCCGGCGGCAGGTTTTTGTTTACGCTTGTCGTGCTGTCGCTTATGTTCGCGTCCCAGGTCACGTCGATTCCGAACTATCTGACCGTCAGCTGGCTTGGGCTGCTGAACACGTATTGGTCGCTCATTTTTCCGGCCTTCGCCACTTCGCTCGGGTTGTTTTTGATGAAGCAGTTCATGGAGCAGATTCCGGACTCGCTGATGGAAGCGGCCAAAATCGACGGCGCCAGCGAATACCGCATCTTCTGGAACATCGTCATGCCGATCGTCAAGCCGGCATGGTTGACGCTGATCATTTTCTCCTTCAAAGGATTATGGGGAACCGGAGCGGGAGGCCAAGGCGCTTCGTTTATTTACAGCGAGCAGCTGAAGACGATGGATTACGCGTTCAGCCAGATTTTGTCGGGCGGCTTCGTCCGGTCCGGACCGATGGCCGCGGCGGCATTGATCATGATGGTCGTGCCGGTGGCGATCTTCATTTTGACGCAAAGCAACGTCATTCAGACGATGTCGACGTCGGGGATGAAAGACTGATGGTGAGGAGGGAGTGCAATTGGGTGTCAGGAAATGGGCGGCGTGGCTGCTTGCATTGGCGCTTCTTGCCGTCGGTACCCCGGTGAAAGCGGAGGTGCCGGACCATGGATACAACTACTCGTATTGGAGGGAAGCCGAACCGGCGCCATATCCGTACTTGGCGGAAACAACGATTTACGGCTCGGATTTAGGCATCGGCCACTGGAATGAGCCGCAGGACGTGTTCGTGGACGAGGATCGGGACATCTTCATTGCGGACACGGGCAACAACCGGATCGTTCATTTGGACGAAAAGGGGAAGCTGCTGGGGGTGATATCCGCTTTCGACAACGGTGGGAAAAAAGATACGTTCAACAAGCCGAGCGGCGTGTACGTCGACCGGACGAACAGGCATCTGTTCGTCGCCGATACGCAAAACGGACGGGTGGTCGAGATGGAGCGAAGCGGCAGACTGATCCGGATGTACGGACCTCCGGTGTCCAGCATCATTCCGAAAGGATTTCAATATTTTCCGTTAAAAGTGGCCGTGGACAAAACGCAAAGGCTGTACGTGATCGCCCAAGGCGCATACGAAGGCATTATGGAGTTTGACGCCAAAGGGAATTTTCGGGGATACGTCGGCACGAACAAAGTGAGGTTCAGTCCGGTCGACCTGTTCTGGAAGCGGTTCTCCACCAAGGAGCAAAGCAGCCAAATGCAGCTGTTCCTGCCGATCGAGTTCGCCAATATGGATTTGGACGACAAAGGTTTTATTTATGCGGTCTCTTCGGAAGTTAATGCAGCCCGTCCGATAAAACGGATTAACCCGGGCGGGGAAGACGTATTGCGAAGGGAGGGTTATTTCGATCCGGCCGGCGACGTTTCCGCCGTTCAGGTGGATGCCGCCAAGCAAAAAACGATCCAAAACGCCGGCAGCTCAACGTTCGTCGACGTCATTTACGACAAAAGCGGCATCTATAGCGGCCTGGACTCGAAACGCAACCGGATATTCGCGTACAACGGCGACGGCAACATGCTCTACCAGTTCGGGGGCGTCGGCATGAGCGAAAACCGGTTTCAAAAGCCGACGGCCATGGCGATGCTCGGCGACCGGATGGTGGTGCTCGACGCCGGGATGAACCGGCTTACCGTGTTTGCTCCGACCCGCTACGGATCGCTGATCCGCGCCGGGGTCGAGGCGCAATATAACGGCAAAGACGACGAGGCGGCCAAGGATTGGGAAGAAGTGCTCAAGCTGAACGCCAATTTTGACATCGCCTATATCGGCATTGGCAAATCGCTTTTGCAAAAGGGCGAAAACAAACAGGCGATGGAATATTTCAAAAACGGGAACAACCGGAAGTATTATTCCGAGGCGTTGAACCGGTACCGTTCGGAGTATTTGTGGAACCACTTCGGCACCGCGATGACGGTCGTGCTGGGGGCGGCGGGTGCTTTGCTTGCGCTTCGGATCGTCCGGGCGAGGCGGAGGGTTGCGGTCCATTACACGGATACGGCGGCGTGGAGGATGCCGCTGCGCACGATCGTCCGTCCGTTCAGCGGCTTCTGGGAACTGAAATACGAAAACAAAGGAAAAGTCGCGATCGCGGTTTTCATTTTGCTTATGCTTGTCGTGACGATGATTTTGAAACGGCAGTATGCCGGTTTCATCGTCAATTTCAACAAGCCGAGCGAGTTCAGCAGCGTTGATGAGCTGAAATATATCGTCCTGCCGTTTATGCTGTTTTGCGTTTCGAACTGGTCGCTGACGACCTTGATGGACGGCGAAGGGAAATTCAAAGAGATCGTCATGGCCGCCGGATATGCGGCGCTGCCGCTCGTCATCATTTTTTTGCCGCAAACCGGGGTCAGCAACTTCATGACCGAAGCCGAAAGCCCGTTTTATTATTTGCTCGATTCCATCGCGTACCTGTGGTTCGCCTGGCTGCTTTTCGTCGGCACGATGACGGTGCATCAATATTCGATCGGCAAAACGGTCGCGACGTTGTTTTTAACCGTGCTGGTCATGGCTTTTATCGTCTTTCTGGGCATTCTTTGCTTCAGTTTGGTGCAGCAGATGGCGACGTTCGTTCAGGCGTTGTACCGCGAAATCATCGTTCGCTTGTAAAGGGGGGAGAAACGGTTGAGACGCAAAACAGCAGGATGGTGGCTGGCGGCACTCGCCGGCGTTTGCCTGGTCGCTTACGCAAGCTTTCAGATCATGAAACCTGCAGGCGGCCGCGAAGCGGCGGGATCCGCAGAAACACCCGGCAGCCTATCCGGTGAGGGGAAGACGCCCGAATCCGCCCGTTTCGAAAGTAACGCCGAAGGCTGGAACCTGATCACCGAAAATGAAGATCTCGCGCTTTACATCGATCCGGAAACGACGGAGACCGCGGTCAAGGACAAGCGCAGCGGACAGATGTGGTATTCCAACCCGCAGGACCGGGACGAAGATAAAAAGGCGGAAGCGGTCAATTTCGAAAACCTGTCCGCCCAATTTTCCATCGTGTACAACAACGAAAAAGGGCAGACGTTTTACGCGAACAACTATACCGAGGCGGTGAAACGCAAACAGTTCGATATTTTGAAAACGGACCATGGCGTCAAAATCATCTATCGGCTCGGGGATTTTCAGAAAGGGCTGGAAGCCGTCCCGCAATTCATTTCGAAGCAGCGGATGGATGACTTGATATTAAGCAAAATCCAGGATGAAAGCGTCAAATTCGAGATCGAGAAACGGTTTTTCCTCGATGAGGAAACGCAGGTTTACAAACGGAAGGAAATGCCGGAGTACGTCGTAAAGGACGTCGTGGCCATCCTGGAATCGGTCGGTTATACGGCGCAGGATGCCAAAAAGGATAACGAGCTGAACCAGGCGGGCGAGCAGAAATCCTCGGCAGCGGCGAAATTCACCGTACCGGTCGAATACCGGCTGGACGGCCGGAGTTTGGTCGTTCAGGTCCCCGTCAAGGAAATCCGGGATACGGAGCCGTTCCCGATCGAGTCGATCCAGCTGCTTGAAATGTTCGGCGCGGCCGGGACGAAGGAAAGCGGATATATGTTCGTTCCCGACGGGTCGGGAGCGCTGATCCGTTTGAACAACGGAAAAGTCGCCGCCCAGCCCTACGAAATGCCGATATACGGCCAAGACCGCACCTTGAAAGAGAAGACGACGGAAATCAAGGAATTTACCGAAACGACCAGGCTGCCCGTTTTTGGCATGAAAAAAGGGGAGCAGGCCTTTTTCTGCATCATTGAGGCCGGAGATGCGGTCGCTTCGATCCATGCCGACATCAGCGGAAGGGTCAATTCCTACAACCGGGTCAGCGCCAAATTTTTGCTGAAACCGATGGAGCTGTTTACGTACCGTGCAGGCAGCGTAAAAAAGGACAGCCCGATGTTTCCGGAAATGTACGGGGGTGGCATCCGGCTGCGGTATACGTTCCTGTCCGGCGCGTCGGCCGATTATGCCGGCATGGCCCGCCATTATCAGGATTATCTCGTGCAAAACGGCAAACTGACCAAGCTCGAAGCTTCCCAAGATACGCCTTTTGTGCTTGATCTCGTCGGCTCCATTCCGGTACGCGAAACGTTCCTCGGCATCCCGTACCGGTCGGTGAAGGCGCTGACGACCTTCCAAGAGGCCGAATCGCTGGTTGGCATGTTGAAGGGCAAAGGCATCGGCAGCATCAAGCTGCGTTATTCGGGATGGTTCAACGGCGGGCTTGCCCATCATTATCCGGACGACATCGACGTCGATGCCGCGCTTGGCGGCGAAAAGGGCTTCGAACATCTGGTTCGCTTCGCCAAGGAACAAAACGTCGAGCTCTATCCGGACGTTTCCTTCCTGCAGGTATACCGCAGCGGACATGGATTCAAGCCTTCCCGCGACGGGGCAAGCTTTTTGTTCCGCGAAGGCATCGCGCAGTACAAAACGGATCCGGTAACGGCAAATCGGGGCGATTTGGATTATTACCTGCTGTCGCCGAAGAAGCTGCCAAAGCTCGTGGACGATTTTTTGCAGGATTATAAAACATGGAGCGTGGGCGGAGTATCGCTGCGTGATTTGGGGGACGATATCCATTCCGACGTGACGTCCGGCAGGACGACCGACCGGCAGGCCGGCGCGGCGCTGAACGAGGAGGCGGTGAAGAGGCTGAAAGAGGCGGCCGGAAAAACGATGGTGAGCGGCGGCAACGCAGGCGTGCTGCCATACGCGGATATCGTGGTCAATGCGCCGGCCCGCAGCAGCGGGTTTAATATCGCCGACGAGGAAGTCCCTTTTTATCAAATGGTGCTGCACGGATATGTCGACTATTCGGGAGAACCCGTCAATCTGGATCGGGACCAAAGCGGGCGGGCCAGCTTGCTTAAAACGCTTGAGACCGGTTCCGGCGTGTATTACAGATGGTTTTACGAAAAAGCTTCCGCCGTGAGGAACACCGACTTCAACGATTTGTATTCGGCCCGGTACAAGGATTGGCTCGACGAAGCGGTGCGTTATTACAAGGAAGCAAACGGGGTGTTGAAGGACGTCCGGGACCAGAGGATCGTAGGCCACGAGAAGCTGGCAGAGGGCGTATTCCGTACAACCTACGAAAACGGCAAAACCGTCACGGTCAATTACAACGCTTCGGGCGTGAGTCTGGACGGCGGCGTTGTCCTTGAAGGCGAAAGCTATCGAATAGGCGGTGGAAAGCGATGAAAAAGAAGCTGACGTTGTCGCAAAAAAAGTCGCTGCTCGGCGTGTTGTTCATCGGTCCGTGGTTTTTAGGCTTCGTGTTTTTGTTTGCGGTCCCTTTGTACGAATCGCTTGTATACAGCTTTAATCACTTGACGGTCGCCATGAGCGGTTTCGATACAAAGTTTGCGGGGCTTCAGTTTTACAAGGAAATTTTTTACAAACATCCGACCTTTAACCGGGTGCTGCTGGATGCGGTTGCGGACCTCCTGATCAACATCCCCTCGATCGTCGTTTTCAGCTTGTTTGCCGCCACCCTGCTCAACCAGAAATTCCGGGGGAGAGTGCTGGCCCGCGCCATCTTTTTCCTGCCGGTGCTGCTTGCCACGAACCTGTTGTCCATCGAGCAGAGCAGCAATTTGGCGGAAGTGGCGCAAACGGTGACCGGCGGAGGGGATGCGGGACTTAAAAGCAGCGAGCTCGAAGCGCTTCTTTTGCAGTCCGGGTTCGGCAGCGGCTTGACCATGTACATCACGGGTTCGGTCAACCGCATTTACGAAATCATCAGCCATTCCGGCGTGCAAATCCTGATTTTTTTGGCCGGGCTTCAATCCGTGCCCCCGGCGCTGTACGAAGCCGCCAAAATCGAAGGGACGACCGGGTACGAGGCGTTTTGGAAAATTACGTTCCCGATGGTCAGCCCGCTCATTTTGACGAACATCGTTTATACCGTCATCGATTCCTACAATTACAACAAGCTGAGCGTGCTGATCAACGATACGGCGTTCAAAGCGCTGAACTTCAGCCTGAGTGCGGCGATGTCGTGGGCCTATTTCGCGGTGGCGTCCATTATTTTGCTGATCTTGGTTCGCCTCGTGTCCCGGAAGGTGTTTTATTTCGATTGAGCGGGAAGATGCCTGTCATTTTGAGGGATTAAAGGAGGGAGACGGATTTTGAAACAGGTTGTGGTCAAGGCGGCGGCAGGTTATGCCCGTTATTCCAGGGAAAAGCAGCCGCTGCTCAAAATGCAGCATTTTGCCTGGGTTCTCATCCGGGCGGTGTTGGTTACGGGTCTTTGTTTCGTCATTTTGTATCCGATATTTTTTAAAATTTCGATTTCGTTTAAAGAGAGGGCGGATATGCTCGATCCGACCGTCCTTTGGATTCCGAAGCATTTCACGCTCGACAATTTCCGGTTTGCGGCCCATACGCTGCATTATGCCGACACCTTTTTGAATTCGCTGTTCATTTCGCTGCTGACGACGCTGCTGCAGGTCATCTCCTGTTCGCTCGCCGCCTTCGGCTTCGCCCGGCTACGGTTCAAGGGCAGCGGCATCCTGTTTGCGCTTGCGGTGTTTACGATCGTCGTCCCGCCGCAGACGCTGATGATTCCGACCTACTTGAATTTTCGCTTTTTTGATCTGGCTGGCCTTTTGTCCTTGTTCGGCGGGCATGGAATCAATTTGCTGGACAGCTATTGGCCTTTCATTTTGCAGGCGGCGACGGGCATGGGAATCAAAAGCGGCTTGTTTATCTTTATTTTCCGGCAATTTTTCCGCGGGATTCCGAAAGAACTCGAAGAGGCCGCTTATATCGACGGCTGCGGCGTATTCCAGACGTTTTACCGGATCATGCTTCCGAACGCCGTTCCGGCGATCGTGACCGTTTTTCTATTCTCTTTCGTCTGGATGTGGAACGACAATTATTACGTGTCGCTGCTGCTGACGAGAATCAAGGTGCTGTCGACGATGCTGCCGACGATGTGGACGGCCACGCAGTTCGAGGACGGATTGTATGCCTATATGATCAAAAATACGGGGGAGCTGCTGTTCATCGCCCCGATTATCATTTTGTACGTGTTCGTGCAGCGGTATTTCGTCGAAAGCGTGGAACGGACCGGCATCGTCGGCTGACGGCTTCCTTCTACGATTAGGTGATGTTTTTGTCGTTTGCAATCCAATCAGGGGTCGTCCCAAAAGTCACTTGACCCAGGGCGGCTCCTTTGTCTGTTATGAGGATCATATCCCTGATGCCGCCATATTTCAAATAAACCACCGGTTTTTCTTAATTCGGTTGTTCTCAAAAGCACTTGAAATTTACTTTTGGGACAGCCTCTTTTTAATTTTTTGTTCTTAATCGCATGTTCCATGCAGCCGCGATCGCAATCGCCGCCGATTTCTGTGGAACTTTGTCTTTAGGTTTGCGCAATCTTGATGTATCCTACTAATATGTGGAAGTCTTGCGAAACATTTTTCAGAGGGAAAGGAGCTTGAAGGAGCGCAAAATGTGGAAGTACATCCTTTATCGGACGGTGCAATCCGTTGTCGTGCTGTTCGTCGTTTCTTCGGTTGCGTTCGTTCTGATGCATCTCATGCCGGGAAATCCGTGGGCCAGCATTGGAATGACGGAAGAGCAATACAAGTGGGTGGACGAGCAGAAGCATTTACACGGGCTGGACCTGCCGATTTACGAACAGTATTTTCGTTGGCTCAAGGGACTTGCGAAAGGGTATCTGGGAGTAGATTATAATTTCGTTCCGATTGACAGCTACATTTGGTGGCATGCCAAAAACAGCTTTATCCTTTTGGGCACCGCATGGCTGATTACGCTTATGGTCGCCATTCCGTGGGGAATACATAACAGTACCAAACCTTATGGCATCTCCGATCGAACGGCATTATTTTTAGGCGCGATCGGGTTCAGCGTCCCCGGCTTCGTGCTGGGCTATTGGCTGCAGCAGATTTTTTCCATGCAGCTTTTATGGCTGCCGCCGAGCAGCATGCACACCCCTTCCATGGAGGGCGATCTATGGGATTTGGTACAGCATATGATTCTCCCCGTGGCTACGTTGGTCATGGGCATGCTCGCCTATTATTTGAAGTTTGTCCGCGACGGCATGATGGAAGTTTTGGAATCTCCTTTTCTGATGACCGCCCGGGCAAAGGGAGCTTCGGACCGCAGGGTCGTCTATCGGCATGCGCTTAAAAACGCCCTGATTCCGATCATCACGCTGATTGCGCTCGACCTTCCCGTTCTGATCAGCGGATCGGCGATCGTCGAAAACGTGTTTAATTGGTACGGGCTTGGCCCGTTGATGGTCACTTCGGCCCTCAAGCGCAACTTTCCGGTTTTGATCGCCATCATTATGGTCGTATCGGGTTTTATTGTCCTGGCAAACTGGGCGGCGGATTTGCTGTATACTTTGGTGGATCCGAGAGTCCGTCTGACGGGTAAAAAAAGCGTCGCGAAATAACGGGAAAGCGTTATTTTTGGCCGGGTGGAACAAAAAAGCAGATGGATGGAATACCAG
The DNA here is from genome assembly GCF_031583795.1 of Paenibacillus sp. VCA1. Taxonomy (NCBI): domain Bacteria; kingdom Bacillati; phylum Bacillota; class Bacilli; order Caryophanales; family Paenibacillaceae; genus Paenibacillus; species Paenibacillus sp. VCA1. The sequence continues at coordinate 469,974 of NZ_JAVLSX010000002.1, read as the reverse complement.
GTTTGACTTTTTCTGCGTCATGCGGTTTGATCATAATAGTCATCCTTTGAAAACGCTGACATGTTTTTCGGGCATTCTTTTTCTTATTTTTCGAAGCATGAGAAGGAGGCGTAAATCATGGAGCATCACGGCAACGTAAACACGGCGAAAAAAACGGCCCTCGTCACGGGGGGCAGCCGGGGCATCGGGCGCGGCATCGCGCTCGCTTTGGCCGGGGCGGGATACGAAATCATGATCACCCATTACCGCGATGACGCCATGGCCGAACAAACCGCCGAAGAAATTGCGAAGCGATCGGGCAGACCCTGCACGGTCCGCGAAGGCGATTTAACGGATGCGGACGAAGCGGTCCAAACGGCGGCGGAGGCGATGCGGGCGATGGGGCAGATCGACTGTCTCATCAATAATGCGGGCGTCGGGATGTATGCATCCATCACGGAATTGCCGTTGGAGCATCTGGATTATACGATGCAGCTCAACTTCCGCGCGCCGATGCTGTTGATGAGAGAGGTTTCGAAGCGTATGATCGAGGCCGGGCGCGGAGGAAACATCATCAATATTTTATCGACGCATGCCGAACGGGCATATCCCGGAGACGCCGTCTACGGAGGGATAAAAGCAGCGCTGAAGCGGGCGGCCGAATCGGTGGCGCTGGACCTGGCGCCGTACGGGATCCGGGTTAACTGCATCGCCCCCGGCGGCATTCTCGTCCGTGAACCGGAACCGTCCGACGACAACATGGGCTCGCTCGTGCCGCTCGGCCGGATCGGTTTCCCGGACGATATCGGACAAGCGGCGCTTTGGCTTGTGTCGGAACACGCTTCCTATATTACGGGAATTACGGTCCGGATCGACGGCGGGCTGATCCTGCCGGGCATGCCGGAGGATGGAAAAACCTCCTGGGGATTTCGCAAAGTGGAGCCTTTCCGCGTCAACTGACGTGCATCTTACTTTTTTATCATAAAAAGGCGGCAGACGCCCGGAAGAACCGGGAGCTGCCGCCTTACTGCGTGCAGGGACTTATTCATGGCTTGGGCGATATGAAACCGGGAGTGTGAGGCAACCGCCGTTTGATCTGCTCCAAAATTCGCCGGGATACCGTAATGGTGCGGGGATATGCGAATTCATCCCGGAAATGCAGCGTGTTGCCGTCGATATTTGTAATTTTGTTCACATTCACGTAAAGATTGGAGGCGGCACGGACGAAGTTGGGCCGGGATTTGAGGGAAGCCAGTTCGGCGGAGGACATTCTCTTTTTTATAATGTAATTCCTGCCGTGAAAAATGACCTGCTCCTGCGTGCCGGTTTTAAAGAAAAATGCATCGGTGACCGGGTCGAAATCGTGGTATTCGGTGACCACCTTGTCGTTTTGGTTCATCTTACAAAAGCCCCCTTTAGAAGATGATGGCTGTTAGCGCTTTCATTTTAACATATTTTCGGGCGAAATATTATATTTTTTTGTGAACTTTACTATTTTTTTTGTAAGCTTGGACAAAAACCTGAAACAGGTCCGTTATTTCGGCTTGGCGGACAGGATAAAACGCCCCAAAAAGGCAGGATTCTTCGCCGAAGTCGATTCAAAAACACAATATAAAAAAACCGTCCCTCGTCACGAAAATGACGGAAGGACGGTTTTTGTCGCATCAGGCGTTTTCCAAGATCGTATTTAACGTCGTGCGGTCGAGACCTTTGACGAGTTTGACCAAAAGCTCTTTCGCCGCGTCGTAATCATCCGTGTGAATGATCGAAGACGACGTATGGATATACCGCGAACAAATGCCGATCACGGTCGACGGCACCCCGATGCCGCTCAAATGGACTTGTCCGGCGTCGGTGCCGCCCTGCGATACGAAATATTGATATTTGATTTTGTGCGTGTCGGCGGTATCCTGCACGTATTCGACCAATCCGCGGTGCGTCAGCATCGAAGGGTCGAAAATGCGGAGAAGCACGCCTTGTCCGATATGGCCGAAGGAGCTTTTGTCCCCGGTCATATCATTGGCTGCGCTTGCGTCAAGCGCAAAAAAGATGTCCGGCTGAATCAGGTTGGCCGAAGTCCGTGCGCCGCGAAGCCCAAGCTCCTCCTGCACGGTCGCCCCGCAATACAGCGTGTTCGGCAGCTTTTCCTTGTGGAGCGCTTCGAGCAATTCGACCGCCAAACCTACACCGTAGCGGTTGTCCCATGCTTTGGCCATAATTTTTTTCGGATTGGCAAGCGGCGTGAATTCGCAAATCGGCACGATTTGCTGCCCCGGGCGAATCCCGAACGATTCGGCGTCTTCGCGGTTGTCGGCGCCGATGTCGATATACATCGCTTTGATGTCCACAGGTTTGTTCCGCTGGGATTCATCCAGCAGGTGGGTCGGGATGGAGCCGACCACGCCGATGACGGGACCGTTAGGCGTCATGATTTGCAGACGCTGCGCCAAGACGGCCTGGCTCCACCAACCGCCAAGCGGCTGAAAGCGGATCATGCCGGCATCGGTGATGCCCGTCACCATAAAGCCGACTTCGTCAAAATGGCCGGCGACCATGACCTTCGGTCCTTGCTCGTCGCCGCGGAGCACGCCGAAAAGGCTGCCCAGCCGGTCCTGAACAAATTCTTCTGTATAAGCGGACATCAATTCCTTGACGTACGTCCGAAGCTCTTTTTCGAAGCCCGAAGCTGCAGGAAATTCCGTCAGCTTGCGGAAGAGGTCCATCGTTTTTTGATCCATGCAACAATTCTCCTTTGCGCGTTCTTTTTGTTCCTGCCGGAATGTTCCCATCCCGGAGTCTATGTAGCCTTCATTCCTATAGTATGAACTCCCGGATGCGGATTGTCCATGTTGCCGCGATGAAGCACCTCCCCCCGGCTCCGGAATACGATAAATATAGATGAACGCCCTGATTAAGGTGCAGAAGGGAGCATCATACATGGAGTTCATACAAATGAACAAAGCAGTGATTCTTGTCTGCGTGCTGCTAATTTTGTTGATCATCGTCCTGATGTGTTTTTGAGAGAGCGGACCGTGATCATACATCTTTAGGCCGTTGTCTCAGACAGCTGCCCGGACTAAAGCCTTCCGGGCGGCTGTTTGCCGTAAGTGCAAGCATGGACGCCGAATACATAACAAACCTTAGCGCGACAAATAATACATCTCATCGAAGCAGTATAAAGGAAGCCAAGCCGCGTTTTTCTCCATGATCCAAAAAATGAGGAAGAGGGGGTATCGCATTGCCTGCGAGCACAAAAAAAGGCGCCAAATTTTCGCTGGATAACCTTTCGCAGCAAGATTACAAAACCATAGCGCAAAAACACGAGCCGAAACGGAGCGTTTTCAAAAACTGCTTGTTGGCTTTCCTGATCGGCGGAGCCATCTGTCTGCTTGGACAAGCGATTCAGCAGGGATTTATGTCCTTGTTCGATATGACGGTCAAGGAAGCTGCAGGCCCGACGGTCGCCGTGCTGATCATCATTTCCGTCATATTGACCAGCTGCGGGGTGTACGACAAAATCGCGCAGGTTGCCGGAGCGGGGACAGCGGTTCCAGTCACGGGGTTCGCGAACTCGATGTGCTCCGCCGCATTGGAACATAAAGCCGAAGGTTACGTTCTTGGCGTGGGCGCCAACATGTTCAAGCTGGCGGGGTCCGTCATCGTGTTCGGAACCGTTGCCGCGTTTTTCGTCGGGCTCGTATACGCCATTTTCGGACTGGAGGGAGTGCATCATCCATGAGGCTGAAGGGCCAGACCTGGGAATTCGCGTCGAAACCCCGCATTGTTGCGAGCGCTACGGTCGTGGGACCCGAAGAAGGACAAGGACCGCTGGCCGCCGATTACGACTACATTTACGACAACCTGGAAATCAACGAAAAAACGTGGGAAAAGGCCGAACGAAAGCTGCTGGAGCAGGCTTCTCAGCTCGCGGTGGTCAAAGCGGGGCTGACAAAGGAGCAAATCCAGTTTTATATCGGCGGCGACCTGATGAACCAAATCATCAGCAGCACGTTTGCGGCCAGAACGCTTGGTGCTCCTTACCTTGGCGTTTTTGGAGCCTGCTCCACCTCGATGGAAAGTCTGGCGCTGGCGGCGCTGCTCGTCGATACGGGGGCGGCGGAGCTTGTGCTGGCCGGCACGACCAGCCATAACTGCACGGCGGAAAAGCAGTTCCGCTACCCGACGGAATACGGCTCGCAAAAGCCTCCGACCGCGCAATATACCGTGACCGGTTCCGGCTGCGGCATCGTCGGCAAAAGCGGCGGCGGGCCCGCGGTTGCCCGGGCGACCATCGGCAGGGTGATGGATTTGGGCGTCAAGGATCCGTTTAACATGGGGGCGGCGATGGCTCCCGCGGCGGCGGACACCATTGAAGCCCATTTCCGGGATACCGGGCTGACGCCCGGGCATTACGACCTTATCGTTACCGGCGATCTGGCTTCGGTAGGACTTTCGATCGCCAAAGAGCTCCTGCAAAAGGCGGAGGTTCGCATGGCCGAAACGGAGTTCAACGATTGCGGACTTATGGTTTACGACATCCAAAACCAAACCTACGTGAGAGCGGGAGGCAGCGGATGCGGCTGCTCCGCCGTCGTGACTTACGGACATCTGATAAAAAAATTGATGAACAAAGAACTTAAAAAGGTGCTCGTCGTGGCGACGGGAGCGCTGCTATCCCCGCTGTCCTACCAGCAGGGGGAAAGCATCCCCTGCATCGCCCACGCCGTCGCGCTGGAAATGGAGGATTAACAGCATGCAGTTTCTATGGGCATTTATTATCGGCGGATTAATTTGCGTCATCGGGCAGATCATGATGGATGTGTTCAAGCTGACGCCGGCGCACACGATGAGTACCCTCGTGGTGGCCGGGGCGGTCGCCGACGGGTTCGGGCTGTACGACCCGCTGGTCAAATTCGCGGGGGCCGGCGCGTCGGTACCGATCACGAGTTTCGGCAGCTCGCTTGTGCATGGCGCGTTGTCGGAGCTTCAGAGGGACGGGTGGATCGGAATCGTCACAGGCATATTCGAGGTGACAAGCGCCGGGATATCGGCGGCGATCATCTTCTCCTTTTTGGCGGCGCTTATCGTTCGCCCGCGCGGATAAACGAAATGATGGAAGGGGCTCTCCCAAGGCCGTACTCGGCCGGGGAGGGCCTCTTTTTCTTTTTTTCATCCGGTGCAGTTTTCAGGCTTGCCGCCTTGTTTTTTCGATTGTTGTTCTAGGGACGAAAGCCAAAGTCCGAAACGGGATGTCGGGGTATACGACGAATTTAGGAGTCCTGCACAATATACTTTTGGGGAACGGATCATGTACAATGAAAGATATATGCTTCTTATCTCAAGATTTAGCAATATTCGGTACTTATTCGTTCTATTTTACAAATCATCAACCATGAAATAAGGAGGACGGATCCATGCCCGTAAGCAGCGAATCCCTGCAAACCATTGCAGCCGTAAGAACGAATCTTGAATCCTGCATTTTAGGCAAATCCTTTGAAATCCAGCTCTTGCTTACTGCGCTCCTGGCGGAAGGGCATATCCTGATCGAAGACGTTCCCGGTACCGGGAAAACCCAGATGATCAAGGCGCTGGCCAGATCGATGAGCGGAGATTACAGACGGGTGCAGTGCAATCCCGATATTCTTCCAAGCGACATCACCGGCGTATCCGTATTCCATCCCCGCGAAGAGCGGTTCTTTTTCCGGCCCGGTCCCGTCATGACGAACATCCTGCTCGCCGACGAGATCAACCGCGCGACAACGAAAACGCAATCGGCCCTGCTGGAAGTCATGGAGGAGCGAAACGTGACGGTAGACGGGGAAACGTACGAACTGCCCAAGCCGTTTATGCTTTGCGCCACCCAAAATCCGATCGATTTCGAGGGTACGTACATGCTCCCGGAAGCCCAGCTCGACCGGTTCATGATGAAGATCAGCCTCGGTTATCCGGACGCGGCGACCGAAAGGAACCTGCTGCGGCAGCATAACGACGGCCAGCCCGTCGATCAACTGCAGCCGGTTACCCGTATGGACAAAATTGCGGAGCTTCAAAAGGAAGTCCGGAACGTATTCATCGACGACGCCGTCGCCGATTATCTTTTGAAAATCGTCCGCGCGACCCGTCAGCATCCTTCCGTTTTGCTCGGCGCGAGCCCGCGCGCTTCGCTGTCCCTGATGATGGCCGGCAAAGCTTTCGCGTTCATTCAGCAGCGGGACTACATGCTCCCCGACGACATTAAGGTGCTTTCGCCTTACGTCCTTTCGCATCGGATCATTTTGCGTCCGGAATCCCGTCTGGATAACGTCAGCGCCGAATCCGTCGTAAAACAGATTTTGCAGCAGGTTCAGGTGCCTGTGGCGCTGGAGCGCTGATTGCGATGAAGGCTACGCTGAACGCCAAAGGGGCGATATTGCGGAATGCCCGCTTCTGGACCGTGCTTTCGGTATGGGCTGCCAGCCTGCTGTTCGTGCTGTTTCAAGGCGGCAAAACTTCGCTGATGCTGCTCGCCATGATATCGATACTCGTGTTGTATTTGATCGCCGGCGGCCTGGGCGGCATCCGCCGGGTGCACGGCCGGCGGGCCCTCACCGCCGAGCTCGACCAAGGCCATGCACTGCAGGCGGGAGAGCAGGTGAAGGTCAGCCTTCAATTTGACGTACCCGGATTTTTGCCGATGCCGTACGTCGTCATCCGCGAAGTGATGAAACGGCATAACGGGGAGACGTGGTCGTTCGAGGAAAGCGTCATCCCCGATTTCCGCGGCAGCGGCGAGCTGACGTTCCAAACGCCGCCGCTGGAACGCGGAAGGTATTATTTTACCGAAACGGAATGCGTGACCGAGGATATTTTCGGTTTGGTCGAACATAAGGGCACCTTCCATGTCCCCGGGCAATTCCGGGTGCTTCCGCGCACGGTTCCGATTTCGGACTGGAAGCTGGTCGACCGGAATTCCAGGCTCGCCGGGCCGCAAAGATCCGCCGCTTCCCGGCGGGAAACGACGCAGATCAACGGGGTCAGGGACTATGTCTACGGGGACCGGATTTCGCGGATCCACTGGAACGCGACCGCCAAAACCGGCTCCTGGAAATCGAAGGAGTTCGAATACGACTCGGTGCCCAAAATCATGGTCGTGCTGGACGCCGTCGCAGGGCATTACACATCGGACAAGCAGTTCGAGCTTGCGGTGTCTACGGCGGCTTCGCTGATCCAGTACGCCGCTCAAAAGAGGATGTGCCTCGGGCTGATGACGGCGGGGGAGACGCCGAAGTGTTTTACCCCGACCGAAAATGCCGGGGAGCTTCAGCGGATGATGCACCATCTGGTGGACGTGACGGCGGACGGTTTTGGCGAACTTCAGCCGAAGCTCGAAAAACATGCTCGCATCTTTCCTTCCGGCTGCCTGCTTGTGCTGGTTAGCCCCAAAACGGGCGGTAAAACGCTGGAAGCGCTGCGGTGGGCCGGAACGCGCGGGTATACGCCTTCCCACATTCTTGTGGCGCCTTCCGGCGATAACGACAAGCAGGGCTGGGTTTCCATGCTGAGAACGGCAGGGACGTACGGATGCTCGGTTAGCGACCTGAAGGACCTGCCGGGAGCCCTGGGAGGAGGAGTGGCATGAGCGCCTGGCTATCGTATGTGAAACATTCGTTTTTTTATTCCTTATCGGTCTTTTGGATTTGGATTATGGGGCTGCAGTGGATTTCGTTCATGGATTTTACGTGGTACGAGGAAACCAAATCCATCGTATGGCTGACGATCACGTTTGTCGCGTTGGCGGAAATGCTGCTCCCCGTCAAAAGAATGTACCGGCTTTTTCTTGAGGCCGTTGTCATTATATACATCGTTTACCGGGAACTCGTCCGGTATTGGGTCTTTACGCCGTCCGGCGCGTTTGCGGACCGGGTTCGGCAGTTTATGGATCATATGTCGCCTTATGTATGGATCGCGTTGGGTGCCTGGCTGTTAATGGTGCTGAGCGCCCTATTGGTCGGAACAAAGCGGAGAATTCTGCTTTTTTCGGCCATGAACGTGATCGCGTTTTGCATTTTGGACTCTTTTACGCCCGTCAATTTGTGGCGGGAGGTCGCCTGGACGGCGTTCGCGGCGTTGGGCTGGCTTGTCACCGAGCATTTCCGCAGGTTTCAGGCGCGTTTTCCGGCCGGCTGGAGACGCCTTCGCAAATATCCGCTTAAAGTTTTCATTCATGCGGCCGTCTTGTTTTCCGCCATGTTTATCGCCGGCGTCAGCATGCCGAATGTGCCTCCGACGTTAACCGATCCATACACCGCATGGGTGGATACGACGGGAGGAGCGGGCAACGCGGCCGATGTCAGCGGCGAGCTTGTTCCTGCCAAAGAAAGCAGCTCCTCCGGGTACAGCCGGAACGACACCCGTTTGGGCGGGAGATTCGATTTCGATTATTCGCCCGTCATGCTCATCCAATCGGAAAAACGCAGCTATTGGCGCGGCGAGACGAGGCAAATTTATACGGGGAGCGGCTGGTCGGACCAAGGCGGCAAAAGCGGCTACGAGGAAGTGGCGGCGGGAACCGGGCTTCAAAGCGAGACGCCGCGGGCAGCCGAAACGGAAAAGCTGGTACAGACCGTGACGATGCTGAGCGATCAAGTGTATCCCGTCCTGTTCGGGGCTTACCATGTATCGGAAATCAAGCAAATCGACAAACCCGACGGCGGCAAAATATTGTGGGACCCGCAGCAGTCCGCCCTGCATTGGAGCATCTCCACCAAACAGCCGCAGTATCCGAAAACGTACACCGTGGAATCGGACATCCCGGTCGTACCCGAGGATGAAATCCGCAGCAAAACGTTTAAGCAGCTGTACGGCAGCCATAACGTGGACGACGGCTACCTGCAAATTCCGAAGGACTTTCCGGAACGGGCGCGGAAGCTTGCCGAGCAGGTAACCGCTTCGGCGCAAACGCCGTATGAAAAAATCGGTTTGCTGCAAAACTATCTAATAAACAATTTCCAATATACGAATCAGCCCGATTTATCGAAAAAAACGAGCAAGGATTTCGTGGACGGCTTTTTGTTCGAAATCAAGGAAGGGTATTGCGATTATTTCTCCACTTCCATGGTCATGATGGCCCGTTCGCTTGACATCCCCGCGCGCTGGGTCAAAGGGTATGCGCCGGGGCTGCAGCAAATGGACTCCGACTTGATGAACCGCCAGAGCGGCGATATTCCGGACGGTGGCACGTATACGGTAACCAATGCCGATGCGCACTCCTGGGCGGAAATTTATTTTGGACCTTACGGCTGGATCCCCGTCGAAGCGACGCCGGGCTTCAACATGCCGCTGCTGACGCATGCGGAGGACAGCAAGCCCGTGACCGCGCCGGAGATGGAGGAAGAGCCGGAGCCTGAGGTGCAGAAAGAAACGCAAGCGGCGGGAACCTCTGAAGGGCAGAAGGGGCTGTCCGGAGCGGCCGTCGCCTGGATTACGGCGTCGATCATCGTGCTGTTTGCGGCGTATGCGGCTTGGGTGATGCGGATTCCGCTCCGCTTTTTCCTCGTAGGCGTCCGAAAGGGCCGGAAATTGACGGCAGACCAAAAGGTCATCGTCCTTACGGAACGCTGGATCCGGGACCTGAAGCGGAAAGGCATCCGCCGGGATTCGCATGAAACGCTACGGGAGTCGGTGAAAAGATGGAAAAGGGAGATGCCGATCTTGTCACCTTCCCTGGACCCGCTGCTGGCGCTGTTCGAAAAGGCAAGATACAGCCCTGCGGCCATCACCGAAGACGAATGGAAACATGTTCGGGCGCTGAGCCGGGAACTTCGGGAAGCGATCAAAAAGACGGAAGATCTTGCGGCATAACACGCGGGTTTTTGACCTGGCGCCCTCGCGGGCGCTTTCTTTTTGGAAAAGCCCGGAAACGCCCGTTTTTTCTTGAACGGATGATTTTGCTAACTACGCGGATTATGGTATAGTTTGTCCTATGAAACTGAGGTGACAACAATTTGTTTGAAATGTTTATCCCCAAACTGAGGGTGAATACGGTATTCGACATCGACCTGGAGGACCTGTACGCCAAAGGCTACCGGGGCATTATCACCGATCTGGACAACACGCTCGTCGGGGCCAAGGAGCCGCTGGCCACCCCGGAGCTTGTTGCCTGGTTCGAACGCGTAAAAAAAATCGGCTTTAAGCTGGTCATCGTGTCGAATAACCGGATGGAGCGCGTGTCGGCCTTCGCCACGCCGCTGAACATCGAGTTTGTCCATGAGGCGCGCAAGCCCAGCAATGCGCCGTTTCGCAAGGCCATGAACATGATGGGGTTGAGCGGTCAAGAAACGATCGTCGTCGGCGATCAGATGATGACCGACGTGTACGGCGGCAACCGTCTGGGTCTCTTTACGGTTTTGGTGCTTCCGATCTCCATCGGCGACGAAGGCTGGGGGACGAGGATCAACCGCCGCCTGGAGAAAATCGCCCTGAGGCGCTTGCGAAAAAAAGGACTATGGCTTGAGGAGGAAAAACGTTAATGAAAGGTCCGATAGAAGGACAAGGGGTCCAAAAATGCAGCGGCTGCGGCATCGGGCTGCAGACGCTGAATCCCGATTTGCCGGGATACATTCCGGAAAAGTCGCTTGGCAGGGATCCGGTCGTTTGCCAGCGCTGCTTCCGCATCAAAAATTACAACGAAGCTTCTTCCGTGACGGTGGATCAGGATGAATTCCTGCGGCTGTTGAGCCAAATCGGCGGGAAGGACGCGCTCGTCATCCATATCGTCGACTTGTTCGACTTCGAAGGCAGCCTGATATCGGGGCTGCAGCGGTTCGTAGGCAACAACCCCGTCATTTTGGCCGTCAACAAAATCGACCTGCTGCCAAAAGTGACGAATTGGAATAAAATCATTAATTGGGTGCAAAAGCAATGCAAAGAGCACGGGCTTAAAACCGAGGAGATTATCCTTTGCAGCGCCAAGAAAAACCAAGGTTTCGACCGTCTCCTGGAGGCGGTGGCCGAACGCCGCGGCAACCGCGACGTATACGTCGTCGGAGGAACCAACGTAGGCAAATCCACGCTGATCAACCGCTTGATTCGGGATTACAGCGATCTTGAGCAGGAGCTGACCGTCTCGCGATATCCGGGAACGACGCTCGACATGGTCAGCATCCCGCTGGATGACGGCCATTTCATCATCGATACGCCGGGGATCGTTTATCCGTGGCGGTACAGCGAGCTCGTAAACCGGAAGGATCTGGGCGCGATCATGCCGGAAAATCCGCTGAAACCGATGGTTTATCAGCTGAACGAGGGACAAACGCTCTTTTTTGGCGGCATGGCCCGATTTGACTTTATCCAGGGGGAACGGCAGTCCTTTACCTGCTTTATCAGCAACCGCTTGAACATCCACAGAACGAAGCTGGAAAAAGCTGACGCCTTATATAAAGATCATGCCGGAGATCTGCTGTCGCCGCCGGACACCGACCGTCTCGGCGAAATGCCGGAGTGGACGAGGCATGAAATCCGCGTGCCGAAAGGCAGCAAGCTCGATCTGTTTATTTCCGGTCTGGGGTGGATCAAAGTCAACGGCGATCAAGGGGCCTTAACGGCCGTTCACGCGCCGAAAGGCGTCAAAGTGCTTGCCAGACCTTCCTTGATCTAATGAGCTTGGGAGTCTGCGGGAGAGGCAGGAGGAAGATATGGTCACAAACAAGGAATGGCTTGCGGGCACCGGGGCGGTGCTGCTTGGCGTGATCGGCGATCCGATCGCCCACTCCAAGTCGCCCGTCATGCATCAGGCTGCGCTGGAAGCGCTCGGGCTTCCCGGCGCCTACGTGCCGATGCATGTCAAAACCGGGCAGGTCAAGGATGCGATCGCAGGCATCAAAGCGCTTGGTTTCCGTGGGATCAACGTGACGATCCCCCATAAACTCGAGGTGATTCCGCATTTGGACCATCTCGACGAAACGGCGCTCCGGATCGGCGCGGTCAATACGATCGTCAACGATCAAGGCGTTCTGACCGGGTACAACACCGACGGCATCGGCTACGTGCGCTCGCTGAAGGAAGAGGCGGCGCCCGATCTGAAAGGGAAAAAGATCGTGGTGCTCGGCGCGGGCGGCGCCGCCCGGGGCATCATCTACGCTTTGTCGCTGGAAAATCCGGACCGGATCTACGTTGCGAACCGGACGGTCGACAAGGCGGAGGCGATGGCCGCCGAATGGAAGGATCTCGCGGACATCCGCGGGATATCGATGATGCAGCTGCCGGAATGCTTGAAAGACGCCGACATTTTGATCAATACGACTTCGGTCGGGATGCATCCGAACATGGCCCATACCCCGGTCGATACGGATTTGATCCCGGAAGGGATCGTCGTCAGCGACCTCATTTACAATCCGCTGCAAACGAAACTGCTGGCGGAAAGCGCGCAAAAAGGCTGCATTGTCCATGGCGGCCTCGGCATGTTCGTGAACCAGGGCGCTTACGCGCTCGAATACTGGACCGGCCTGCCGGCTCCGGTCGCCGCGATGAGAAACGCGGTGCTGAAGGACATGGGCGGATAGCTTAATTTTCTAGGGTAAACCATTCAGAGTACAGTTGAATATTAAGGAGTTATGATTATACATGCTAACGGGTAAGCAGAAACGTTATCTTCGGTCCCTCGCGCATCATTTGGAGCCGATCTTTCAAGTCGGAAAGGGAGGAACCAACGAACAGCTGGTGCGTCACATCAACGAAGCGATCGAGAAACGGGAACTGATGAAAATCAGCGTGCTGAACAATTGCCTTGAAGATAAACACGATATCGCCGCGGAATTGGCGGAAAGCACCGGTTCCGAGCTGGTGCAGGTCATCGGCAGCACGATTATTTTGTACAAAGAATCCAAAGACCATAAAACGATAGAGTTGCCATAATGCGGGAGGGTTTCACCATGAAGGTAGGCATCATGGGCGGCACCTTTGACCCGATTCATATCGGCCATTTGTTGGCCGCCGAAGCGGCAAGGGATTCGTTCGGGCTGGACCAGGTCTGGTTCATGCCAAGCCACATCCCGCCCCACAAGGAACAGGCCGGAGCGTCGGGAGAGGACCGGCTCGGCATGGTGGCCGAAGCCATTTCGGACCACCCCTGCTTCCGCACGTTGGACATTGAAATCAGAAGGGGAGGCGTTTCCTACACCATCGACACGGTAAAGGAAATCCGCCGATCCTTTGAAGGCATAGATTTTCATTTCATCATCGGCGCCGATATGGTCAATTATTTGCCGAAATGGGAAGGCATCGAGGAACTGGTCAACCTGATGACGTTTATTGGCGTGGGGCGGCCGGGATCTACGCTGGATTTGGATGCGCTGCCCGGCTATTTGCAGGGCAAAGTGCATTTGGCCGACATGCCCCAGGTCGACATCTCGTCGACCGAAATCAGGGAAAAGCTGGCCACGGGCCATTCGATCCGCTATATGGTAACGGACAGCGTCTACGACTATATCAGAAGGAGAGGATTGTATGGAATTCAGCCGCGAAGAACTGATTAAATCGGTTTCGGAGCAGATGCCGGCCATGCGCTGGAAGCATACGCAAGGCGTCATGGAAACGGCCGTAAAGCTCGCCGAGCGTTACGGCGCCGATCCGGCCAAAGCCGAGCGGGCCGCGATTTTGCATGACGTCGCCAAATATTGGCCCGTCAAGCAAATGGAAGCGATCATCCGCGACAACGATTTGTCCAAGGACCTTCTGCTGTACGACAAATCGCTGTGGCATGCCGAGGTGGGCGCATTCGTCGCGAAACGCGATTACGGCGTGGAAGACGCGGAAATTTTGGATGCCATCAAGTACCACACGTCCGGACGGATCGGCATGACGCTGATGGACAAAGTGGTGTGCCTGGCGGATTACATCGAACCGGGAAGGGACTTTCCCGGCGTGAATAATATCCGCGAACTGGCCAACCATAGCCTTGAAGAGGGGCTGATCGCCGGATTCGATTCCACCATCAGCCTGCTGGTGTCGCGGCGGCAGATCATTTATCCGCTGACGTTTTTTGCGCGAAACGATCTTATCAAACAGTTGGAGGCGAATTCATGACCCTTACATCGGAACAATTGCTCAACCTGGCAGTGGAAGCTGCCGAAGATAAAAAAGCGATGAATATCGTGGCGCTCGATTTGAAAGGCGTATCGCTGATCGCGGATTATTTCGTCATTTGCCACGGGAACTCGGATACGCAGGTCCAATCGATCACGAACGAAATCCGCAAGCGCGTGCACGAATCGGGCTCGGAAATCCGCGGGATTGAAGGCCTCAATTCGGCGCGGTGGGTGCTGATCGACCTGGGGGACGTCATCGTCCATGTCTTTCACCGGGATGAGCGCGAATATTACAATATCGAACGCCTGTGGTCGGATGCCAAGGTCGTGGAAACGGTATGAGTCCGGTTGCAGGCACGATCCAGACCTATGAAGTGATGCGCGAGGTTTCGCCGTACGGTTATTTTCTCGATGCGGAAGGGCAGGACGTCCTGCTGCATTATTCGGAGCTTACGCGCGAGATCAAGCCGGGCGACCTTGTCGAGGTATTCATCTTTTACGATACCGAAGACCGCCTCGCGGCCACGATGAAAAAACCTTACCTTACCCTTGGGGAAATGGCGAAGCTGGTCGTGGCGGACGTGCATCCGCGGCTCGGCTGTTTTCTGGAGATGGGGCTTGGACGCCAGCTGCTGCTGCCGATCCGCGAGCTGCCTGAAATGAAGGAGCTTCATCCGCAAGTCGGCGACTCGGTATTCGTCATCATGGAGCATGACAAGCAGGGACGCCTTCGCGCCAAGCTGGCGGGAGAGCAAGAGCTGTCGCAGCATGCGTTCAGGGCGCCGGGGTCGTGGCTGAACCAATGGTTCAAGGCTACGGTGTACAGGCCGCTGCAGATGGGTACTTTCGTCATCGTGGACGGCGGAGTGGTCGGTTTGGGCGTCATCGGGATGATCCATTCCTCGGAACGGATCCGCCTGCTCCGCCTGGGAGAGGAGATCGACGTGCGCGTAAGCCATATCCGCGAGGACGGCCGCGTCAATCTCTCCATGGCGCAGCGCAAGGAGGTCGGGCGCGACATCGACTCGGAACGGATTCTGGCCTACCTGAGAGAGCGCCCGTCGGGGGCCATGCCTTATTCGGACGCCACGCCGCCGGACATTATCAAGCAGCGTTTCGGTATCAGCAAATCGGCTTTCAAGCGGGCGCTGGGCAAGCTGATGAAGGAAGGACTTGTGACGCAAAAGGAAAGTTGGACGTATTTGGAAAAAGAGGAGCAGGAAGGGCAAGAGTAGCTTTTCCGGCTCCATTTGCCCGAAATGAACAGAAAGCGCGGTGTCATCATGTCTTCTTACCAGAAATTTGCATATGTCTATGATCAGCTGATGGAGGACATGCCTTATCCGGATTGGCTCCGTTTTGCGCGGGAGGCCTGGGAGAAACATGGGAGCATGCCCAAAAGCGTCGTCGAGCTCGGCTGCGGCACCGGCAGCATTACGATTCCGCTCGTCAATTCGGGCTTCGAGGTGACGGGCATCGACCTGTCCGCTGATATGCTGTCCGTTGCCAGACGGAAAATGGAAAGCACGTCCAAAGGGAGCAGGCTGTTCCGCGAAGGCTCCATCCGTTGGGTTCAGCAGGATATGCGGGAATGGGAGGTTCCGGAACAGGTGGATGCGGTCATTTCTTTTTGCGATTGCTTCAGCTACCTTACCGAAAAACGGGACGTCGTTTCCGCGTTCGAGCATACGTACCGGGGGCTGAAGCCCGGAGGCATTTTCGTGTTCGACGTGCATCACCCGAACACCATCATCCGTTATGCCGAAGAACAGCCTTTCGTTTGGGATGACCGGTCGGTATCGTACATATGGACCTGCGAGCTGGATGCCTCCCGCTGCGAAATCGAACATCACTTGAGCATTTTCGCGAAGGAGGAGCAGGGCGGTTTATACCGCCGGTTCGAGGAAACGCATGTACAGCGCGCCTATGATCCGGAATGGATGAAAACGGAGCTGGTCAAGGCCGGTTTCCGGGATGTGAAATGCTTCGCGGACTTTCAATGGGCGGAGCCCGGAGACGATGCCCAGAGGCTGTTTTATGTCGCGGTCAAATAGATTTGCTGCAAAAGGATAACACGAGCCGGCCGTCGGAAATTACATTTCCGGCGGGCCGGCTTTTTTGATTCAAAAGGTTTATGTTCCGTCATCCCCGCAAGCTTCTGAATCGGTCTTGAAGCTGCGGCCCTATTTACAGGGTTAATCTGGATGGCCGTTATGCTGCGCCCGCTATTCGCTTGGGAGGAAACACGGAAGTCCGCGCCGAATACATCGTCGAACGGATGACGGAAATAAGAGGAGGAGCAGGCATGGCAGAAAACGCGGGAGAAGTTACGATCAGGGAAATCCGGCCAACCGATGATCGCGACGTTTATTGGCTGAACGTGGATTTCAACCCTAATTTTCGTACGTTTTCGGAAGAGAGAGTCAAGCGGCGGATCGAAATCATCGCAAGCAAAACCAAAGACGTCGTTTTTGTCGGCGAACGGGACGGCAAGGTGATCGGATACATCCACGGAAGCCCGTATGAGCTGCTTTTTTCGGACTCCCTGGTTAACGTTTTGGGGTTTGTCGTTAAAAAGGAGCTTCGCAATCAGGGAATCGGAAGCTTGTTGATCGGAAGGCTTGAGCAGTGGGGGAAGGATAACGGATATTCCGGGATAAAGCTGCTGTCCCATCCCAGCAGAACGCAGGCCCACCGATTTTACGAAAACCGCGGCTACGTTTTTACGAAGGACCAAAAAAACTTCATCAAAACTTTCGGCTGACGCACGGCATTTGCCTTTAAGCGAAGGAAGCCCGAAAAAGCGACCGGATTGACTATAATTCGCGTTTTATATATAATATGACTTAATGTTTAGCAACAATTTCATGATATTTACGGCAATGATGAGGGGTAGTAGTTTCGGCGGTGTCACCCAGAGAGCCGGCGGTCGGTGCAAGCCGGTTGACGAAGCGGAATGAACTCGCCTCGGAGTCATGGTTGGAACGGGGGACGGATTTGGCCGGTCCCTAGCGTGAACAACCATCGTCTCACCTCCGTTAAGGGTGCAAAGGGAGTGGGAAGCAAAGCATGTTTTCCCGCTAACTAGGGTGGTACCACGGGAATCAAACCTCTCGTCCCTAGCGCGAATACGCTATGGATTGCAGAGGTTTTTTTAATGAGATTCTAGCGAAAGATGCGGCGCATTCAGCGTCCGCCTGACTGTAAGAGGGGGCAATGAGTCAATGAGTGAAAACCAGCAGCAGGCTCAGGGGTATCATCACCAGTCTATCGAGCCGAAGTGGCAAAAGTATTGGGATGAACACCATACGTTCAAAACGGGAGAAGAACCGGGCAAGCCGAAGTTTTACGCGCTCGACATGTTTCCGTATCCGTCCGGCGCAGGCCTTCATGTAGGCCATCCGGAAGGTTATACGGCTACCGACATCGTATCCCGTTATAAAAGAATGCGCGGCTATAATGTGCTTCACCCGATGGGATGGGACGCGTTCGGCCTGCCGGCCGAGCAGCACGCGCTTGATACGGGCGAACATCCGCGCGATATCACGGTAAAAAACATCAACAATTTCCGCCGCCAGATCAAATCCCTCGGCTTTTCCTACGACTGGGACCGGGAGATCAGCACGACGGATCCGGAATATTACAAATGGACGCAATGGATTTTCATCCAGCTGTACAAAAAGGGCCTCGCCTATGTAGCGGAGCTGCCTGTCAACTGGTGCCCGGCCTTGGGCACGGTGCTTGCCAATGAAGAAGTCATCGACGGCAAAAGCGAGCGCGGCGGGCACCCGGT
Organism: Paenibacillus sp. VCA1; assembly: GCF_031583795.1. Taxonomy (NCBI): domain Bacteria; kingdom Bacillati; phylum Bacillota; class Bacilli; order Caryophanales; family Paenibacillaceae; genus Paenibacillus; species Paenibacillus sp. VCA1. The sequence continues at coordinate 452,139 of NZ_JAVLSX010000002.1, read as the reverse complement.
CATCCGCAAGCCGATGCGGCAATGGGTGCTGAAAATTACCGAGTACGCCGAGCGGCTGCTTGAGGATTTGGAGGATCTCGACTGGTCCGAAAGCATCAAGGACATGCAGCGCAACTGGATCGGCAAATCCAAAGGGGCCGAAGTGAATTTCGCCATCGAAGGACATGACGGCCATCTGACGGTGTTTACGACCCGTCCGGACACCTTGTTCGGCGCGAGTTATTGCGTGCTGGCTCCCGAGCATGAGCTCGTAGCCGACATTACGACGCCGGAGCAGCGGGAAGCCGTCAAAGCGTACCAGGATCTCGCCGCGCGCAAAAGCGATCTGGAGCGCACGGATCTTGCCAAAGACAAAACCGGCGTATTTACGGGCGCTTATGCCGTCAATCCGGTCAACGGCGCGAAGCTGCCGATCTGGATCGCCGATTACGTCCTCGCGGGTTATGGAACAGGCGCCATTATGGCGGTTCCGGGCCATGACACGCGCGACTGGGAATTCGCGAAGCAATTCGGTCTGGACATCATCGAGGTTGTCAAAGGCGGCAACGTTCAGGAAGAAGCTTACACCGGAGACGGGGTGCATGTGAACTCCGGCTTCCTGGACGGACTGGGCACCGAAGAGGCGATCGCCAAAATGATCGCATGGCTTGAAGAGAACGGCAAAGGCCAAGGGAAAACGACCTACCGCCTGCGCGACTGGCTGTTCAGCCGCCAGCGTTATTGGGGCGAACCGATTCCGATTTTGCATCTTGAAGACGGAACGATGAAAACCGTGCCTGAGGATCAGCTTCCGCTGATGCTGCCGGACATCGACCAAATCAAACCTTCGGGAACCGGGGAATCCCCGCTTGCGAACGTAACCGAATGGGTGGAAACGGTCGATCCGGAAACCGGCATGAAAGCGCGCCGCGAGACCAACACGATGCCGCAATGGGCGGGCAGCTGCTGGTACTACCTGCGGTTCATCGATCCGCACAACAAGGAAGCGCTCGTCTCGAAGGAGAAAGAACGGGAGTGGATGCCGGTCGACCTGTACATCGGCGGCGTCGAGCATGCGGTGCTCCACTTGCTGTATGCCCGTTTCTGGCATAAGGTGCTGTACGACCTGGGCGTGGTCAGCACGAAGGAGCCGTTCCAGAAGCTGGTCAACCAGGGCATGATCCTTGGCACGAACAACGAAAAAATGAGCAAATCGCGCGGCAACGTCATCAATCCGGACGAAATCGTCGAAAACTACGGCGCGGACACGCTCCGTATCTATGAAATGTTCATGGGGCCGCTGGAAGCGACGAAACCATGGAACGAAAACGGCGTGGAAGGCGCGCATCGCTTCCTGTCCCGCGTCTGGCGCCTCGTCGTGAACGACGACGGCAGCCTGAATCCGAAATTGACGGACGGCGAAGGCGGCGACGACTTCAAACGCGTATGGCATAAAACGATCAAAAAAGTGACCGAAGACATGGAGCATATGCGCTTTAACACGGCGATCAGCCAGCTGATGATCTTCATTAACGATGCTTACAAAGCCGACGCGCTTCCGCGCAAAGCGATCGAGGACTTCACGCAGCTGCTGTCCCCGTTTGCGCCGCATATCGCCGAAGAGCTGTGGGAACGTCTCGGACACGAGGGATCGATCACGTATGAGCCATGGCCGACTTTCGACGAAGCATGGACCGTGGACTCCGAAGTGGAGATCGTCATCCAGGTGAACGGCAAAATCGTGCAGCGCGCCAAAATCGCCAAAGACATGAGCCAGGAGGCTATGCAGGAATTCAGCCTGTCCCAGGAAAGCGTTCAGGGAGCCATTGCCGGGAAAACCGTCCGCAAGGTGGTCGCGGTTCCGGGCAAGCTGGTCAATATCGTCGCCAACTAATTTCATATGCCGCGGATATGGCGGAAATGTTTTGCAAATTCGAAAACTATCCCGCCTCATCCAAACCAGGATTTAAAAGCATTAAAATCCCCGTACATTGTTGTACGGGGATTTTTGTTTGAAACCACGCCTTTATGATCCTGCTTCATGTTAACCGTAAGTCCAGCCCGGCTAGGTGCCGGCATCGCCAAAGAGGCTGTCGCATTTATGCAGATCCTCTTCGTATTTGGCATGCGTCGTGGCAATCAATTGGTTGAACACGCCGTTCAGGCTTTGTTTGAGCAGCGCAAGCGCTTCGGCGGTTATGCCGCCGGGGACGGCGACACGCTCCTGCAGCTCAAGCGGATGAAAACCTCCTTCCGTGAGCAGCCTGCCCGTGCCGAGCAGCATTTCGCCGGCAAGGGAGATAGCCTGCTCGCGTCCGATTCCGGTCATTTCCACGGCGGCTTCGACCCATTGGTCCACGAAAAAGCTGATAAAAGCGGGGCCGCAGCTGGAGAAATCCGAGGAAATCCGCACGTGGGCTTCCTTGATTTCAAGCGGCTCACTGATCGAACTCAGCAGTTTTTCAAGCACGAGCCTGTCTTCCGCGTCGATGCGGGCGCCGTACATGCAAAGGGATGCGCCGCTTAAGGTTAAATGCGTGATGCTTGGAATGACTTTGGCGATTTTGCAGGCGAGGGCATGTTCGAGATGGTGAATTTGAACCGGACTTGTAATGGATACCAATATTTGATCCGGTCTTACGTCATCTCTGATTTCCTCCACTAATGCTTTATACTGAAGCGGTTTTACGCATACAAACACGATATCGCAGTTTTTTACGGTTTCCGAATTGCTGCTGCATACATTCAGTCCGGGGTGACGCTGCGCGAGCAAAGTGGCTTTTTCCAAGGTGCGGTTGCTTGCGAAGACTTGCGTGGGCCTAAGCGCACCGGAAGCAATGAAGGCATCGATCAATATACTTCCCATACTGCCGGTTCCGATGAAGCCTACCTTCATATCGTTCCCCTCCTTTCGTGCTTTGTCGTAACAGCGCAGTCCTTCTCAATAATGTATGCACATGAGCATGTACCTCATGACGGCTTTTCGGCAGAACAGGCTGGGGCGGAATGATTTGTTTGCGTCTAAGGACAGCGCAAAGGCAACCTTGTGAGAGTAAAGCAATATTCGATCACATTTCATAAAAGAGGTGTTTTTCTGTGAAAAGACGGACGTTGGCAGCAAGCGTATGCTGCGCGGTGTTGGGGAGCGCCCTCATTCTGCTGTCCGGCATAGGGCATGAAGACGGGGTGGAAGGGTGGAAACCGCTCAACGATCATCTCGCCGCCGCTATGAAAGAGGAGCAGGAGATAGAACCCGGGAAGAAAAACGGCGAGGTTTCATCCGGCACGGAGAAATCCGGGTCAGGGACCGTGAATGCGGAAACAGGAGCAAATCCGGCAAAAACGCAGCAACCCGGACAGGCCTCCCAAACGCAGCAATCCGGGCAGGCTTCGCAATCGAACCGGCAGCCAGGAGAAGCCACGCAAGCTACTCACCCGGCAGGGCAGGATAACGGTTCGGCTTTGCCGGGAACGGAACCGTCCGGATCTTCGAAACAGCCGGATCAAGGGACGAGCGGTACGCAAGCTAATACCGCGCCTCAAAACGCCGCAGATGTGCAAGCGGGCGCCGAGACGGCGCCTTCGGGCAAAAAAATCAACATCAACACGGCGCCGGCTTCCGAACTGATGAACATTCCCGGGATCGGAGCCAAAAAAGCGCAGGCGATCATCGACTACAGAAACGAGCGCGGACCGTTCAAAAGAATCTCGGATTTGGACAAGGTCAAGGGCATCGGCCCGAAAATGCTTGAAAAAATGAAGCCTTACATAGAGCTTTAGCCCGGAGATGTGCTACAATAAGACAAACATTCTATGATAAACAGGTGATTACACGTGAACGTCGAAACACGAAAAGACTGGGATACCTACTTTATGGACATTGCTTACATGGTCTCGACGCGTTCCCGCTGTCCCCGCAGGCATGTCGGCGCCGTGCTTGTTCAGGGCAAAAAGCTGCTGGGCACCGCATACAACGGCGCGCCGATGGGCGTACCGGATTGCTCGGAGGCCGGCTGCATGATTGCGGAGGAAATCGAAATGATCGAGCATGACGGCAAACAGGAAATGGTCAAAAAGCAGCGCTGCGTGCGTACCATTCATGCCGAGCAAAATTTGCTGCTTTTTACGGACCGGATCGACCGGGAAGGAAGTTCGGTTTACGTTACGGACGAGCCGTGCTGGACCTGCGCCAATATGCTCGCGAACAGCGGCGTGACGGAAATCGTGTTTCACCGCTCCTATCCGAAGGATTCGGATAAGGTGACGGAGATGATGAAGCAGAAGGGGATCGTGTTCCGCGGGCTGCCATCCTACGAACCTCCGCGCGAAACCGTCATGAACGTTTGCAATTGATTGGGAAGGAAAAAAGACTCACCATGATGTTTTTGGGGAAGGACCTCTGCCAAAGCGGCGATTGACCGCAGGCGGAGGTTTTTTTGTTTTAGCGTAGATCTAGAATATGGGGATGGGAGTGAACCGCCGTGAAAGGAAGGCCATTGATCGTCGGTACGGCCGGATGGCTGGCCGGGAGCAGTCTGGCGTACGCGTTTTTGGGAATGCGGCTGCTTTTGATTTGGGGTGGAGTGACGCTTCTGTTCTCCGCTGCGGTCCTGCTCCGCAGGCAGCTGCTTCGGAGCATGCTCATCTTGTGGATTGCGGTAACGTTGTCGGGCGCGTACTGGCTTTTAAACGATGGCCGAAACGTCACGAAGCTGCCGGAGGCGCTGGCGGCCGAAGCCGGCGGTTTGGACGGCATGATGCTGCATGGCGAGGGAACGGTCGTTTCGGCGGTGGACGTCGACGGGGACCGTGCCGATTTTCAACTGGAGCTTCGGACGGCACGCATGCAGGGGGAGGCCCCTTGGGGCGAAGGCGGGACAAGCATACCTGCGGCCGAAGGGCTTCATGAGCGTGTGATGGTGCAAGTCAAACTCCAGAGCATGGAGCAGCAGGCGGAGGCGCGGGCATGGCGGCGCGGCGACCGGATTAAACTGGTCGGAACGCTTGAGCTTCCGGGCAACGCCCGCAATTTCGGCGGTTTCGATTACGCGGCCTACCTGCGGACGCAGCATATCCATTGGCTTTTTAAAGTGAAAGGGACGCAAAACGCGCAAGTTTCGCCGCCGGCTTCGCCGTGGAGCGCGCTCATGATTTTCCGGTGGAACGACGGCGCGCGCAGCGGCCTCGGAGACAAGCTCGGGCAAATTTTCCGGGAGCCGCATGCCGGATATATGAAGGGCCTGCTCATCGGCATGCAGGACGATATTGATCCCGAAACGTATTCGCAATTTTCCCAGCTGGGTTTGACGCATATATTGGCGATCTCCGGCATGCATGTCGCGGTGTTCGTCGCAAGCCTGCTGTTTTTGTTCTCCTTATTGAAAATGACCCGGGAAAAGGCGCTTCTTCTGACGATGCTCCTTATTCCCGTATACGTGCTCATATCGGGCGTAAGTCCCTCTGTTGTAAGAGCCGGTATTATGGGCATGATCGGGCTTTATGCAGCGAGAAAAGGGTGGCTGAAGGACGGCATGAACGTATTGGCGGCGGCGGCTCTGCTGATGATGCTGTGGAACCCGTATTACCTGCTGAGCGTCAGCTTCCAATTGTCCTTTCTGGTGACCGCCGGGCTGATGGTTTACGTTCCCTTGATGAGTAAGTTGCTTCGATTCCTCCCCAAGCGCATCGCCGGGGCTCTGAATGTAACGTTGGTCGCCCAGCTGGTTTCGTTTCCGCTTACCGTTTATTACTTTAATCAGTTTTCGCTGCTGTCGTTTGCGGCCAATTTCGTGTTGGTGCCGTTTATTACCTTTGTTACGCTTCCGCTTGGCGCCGTGTCGCTGCTGCTCGGCTGGATTTGGCTTCCGGCCGGAAAGGCCGCGGGATGGGTGACGGAGTTCACAAGCGACTGGACGTTCCGGCTGGTTCGTTGGCTGAACGGGTTTCCGCAGTTCGTCACCATTTGGAAATCGCCGTCTTTGGCGTGGATCGCCGCTTATTTTGTTTTCATGTACCTGATTTTATATTTGGCGAGCCGCCTCGCCGGAAGCCGCAGCCGGATACCGGCGGGAATCGTTGAAGACGAAACGGCGGAACTCGGGGGGACCGGACGTTCCATTGATGCCGGAAATGCACCTAACAACAAAAAAATGAGAATGGCGCTGACCGGTATTATGCTTGCCTTTCTGTTTCTGATATATTGGGAATATCGGCCTACTTTCCTCAACGGGGCGGGACTGGTGCAGTTTCTGGACGTCGGGCAGGGGGACGGCATCCTGATTACGACTCCGGAAGGACGGAACATTCTGGTGGACGGGGGAGGCACGGTCAATTTCCGCAAACCCGCGGACGGCTGGAAGGAGCGGAAAAAACCGTTCGAAGTCGGCGCCAAGGTTGTCGTGCCCCTGTTAAAGCAGCGGGGAATCCACCGTTTGGACGCAGTGATCGTTACGCACGGGGACCAGGACCATGCCGGGGGGCTTCAGGCCGTTTTGGAGCAAATCCCCGTAAAAGCTTTCCTGTTTAACGGAACGCTTGCCGGTACGAAGGCATTCGACAAGCTGATGGATACGGCCCTGAAGCGCCGGATTCCCGTGTATGCCGTCCATCAGGGCATGAAACTGAAGCCGGATCGGCATACGGAATTGGCTTTTATATCGCCGCTTATGGACGACACGGAGCAGGAGGAGGTTCCGGTCGAAAAAAGCCAGAATCATGTGTCGGTGGCATTCGTGCTGACCATGAACGAGAGGAGACTGCTGTTTACAGGCGATATGGACAAGGCTGCGGAGGAGGCCGTGCTGGAGTGGACGGCAAGGAGCAGCCAAACGGCTATGACTGCCGCAGCTTCAGACGCTGCCGGCACAATGACAGCCAAGGTCTCCCAAGCGGGCATCGACGTGATCAAAATCGCCCATCACGGCAGCAAATCGTCCAGCGGCGAGGATTGGCTTCATTATTGGAAGCCGAAAGCCGCCGTAATATCGGCGGGCGTGAACAACTTATACGGCCATCCGCATGCCGAAGTCGTGCAGCGGATCGAAGACGAAGGCGCCGAACTGTTCCGGACGGACCAAAACGGCGAAGTTCAGATGCTAATCCGGCCTGAAGGCATCCGAATCCGGAGCAAGCTGGGTCTGATGCGCTAGCAGACGGTGTTACTATGTTTTGCTCATAAACATGACGGAATTGACATCAATAGGGGATGAATCCGGTCCGTTTCTGACAAAATTTTAAAGAAATGATCGAAAAAACAACGTAAAATGGATGAGTTGCGTAAGCAAAACAGGATTGTTGGTGACGGGTTCACTAGAATTTGGTATCCTTAATTGGGGTTTGCCATTTTCGGGAGAAACGCGGCCCGAAGCGGTCTTACGTACATAGGATATATCGAACTTATAATGATAAAAAAAGTTGGTTACAAATTGCAACAATTTTACACGCCTGCACGTCTGTTAGAATGCAGGGAGAGGGGGATCCTTTGTGGTAGAGCAGGGACTCATAAGAGCCGCTCAATCGGGCGATCGCGACGCTCTAATCACCCTATTAAGAGAAATTGAGCATCAAGTGTACCGCACAGCCTACTATATTTTAAACGACGAACAAGATGCGATGGACGCTTCCCAGGAAGCATTGATCCGCATCTATACCAAAATCGGCTCCTATGAGGAAAAGGCGCAGTTCAAAACATGGGTCCAGCGGATCGTGACCAATATTTGCATCGACAAATTCAGGCGCACGAAACCGACGGTTTCCATCGACGAACATGAGCTGGTATTTCAGGACAAAGAGAACGTGGAAAAAACCGTCATGTCCTCGTATTTGGCCCAGGATATCAAGGAGGCCATCGACCAGCTGCCGGATCATCATCGAAGCGTCATCGTGCTTAGGTATTTGCAGGATTTTTCTTACAACGAAATCGCTGACTGCCTGAACCTTCCGCTGAATACCGTGAAATCCTATCTGTTCAGGGCCAGGCAGCAGCTCCAGAATATGCTTCAAGAGCATCAGAAAGGTGGTGTATCAGGATGAAATGTCCAGAGGTGGTGGAGTGGATGCACCGTTATTTGGATTATGATTTGAGCGAGGAAGAAACCGTGCAGCTGTATGAGCATTTGAAACATTGTCCTGAATGTACGGAAACCTTTCGGATGCTGAAATCATTGTCCCGGGACCTGGAGGATTTGCCGAAGGTAACGCCCAAATTCAGCATCGTGGACGCCATCATGCCCCAGCTTGACGCCATAGACCAGGCCCGCCAGGAAAAAAGCGCCTCGCGCGAGGAAGCTCCCGCCGAAATGGTGCCGGTGCCGGCGCGTCAAGTGCGCAACAGCAAATTTCGAAATTCCGTCGCAGGACGAACGGCCATCGGGGCTGTAGCGGCGATGGTCATTCTGGGCGTGGCGATATACAGCTATCCGCAGAAACATCTGTCTACCGCGGAAGAGCCTGCCTTCAAAGCATCGGAGCAAAAAACGGCCGGCAGCGCGGCGACTTCCGCCGACTCCTCGCAGGGCAGCGGAGGAGAGCGGCAGGATCTCGAACCGAAGCGTGAGATGCTGTACAGCGCCGAACCCGGCAACACGCCTGCGGAAGATGATGCCGCTGCAAGCGCTGGCGGTGCGTCGGAGCTGAAATCGGCGGACACGTCGTCTTCGGATCGCGCGGAGAAGGAACAGCCGGTCCAGTCCGAGGCGCCTTCGGATAAGGTGAATCCCGAAGCAAGCCGCAGCGCCGATGCCAAAACCGACGCGAAAACCGATGCCAAAGCTCCGGATGAATCGGTATCGGCTTCCCAAAAGGGCGCTCCCGCGGAAAAACCGAAAGAGAAACAAGATCCTGCCCAGAAGCCGGCCGATGACACGGCGAATCTGGATAAAGCGACCGCAGCGGGCAATACGGGCGGAGACGGCGGCGCAAGCCAGGACGGGGCGCAGGGCCAAGCCAACGAGACGGGTGATCCGGCTCAGGAAAAGTCCCTCGCCGATGAAAAAGTGAGCATGGGAATCAGCGCGCTCAAAACGCCGGCGGCGCAAATCAATTCTCCCGACGGCAAATACGTCGCTTCGGTGGAAGACAACAAACTGGTCATTTACGCCGTGTCGGACCAGGAAAGCCAGAAGAAGGCCGTTAAAACCATTGATCTGCAGGGCAGCTGGGTATCCGGGGTCTGGTCCGCGGACAGCACCGTCTTTACCTATCAAACGGCGGACGATCAGGGGACGGCGACCAGCAAAACTTACAGGGTCGAAGACTCGGCAGCTTCCAATCCATAAGCCGCAAAGTTTCCGGCAACGAAAAAATACAGAAAACAGCATGCACCATTTCAAGAGATATGGAATAGGATTTAATACGCTTAGAATTGGAAGCGAACCAGAATCGTCGTGTAACCACTGGCGGCGGGATTTCTAGAGTCCTGCCCGCCGGTGTTTATCATAGATGAGCTGGGACGGAGGGGCCTTTCCTTTAGGAGAGGTCCTTCTGCTGTTTTACCACATGCGGAATTTTGATAATATAATAAGGCAGGTCGAATCTTACGTGGGCTACATAATGAAAGGGGGAGCGGAAGCGTGGACGTAAAAGCGGCGGCCAAAGCCGTGAAGCAGGGAGACATCGCTCCCGTGTATTTGCTGTACGGAACGGAAAAATATCAAATGAACGAGTTTGTGTCCTTCCTTACGGAGCATGCCGTTTCCGAGAGCGAGCGCGATTTTGCGCTGGTTCACTACGATTTGGCGGACACGCCTCTGCAGCAGGTCATCGAGGAAGCGGAAATGGTGCCGTTTATGGTTCCCCGCAAGCTGATCCTGGTGCAGGATGCGTCCGTTTTTACGGCGGGCAAAGACCAGGGCAAAGTGGAGCATCGCCCGGAATCGCTCCTTGAATATATGAAAAATCCGGCTGAATACAGCGTCCTCGTGTTTATCGTCAATCAGGAAAAGCTGGACGAGCGCAAAAAAATCGTCAAGGCCGTCAAAACCGGAGGTACGCTTTTATCGTTTATGCCGCTTGGCAGCGAAGATCTTTTGAAATGGATCGTCAAAAAAGCGAAAGAGCAAGGCTGCACGCTGGAAGAGAGCGCCGCTGAGGCGGTGATCCGCAATGCGGGCACCCAGCTGCAAACGCTCGCCGCCGAGATCGACAAGCTCTGCCTGTACGCAGGCAAAGGCGGAACCATTCGCCCGGACATAGTGGACGAGCTGATTGCGCGGAGCACGGAACAAAACGTGTTTGCGCTCGTGGAGGATATTGCGAATCTGCGGGTGGACCGGGCGCTGTCGATCTTCTATGAGCTGCTGAAGCAAAAGGAAGAGCCGATCAAAATCGCCGCCCTCATCGCAAGGCAATTCCGCATCATTCTTCAGGTCAAGGATCTTGCAGGACAAAGCTACTCCCAGCAGCAGATCGCTTCTCAGCTCGGCCTTCATCCGTATGCCGTAAAAATTGCCGGCGAACAGGCCCGGAAATTTCAGGCGGCGCAGCTGAAGCAAATTTTGAGCAGGCTGGGCACGTTGGATTACCAGATGAAGACGGGAGCCATCGACAAAGTGTTGGGCCTCGAACTGTTTTTGCTGCGGCTCGCAGCATAAAAAAGAAAAAGGCAGGCAGCCGGACGGTTTGGATATGACCCGGGACGGCTGACCTGCTTTTTTTGTTGGAAATCGATGTGTGAAGCTCATACGGTTTGCAGGCTCCTCGGCACTCAAGTCTGAGGGTGACGGTTACGCCAATGTGTCAAGGAGGGAAAAGATTCTTTAGTGATTCATCGTACTAGAGGATGAAGGCGTTTTCGTTTGATGGCCGAACCGTCCGGACCAAAAGGCGAGGCCCATCGTCAGCAGCAGCAAAATTCCGGTGAGCAAAAAGACGGTATGGATGCTGAACACGCCGCTGATGGCGCCGCCCGCAAGCGGACCAAGCATGCCGCCAAGCTGGTTTGAGGTTTGGCTCAGGCTGAACGCTCTGCCGCGGAATTCGGCCGAGGTCGCCCGGACCACAAGGCCGTTCAGTGCCGGGAATACGGCGCAAAAGAAACATCCGTACAAAAATCTGACGATCGAGAAGGCCCAAATGTTATGGAACGGGATTTGCAGCAGCGACCCGACGCCTCCGGCAAACAACCCGATCAAAAGGATTTTCCGGAACCCGATTTTGTCGGCGAGTTTGCCCCAACGCGGCGCGAACAGAATGCTGGCGATTCCGACCAGCGAGAATATGACGCCCGCCAAAATCGAGGCATCGGAGGCCGAATGGCCGAATTCCACGATGTAAAGCGGAAGCACCGGCTCGATCGTCATGACCGAAAACTGCGTTAGCATCGTCAGCAGCAGCACGATCAGCAGCGTTTTATTATTGGCGGCAAGTTTGATGGTGCTGAACACGGACACGCGCCCTTTGCCCGGCACGAACTTTTCTTCCTTGACGTAAAAGATGACCAGCAGGGTGGCCAGAAAACAAAGCACGCCGGCGCTGGCGAAAGCCAGCCGGTTATCGAACAGCTTTGACAGCACGCCGCCAAGCAGCGGCCCCATGATGCTCCCGGTCGCCGTCGCGGTCGACATCGTCGAAAGCGCGTACCCGACCTTGTGCTCGGGCGTATTGGTGCCGACGATGGCGATGGCCCCCGGTATAAAGCCGGAAAGTAGTCCCTGCAAAATCCGTAAAATGAGCAGCTGCACCGGGCTCGTGACAAAGGAGGTTAAAATGTAGATGACGCACAGCACAAAACCGGCGCGGACGATCATGGCTTTGCGGCCGTATTTGTCGCCAACCGCCCCCCAGAACGGCGAAGACAGCGCCCCGGCCAAAAACGCGCTGCTGAACAGCAGGCCGGACCACATTTCAACGTTTTCGGTCGTGCCGATTTGAATGAGAAAGATCGGGAGAAACGGTACGACCATGGAGAAGCTTGAAGAGACGATGAAAGAACCGAACCATAAAACCCATAAGTTTTTCTTCCAGATTTCCACTGCTCGTCAACTCCTGACAATTGTGTTGTGGGCTTGGGATCACGAAAATATGTACGCAAAGGATATTGAATCAAAAAGTCCTGATCAGCTTTAGGCTGTTCAGGACTTTTCATTTACATCGTATGGATAACACCCTTATGCTTGTGCATTCAGAGCGTTCAGTTTTTGCGCCAAGCGGGATTTCTTGCGGCTTGCTGCGTTTTTGTGGATGAGACCTTTAGTCACAGCCTTGTCCAGCTTTTGGGAAGCGGCTTGAACTGCAGCTTTAGCAGCTTCAACTTCATTATTTGCCAGCGCAACGTCAGCGGCTTTCACAGCTGTGCGGAGCGCGGATTTTTGGGAAGCATTAAGCGCACGGCGTTTTTCGTTCGTTTTTACGCGTTTAACGGCGGATTTAATGTTTGGCATTGCATTCACCTCCTGTAAGGCATTCGAATTACTCGAAATGATTCACAACTTAAAATAGTTTAGCATGGGGTACCGCAAAAAGCAATACTAAGGCTTGCATAATCGGAGGCCGCCTCCCGCACACTATAAGGAAAACGGCAAAGGAGGATGATTTTGAGATGGAGTTGGATCTGCAAAAATATAACGTGCGCACCGATTTGGCGGTGGATGCCAGAGAGCTTGCCGCAAAGCAGTATCCGGATTCGATTCCGGGCGTCGATGAAGAGGTTTCGGAAAAGGACGGCATTAAGGTGACCCGGTTGAACGTGCTGACCGATGAGGGCTCGCAGGCGATCGGCCGCCTCAAAGGGCATTACGTCACGCTGGAGGTGCCCGGGCTCCGCAACGGGGATACGGGTCTGCAGGAGCGGGTAGCGGAAGCTTTCGCCAAAGAATTCGAGGATTTTCTGACGCTCATCGGCATTCAAAAGAAAGACACCGTACTCATCGTCGGATTGGGCAACTGGAACGTGACGCCGGACTCGCTGGGTCCGCTCGTGGTGGAAAACGTGCTGGTGACCCGCCAATATTTTGAGCTGATGCCGGACCAGGTCGCGCCGGGCTACCGCCAAATCAGCGCCATCGCGCCGGGCGTCCTCGGCATTACGGGGATCGAGTCCAGCGAGATCGTGCAGGGCATCGTCGACCGGACGAAGCCGGATTTGATCATCGCCATCGACGCGCTGGCCTCCCGTTCGCTGGAACGCGTGAACACGACGATCCAAATCGCCGACATCGGGATCCATCCGGGTTCGGGCATCGGCAACAAGCGACGGGGATTGACCAAAGAAGTGCTGGGCGTCCCCTGCATCGCCATCGGCGTGCCGACCGTATGTTACGCGTCCACGATCGTCAACAACGTGATGGAAATGATGAAAAAGCATTTTGGCGGCGACCAGAAGCAAACGCGCGAAATTATGGGGCTGCTCGACAGCATTTCCGAAAACGAGCGGCTTGCTTTGGTCAAGGAGGTGCTGGAGCCGCTTGGGCACGACCTGATCGTCACGCCGAAAGAAATCGACGAATTTATCGAGGATATCGCCAACATCGTGGCCAGCGGCCTGAACGCATCGCTGCATGAAGCCGTCGATCCGGGCAATGCCGGGGCCTATACCCACTAAATCCGGTCGACTCATCGAACAAAAAAGGAAGTCTGCGAATCTATCGCGGCTTCTTTTTTTTCTGCGAATATATCATTTTTGGTTCTAGCGATTCTCCTCCGCTCATAGTTTTGAAGTATAAGAGAGTTCAGGAGGACGACACAATGAAAAATGGATTTCGGCTGTGGAATATCCGCAAATGGAGAACGAAGATGCTGCGCATGCTGTCCATGGGACGCACGTTTTTGCTGCTGGTGATCGGGTCGTTTCTGTTTTTTGTCATGCTGGGGCTCGGCGGAATAGCGGAAAATAAATTGAATTCTTCCCCCGTTTCGTCCATGAAAGGTTTTGCGGGCACGCTGTCGAGCCGGTTTTTTATGGACATGCTGGGCATGGAAGTGCCGCATCTGGACAAGGAAAAGGGCGCGTCGACGTTTTCAGGCGAAAAGATGACGACGTTTGTGTTTCAAATGCTGACAAGCGTCAACCCGCGCGATCCGAAAAGCCTGCTGGCCAATGAGATGCCGGGGATGGGATCAAACGATCCGGTGCTGCTGAGGAGCGCCGCCGGCAACCAAAACATGGTCCCGCCCGAAGATTTTCATCTGCCGCCCGAAGCGGAGGATCCGAATGAAAAACCGGCCAAAACGGAACCGCCGAAGCAAACGGACCAAACGCCCCAAACGCCTGCCAAAGAGCCCGAACCCGGTCCGAAAAAGGAGCCCGGCAATACGGGGACGTCCAAGCAGGAACCGAAAAGTCCAAGCAAAACGGAAACGCCTCCGGCCGCCAATTCGGGCAAAAAAGTGGTCATGATCTATCACTCGCATCCGAGAGAAGCCTATAATCCGCTGCTGAGCAAAACCAGCGACAATCCGAGCTCGACCTCCCCGGAAAAAAACGTCATGCTGGTCGGGAAATATATGGCCGACAAGCTGGAAAAGCTGGGGGTAGGGACGGTTCACTCGGAGAAGGATTACGCCAATACCGTGAATGGTTACAACTATAATTTTTCATATAAATATTCCCGTCAGACGGTAAAAGAGGCCATGGCCCAAAACGGCGGGCTGGACTATCTGATCGATATCCACCGCGATTCGCAACGGCACGCGAAAACGACGACCGTCATCGACGGAAAGAGTTTCGCCCAGGTGTTTTTTATCATCGGCCACGAAAACAAAAACTGGCGCAAAAACGAAGCTTTCGCAAACGCGATCCACGAGCGGCTGGAGAAGGCATATCCGGGAATATCCCGGGGCATTTGGGGCAAAACTTCATCCCAAGGCAACGGCGAATATAACCAGTCCCTTTCCGGAAACAGCATCTTGATCGAAGTCGGCGGCATCGACAGCACAAACGAAGAACTGAAGCGGACGGCAGAGGTGCTGGGGCAAATCATCGCGGATTTGTATTTCGAAACCCAAAATGCCGAGAAAGCAAGCGCGGACAAGTCCGGATCGGCCCAAAAGGCAGGGTCCGTCAATTAAGTCGAATTTACGGTATGGACGAAGGAGGAAGCGGTCATGTCGAAATGGGCGAAAAGAATTTGGATGGTAGGGGTTTGGGCCGGCATTGGCGTACTGATCGGCATGCAGCTTGCAAGCTCCGGAGGGTCTCAGCCGGACACCGGAACAAGCCCGGCATACGCCAGCAGCCAAGCCGCGGCCGCCGGCAAGGGACAAGCCCCCGCGCCAAAAAGCTCGAACCGTTTCAAGGTCGAGGAAAAAGAACCCGAGCAGGTAGAGGTCAAGGATACCCGCACCCTGACGCCGGAACAAATTTTGTCGCCGGAAACCGGGAAGCCGACGGTGGACGTGCTGGCGGACAAAACCGCCGGCTTGCTGCAAAATCTTTCGCAAAAAGGCATCCGGCTGGTCGTTTCCATGTTCGATTCCATTACCGAATGACTTGTGGTCGCAAGTGGGATTGCCCGCCTTTATTTCAACTGCTATAATAAATTGATTGACACATCAGGCTGTTTTGGGGGTAGGGCATGTCAGACGTACAAGCAAGGCAAAAAAATATTCGGAATTTCTGCATCATTGCACATATAGACCACGGCAAATCGACGCTCGCCGACCGGATTTTGGAATATACCGGCGCGTTGACCTCCCGTGAAATGCAGGAACAGGTGCTCGATCAGATGGATCTGGAACGCGAACGCGGCATTACGATCAAGCTGCAGGCCGTCAATCTTGCTTACAAGGCGGACGACGGCCAAGAGTATCTGCTTAATCTGATCGACACTCCGGGACACGTCGATTTCACCTACGAGGTATCGCGAAGCCTCGCCGCTTGCGAAGGCGCGCTCCTCGTCGTGGACGCCGCGCAGGGGATCGAAGCCCAGACGCTGGCCAACGTGTATCTGGCTTTGGACAACAATCTGGAGATCATTCCGGTCATCAACAAAATCGACCTGCCTAGCGCCGACCCGGATCGGGTCAAGCAGGAGATCGAGGACGTCATCGGTCTGGACGCCAGCGAAGCGGTGCTCGCTTCGGCCAAAGCAGGGATCGGGATCAAGGAAATTTTGGAACAGATCGTCAAGCAGGTTCCGCCTCCGTCCGGTGAAGCGGACGAGCCGCTGAAAGCTCTCATTTTCGACTCGCATTACGATCCTTATAAAGGTGTTATCGTGTATGTGCGTGTCGTGAACGGCAGCATTAAGACGGGTTCGAAAATCAAAATGATGGCGACGGGCAAATCGTTTGAGGTCATCGAAGTCGGGGCGTTCAAGCCGCGGATGACGATCGTGGACGAACTGAAGGTCGGGGACGTCGGCTTCATCGTGGCGGGCATCAAGCATGTCGGGGATACCCGGGTCGGCGATACCGTCACGGACGCGAAAAACCCGACGCCGGAACCGCTGCCGGGCTACCGCAAAATCAATCCGATGGTTTATTGCGGCCTGTATCCGATCGAAACGTCGGAATACAACGATTTGCGCGAAGCGCTGGAGAAGCTGCAGCTGAACGACGCATCGCTCAGCTTCGAGCCGGAAACCTCGAGCGCCCTCGGCTTCGGCTTCCGCTGCGGCTTCCTCGGACTCCTCCATATGGAGATTATCCAGGAGCGCATCGAGCGCGAATTCAACATTCCGCTCATTACGACGGCGCCGAGCGTTATTTACCGCGTCACGCTGACAAACGGAGACGTGGTCGAGATCGATAACCCGTCCAACTATCCGGAAGTCGGCAAAATCGATTCCGTCGAAGAGCCTTACGTCAAAGCGGCCATCATCGTGCCGAACGATTACGTCGGAACGGTCATGGAGCTGTGCCAAGGCAAACGCGGCGAATTTGTCAACATGGAGTATTTGGATACGACCCGCGTGACGATCACCTACGAAATTCCGCTGTCGGAAATCGTGTACGATTTCTTCGACCAGCTGAAGTCGGGAACGAAAGGATACGCTTCGTTCGACTACGAAATGTCGGGATACCGCAAGTCGAATCTTGTGAAGATGGACATTTTGCTGAACGGCGAGCAGGTGGACGCGTTGTCGTTCATCGTGCACCGCGACCGCGCTTACCAGCGCGGACGGATCATTTGCGAGAAGCTTCGCGAGCTCATTCCGCGCCAAATGTTCGAGGTGCCGATCCAGGCCTCCGTCGGAACGAAGGTCGTGGCCCGCGAGACGGTCAAAGCGATGCGCAAAAACGTCCTTGCCAAATGTTACGGCGGCGACATTTCGCGGAAACGGAAGCTGCTGGAGAAGCAAAAGGAAGGCAAAAAGCGCATGAAGCAGGTCGGATCCGTGGAAGTGCCGCAGGAAGCGTTTATGGCCGTCCTGAAAATCGACGACAAATAAGCCGTTACGGAAAAGCCGCTGAAGCGGCTTTTCGCATGGTTGGACAAAGAACTAATAGAACGTGGAACGTCGTAGACGTTTTTCTTATACATTAACGAATCAGAAGGAGGGAATTGAGCCATGGCAGCAGTACAAGCGCAAACGACGGGCGGCGGATCTCAAGAAAGCCGGAAGCCGCAGGCGGTCTATCTTCATATTCCCTTTTGCACGAACAAGTGCTTTTATTGCGATTTCAACTCTTACGTGCTGAAAAACCAGCCGGTAATGGACTATTTGCAAGGGCTTGAACGCGAGATGGAGCGGACGGTCAAGGAGGTTCCCCCCGGCGTCATCACATCGATTTTTGTGGGCGGCGGCACCCCGACGGTGCTGAAGCCGGACGAGATGGAATATTTTTTGAAGACGGTTCGCACTTATTTTCCGGATTGGGCCGAAGACATTGAATTTTCGATGGAAGCGAACCCGGGAACGACGGATCTGGAAAAGCTTTCGGTCATGCGCGAAGGCGGCGTCAACCGCGTCAGCTTTGGCGTGCAATCGTTCCAGAACGAGCTGCTCAAGGGCATCGGGCGCATTCACGACACGGACGACGTGTATCAAAGCCTGGAGAACGCCCGCAAGGCGGGGTTCGAAAACTTGTCGATCGACCTCATGTTCGGCTTGCCGAACCAGACGTTGGACATGCTGGCGGAAAGCGTGGACAAGGCGCTGGCGCTCGGGCTGCCGCATTATTCCATCTACAGCCTGAAGGTTGAGGAAAATACGCTTTTCCATACGATGTATAAAAAGAACCAGCTTCCGCTGCCAAGCGAAGACGAGGAACTCCAAATGTACCTCTTGCTCATGGACCGGATGAAAAAAGCGGGTTACGTGCAATACGAAATCAGCAATTTTGCCAAACCCGGTTATCACAGCCGCCACAACATGGCTTATTGGCTGAACGATGACTATTACGGACTCGGTGCGGGGGCCCACGGTTATGTCGGGCGTCAGCGCCATATGAATATTAAA
Source organism: Paenibacillus sp. VCA1 (assembly GCF_031583795.1). Classification (NCBI taxonomy): domain Bacteria; kingdom Bacillati; phylum Bacillota; class Bacilli; order Caryophanales; family Paenibacillaceae; genus Paenibacillus; species Paenibacillus sp. VCA1. The sequence continues at coordinate 433,822 of NZ_JAVLSX010000002.1, read as the reverse complement.
GGCGTCAATCCGTATACGGAAGCGACGAAAGATGGCCTGCCGCGGCTGGAGACGTTCGAGGTGTCGCGCGAGGAAGCGATGGAGGACTTCATGATGGTCGGCCTGCGCGTGCTGAGCGGGGTGTCGAACCGCCATTTCGAGGAGCAGTTCGGAGCCCGGATCGAGGACGTATTCGCGGAGCCGCTGCACAAAATGCAAAACGCGGGACTGCTGGAGCCGACGGAGGCGGGATACCGCCTCAGCGAAAAAGGCCTCTTGTTCGGAAACGACGTTTTCGGCGAATTTATCGGCTATTTGACGGTCAAAGAATAGGCTTGCACTTCTATACGCGATGTTGTATATTTATTCATATTATAAAACAGCGACGTGTAGAGGATGCGCAAAATTCCCCGGGCAATAACCTGGTTTGCTTCATCCTCGAATAGGAGGAGAAGTAGGATGCCGGCTGTAGTCACATGCAGAGTTGCGGTCCCGGAGGATGTCGAGCCGCTTTTTCAGATGATCGATGGATATGCGAAAAAAGGGATCATGCTCCCCCGCTCCCGCAAAGTGCTGGAGAAGCAGATCGATCAGTTTGTCGTTGCGGAAGCGGACGGCGCCGTTATCGGCTGCGGCTCGCTTTGCCGCCTCGGAAACGACCTGGTCGAAATCCGCTCTTTGGGGATCTTGGACGGGCATAAAGGTCTCGGCATCGGTTCGATGATCGTAAACAAGCTGACGGAGGAAGCCAGACGGCAGGGCATTCCGAAAATTATGGCGTTAACGTACGAGGTATCCTTTTTCGTGAAAAACGGCTTTTCCGTCGTGGAAAAAGAGATTTTCCCCGAAAAGGTATGGACCGATTGCGTCAACTGCAGCAAGCAGTCCTGCTGCGACGAAATCGCCGTGCTGAAGATGCTGGATGAATCTTAAACGAGATTTGATCATCAACCACTTTCATATCAACCGGATGTTCGGCTGATTGAGAGTGGTTTTTTGCGTTTAACAACGGCTTTTTTTCTTGCCCTTTTCCGAGGGGAGTCATGTATGATGATGGCAGGGAAGCGGTTTTTTATTCACTTATTACCGATACATATATTTTCAGTTTGGAAAATGAACGGTTTGCCCGCGTTAACGGTCATATAGTCGAAACACGCATGAAGGAGGTGCCAAGATTGAATGACCGCGAGCTTTTTGAGACGTATAAGGAACAGGTCTACAGGCTCTGCCGCTACATGATGCAAAACCCGTCCGACGCCGAGGACCTCTGCCAGGAGGTGTTCGTAAAAGCTTTGCTGGCCGACCGGTCGCAGGTGCGGGATTTGAAGTCGTGGCTGCTGCGAATCGCGTCCAATGAATGCAACAGCGTGCTCAGAAGGCGCAAAAACGGATGGGCCAAAGAGCTGCGGGCTTATTTGCTGGCTCGTCCAAGGGTGGGCAACCCCGTGGAGGAAAGCGCCGACCGGCATGAAATCAAAGCGGAATTCGACCGCATGTACGGCAAGCTTCCGGACAAAATCCGGCTGGCCGTCACCCTGCGTTATGCCAACGACATGTCGGTGCCGGAAATCGCAGGCGTTCTCGGGATTCCGGAAGGAACGGTCAAATCGAGGTTGAACCGGGGAATCAAGCTGCTCCAGCAAATGGCGGCATTTCAGGAAAAGGAGATGATCGGAAATGAGTCGGTATTTTGAAAACGAAGTTCGGGAGAACGTTCAAGCCTGCGAGCGGCCGGATTTTGACCGGATGTGGTCGCGGATTGAACGCGAAGTGGCGGAGCGTAGGGCGGGAGTCGTGCCAACCGAAGCTGCGCCAAGGTCGAGAAAAAAATACATTCCCGCCGCGATTGTATTTTCGTGTTTTATGGTCGCTGCAGTCCCCGCCTTTGCGGGCGTAACGCTGAACTGGGATCATCTATACGGCGGCAAAAGCGTGACCCGTGCTCTGGATAACGGAATCGGGCAGCGTTATGATCTTGACGCAAGCAGCAACGGCGTCACCGTGAGCTTGAAAGGGGTCGTCACCGACGGCGAACGAATGAAGCTGCTGGTTGCGGTGGACGCCGGCATGAAGCCGGGAGAATATGATGTGGTCGTATTGGAGCATATGGCCATTAAAGATAAGGCAGGCCATGAGGAACCGCTGAGCGGATATTTGCAATATGACGGGGCGAGCGGCAAGCTGCTCGGCATTTACGAGACGAAGGACACGCTGAAGGACGGCAAAAAAACATACACGCTTGAAGCAGGGAACCTTATTTATTACAAATCCGAGGCCGTTCCGCTGAAGCAAAAGCCTGCCGTGGGAACCGAAATCAAAACGGGGGAAACCCGGTATCCTACCCTGAATATCAAGTCGGTCGTCGGCTCCTCGGAGGGGCTGACCGTCCGTTATAACGTCAACGCCGCTGACGCAAAAGACGGCGGCAGCGGCGACCCGCATCTGACCGTAACGTACGGAGGTCAAACGGTCCGCGGGTCCGTCACGCAACTCCCGCCCGAAGGCGAAGGCATCCCGATGGAACAGGCGTTCTCGCGGATGACGGCAAAAGATTGGGAAAACGCCGACATTCGTTTCAATTATTTGAAAGAATCGAAACGGATCGGGGGCTCCTGGTCGTTCCATTTTCAGACGGACGGAAAAAAGGCAGGCGAAGCGATCTATTCGCGGCCGCTGCAGACGAGCGGCGAATTCCGGGAAAAAGCCCGCAAGTCGCTTGACCGGTTGACGGTCACCCCGCTCGAAATTATCGCCGGCATCAACGAGGAAACGCCGCAGGAGCGCGGCAAATGGTTCGAAGTCAACTACGACGACGTACGGCTGCAAATCGGGGACCAGGAAATCAAAGGCTCCTACACGATCAAAGGGGATGACCCTGCAAAATACCGGAAAGCGTATGCCTTCGAGTCGCCCGAGTGGTATAAGGATTGGTCCGGCGTTCCGATGAAGCTCATATTAAAACAGGCCGTCGTCATGAAACGGGACACCTCGGCAAACTGGCTGGCGCTGCACCGGCCGACGGCAGAAAAGCAAACGGCCGAGATGAACCTCGAATCATCCCAAGTCCGGTTTACCTATTATATGGATGGAAAAGATCTGGTGGTCGAATCGGAGCCCGTTTCCGGATCCGTCAAAGGCATCGGCCAATCGATGCTCCGCGTCGACGGCGAAGACGTCTATCCGGAATACGCTCCGAGAGGCCCGGGCGCGCTTGGCAAAAACATTGAGAGATATCCCGATTTCAATATGAGCCATACGCTCGAAATCAATCCAGGGATCTATAGATACAGCGATCCGGGCCGGGATGTGGAGATGGCGCTGACCCAAAAATAAACGAAAAAACAACCTGGCGGGGATACCCGCACAGATTCTCTCCCGCATGCCGAACTGACTTGACAATGCTCAGGTCAGTTTGGTATTTTTGTATTAGCGGTTAGCACTCATTGGAGTCGAGTGCTAACGAAGCAAAATTACAACGACCAAAGGGAGGGGAAGACATGCTTACCGAACGCCAACGATTAATTCTGAATGCCATCGTGGACGATTACATCCGTTCGGCGGAACCCGTCGGCTCGCGCAGCATATCGAAACGGGGAGATGTCGGCTTCAGTCCTGCGACCATTCGGAACGAAATGGCCGATTTGGAGGAGCTGGGCTTTCTGGAGCAGCCGCATACATCGGCCGGACGCATCCCTTCTCACAAAGGTTATCGATATTACGTGGACCATCTGGATCCGAAGTATCAAAATCTTTCCGTCGAGATGCGCACGCTGCGCGCTTTTTTCGCGGAGAAGCTGAACGCTACGGAACAGGTCATCCAGCATGCGGCGATGATCCTTTCCAATATCACCAACTACACTTCCATCCTGCTTGGGCCGGAAGTTTTTCATACGTCATTGCGCCATTTTCAGCTGCTGTCGTTAAACGAAACGACCGCGGTGGCAATCATCGTCACAAGCACGGGTCAGGTTGAAAGCAAGACGGTCACCGTGCCGCCCGGCGTTTCCGTGTCCGAAATGGAAAAAGTCGTCAACCTGCTGAACAGCAAGCTGGTGAATGTGCCGCTTTACAAGCTGAAAGCGAGACTCTACCGCGAGCTTGGTCAGGAAATGCAGCGCCATTTGACCAATTTCGAGGAGATTATGGGCATCCTGGACAACATATTCGTGGAGGAAGATTCCGATCAGCGCGTGTATTTGAGCGGCGCGACGAATATGCTCACGCAGCCTGAATTCAAAGACGTCGAGAAAGTCAAGGACATTCTGGACCTGCTTGAAGAAACGCCCACGCTGACAAAAATGATGGCGTCGATGCAGGGAGCGGCCGGGATCCAGGTTCGGATCGGCACCGAAAACGACCATGAGGCGTTTGCCAACTGCAGCCTGATTACCGCCACCTATTCCCTGGAAGGCGAAGCGCTCGGAACGATCGGCATATTGGGACCGACGCGGATGGAATACGCCAAGGTGATCGGCCTGCTCGGCATTTTGTCCAAGGACCTGACCGAGATGCTGTCGAAGCGGTATAAATAAGGAGGCTTGAAGACGGATGAGTCAAGGTCAGCAGCCGGTGCGCGAAGGCGAGGAGCGGTATGCCGCGCTGCTTAACAACAGCAACGCCGTTCGGGCCGTCACCTCGGCGGTCGAAGGCACCCTCGGCCCCAAAGGGCTTGACGTCATGCTGGTGGGCGACCGCGGGGAAGTGATCATTACCAACGACGGGGTGACCATCCTCGACAAAATGGACGTCAGCCACCCCGCGGCCCGGCTGCTGATACAAGTAGCCCGGTCGCAGCAAAAAAAGGTCGGGGACGGCACGACGACCGCCACCGTCCTTGCGGGGGCGCTTGTTCAGGAAGGGGTCTCCCAGATCGTAAAAGGGGTACCGGCCTCCAAAGTCGTGGCGGGGATGCAGCAAGGCGTCCGGATGGCGGCCGATTCCCTCCGAAACAGGAAGAGGGAAATCCGCGATCTCGACGATCCTTTGCTGGCCAAAGCCGTTTATGTCGCTGGCAGGGAACGGGAAGACATCGTCGCGCTTGTGATGGAGGCCGCTTCGATCGTCGGGCTCCGCAAGCTGAAGGATCCTTCCTATTCCCTTGCCGAAGCGGTTACGGCCCACGAAAAAGGCAATAATGAGGTATTTGAAGGCCTTTTGCTGAGACAGGCGCCGCTGTATCCTCATGATACGCCGGAACTTGCCGATACGCGCATCCTTGTTTTGCATGATGCGCTCGAACCGGAAACGTTGGATGAAGAGGTGCTGACGACCGAGGCCGGTTTTGCCCGCTACATGGAGCTGCGGGAGCGTTTCGCCCGCGATTTGAGCGTGTTGGCCGAACTCGGCGTCGGCTTGATTTTGCTGGAAAAAGGGATTCACCCGGACGCGGAGCAATTTTGCATGGATCACGGCATCATGGTGATCCCCCGGGTAAGCCGGAAGGATCTCGCCCGGGTCAGCTTGATGACGGGAGCCGTGCCGCTTCGCCGGACGGCGTTACATAAGGAACAGGATTCCTTGTCCAGACTGCTTGGATTCACCCCGCAGGCGCGCTACGACGAGCTGCTCGAACGGGTGCGGATTCGCAGCGGAGGGCAGAAGGAGGATCCCGTCGTCACGCTGATCGTCGGGGCAAGCACCGCGGAAGTTGTCGGCGAAGCGGCCCGGATTGCCGCCGATGCGGCTTCGGCGCTGCAGGCGGCGATTTCCGGGGGGATTCTTCCCGGCGGCGGAACCGCGGAGCTGGCCGTCTCCTATGAACTGGAGCGGCGGCGCGAAGCCGTGAAGGGGATGGAGGCGTACGGCATTGCCGCCGTCGCCGCCGCCCTGCGCAAGCCGATGGCCCAAATTTTGCTGAATGCCGGCTACAACCCGCTCGAGAAAATGGAGGAAGCCCGCGCCGCGCAGCTCGCGGAAGAATGCGACGGCATGGGCGTCGATTGCGATACCGGGCTTGTCATCCATTACGAGGAACACGGGATCGTCGACCCTGCGCTCGTCAAAATTCACGGACTGCTTACGGCAGGCGAAGTCGCTTGCGCAGTGCTGCGCATTCATAATGTCATCAAGATGAGAAAACCAAGCGGAAACGAATGATGCCGCTAATGAAAAGCCGGTTTGACGCCGAAAAAGATAGAGCATATTAAGGAGGTGAAGACATCTTGAAAGAAAACCAGCAATTTCAAGAAAACGAAAATGAATTGAATGAAAACCAACACATCGAGGAAACGGCGGAGCAGGAAAACTCGGCTGCCGGGGCGGGTTCGGATGCTTCTTCTGCGGAAGAGGAAAACGTGGAGACCGTCAACGCAGCCCAACTGCAAAGCGAGGTTCAGCGCCTTCAAGGGCTTGCCGACGAATACCAGCAGCGCGCCTTGCGGACGCAGGCGGACTTTGACAACTTCCGCAAGCGGACCCAGAAGGAAAAAGAGGATTTCGCGAAATACGCGTCCTCCAAGCTGATTACGGAGCTCTTGCCGATCATCGATAATTTCGATCGGGCTATTTCCGCCGCCGGCGACAATGCCGAAATCGAATCCTTTGCCAAAGGCGTGAGCATGATTTTCCGCCAGCTTGAAGGCGTGCTGAAGGCCGAAGGCCTGGAAGCGATGGATACGGTTGGACAGCCGTTTAACCCCGAGTTCCATCAGGCGATCATGCAGGTGGAAAGCGATGAATACGAGGAAGGCACCGTCGTGGAGGAAGTCCAGAAGGGCTACATGCTCAAGGACAGAGTACTGCGGCCGGCTATGGTCAAAGTCAGCATGTAAATCGGCGGCTTTTCAAATATAAACGTTATAAGCGTCTGATTCCTAATTGATGAAGGAGGATATTTTCTCATGAGTAAAGTTATCGGTATTGACCTTGGAACGACGAACTCTTGCGTAGCCGTGATGGAAGGCGGCGAAGCAGTCGTCATCCCGAACCCGGAAGGCGCGCGCACGACCCCTTCCGTCGTCGGTTTCAAAAAAGACGGGGAGCGCATCGTCGGGGAAACGGCAAAACGCCAAGCCATCACGAACCCTGACCGCACCATCATCTCCATCAAACGCCATATGGGCACGAATCACAAGGAAGTGATCGACGGCAAGGAATTTACGCCGCAAGAGATTTCGGCGATGATTTTGCAAAAATTGAAATCCGACGCCGAAGCGTATTTGGGACAACCGGTAACCCAAGCGGTTATCACGGTTCCCGCATACTTTAACGACAGCCAGCGCCAAGCAACGAAAGACGCCGGCAAAATCGCGGGCCTCGAAGTGCTCCGGATCGTCAACGAGCCGACGGCTGCGGCGCTCGCTTACGGCCTCGAAAAAGCCGAAGACCAAACGATCCTGGTTTATGACCTTGGCGGCGGTACGTTCGACGTATCCATTCTTGAACTGGGCGACGGCTTCTTCGAAGTTAAAGCGACCAGCGGGGACAACCATCTGGGCGGCGACGACTTCGACCAAGTCATCATCGATTACCTCGTGAACGAGTTCAAAAAAGAACAAGGCATCGACCTCAGCAAAGACAAAGCTGCCGTTCAGCGTTTGAAAGACGCGGCGGAAAAAGCGAAAAAGGAACTTTCCGGCGTCCTGACCACGACGATCTCCCTGCCGTTCATCACGGTCGTAGACGGCGTGCCTCAGCACTTGGAAGTGAACCTGACCCGCGCCAAATTCGAAGAAATTTCCGCCGACCTGGTGGAACGCACATTGGGTCCAACCCGTCAAGCGCTTAGCGATGCGGGCATGACTCCGAACGATATCGACAAAATCGTCCTCGTCGGCGGTTCGACGCGTATTCCTGCCGTTCAGGAAGCGATCAAAAAGCTGACGGGCAAAGAGCCTCACAAAGGCGTTAACCCGGACGAAGTGGTGGCGCTGGGCGCAGCGGTTCAAGCCGGCGTCCTGACAGGCGACGTCAAAGACGTCGTATTGCTTGACGTTACTCCGCTGTCTCTCGGTATCGAAACCGCAGGCGGCGTGTTTACGAAAATGATCGAACGCAACACGACGATCCCGACAAGCAAATCGCAAATCTTCTCTACGTACGCCGACAACCAGCCAAGCGTGGAAATCCACGTCTTGCAAGGCGAACGCCAAATGGCGGCAGGCAACAAAACGCTCGGACGCTTTATGCTCGGAGACATTCCTCCTGCACCGCGCGGCGTGCCGCAAATCGAAGTTACGTTCGACATCGACGCGAACGGCATCGTAAACGTGTCTGCGACGGATAAAGGCACGAACAAAACGCAAAAAATTACGATCACTTCTTCCAGCGGCCTGAGCGACGAGGAAGTGGAACGCATGATGAAGGACGCCGAGGCGCATGCCGAAGAAGACCGCAAGCGCAAAGACTTGGTTGAAGCGAAAAACAACGCCGACCAGCTCGTGTACTCCACGGACAAAACGATCAAGGATCTCGGCGACAAAGTCGACGCGGCCGAAATCGACAAAGCGAATGCGGCTAAAGATAAAGTAAAAGCGGCGATCGAAACCGACGATCTCGAGCAAATCAAAAAAGCTACCGAAGAATTGACCGAAATCGTGCAGCAGCTTTCCGTAAAATTGTATGAGCAAGCGGCTCAAGCTCAGCAAGGCGCCGAAGGAGCACAAGGCAGCCAGGAAGGCGCAGCCAAAAAAGACAACGTCGTCGACGCGGATTACGAGGTTGTTGACGAGGACAAAAAACAAGGTTAACCTTAAGAAAGTTATGTTCAGGAAGGGAAGGCAAAGCCGGGGCATCCCAGGTGCTTCGGCTTTCCTTTTTCCATGAGCGGCAATTCCAGAGAAAACAACGGGGGTGGAAGAGTGGCTGAAAAGCGTGATTATTACGAGGTGCTTGGCGTCGGCAAAAACGCTTCGGAAGACGAAATCAAAAAAGCCTACCGGAAGCTTGCCCGCCAATATCACCCGGACGTCAACAAAGCGGATGACGCCGAAGCGAAGTTCAAGGAAGTCAAGGAAGCTTACGACGTGCTCAGCGACAGCCAGAAACGCGCCACCTATGACCAGTACGGACATATCGATCCGAACCAGGGCATGGGCGGAGGTTTTTCGGGAGCCGACTTCGGCGGCTTCGGCGACATTTTCGACATGTTTTTCGGCGGCGGAGGCCGTCGCGATCCGAATGCGCCGCAGCGGGGGAATGATCTTCAATACACGATGACGATCGAATTCAAGGAAGCGGTTTTCGGCGTCGAAAAGGATATTACCATTCCGCGTACCGAAAACTGCGATACCTGCCACGGCACCGGCGCCAAGCCGGGCACGAAGCCGCAAACCTGTTCCGTGTGCCACGGGTCCGGTCAGCAGGAAGTGGTTCAGAACACGCCGTTCGGGCGTATGGTGAACCGCCGCAGCTGTTCGAACTGTAACGGCACCGGCCAAATCATCAAAGAAAAATGCTCGACCTGCGGCGGCAGCGGCAAAGTCAAAAAACAGCGCAAGATCCATGTCAAAATTCCTGCGGGCGTGGACGACGGCGCCCAGCTCCGCATGACGGGCGAAGGCGAGGGCGGTCTGCGCGGCGGTCCTCCGGGCGACCTGTACATCGTCATTCGGGTTAAAGCCCATGATTTCTTCGAGCGCGAAGGCGACGATATCTATTGCGAAATTCCGCTGACCTTTGCGCAGGCGGCGCTTGGGGACGAGATTGAAATCCCGACGCTGACCGAAAAAGTGAAGCTCAAAATTCCCGCAGGCACCCAGACAGGCACGTTTTTCCGCTTAAGAGGCAAAGGCGTTCCGCGTTTGCGCGGCATCGGCCAGGGCGACCAGCACGTGAAGGTCGTCGTCGTGACGCCAAGCAAGCTGAGCGACGAGCAAAAGGATCTGCTTCGCCAGTTTGCATCCCTTGAAGGCGAGCAGACACATGAGCATGAACAGTCCTTTTTCGACCGGATGAAACGCGCTTTCCGCGGGGAATAAAGGGTAGAGCAGTACCGGCAAAACCGGCCATTTTGTGGCCGGTTTTTTTGGTTTATAAAAATCTATACATTTCCGTTTTCCCGCAAAGTGCCTGAATCGGCTATAAAGCCATATCCGCGCTATGCGGTTTTTTTGGTCGTTCGAGCCTGCGGTTTCCGCTTTCGATGGAATCCGGCGCATATTCGATCCGCATTAGGCAAAATCTAACCAAAGGCATGAAAGCCTATTTTATGGCCAAGGAATGAAACTTAAGACAGGCAGGTGAGCTTAATGGCCGAAAAAAATATATTGGCCTATTTCAAAACGCCGGAGGAAGCCGAAAGCGTGTCCAGGAAGCTGCAGTCGCTGCGTGTCGTGGACATGTCGATCGACCGTTTCAGCATGTACCCGGGGACGGATCCGTACGGGGATCGGAACCTCACCGGCATGGACAGCTTGTCCTCCGTGACCTTCGGGAACACGATCGGCGGCGATGCCGGGGTGCTGGCCGCCACGAATACCTCGGCTAGCGGCATGAGCGACGGGGACCAAGGGGGGCCTACCGGAAGGGATATTTTGCTGACCGTCGTGGTCGAGGAAGAATCGTTTGAAAAAGCGATGAAAATCATCGAAGAAGCGGGCGGTTTCGTATAGTTTCCACGATGCGGATTGCGGGACCGACGCATAAAAAATCGAAAGAAGGTGCTGAGATATGGCTAACCGTGACAAAAAGGGACGCATCATGACCAAAACGGAAAAAATCAAAGAACTCATGTCCATGAAAAACGAGGACGTCGAATTTTCCGGGGCGCTTGCCGACGCGGACGACGTGGAAGCGCTCCGCCGCAGCGAAGCCGCCGACGATCGCCAGCTGCGCAAAATGGATGACGGCTGGACGTCTTGAACGTGTCAGGCAGTGGGTATCTTATCCATAACCGTGCATAAGCCTTAGGGCGAGCGCGGTTATTTTTTGCGCGGAAATAATTCGGGACAATAAATTCTTTTTCTTTAACAGAGATTGACTCAAAATATCCATATTGCCCATTATGTATTATTCAACGTCCATCTTACTTCTTGATCTATACATGCTTTGAAAACATTACCAACCGCATTCCTCGCTCAAGAAACGGCTAATTTACTTAAAATTTTGTACTCGGCAGCCCATGTATAGTACAATAAAAGCTATGCACGAGTTGAGGAGGAAGATGAGTAACGATGTTATGGCATGAAATAACGATACATACGACAGAGGAAGCCGTGGAGATGATTTCCAATTTTCTGCATGAAGCGGGTGCGGGCGGCGTTTCGATCGAAGAATCCGGTTCGTTGAACAAAAAGCGCGACACGTCTTACGGGCAATGGTACGAGGTGCCGCTTAACGATATTCCCGAAGGGCAAGCCGAAATCAAAGGATATTTTTCGGAGGAGTCCCCGGTGGAGGACATTCTGGAAGAAGTGAAGCAAAGAATCGAAGGACTGCGCGAGTTTGAGATCGATCCGGGGGAAGTCCGTTATGAGATCAAAACGGTCAACGAGGATGAATGGGCGACCGCCTGGAAGCAATATTTCAAGCCGCTGCGCGTCTCCGACCGGTTGACGATCAAACCGACCTGGGAGGATTACGAGCCGGAACACGAGTCCGAAAAAATCATCGAGCTCGACCCCGGCATGGCGTTTGGCACGGGAACCCATCCGACGACGGCGCTTTGCCTGCGCACGCTGGAGAAGGTCGTCAAAGGCGGCGAGGAAATCATCGACGTCGGTACCGGTTCGGGCATTTTGTCCATCGGCGCGGTGCTGCTCGGGGCAAAACATGTGCTCGCCCTGGACCTGGATCCGGTGGCGGTGTCGAGCGCGCGCGAAAATACGGCGCTGAACCGCATGGAAACACAGATTACGGTCAAAGAAAGCGATCTGCTGGGACTGCTGAATGGCGGCAACGGAAACGAGCTCGGAATTACGCTGCCGGTCGACATCGTCGTGGCCAACATTTTGGCAGAAATTATTTTGCTGTTCATCGATGATGTGTATCAAGCGCTTAAGCCGGGCGGCGTTTATATCGCGTCGGGCATTTATAAAAATAAAGTGGAAATCGTACAGCAGGCACTTGAGGATTCCGGTTTTGCCATTGAGGACTTATGCCGCGATGAGGACTGGGTCGCATTTGTGGCCAGAAAGAGGTCATGATGGATTTTTTGAACAGAATACTGAGCGTACCGCTTCACCAGCTCCCTTTTTATTTGATCGTGCTGGTGATCGCGTTTACGGTGCATGAATTTTCGCATGCTTATTTTGCCTATAAATTCGGCGACCCGACGGCGAAGCTGCTCGGCCGGGTCACGTTGAACCCCGCGGTTCACTTCGACCTGCTCGGGATCATTTTGCTCCTGATCGCAGGTTTCGGCTGGGCGAGGCCCGTTCCGGTCAACCGCGACAATTTCAAAAATCCGCGGCTGATGGGCGTGGTCGTATCGGCTGCCGGGCCGCTCAGCAACTTTTTCCTTGCGGTCATCGGGACGTTAATCTACTCGCTGCTCATCAGCACCGGCGTGCTGGCGTCGATTTCGAATCCGAAACTTCTCGAAGCGATCGTGTTGTTTTTCCGGCTGTTCGGTTTGATGAACTTTTTCCTGTTCCTGTTCAACCTTATTCCGCTGCCGCCGCTGGACGGCTACCGGATCGTGGAGGATCTCGTTCCGCGTCCGGTGAGGGGCAAGCTGCAGCAGGTGGAGCAGTGGTCGGTGTTAATCTTTTTGCTCATTTTGTTTATTCCGGTGCTTCGAGAATATACGATTTCGCCTCTCTATCTGTTGGCAAAAAATTTATATTACCACTTCATGCAGGTCTTTTTGCATATTTTGTCATAGGCAGGGGACGCCCGAACGTGAAACATGCACTGGTCATGGACCGGGCAAATGTTGTATGATGAGGATTGTGATTTTTTTAAAATAGGATGTTGATGATCATGCAGCGGTATTTCGTATCGCCCGAGCAGTTCAAAGAAAATACAGTGGAGATTTCCGGCGAGGACGCGCGCCATATTTCGAAGGTGATGCGCGGCAAAGCCGGGGACCAATTCATCGTCAGCGACGGCGTCTCGCGCGAGGCGCTCGTTGAGATTACGGCGATCGAACAAGGCGAGGTTACGGCCGAGGTTGTGAGCCAGCTGGAGATGACGCATGAGCCCGCCGTGAAAGTGACAGTCGCCCAGAGTCTGCCGAAAGGGGACAAGATGGAAACCGTCATCCAGAAATGCACCGAAATCGGCGCGGTTTCTTTCGTTCCTTTTATTTCGGAGCGGACCATCGTGCAATACGATGCCAAAAAGGAATCCAAGCGGCTGGAACGCTGGAACAAAATCGCAAAGGAAGCGGCCGAGCAGAGCCACCGGAACACGGTTCCGGAGGTGGCGCAGCCGCTTGCCTGGAAGCAGCTTTTGCTTACGTTCCGAAATTACGATGCCGTTTATTTTTGCTATGAGAAGGAAGAAGGCCTTCAGCTGCGCGATGCGCTGAGACCTTTCATGCAGGCTTTGCCGGCGGACCGTCCGCCGCGCGTGCTGCTCCTCGTGGGTCCCGAAGGCGGGTTCAGCGAAGAGGAATGCCGGCAGGCGGAGGAAGCGGGCGCGGCGAGCGTCGGTCTCGGCAAGCGGATCCTGCGCTGCGAAACAGCGGGTATGGTTGCCCTTGCATGCATACTTTACGAATCCGGAGAAATGGGGGGAGTTTGAAAATGCCATCCGTTGCATTTTATACATTAGGTTGCAAGGTTAATTTTTACGATACGGAAGCCATCTGGCAGCTGTTCAAAAATGAAGGCTACGAGCAGGTGGATTTCGAACAGACCGCAGACGTTTATTTGATCAATACATGTACCGTGACAAACACCGGGGACAAAAAAAGCCGGCAGATCATCCGCCGCGCCGTCCGCCGCAATCCGGAAGCGATCATCGCCGTCACCGGCTGCTACGCGCAGACGTCCCCGGCAGAAATTATGGACATTCCCGGCGTGGATCTCGTCATCGGCAACCAGGACCGCGACAAAATCATTCCGTTCGTGAATGAAATCCGCGAAAAACGCGAGCCGATCAACGCCGTGCGCAACATCATGAAAAACCGCGTGTTCGAGGACATGGACGTGCCAAGCTTTGCGGACCGCACGCGCGCCTTTTTGAAAATCCAGGACGGCTGCAACAACTTCTGCACGTTTTGCATCATTCCGTGGTCACGCGGACTGTCGCGCAGCCGCGATCCGAAAAGCATCATCACCCAGGCCCACCAGTTGGTCGAAGCGGGCTATAAAGAAATCGTCCTGACGGGCATTCATACGGGCGGCTTCGGCGACGACCTGGAAAACTACCGCTTGTCGAACCTGCTGTGGGATTTGGACAAGGTGGACGGCCTGGAAAGAATCCGCATCAGTTCGATCGAAGCGAGCCAAATCGACGACAACATGCTGGACGTGCTGAACCGCTCGTCGAAAATGTGCCGCCATCTGCATATCCCGCTGCAGGCGGGAGACGATACCGTCCTGAAACGGATGCGCCGCAAATATACGACCGAGGAATTTTACAATAAAATGCAGATGATCCGCCAAGCGATGCCGGATGTCGGCATTACGACGGACGTCATCGTCGGTTTCCCGGGAGAAACGGATGAAATGTTCCGGAACGGTTACAATTTCATGAAGGAGATCAACTTCTCCGAGATGCACGTGTTCCCGTATTCCCAGCGGAACGGTACGCCTGCATCGCGGATGCAGGACCAGATCGACGAAGAGGTCAAGCATGCGCGCGTGCGCGAGCTCATCAGCCTGTCCGAGCAAATGCAGCTCGCCTATGCGGAGAAATTCGTCGGCCAGGTGCTCGACGTCATTCCGGAGGGCTCCAAGGAGTCCCACGGCCCGGGCAAAATGCACGGCTTCAGCGACAACTATTTGCAGCTCGTATTTGACGGCTCCGAAGCCCTTCAGGGCCAGCTCTGCCGCGTCAAGGTGACCAAAGCGGGCGTGCATGAATGCGAAGGACAGCTCGTGCGCGTTCTTGGAGAAGCTTCCGGCGCTGCCATGTAAACAATCAATCCAATGGATGAAAAACAAGGATTTCATTTCCGGTGCAAACCAGGGAGGTGGAATCCTTGTTGCACTATTCGCTTCGGTAAGGGAGGAATCGGGATGGCCAGAACGGAGATTTCAGCAGGAGGCGTCGTATACCGCAAAGCCGGAGACCGGCTGGAAGCGCTGCTCATTACGGACAGGTACGGCAAGATTTCGCTTCCGAAAGGCAAGATGGAGCCCGGCGAGACGGTGGAGCAGACGGCGCTGCGCGAAATTGAGGAGGAAACGGGGATCAAAGGGAACATCGTGGCCCCCGTGGACGTCATCAAATATAAATACCAGCATCCGGTGCATGGGGAAGTGGACAAGGAAGTCCATTATTACCTCGTCGAAGCCGTGAGCGGCACCTTGCGCCCGCAGGTAGAGGAAATCAGCGGCGTGTCCTGGTATGATCCGGCGGAGGCGTGGAGCAAGCAGGAGCAAGGCGGTTATGATAACAACGACGTGATCGTCCGCAAGGCGCTCGCCCGCCTCGGGATCCGCGTGTAAGGGCAGGCAAGCGCGCCATTTCGGATTAATGCTGAAAGCGGAGTTTTTTCCAGACCGGCAAATAACATAACGGAAGCGCGGCGAGCGAACAAACGATGTTAAACAGCGTTTGGGCGTGGGCGATCTGGGCTCCGCCGTCGGCCGACAGCAAGGAGACGGCCCAATGCAGCTGCGGGATGAAGGGCATAAACAGCAGCGCCCCGCCTACGTTGAGGACGACATGCGTCCAGGCGACGAATCGGCCGGATTTCGTGCTGCCGATGGCGGCAATGACGGCCGTGACGCAAGTGCCTACGTTAGCGCCGAGCACGATGCCGATGCCGATGCCGACCGGAAGCGTTCCGGCGGCCGCAAGCGCGATCGCAAGGCCGATGACGGCGGCGCTGCTGTGCATAAGGGCGGTAAGCGCCGCTCCGGCGGCGATGCTCCACCACAGGTTATGCGTGGATTGGCCGATAAACCAGCCGAACAGCCCCGACTGTTCGAGCGCAGGGCCGATCATCTGCATGACGCGGATGCCGAGCATCACCATGGCAAAACCGGCCGCAGCCAGAGCCATCAGCTGGATCGGCCTGAAGGCCCGGGGGGCGCTGCGCATGGAAAACAGCTTGTACTCGTCGAGCAGGACCGCCGCGGCCCATACGAGGATGGAAACGCCGAGCAGAGGAAGCGCGATCCGGCCGATCTGCAGTCCGATGAGCTCGGTCGTAAGACAGGTTCCGATGTTGCTGCCGAGGATGATGCCCAGCGTCCGCTCGAACGAGAGCAGCCCGGCGTTCACAAGGCCCATCGTGAGCACGGTAACGGCGGTGCTGCTTTGAAGCACGGCCGTAATGCCCGTGCTGAACAGCATGCCTTTGAAAGGGGATGCGGTCGCTTTTTCCAGAAAGTTCGTAAGCAGCGGTCCCGCCCAGCTCCCGAGCGCCGCTTCCATCACCTTCATGCCGGCCAAAAAAATGATGAGCCCGTAAATGACGGGAAAAATAACCGTATGAAACATGGGGAAGGTTCTCCTTTGGCGGATTCTTGTCCATGCATTACATATATGCCGCCGCGTGGACAACCATGACTTGGAGGGCGGCGCACATTTAAGATTCAAGAAATTGCACACGAGTAGGAGTGGACATGTTGGGAACTGTCGTTCTTCATAAAAACCGAAAAAAAAGGCTGGAGCAGGGACATCCATGGATTTTTAAAAATGAAATCGAGTCGGTTCAGGGCGACCCGCAGCCCGGGGATCTGGTTCATGTCGTGAACCATCAAGGACGTTATTTGGCGACGGGGTATTACAACCCGGCATCGCAAATCACGGTGCGCGCCGTTTCCTACCGCGAAATCGAAGCGATGGACGAAGCCTTTTTTACGGAACGTTTCCTAGGCTGCCTGAAGCACCGGGAGCGCTTCCTGAATGACGGAAACGCGTACCGCCTTGTATACGGGGAGGCCGACTTCCTTCCGGGGCTGATCGTAGACCGTTTCGATGACGTGCTGGTCATTCAGCTGCTGACGCTGGGCATGGATATCCGCCGCAAGGAGATCATCGCAGCTTTGGCCAAAGTGATGGATCCCCGGGGGATTTACGAACGGAGCGACGTTCCGATCCGGGAGCTGGAGGGGCTCGAGCAAACCAAAGGACCGGTCTACGGAGACTGCCCTAGATTCGTGACGGTGCGGGAAAACGGCCTATTGATCCGCGTCGATATCGAAGAAGGGCAAAAAACCGGCTACTTTTTCGACCAACGGGAAAACCGCGCATCGATCGAGCCGCTGATGACGGGCTGGGGCGAGCGCAGCGGGATTACGGTCCGGGAAGTCGAAGAAAACGGGCAAACGGTAGAGCGCCCGGTGAACAAAAGCGGCAAGGTCGTCACGTTCCCGTACTGGGACGGCGCGACGGTGCTGGAGTGCTTTTCGCATACAGGCAGCTTTACGCTGCATGCCTGCAAATACGGCGCCAAAAAGGTCACCTGCCTGGACATCTCCCAGCATGCGATCGACAGCGCCCGCGAAAACGTGGAGCTGAACGGGTTCGGCGACCGCGTGGAATTTGTGGTGGACGATGCGTTCCAGTATTTGCGCAACCAGGTCAAAGGGCTTGAGGAAAGAGAAGAACGTTCCGGCGGCGCCGGGGCCAAGGTCGACACCTCGCAAAAAATGACCGCGGGCGGCGGCAGAACATGGGATGTCGTCATTTTGGACCCGCCGGCTTTCGCCAAAACCAAAAACGCGGTTAAAGGCGCCTGCAGAGGATACAAGGACATCAACCTGCACGGCATGAAGCTGGTGAACGAAGGCGGATACCTGGTTACGGCCAGCTGTTCGTACCATATGCGGCCCGATTTGTTCCTCGAGACGATCCGGGAAGCCGCGGCCGACGCGGGCAAAATATTGCGCCTGATCGAATGGCGCGCCGCAGGCAAAGACCATCCGCAAATTTTGGGCGTCGACGAAGGGCATTACCTGAAGTTTGCGATTTTTGAAGTGAGAAGCAAAGCCTTTTCATAGGAATGCAGCCGGACTGCCGCTTTGAATCCGAAAAAGGATTCGGCGGCAGTTTTTTTAGAGATCAGGATTTTCAAAATTCGATTCCAGGCCGCTCCCGGGTACGATTTATTGACGAATTAAACCGCTTCGTTCTGTATGTTGCTGATTGGAAGTCGCTCCTTGGATTTTCGCAAAATCCTCAGGTAAGAAACGCCGGCGAATACGCTTTTTGCAAATAATGGACGTTAAACGCTAGCGGAGTTTTAATGGTAAAATAGTAGGAGCTTTATAGCCGTTTTGGTTGATAGATTAGTTTTTTCAACAAACATACGTTCTGCCTTTCAGATTCGTATGATATACTGATTGATAGATTATCGATGAATTAGCAGCGATTATTTACATAGATGAAGGGGGAGCATCATGTCGGTTCATTTTTTGATCGGACGGTCGGGCAGCGGAAAAACGACGACGATTCTGGAGCGGATTTCCGCGAAGCTGGAAGCAGAGCCGCAGGGGAATGCGATCATTCTGCTCGTACCGGAGCAGGGTTCGTTTCAAGCCGAGCACGGGCTGGTAACGTCGGGCCGGATCAAAGGCAGCGTAAGGGCCCAAGTGCTCAGCTTCCGCCGCCTCGCCTATCGCGTCATGCAGGAGACCGGGGGAACGGCGCGCGTCGGCATCAGCGACGAGGGCAA
Source organism: Paenibacillus sp. VCA1 (assembly GCF_031583795.1). Classification (NCBI taxonomy): domain Bacteria; kingdom Bacillati; phylum Bacillota; class Bacilli; order Caryophanales; family Paenibacillaceae; genus Paenibacillus; species Paenibacillus sp. VCA1. Next base: position 415,164 of record NZ_JAVLSX010000002.1, on the reverse strand, counting down.
AAAAATGCTGCTGTACAAAATCATACAGCGCCGGAAGGACGAGCTGAAGCTGTTTGGCGCTTCGGGCGAGCAGCTTGGGTTCGTCGGCAAGCTTGGCGACGTATATACCGAAATGAAGCGGTACTGCGTCGATGCCTCCGCCGTGGGACAGCTGCTCGGGAAGCTGGCTCCCGCGCCGGGCGTCACGCCGATCCTGCGCAGCAAGCTCGAGGATTTATGGACGGTTTACAAGGACTTTGAGCAGGAAATGTCACCGCTGTATATCGACGAGGAGGACAATCTGATCCGGTTGACCGAATCGGTGAAGGACTCGGCTTATTTGCGGGGCGCGGAAATATGGATCGACGGGTTCCACGGCTTCACCCCGCAGGAGCTGCTGGCGATCGGCCAAATGATGGCGCATGCCCGTTCCGTCACCATCTCGTTGACGCTGGACCGGCCTTACGACGCGATGCGGATGCCGCATGAGCTGGATTTGTTCCATCCGACCGCCACGACCTATATCAAGCTGAGAGGGATGGCGGAGGAGCTGGGACTGGACATCGACGACACGGTGCTTGATCCGCCGGTGCCGCCGCGGTTTCGGGAAAGTCCGGTGCTTGCCCATTTGGAGCGGGGATATGACCGGCGGCTGCGCTATCAGGCGGCCTCAGGCCAAAAAGGCGACGGCATTTCGATCCATCCCGCATCCGGGCGGCGCGCCGAAGTCGAAGGAGCGCTTCGGGAAATGCTTCGGCTTTCGCGCGAGGAAGGCGTGCGTTTCCGGGAAATGGCGGTGTTCGTGCGCAATTTGGGGGATTACGAGCATCTGGTCGTGCCGTTGTTCCAGGATTACGGCGTGCCGTTTTTCCTGGACCAGAAAAGAAGCGAGCTGCACCATCCGCTGGCGGAGTTCATGCGCGCCGCGCTGGACGTCGTCCGGCGGTACTGGAGGCACGAGGACGTGTTCCGCTGCGTTAAAAGCGATTTTGTTCTTCCGCTCGACGGGTCGCTCACGCGGGAAGACATGGACCGCCTCGAAAACTATGCGCTGGCAAGCGGAATGCAAGGTTACCGCTGGACGGACGGGCGGCCTTTGAAAGGCATCCCGAGCTTGTCCCTCGAAGAAGGAGGGGCGCCGCAGCAGCAAACGGCCGAGGAGCTTCTTGAGCTCATGGAGCGCTGCCGCAGCGCGGTGACGGGGCCGCTGGCGGCGTTCGAGAAACGGATCAAACGCGCCAAAACGGCCCGGGAAATGTGCACGGCGGTTTATGGGCTGCTTGAAGACGCGGGCGTGCCCGAAAAGCTTGATGTTTGGAGCCGCCAGGCGCTGCTCGAAGGCCGGCCGGAAGCGGCAAGGGAACACCGGCAGCTGTGGGGCGAGGTGCTGGATTTGCTGGATCAGATCGTCGAGATGATGGGCTCCGAGTCGATGACGTTCGACCTGTTCGCGGGGATGCTGGAAACGGGGCTCAGCGAGCTGAAGCTCGGCCTCGTGCCGCCGTCGCTCGACCAGGTGCTGGTCGGGACGATGGACCGTACGCGGACAAGCGGCATCCGGCATGTTTTTTTGCTCGGAGTGAACGACGGCGTCGTCCCTGCGGTGTTTCAGGAGGACGGCGTCATCACCGAACAGGAGCGCTCCGTTCTTGCCGATGCGGGGTTGGAGCTGGCCCCGGGAATCTCGCGGCGGCTGCTGGATGAACGTTTCCTGATCTACAACGCGCTGACTTCCGCAAGCCGGCACGTCTGGATCAGTTACCCGGCCGCGGACGACGAAGGCAAAGAACTGCTGCCGTCCGAAGTGGTGCGTCACCTGGCCAAAATGTTTCCGGGACTTTCGCCTCGGCCGCTTTCCGCCGAACCGGGGGCGGACCGGGACGCCTCGGAGCATGAAGCTTATATCGAACATCCCCGCCAGACGCTGAAGCATCTGATCGTGCAGCTGCGGCGGTGGCGGCAGGGCATGAGGATGCCGGAGCTGTGGTGGGACGTATACAACTGGTATTTGCGGGATCCGCAGTGGCGCGGCCCGCTGGATATGCTGCTGCGGTCCTTGTTTTACCGCAACGGCGCCAAGGCGCTTACGGCAGGCACCAGCCGCAAGCTGTACGGAAGCAAAGTCCGCACGAGCGTGTCGCGGATGGAGCGGTTTGTGGCTTGCCCGTTTTCGCATTTTGCCTCCCATGGGCTGAAGCTGAGGGAACGGCAGCTGTACCGGCTGAAGGCGCCGGACATCGGCCAGCTTTTCCATGCGGCTTTAAGCGAAATGGCGATCCGTTTAAAAGAGCAAAACCGCAGCTGGGGAAGCCTGACGGCGGAGGAATGCCGAAGGGAAGCCGAGCTGACGGTGGAACGTCTTGCGCCAAAGCTGCAGGGCGAAATTTTGCTCAGCTCCAAACGGTACGGCTACATTTCAAGAAAGCTGAAAAACATCGTAAGCAGAGCTTCCGTCATTTTGGGCGAGCATGCGCGCCGCGGCAGCTTCGAGCCGGTTGGCCTGGAGCTTGATTTCGGCCCAGGCAAACCGCTGCCCCCGCTTACGTTCCGCCTGGAGAACGGCACCGTGATGGAGGTCGTCGGCCGGATCGACCGCGTGGATTTGGCCCATGGGGAAGACGGGCTGCTGCTGCGGGTCATCGACTACAAATCCGGAAGCAAGGACCTGAAGCTCCATGAAGTGTATTACGGGCTGGCACTGCAAATGCTGACGTATTTGGACGTGCTGCTGACCTACTCGGAGGAGTGGCTCGGCAGCAAGGCGCTGCCGGCGGGAACGCTGTATTTCCACGTGCACGACCCAATGCTGCAGTCGGCGAACGGCATGACGATGGAGCAGGCGGCGGAAGAGCTGCTCAAACGATTCAAGATGAAAGGGCTGCTTCTTGCCGACCGGGATGTCGTGTCTTTGATGGACACGTCCTTGGACAAGGGGCATTCCTCCATCCTGCCGGTCGCCGTCAAAGCGGACGGAAGCTTTTACAGCAGCGCTTCGGTCGCAAGCCCCGAGCAATGGGACGATTTGCTGGCTTCCGTACGGAACAGCATCGAACATATCGGAACGAGGATCACGGAAGGCGACGTACGGATCGAGCCGTACCGGATCCAGCAGGAAACCGCCTGCACGTATTGCCCGTTCAAGCCGGTATGCCAATTCGACGAGACGGTCGAAGGCTACCAATATCATCTGTTGGGCAAGCCGGACAAAAAGCAGGTATGGGAGCTGCTGTCCGAGCGCAAAGGAGGAGAAACGCATTGAGCATGCAACCGAAACCCGAAGGCAGCATATGGAGCGACGACCAGTGGAGGGCGATCGCCGAAACGGGCGACGACATCCTGGTGGCGGCCGCGGCCGGCTCGGGCAAAACCGCCGTGCTCGTGGAACGGATCATCCGCAAAATTACGAATGAAGAGCAGGGATTCAGCGTGGATCGCCTGCTCGTCGCCACCTTCACGAAGGCCGCCGCGGCGGAGATGCGGGACCGGATCCGCGAGGCGCTGGACCGGGAACTGGAGAAGGATCCCGATAACGTCCACCTGCGCCGCCAGCTGTCCCTGCTGGGACGGGCCTCCATCACGACGCTGCACTCCTTTTGCCTGGAAGTCATCCGGCGTTATTACCAGCTGATTCCGCTGGATCCGAATTTTCGGATCATCAACGAAAACGAAGCCGAACTGCTCCGGCAGGAGCTGCTGGAGGAGCTTTTCGAAGAAAAATACAGTGAGGAAGCGGAGGGCAGCGATTTTATCCGGCTGGTGGATTGGTTCAGCGGCGAACGCAGCGACGATGCGATGCATCTGCTGGTCCAGAAGCTGTATGACTTTTCCCGAAGCCATGCCTGGCCGGACCACTGGCTGCGCAGCATGGCCGAAGCTTTTGCGGTCCGGGATGCCGCCAGCTTAGGGCAAACCTCCTGGGTGCGGAGCATTTTGCAGGACGCCCGCCTTGCGCTCGCGGGAGCGGAAGGCTTGCTGATGCAGGCCCACGGGCTGGCGATGGCGCCGGGAGGACCGGGCCCTTACGCGGACAACCTGAACGCCGACCTCGAGATGGTCCGCAGCCTTCGGGAAGCGATGGAGCAGCGACCTTGGGAGGAGCTGTACGAGGCGTTCCAGGGCATCTCCTTCGGCAAGCTGAAAAGCGTCCGCAAGGACGATACCGATCCGCAGCTGCAGGAGCGCGTAAAGGAGCTGCGGGATGCCGTCAAAAAAACGCTGACGGATCTGCGCGGCGCGCTGTTCGGCCGTCCGGCCGCGGCATTTCTTGCGGAAATGAACGAAGCGGCGCCGCTGATGAAAGAGTTGGCCGAGCTGGTCATCGAATTCGGCGGACGGTACGAAGCGGAAAAACGCAAACGGGGAGCGGTCGATTTCAGCGACCTGGAGCACTACTGCCTGCGGATTTTGCTGCATGAGGACTCGGCGCCGGAGCGCCCGCTTCCGTCCGACGCAGCCGTGGAATACCGCGAGCAGTTCGACGAAGTGCTTCTGGACGAATATCAGGATACCAACAGCGTCCAGGAGACGATCGTCGGGCTGATCTCCAGGGAGAAGCCGGGCAACCGCTTTATGGTCGGCGACGTCAAGCAGAGCATTTACCGGTTCCGGCTGGCGGAGCCGGGGCTGTTCCTGGATAAATACCGCAGGTACGGCAGCGGCGGCGGGAGCGGCATCCGCATCGACCTGGCGCGGAATTTCCGCAGCCGGATGGAAGTGGTGGACGCGGTGAACGTGATCTTCCGCCAAATCATGAACGAAACGGTGGCGGAGATCGCTTACGACGAACGGGCCGAGCTCGTGTACGGCGCCTCGTTCCCGAATGCGGAGGAGGGCGTTGCCAACCCGTATGCGCCGGAGCTGCTGCTCATCGACCGCGCGGGCAAAGGGCCTGCGGCGGAGGATGAGGCCAATGAAGGCGAACAGGGCGGCTTGATGGAGGAAAGCGAAGTGCTGGAAATGGAGACGGCGCAGCTGGAAGCCAGAGCCATTGCCAAAAAAATCAGGCAGCTGACGGGGGACACGTCCGGCAAACCTCTCCTTGTGTACGATAAGGGCCTTAAAGAGATGAGGCCGGTCAAATACGGCGACATGGTCATCCTTCTTCGTTCCGCTTACATTTGGGGACCGCTGATCATGGAGGAGTTGAAGCAGCTGGGGATTCCCGCCGACGGCGAGCAGGCCCGCGGATATTTTCAAGCGACGGAAGTGGAAGTGATGTTGTCCCTTCTGCAGATCATCGACAACCCGCTGCAGGATATTCCATTGGCCGGCGTGCTTCGGTCCCCGATCGTCGGCTTGACGGAGGAGGAGCTGGCGCAGATCCGGCTTGTTCAAAGCGGATCGTTTTACGATGCGCTGATTGCGGCTGCGCGGCCGATAACGGGCGCGTCCGGGGACGGGGCGCATCGCGAGCTCCTTATGGCCGAAGCGGAGGCGGCGGCAGCTTCGGAAACTTTGCGGGTCGCAGACCTCGGCGAAATTCCGGACGCGTCCGGGATGGACGTCTCCGTGCTCGCCGCAAGCGACGGCATCCCGCCCGCCTTAAGGCACAAGATCCATGATTTCGTGAAGCAGCTGCAATGCTGGCGAGACGACGCCCGCAAAATCAGCCTGGGGGATTTGATCTGGCAGCTGTACCGGGAAACCGGCTATCTCGACTGGGTCGGCGGTTTGCCCGGCGGCGTCGAGCGGCAAAACAACCTGAAGGCGTTGTACGACCGCGCCGTCCAGTTCGAGCAGACGACGGCATCCAGAGGGTTGTTCCGTTTTCTGACTTTCGTCTCCCGGCTGCGCGAACGGGGCGGCGATCTCGGCGGCGGCAGCGGCATGGAGCATAAGGATAACACGGTTCGCATCATGACGATCCACAAAAGTAAGGGGCTGGAATTTCCGGTCGTATTTTTGGCCGGCATGTCCAAGACGTTTAACCAGCAGGATCTGAATGCCCCGTTCCTTATGCACAAGGAGCTTGGGTTTGGTCCGAAGTTCGTGGACGAGGAGAAGCGGGTCAGCTTCCCGACGCTTCCGAACCTGGCGATCCGCCGCAGGTCCCAGCTGGAGCTGCTGGCGGAAGAGATGCGGGTGCTGTACGTCGGGCTGACGCGCCCGAAGGAGAAGCTGTACCTGATCGGCACGGTCAAGGACGTAAGCAAAAAAGCGTCGTCCTGGGCGCAGGTGCTGGAGTCGCCCGAATACACGCTTCCGGATTATGTGCTTGCCAGGGGGCGAAGTTACATCGATTGGGTGGGTCCGGCGCTGATCCGGCATCCGGGAGCCGGCAAACTCCGCGAGATGGCGGAGACGGACGGCTGTCCGTCTTCGGTTCTCGCTTCCGACCCTTCCGTCTGGAAAATATCGGTACTGGGTGCGGATGAGCTGTCGTTAGCCGAGCTGGGCGGCTGGGAAGAAGAGGAGGAATCCACGCCGGAAAGAAAGCTCCGGCTTCAGTCTCTTCTGGAACGTCGGCCCGTCGAAGCCGAAAATGAAGAGTCGGTGCCCGGCGGTTCTTGGGTTACGGAACGTTTGAACTGGCGGTATCCTTACGAAACCGTTACGAAGCTGCCGGCCAAAACCTCGGTATCGGAAATGAAAAAGCTGCTGGCGATGCAGGACGAGCCGTCCGAGCCATGGATGGAAGAACGGATGCTTCGGAGAGAACTGACGAGTCCTTCGGACTCTCTCGCGACGACCCTTCCGCTAAGGCGGCCGAAATTTATGGAGCAAAAGGCGCTGACGCCAGCGGAGCGAGGCACGGTCTATCATACGCTGATGCAGCATATTCCGCTGGACCGGGGCGAAGTGGATGCCGCCGCCGTCGAAGAAACCGTAAGCCGGCTGGTCGAACGCGAGCTGTTGACGCGGGAGCAGGCGGAGGTGATCCGTCCGGAGGAAGCGGGCATGTTTTTTGCGACGGAAGTCGGAAAACGGCTGCTGAGCGCGGAGTGGACGGCGCGGGAGATGCCGTTCAGCTACGGCCTGACGGCGGAGGAAGCCCATAAGGGGCTGTTCTCGCAGCAGGACGGCGTGCTATACCATCAACCCGATCTGCTTGAGATGTCGGCGTTAAACGATGAAACGGTGCTCATCCAGGGCGTGGTCGATTGTTTGTTCCGCCATGAGGGAAAGCTCGTGCTCGTGGACTATAAAACGGACCGGGTCTTGGAGCATCGGGGCGGAATCGGCGCTCTTACCGAGCAGTACAGATTTCAGCTGAACCTGTACGCCAAAGCGCTGGAAGACATTTTGCACGAGGAAATCAGCGAAAAATGGCTCTACTTTTTTGACGGCGGACATGCCGTCCGCTTATAGATTCAGAACTTCACGCATGGGAAAGGGGAGAAAGCCGCATGCGGATATTGCATACCGGGGACTGGCATTTCGGAAAAACGCTTGAAGGCCGCAGCAGGCTGAAGGAACAGGAGGATTTCGTGGACGAACTCGTCCGCATCGCCGATGACCAGCGGGCCGATTTGATCCTGATGGCGGGAGACGTGTATGATTCCGTCAATCCGCCCGCGCTGGCCGAGCAGCTTTTTTACGAGGCATGCGCAAGGCTGACGGAAACCGGGCGGCCTCTGGTCGTCATCTCGGGCAATCACGATCAGCCCGAACGAGTCTCTTCGGTTTCGCCTTTGGTGGCGCGCCAAGGGATCACGCTCGTCGGGCTGCCCGTGGCCGAGGCGGTGACGGTAGGCGTATCCCGCACGGGGGAAATCGCCAAAATCGCCGCGCTTCCTTATCCTTCCGAGGCAAGGCTGAACGAACTGCTGTCCGCGGAAGGCAAGGAGGAGGAGCTGCGCAGGGCGTACAGCGCCCGCGTAGGCATGCTGATGAAGCAGCTGGCCGGCTCTTTTTCACCGGAAACGGTCAACCTGGCGATGAGCCACATTTACGTCCTCGGCGGAGTCGAATGCGATTCCGAGCGTCCGATCCAGGTCGGCGGGGCGTACACGGTGGATCCGTCGGCGCTGTCCGTCGGGGCCCAGTACACGGCGCTCGGGCATCTGCACCGGCCGCAGGCGGTCAAAGGCGACGGCATGATCCGTTACAGCGGGTCGCCGCTAGCTTACAGCTTTTCGGAAGCGGGTCAGGCCAAATCGGTCATGATGATGGATATCGCGCCCGGAGGGTTGCCGGAGCTGGAGGAGGTTTATTTGAGCTGCGGGCGTCCGTTGGTGCGCTGGAAGGCGAAAGGCGGGCTCGAGGAGGTGTACCGCTGGCTGGACGAAGGAAGGGATGCGGAAGCCTACATCGATCTTGAAATATCCCTTTCGGAATCGATGTCGCTGGGAGACATCCAGCGCTTGCGCAAAAGCCGGGACGGATTCGTACATATCCGGCCGATTTATCCGGAGATGGAGCGGGAGGAGCTTCAGCAGGAGCGGTCCGGACTTCCGGTGTCGGAGCTGTTCCGCAGGTTTTACCAGCGCCAGACCGGCGGCGCGGAACCGGAGGACGAACTGGTGCAGCTCTTTCTCGAGCTGGTGGCCGAGGACGGGCACGAGAAGGAGGCGGAAGCCGAATGAAGCCGATTCAACTGAAGCTGTCGGGGCTGCAGAGCTACAGGGAAATGCAGCAGATCGATTTTGAAGGTTTATGCGACATGGGGCTGTTCGGCATCTTCGGGCCGACCGGAAGCGGCAAATCGACGCTGCTGGACGCGATGACGCTCGCTTTGTACGGAAAGGTCGAACGTGCCGCAAACGGGACGCAGGGCATCATGAACCATTCGGAGGACACCTTGTTCGTTTCCTTCAGCTTTGAGCTGGCTTCGGCCGAAGGCAAGCGGCGCTTCCGCGTCGAACGGAGGTTCAAACGGACCGGCGACCTTTCCGTCAGCAACACGCTCAGCCGCTTTATCGAAATCACGGCGGATGGGGAAACGGTGATCGCCGATAAATTGGCGGAGGTGACGCGCTGCGTCGAAGACAAAATCGGCCTGAAAATGGACGATTTCACGCGGGCCGTCGTGCTTCCCCAAGGCAAATTCGCCGAATTCCTCTCCTTAAAAGGCAGCGAGCGGAGGCAAATGCTGCAGCGGCTTTTCCACCTGGAGCAGTACGGCGACCAGCTCGGCATCAAGCTCAGCCGCCGCATCAAGGAAAACGACGGGGCGCTGAAAGCGGTGGAAGCGGAGCAGCAGGGGCTTGGCGACGCCGGCGAAGATGCTCTTCAAGCGGCGGAAGGCCGTTTGAAGGACGCAGTGGCGCAGGCCGAGGCGATCCGGAAAAAACTGCATGCTTTGAACCGGGAGGCCGAGGAAAAAGGAAAAATACGCGAGCGCCAGCTTGAAAAAGAACGGAAGCAGGCGCAGCTTGAGCAATTGCGGGCTTTGGAGCCGGAAATGCAGCGGCTTGAGCAAATGCTGGCCAAGTCGGCGGCGTCATCGGCGATGATGCCGGCTTTGGCTTTGCTTCGGGAAAGCCTGCAGGATCGGGAGAAAAAAGAAGCGGAGGTGGCGGCGCTTCAAACGGCTGCCGCCCAAGCGGAACAAGATGCGGAAAAAGCCTGCTCTGCCGACGATGCCGCGCAGGAAGCGCTGGCTGCCGGCGAGCCCAAGCTGCTGCAGCGGCAGGAACAGCTGGAGCAGGCCGTTCTGCTGCAGAAGGAAAGGGATGGGCTCCGTACGCTGGTGGCCGGGCTGGAACGGCAGCAAAAGGAATCGGCGGACGGCATGCAGGAGCTGCGTCAGCTTTTGGCCAAGGAGCAGGAGCTCTTGAACCGCGGAGCCCAGAAGCAGGCGGACTTGCAGGAGAAGCTGGGAGAGCTGGAAGTGACCGCAAAAGAACGCTCCCTGGTGCAGCGGGCGCTGGAGCTGCGCCAGCAGCTTCGTTCCGCCGAGGAACGGCTCCATCAAGCGCGGAACGAATATGAACAGCAGAAGGAAAAGTCGGAAGCGCTGCGGAAAAAACGCGAGCTGGCCGGGCGGGAGCTCGGCGCGCTGCAGGAGAAGGAGAAGCAGCTCGCAAGCGGCATTTCTGCGCTCCTGTCGCAAGCCGGGCTGGAAAACAAGCAGACCGAGCAGGCGCTGCGCGAAGCGGAGCACGCCGAACTCCGGCTAAGGGAGGAGTTCAGGCGGCATGAGCTTCGAAGCTTGTCGCTCGCTCTCGCGGCGGAGCTGCATGACGGACGGCCTTGTCCGGTCTGCGGTTCCTTGGAGCATCCGGCGCCCGTCCTGCCGGAAGAAGCCGCCGCGGCTCGAGACGAGCATTTGCCGCAGCGGCTGCAGCAGGCGAAAAACCGGCTGCAGGAGGTCAAATACGCCCAGCTTCAGCTGATCCACGAAGGTACGGGCCTGCTGGGCGCCGCCGGCCTTCCGGCAGCCGAATCCGGCGCGCTGCAGGCTGCGGCCGTCGCTGAGCAGGCTGAGGTACCCGAAGCCTTTGACATGTTCTCTGCCCAAGCCTGGGACAAGCGGGTCTTGGAGCTCGAACGTTCGCGGGAAACGTTCGCGTCCGCGCTGCATCATGCCAAACAAGAGTCGTCCGGCCTTGCCGAAAGACGGGAGGCGCTGCGGCAGCATAGCCTTCAGCTGGACGCGGAAGCCGCCGCCGCCGACTCCTTGCTGAAACGGCTGGAGGAAAATGCCGACCGGCTGTCGGAAGAGATCGTTCGGCTGAGAGCCGGATGGGTGGAGGAATTGCGGGAGCTTCCGTTCGACGAGGTCGAGAGCCGCTGGTCGCAGGTGCAGCGGAAGGACCGCGAGGCGGAAGAAGTGAAGGAACGCTTGCGCAAGAGCGTGCCGTTCCTTGACGAGAAGAAGCAGGCGGTCCAATCGCTGGAACGCGATGTGCTTGAAGCCGAAAAGCGGCTCATCCAGCTCGAAGCCGAGCTTCGCGGCAAGCGGGAGCTGTTGGCCGAAAAGCAGGAGCGTCTGCATGCCTGGATCGGAGACCGTCAGGCGGAGGCGCTTCTGGAGGCCTGCGCGCGCGAGCTGAAGACGCTGCGTGAGACGGCCGCCGAAGCGAAGCGGCGGAGGCAATCCGCGGAGCAGGCGAAACATGAAAGCGCCAAGGCTCATGCGATGGCCCAGCAGGCCGCGGCATCGGCCGCCGCGCATCATGAAGCCGCCGCCCGGCGCTGGGAGGCTCTCTTGGAGGAATCGCCCTTTGCAACGGCTGCCGAAGTGGAAGAGTCCTATCTGCCGGCGCCGGAGTCCGAGCAGCTTGCGGCGAAGGTGCGGCAGCACCGCGAAGGCGAACGTGACTTGCTGGCTGCGGTTCGGCACATCGAAGAGCAGTTGTCCGGAAGCACCCTGACGGAAGAAGAATGGCTGAACGTGAGCCGGGAGCTCGCATCCGCCCGCGAGGCCGATGAGGAAGCCCTTCGGATGAAGGCGCGTGCCGAACGCGATCTCGAGGACGTCAAGAAGCGGCATCTCCGTTGGATGGAGCTTGAGAAGCTTCGCGCGGAGCACCAGCATGAGGCCGATAAACTCGGCAAGCTGCAATCATGCCTGCGCGGCAACGCTTTTGTCGAATATATCGCCGAGGAACAGCTGATGCAGGTCAGCCGGTCCGCATCCCAGCGGCTGGCGTTTTTGACCAAGCAGCGTTACGCGCTGGAGGTGGATTCCGGCGGCGGCTTCCTCATCCGGGACGATGCGAACGGAGGGGTTCGCCGGCCGGTGTCCACGTTGTCCGGGGGCGAGACCTTCCTCACGTCGCTGTCGCTCGCTTTGGCGTTATCCGCCCAGATCCAGCTCCGCGGCCAATACCCGCTTCAATTCTTTTTCCTGGATGAAGGGTTCGGCACGCTGGATCCGGAGCTGCTCGAAACCGTCATTTCCTCGTTGGAACGGCTGCACAACGACCATCTTTCCGTCGGCGTCATCAGCCACGTTCCGGAGCTTCGCGCCCGCCTCCCGCGCAAACTCGTCGTCATTCCGGCCGACGAGGCGGGAGGAGGCTCGAAAATCGCGGTGGAACAGCTGTAGTGACGCATGTCATAGCGGCCCTGTTTAAAGGTTGTTACTATCGCAATAGACAAGCCGACTTTCTCTTTTCGTTGAAGTTCCTTGGCAGGGAACGCAAAATCAGCGCTGCTGCGGCAGCGCCCCGGTTTTTCGTTCTCTGGCCCAAGGGGCTTCTTTTTATTTTGCGGCCGACGGATTTTTATTAAATCAGTAGCCATTCGCCCAGTCGTGAATATGATGATCCTGTAAATCGCAACTGGGGAGGATTATGAAAAGTGGAGAAGTTTGAGGCCAAAGAAATTTGCAAAAAACATATGTACCGCTATGTCAGAGCGACGATGGCGGACGGTAGCGTCCATGACGGATTTATCGAACATGTGGATGAAGAAAGGCTGTATCTTGCCGTTCCGGTCGGCCATGAAAACATGCCTTACCATCACGGTTACGCGAGCCCTTACGCCGGCGGCTGGGACCCATGCTTCCGTCCGGAACAGGATACCCGGGCATTTTATCCTTTCGTTCCTTACGGATACGGATTTGGGTACCCCTTCTTCGGGTTTCCATACGGACGCCGCTTCAACCGGTTCATTTTGCCGCTCGCCGGCTTGACGGCGCTTTCCCTGCTGCCGTTTTTTTAAAAAGACAAGGACATATAATCCTTCTGTGCATAAGCAACCCTATCTCGCAAGAAATATTTCCGCTAGACGTGTCCTTTTTCAAAGGAAGTACGCCGACAGACCGTTTTTTTTCGACTGCTTTTTTGGACGGCGGATGGACACCGGTGCAGCACGAACGCGGAACAGGCTCTCTTCGGAGGGTCTTTTTCTTTGCGAAGCGGCTCTTTGCCCGAACGTGGATCATGATATGATTCGGCGTATGAACGCGTTATGCGACGGATTTTTTTCCGGGCATTGGACGCGTTCCCCCGAAATCCGTTATGATAGGAATAAATTCAAAACATATACATAGCGGAGGCGAACTAACGATGGACTGTCTCTTTTGCAAAATCGTCGAAGGCAGCATTCCTTCACAAAAGGTGTTTGAAAACGACAGCATTCTGGTGTTCAAGGATATTCAACCGGCAGCACCGGTGCATGTGCTCATCATTCCGAAAAAACATATCGCGACGATGAACGACGTGGCCGAAGAAGATCTTCCGCTCGTCGCCGAGATGCACCGGGTAGCGCAGCAGGTGGCCAAAGAGCTCGGGGTGGCGGATACGGGCTACCGTCTCATCAACAACTGCGGGCCGGACAGCGGACAAGCGGTGTACCATATTCATTACCATCTGCTTGGAGGCGCCAAGCTGGGCGCGTTGACGGGCATTTCCGATTCTCATGCGTAATCATGGAAGGGTTCCTGCTTGATCGGGACGACAGGAAGGAATTGGCAGGGGGGCTCAGGCACGGAGGAAGCAGTTCCACAAACGGGCGGGGCCCGGCCTGCTGGTTAATCCGCTTGAAAGCGGCGTGAAAGGGTTTTTCTGAAAAAATAGGCGTCAAGGTTGACACCCTATTTCTCTTTCACCTATAATTAAATTTGATGAACCGTGTTATTGCTCTTGGACGGTCTGGTCGGAGGGAGGGAAAACTGGTGTCTGAAACTAAAGTTCGCAAAAACGAGTCTATTGATGCTGCACTTCGCCGCTTTAAGCGCTCCATCGCTAAGGATGGCGTATTGGCTGAGGTGAAGAAACGCAAGCATTATGAGAAGCCAAGCGTAAAGCGCAAGAAAAAGTCCGAGGCTGCTCGTAAGAGAAAGTTTTAGGAGGAACTGAACTGTCATGAGTCTTAGCGAACGATTGAACGAAGATATGATACAAGCGATGAAGAGCAAAGACAAGTTCAAGCTCTCCACTATTCGAATGGTTCGTTCAACGATCAAGAATCTTGAAATAGATTTGAAAAGAACTTTGGATGACAACGAAGTGCTTGATATCCTCAGTCGTGAAATTAAACAGCGCAAAGATGCCCTCCAAGAATTTAAGAAAGCGGATCGAGACGATCTTGCAACAGATGTCGAAGCAGAAATTGAGATTATCAGTCAGTATCTTCCCGAACAGCTTACCGAAGAAGAATTAAAAGTTATTGTACAGCAGACCATCCAGGAAACCGGTGCTTCTTCGAAAGCCGACATGGGGAAAGTGATGAGCGCGCTGATGCCGAAAGTCAAAGGTCGCTCTGACGGAAAAATGGTGAACCAGGTGGTTCAACAATTTCTGCAATAAAACATAACGTAAAACACCCCTTTTTAAGGGGTGTTTTTTCATGTTAAGGTCCATAAATTTACAGCAAAACGTTAGACATCTTTAAGCTCGCCTTTGTCAAGCGCTGAATATCCTCTTGAAACCGACCGATAGACGCTTTCGTTCATTTTTGTTGAAACGATCGGCCGATTGCTGCGTAATAAGTACCATATGCCGGAAAATATATTATAATCATGGAGAAGGGAGGGTGGTTTATTGAAACGATCCGGATATGGAAACATGCTGCACAGGTGGCTGGTTCTATTCATGATGCTGATGTTGGGAATGGCTGCTGCGTTTCCGGGCTCAGCGAGTGCCGAAGACGCAAAAATCGCGCCGGTGTATATCATTCCGGTTGACCAGAAAATCGAGACCGGACTGGAAAAATTCATGAAGCGCGGATTCAAGGAAGCCGAAAAAATGAACGCGGGGCTGATCGTCCTGGACATCAACACGCCGGGCGGCTTGGTGACGACGGCGCAAACGATAGGGAAAATGATTCGCGAAAGCAAAATCGAAAGCGTTGCATACATACGCGGAAATGCCGCTTCCGCCGGGAGTTACATCGCGCTCAACGCGGACAAAATCGCGATGTCGCCGGGAAGCATGATCGGCGCGGCCGCTATGGTGGACAGCACGGGCAAACGGGTGGATGATCCGAAACTTGTCGCCGCGTGGAAATCCGAAATGTCGGCCGCAGCCGAATCAAGCGGCAGGAACGCCAAAATAGCGGCAGGTATGGCGGACATCGACATGGTCGTCGACATGCCGGAAATCGGTGAAAAGAAAGAAAAAGGCCAGATCATCGCATTATCCAGCGAGCAGGCCTTGAAGGTCGGGTATACGGACAAAATCGCCTCCTCGCCGGAGGAGGTCATCTCGTGGATGGGATATTCGACCGATAACGTGATTCAAGTGGAACATACATGGGCGGAAAACATCGCTACCTTTTTGACCAACCCGATCGTGATGACCATTTTGCTGTTCCTCGGCATCGCCGGCATCGTGATCGAGCTCATCGTCCCGGGATTCGGCGTACCGGGCATTATCGGTACCGCGGCATTCATATTGTATTTCTTCGGAAACTATGTCGCGGGTTTTGCCGGCAACGAGACCTGGCTCCTCTTTATCATCGGCCTGATTTTGATGATCCTGGAAATGTTCGTGCCAAGCTTCGGCATATTGGGCGTGCTGGGCGCCATCAGCTTAGTGGCCGGCGTGATACGGGCGGCATACGACACAAGTCATGCGTTGATCTCGCTAGGAATCGCCTTTATTGCGGCGCTGGTCGTCGTTGTCGTCGTGGCGATCGTCTTCAAGGAACGCGGCATCTGGAATCGCTTTATTCTGAATGAATCCCTAACCAAAGAGCAGGGATACGTCCCGACCGAATCCAGGGAGTCTTTGCTCGGCAAGGAAGGCGTCAGCGTGACGCCGCTGCGTCCGGCCGGAACGGCGCTGATCGACGACGAACGGGTGGATGTGGTGACCGAAGGGGAGTTTATACCGCGGGATTCCGCGGTGGTTGTCGTTCATGTCGAAGGCGCGCGCGTCGTCGTGAAGCCGAAATGAATCAGCTTGTACGCAGCAGAATCCTTAACATAAGGCGGCTGCGGAAAATAACGGTTCCGCTTAGGTGGGAACCGTAAAAACAATAGGAGGATGGCATGTTATGACAAGTCCATTAATCCCCATTTTGCTGATCGCCGTCTTGGTGATCATCGTATTAAGCGTATTTTTCAGCTTTTTCCCGCTTACGCTGTGGATTTCCGCGTTGGCGGCCGGCGTTCGCATCAGCATCATTACTCTGGTGGCGATGAGGCTCCGCCGGGTTACGCCAAGCCGGATCGTCAACCCTTTGATCAAGGCGACGAAAGCGGGGTTGGGGCTTAACATCAACCAGCTGGAAAGCCACTATTTGGCCGGCGGTAACGTGGACAGGGTCGTCAATGCCCTGATTGCTGCGCAGCGCGCGAACATTCCGCTTGAGTTTACGCGGGCGGCCGCGATCGACCTGGCGGGACGGGACGTGCTTCAGGCCGTGCAAATGAGCGTCAACCCGCGCGTCATCGAAACGCCTGTCGTGGCCGCGGTGGCTAAAAACGGCATCGAGGTCAAGGTAAAAGCGAGAGTAACCGTCCGGGCGAACATCGACCGCCTCGTCGGCGGCGCGGGCGAAGAGACGATCATTGCCCGCGTCGGCGAAGGGATCGTAACGACGGTCGGTTCCAGCGACGCCCACAAGGACGTGCTTGAGAACCCGGACAGCATCTCCCGCACCGTGCTCGCCAAAGGGCTGGATGCAGGGACGGCGTTCGAAATTTTGTCCATCGACATCGCGGACGTGGACGTAGGCAAAAACATCGGCGCGTACCTGCAAACGGAACAGGCGGAAGCCGACAAACGCATCGCGCAGGCGAAAGCCGAGGAACGCCGCGCCATGGCCGTCGCGCAGGAGCAGGAGATGAAGGCGCGCGTCGTCGAGATGAGAGCGCGCGTGGTCGAATCCGAATCCGAAGTGCCGCTGGCGATGGCGGAAGCGCTCCGGTCCGGCAAAATCGGCGTGATGGATTACATGAATTTGAAAAACATCGAGGCGGATACCCAAATGAGAGGCTCGCTGGGCAAAATGGGCGAGGGAGATCAGAACGGTTCCCAAAATAACAAGTAGGGAATGATGCACCCATGTGGATCTTTGAACATTTTTATTGGATCCTGATCGTTTTGTTTGCTATCTTCTCCGCCTTAAACAGAAGCAATAAATCAAAGCAAAAGCAAAATCCGCGGGGCATGCCGTCATTTGGCGGAGACGCAGGCAGGGGGCAGAGGGAACACGGGGAGCATCGGGAAATCCGGGAACAAAAAGGATTTTCCGGTTCGCCTCAACCCTCCCCAAGCCGCCGGGACGAAAGCGCGCCGGAATCGGGCTGGCCCGCGGCCGTCGAAATGGAACCGGCGCGGGGCCGGTACGCGGAAACCGCCGGCCGGACCTCCCCGTTCGGAAATTATTCGGAAGCCGGGCCGGACTACGATACCGGCGAAGGCGTATCCGGCATGTGGCAGGACGATATACCGGATACGCTGGAGGACTTTAACCGCGTCATGCAGACGCGTTTGGAGCAGGTCGACGCTTCGCTGGACCGGATCGGGCAAACGGCGCCCGTGCCGGCCTCGGCAGCGCGGGCGGAAGCCCCAAAACCGGTTTCCAGGCTTGCAAAGGAAGCCCGAAACGGCGTGATCTGGGCCGAAATTCTCGGCCCGCCGCGGTCGAAGCGGCCGTACGGCGGTCGAAAATAACAGGCAGCCGCTTTACGAAACAAAAGCCTTTTCTGCAAAGGGTAACGATCCGAAGGATCGATCCGTGCGGAAAAGGCTTTTTTATCTATAATCATTTATCATTTCCGGGGTCCCCGCAAAGTGTCTGGTTCGGTTTCAAAGCCATCGGCTCCGCTTTGCGGGGTTATTTTGCGCAATCTCCGCCTGCAGCCTGAAATCTCTCATAAAACGGCCGGACCGGGCATAAGTTGTAAAGTACAGGAAGGGGGAGGCCTTCGTATGACCCGGATCAGCCGCAGGCTGCGGAAATGGACCCATGAAGCGCTGGATCTGCCGCAGGACGTCTTACTTGATCTGCCGCGGGTTACCCTGGTTGGAAATAAGGAGTTGACCGTCGAGAATCACCGGGGCGTGCGGCATTTTTCGGAGAACAAAATGATTCTTTCCTTGAGTGAGGGCATGCTCGAAATCGAAGGCGCCGGACTGATGATCCGGGCGATTTTGCCGCAAGAGGTCCTGATCGAAGGAATGATCCGCAATATAAAATATATAGGAATGGGGGAGAGCTCATGAAAATACCTACACTATCCGGTGTGCGCGGCTGCGTACAGATTACGGTCAGAGGAGAGGGCATCAA
Source organism: Paenibacillus sp. VCA1 (assembly GCF_031583795.1). NCBI lineage: Bacteria > Bacillati > Bacillota > Bacilli > Caryophanales > Paenibacillaceae > Paenibacillus > Paenibacillus sp. VCA1. The sequence goes on along the minus strand of NZ_JAVLSX010000002.1, from coordinate 397,113 downwards.
TCAGTTGATCAATGCTTTGGCGGAAGCGGGCATTCCCGTCTGGGATATTCGGCCCACCAGCCAACAAACGGCCGACATGAAGCTGCTCCTGAGGGATTTTCACGCTCTTCGCCCCCTGCTGAAACGGACAGGCTGCCGGATGCATGTCACGCGCCGGATCGGACTGCCTTTCCGTTTGGTCAAGCTGTACAAGCGCAAATTTTTTGCGGCGGGCATCGCCGTGTTTTTCCTGATGCTTTTCATGCTTTCATCCCTTGTTTGGAACATACATGTCGAGGGAAACGAAAAGCTTGCGACGGAGGATATTTTGAAGGCGGCGAGGGAGGAAGGCATTCGGCCTTACCAGTGGATTTTCCGCTTGAAGGACCCGGACAAGCTTTCGCGGGCGCTCAGCCTCAAGCTGCCTGAAACGTCATGGGTCGGGGTCGAACGCAAAGGGACGACGATCACCATCCAGGTCGTAGAAGCCGAAAAGCCGAAGAAGGAGCCGCTAGCGAGCCCGCGCCATTTGATCAGCAAGTCGGATGCGGTCGTCACAAGCATTTATGCGGAGCAGGGGCGCCCCCTCGTTCAAAAAAATACGCGCGTCAAAAAAGGACAAGTGCTCATTTCCGGCATTTTGGGCGACGGCTCCGCCCATTCGCAGGTTGTGGTGGCCAAGGGCGAAGTGAAGGGCCTCGTATGGCATGAATACCAGCTGGAGGTCCCGCTTGTCCAGAAACGGGAAGTATATACGGGGGAACGGAAAGACAAAAGCTACCTCGTGCTCGGGAACCGTGCGATCCAACTGTGGGGGTACGGGAAAGAGCCGTTTGCGAAATCGCAAACGCTGACCGAGCTTGATCCGCTGACATGGCGTTCGATTGCGCTCCCGATCGGCTGGATGACCGAGAAAGTGATGGAGGTCGCCGAGAGGGAGGAGGCGCTGGAACCCGAAGCGGCGAAAAAACAAGGGCTGGAGGCGGCGGTTCGGGATATTTTGGCGAAATACGGCAACGATTCGCAGATCATCAGCCAAAAAATTTTGCATGAGAAGAGAGAGAATGGTAAAGTTTATATGAAAGTGCTTTTTGAGGTGGAAGAAAAGATTGCCGAAGAACTTCCCATAGTTCAAAGTCAAGGAGAATGAGGCTATTTGTCAGAAAAAAACCACAGCGCGCAAATTTCATTGCATAGTGCAAGCGAAGGACTGTCCATTTTTGGACCTCAGGATACTTTTCTGAAAATGATCGAAGCGCAGATCCCGGCGCAAATCGTTTCCCGCGAGGCGGAAATTACGATCCGCGGGGAAATGCGGGATGTGCAGGTTTTGGAGCATCTGTTCGAAGTGCTGCTTGAGCTCGTCCGGAACGGTCACATTCTGTCGGAGCGGGACGTCTCTTACGCCATCGATTTGGCCAAGGATTTTCGGGCCGACCAGCTGCTTGATCTCTTCAAGGGAGAAATTACGACGACGTTCCGCGGCAAACCGATCCGGGTGAAGACCATCGGCCAGAAGCACTATGTGACGACCATCCGTAAGCGGGACATCGTGTTCGGAATCGGACCGGCCGGCACGGGGAAAACGTATCTGGCGGTCGTGCTTGCCGTCGCCGCTTTGAAGGAAGGGGCCGTCAAGCGCATCGTGCTGACGCGTCCGGCCGTCGAGGCGGGTGAAAGCCTCGGGTTTCTGCCGGGGGATCTGCAGGAAAAAGTCGATCCGTATTTGCGTCCGCTTTACGACGCCTTATATGACGTCATGGGCCCGGAGCAAACGGCCAAAGCGCTTGAAAGAGGACTTATCGAAATCGCGCCGCTGGCGTATATGCGCGGGCGTACGCTGGACGACTCGTTCATCATATTGGACGAGGCCCAGAATACGACCCCTGAACAAATGAAAATGTTTTTAACCCGTCTAGGTTTCGGCTCGAAAATGGTCATTACCGGCGACGTGACGCAAATCGACCTGCCGAGAGGCAAAAAATCCGGGTTGATCGAGGCGAAACATATACTTGGAGACATTGAGGAGATCGGCTTCGTTCAGTTTGCCGAGCAGGATGTCGTCCGCCACTCTCTCGTTCAAAAAATAATCACTGCTTACGACAAAGCTGCAGAAAACCAAGATTAGAGGGGATTATCTTTATGACTTCGAAAGAAACGTCATCGGGCAAATCTTTCTCAATGAAACATGTCGGCTGGAAACATAGCGCAGGAACCCGCTATGTTCTCTTTTTATGTCTGGCTGTGCTGTTTTATGTCAGCCTCGCCCCGAATCTGCTTCCCGAACGGTACAACATCCAGGTGGGAACGCGCAGCGAAAAGGAAATCCGGGCGCCGATGCAAATCCCGAACAACAAAGCGACGCTGAAAGCCCAGGAGCAGGAAGCGGAGCGCGTGCAGCCGATTTACACGATCGTGACCGTTCCGAACGAAAATCTGGTCGTGTCCATTTTGGACCGGATCGACCGTCTGAACCAGGACGACCAAGTGTCCCGGGAGGATAAGATCGCCATCTACCGGTTGGAAATTCCACAGCGGGCCAAGGACTTCATTCAAAATTTCGTCAATGCCAACCGCTCGTCGGCATCCTACTCAGACAAGCTGCTGGATGAGATGCTGAAAGTGACCAGCCAGCAGAGCTATAAAATCCCGGAAGAGACCTTTATCAAAATCCCGCGGCTGACGTCCCAGGATATCGCCGAAATGAAGCCGGTCGCCCGGGAGATCGTCTCCCGCTTGACCAACGATCAGGTGGTCGAAGCGCAGGCGGCGCGCGCCAAGGTGGCGGAGCTGGTCAGCGCCAGCACGCTGAGCCAGCGCACGGCGCGGGAGGTCGTGCAGGAGCTGTCCAAGCTTGCCATTACGGCGAATAAGTTTTACGATGAGGAAGCGACCAAAGAGGCCAAGGTACAAGCGAGAGAAAACACCCAGCCCGTCTATATCAAGCAAGGGGACATCCTCGTCGCGAAAGGGCAGCTCATTACGGAGGATCTGTACAATCTGCTCGACGACAACGGCCTGCTTAAAAACGAAGTGAACTATTGGCCGCAACTGGGCTTGTTCCTGCTGGCTTTGCTGATGTCGGGAGGGCTGTTCCTGTTCATCCGGCAAACGGATCCGAACAAGTTCAAATACAACAACTCGCAGCTGTTCATGCTGGTGCTCATCTTCGTCATCACCGTCATCGTGCTGCATCTGGCGGGCATCCTGCAAAGCAATGAACGGCCGTACATCGGGTACGTGGCGCCCGTAGCGATCGGGGCCACGCTGGTGACGCTGCTCCTCGACATGCAGCTTGCGTATTTTTGCGCGATGTTGTTCTGCGTTTTGGCGAGCGTCATTTTGAACGTACATCAAGGACAGATGTTCGATTTTACGTTTGGATTTTTTTCGCTGGTCGTGTCGGTGGTGGCGATTTTCACCATTCACCGCGCAAGCCAGCGTTCCACGCTGCTGAAAGGCGGCATCATGGTCTGCCTGTTCGGCTCGCTGACGGTGTTTATCATGACGTTGATCGGAAGCGGTCAATGGAACCAGATGCAGATGCTGTACGCGATCGGGTTCGCTTTTGCCGGAGGTCTCTTGACCGCGATTTTGGCGATCGGGCTGATGCCGTTTTTCGAAGTCACGTTCGGCATTTTGTCCGCGCTCAAGCTGGTCGAGCTTTCCAATCCGAACCATCCGCTCTTGCGGAAGCTGCTGACGGAGACGCCGGGAACGTATCATCACAGCGTCATGGTCGGCAATCTGTCCGAAGCCGCTGCGGAAGCGATCGGCGCGGACGGGCTGCTCTGCCGGGTGGGCTCTTATTATCACGATATCGGCAAAACGAAGCGGCCAAGATATTTCATCGAAAACCAAAACAATATGGAAAATCCGCATGATTCCCTGGACCCGAAAATGAGCAAATCGATCATTATCGCCCATGCCCGGGACGGCGTCGAGATGCTGAAAGAATATAAAATTCCGAAGCCGATCCGCGACATCGCCGAGCAGCACCACGGAACGACGTTCCTTCACTATTTCTACCACAAGGCGCTGCGGCTCGCGGAGGAACAGGGCAGGGAGCCCGACTTTACCGAGGAGGATTTCCGTTATCCCGGCCCGAAAGCCCAATCCAAGGAATCGGCCGTCATCGGGATTGCGGACAGCGTGGAAGCGGCGGTGCGTTCCTTGCGGAATCCGACCGTGGACCAGGTGGAATCGATGATCGAAAAAATCATTAAAAGCCGTTTGGACGACCACCAGTTTAACGACTGCGACCTGACGATGAAGGAGCTGGACATCATTGCCAAAACGCTGAAAGAAAGCGTCATGGGCATATTCCATTCCAGAATAGAATACCCGGAAGAGATCAAAAAGAACAAAACGACTGAAGAGACCAGAAGGAGCGGTTAAAAACGATGGGACTGCAGCTTGCATGGACGAACGAGCAGCAGGAGCTTGAAATCAGCGACGAACTGATCGCGACGCTTGAGCTGCTGCTGCAAAAAGCGGGAAAAGCCGAAGGCGTCGAAGACGGCGAAGTCGCGCTGACGTTCGTCGACGACAAACAAATTCACGAACTGAACAAGGAGTACCGGGGCATCGACCGCCCGACGGACGTATTGTCGTTCGCCATGAACGAATATACGGACGAAGAGCTGGACATCGTTTACGAGCTGGAAGAGGGCGAGGAGCTTGCCGATTTGCCCGAGATGCTCGGGGACATTATCATTTCGGTGAATCGCGCCAAGGCGCAAAGCGAAGAATATGGACATTCCCTGGAACGCGAAATCGGATTTTTGTTCGTGCACGGATTCCTCCATTTGCTCGGATACGACCACCAGGACAAAGAAAGCGAAGCTGAAATGATGGGCAAGCAGGAAGCCGTGCTGGCTGAAGTGGGGCTTACGCGTTAATGCCGAAAAAATCGTTTTGGGCCGCGTTCGGATATGCGGCGCAGGGGATCGTTTACGCGCTGCGGACGCAGCGCAACATGAAAATCCATGCCGTTGCGGCGGTTGTCGTCATTTCGGCGGCGGCGCTGCTGCATTTATCTTGGCTCAGATGGGTCGCGCTGCTGTTTGCAATCGCGCTCGTCATGGCTATGGAGCTGGTCAACACGGCGCTTGAATCGGTCGTGGACCTGGCCTCGCCAAAGATTCACCCGCTGGCCAAAGCGGCAAAGGACACGGCTGCCGGCGCAGTGCTGCTGGCGGCTGTTTTTGCCGCTGCGATCGGTATCATCGTGTTTTTCGACCCGCTGCTCGAGCTTTTTGGGGGCGGGTCGCAACCCTAGGTTTTTGAACATCGAAGGAGGTTTTTGATATGGATTCAGGATTGTTGCTTCAGGAAGCGATTAAAGCGCGTATGAACGCGTATACACCTTATTCCCATTTCGGCGTCGGCGCGGCGCTGCTCGACAAGGACGGTCATGTTCACCACGGCTGCAACGTCGAAAACGCGGCGTTCGGGCCTACCAACTGCGCGGAACGTACGGCATTGTTCCGTGCGGTTGCCGACGGGCACAAAGCGGGAAGTTTTCAGGCGATTGCCGTCGTAGGCGATACGGAAGGGCCGATTTCCCCATGCGGCGTCTGCCGGCAGGTGCTGCTCGAGCTGTGTTCGCCGGACATGAAAGTCATCTTGGGGAACCTGAAAGGCGACATGACGGAAACGACCGTAGGCGAGCTGCTTCCGGGGGCGTTTGGCCCTTCGGATTTGGCGAGCGCCAATAAATAATATCAGCTGGGGCCCGCTTCCGCGGCCGGTATCGGGCTTGTTCGTGCCGGCTTGTTCGGATGACGGGCCCCGGAGCTCTTTATGCAACCAATGAAATGATAACTTGAGGAGGCAATGTTTCGAATATGGCTAAACCGGCATTCAAATCCGGCTTCGTGGCGATCGTCGGCCGGCCGAACGTGGGCAAGTCCACGCTGATGAACAAGGTCATCGGGCAGAAAATCGCGATCATGTCCGACAAGCCGCAAACGACGCGCAACAAAATCCATGGGGTATATACGACCGACGAAGCCCAGATCGTGTTTCTCGATACGCCGGGCATCCACAAGCGCCAATCCAAGCTTGGCGATTACATGAACCAAACGGCGCTCAATACGCTTAAAGAGGTGGAGGCCGTTCTGTTTTTGGCCGACGTTTCCGAAGGTTTGGGCGGAGGGGACCGGTTTATCGTCGAACAATTGAAGGGCGTCAAGACGCCGGTCATTCTCGTGCTGAACAAAATCGACAAAATCGAGCCGGACGCGCTGCTTCCGATCATCGAAGAGTACAGCAAGCTGCATACGTTTGCGGAGATCGTGCCGATCTCGGCGCTAAGCGGCAATAACGTGGATCGGCTGCTTTCGCAGGTGGAGAAATATTTGCCCGAAGGTCCGCAGTATTATCCGGCCGATCAGATTACGGACCATCCGGAACAATTCGTTTGCGCCGAGCTCATCCGCGAAAAAATACTGCATTTAACCCGGGAGGAGGTCCCGCATTCGATTGCGGTCACCATTGAGGATATGCGGGTGCAGGATAACGGCGTCGTATACATTTCGGCCGTCATTTTCGTCGAGAGGGATTCCCAAAAAGGCATCATCATCGGCAAACAGGGAGCGCTGCTGAAGGAAGTCGGCAAGCTGGCCCGGCAGGACATCCAAAACTTGCTCGGATCGAAGATTTTTTTGGAATTGTGGGTAAAAGTAAAAAAAGACTGGCGCAACCAGGAACGCGTGCTTCGTGACCTCGGCTTCCACCGCGACGCTTAAACGGGCGCCATGCCAAGCTGGCAGGAATTGCTTTACATAGATCCTCATCGTTCGCCGCATCCTATTTTTGAAGATGCAGACGCCATTTCCAAAGAGAGGATGAATACGAATGCGAGACTTTTCGTGGAAGTATTTTGCGATGACTGGAGATGTGGATGCTTACTTGCTTTATAAGGAATATGCGGGCATGGCTGTAGAGGAAGCGGCTGCGGCGCCGGAAACGGCGGCAGCGGAAGAGACGGGGAACTATGAAGAAAACGAATGATTTGTGGCTGCTCCGGGAATGGCTGGGGGAAGAGGCATGCTATATAGGGTGGAAGGGATCGTCATCCGCAGCATGGACTACGGCGAAGGGAACAAAATCATTACGATTTGCACCGAAAATGCGGGCAAAGTAGGCGTGCTTGTCCGCGGAGCCAAAAAGGTCAAAAGCCGCCATGCTGCCTTAACGCAGCTTTTCACAGAAGCGGAATACGTATTTTTCAGAAACGGCACGGGCCTCGGAACGCTTAATTCCGGCGAAATCATGAATTCCCGGCACGGCCTTCGCCAGGATCTGGTTTTGGCGGCTTATGCGTCGTACGCCTGCGAGCTTCTCGACAAAGTGCTCCAGGACGAGGAAACGGGGAGCTTCTGGTACCAGCAGCTCAAGGCATGCCTGAATGCGCTGGAGGAAGGCAAAGATCCCGGAATCATCATCAATCTGTACGAAATGAAAATTCTACAAACGGCAGGATACGGACCCGAGCTCCTATCCTGCATTTCTTGCGGAAAAGACTTGTCCGAAGACGAACATGCCGCCGTCAGCCCAAGATTGGGAGGTACGTTATGCCGATCCTGCAAACATCTGGATCCGCCGGCGATGAACATATCCCCGAAAAGCTTAAAGCTGCTGCGGCTGTTCGCCAGACTGGATCTGCGAAGGCTCGGCCACGTCGACGTCAAGGAGGAGACGAAAGCGGAGCTTAAAGCGGTGATGCGCGCTTTTATGGACATGCAGCTCGGGCTCAAATTGAAATCCCAAAGCTTTTTGGATCAGATGGAAAAGTACGGACTGTAAAAAACGTTGACTTCTCCGCTCGAATCCGGTAATATATATTAAGTTCTATTCATTGTCTGACATGCGTTGAACGGAAAAGTAGTGGATTTCGGATTCCCAGTAGCGAGCCGGGGACGGTGCAAGCCCGGTGGAACGGATTCATGAAAGGCAGCCGGGAGCATGAGATGAAATCGGCTAAAAAGTGGATTGCGGATTCCCGAAAGCAGGGACTGCAGTCAAGTAGGGTGGAACCGCGGGAAATGACAGCTCTCGTCCCTATGTCTGTATTTGCAGGCATGGGCGGGAGCTTTTTGATGTCCCGTAAATGGCCTGCAGCGGATGAAGCAAGCTGACAACCATTGCAAAGCCATGATTAGTAAAGGAGAGGCTCATATGAACTTTCAGCAGATGATTTTGACGCTGCAGCAGTTTTGGGCAGCACAGAATTGCATTATCGTGAACCCTTACGACACGGAAAAAGGCGCGGGCACGATGAACCCGATGACCTTTTTGCGCTCGCTGGGGCCGGAGCCGTGGAAGGTTGCTTACGTTGAGCCTTCGCGCCGTCCTTCCGACGGACGTTACGGCGAAAACCCGAACCGTTTGTACCAGCACCATCAGTTCCAGGTCATCATCAAACCTTCCCCCGACAACATCCAGGAGCTGTATCTGGAAAGCTTGAAGGCGCTTGGTGTCGATGCGCTGCATCACGACATCCGCTTCGTCGAGGACAACTGGGAAAACCCGTCGCTAGGCTGCGCCGGCCTTGGCTGGGAAGTGTGGCTTGACGGCATGGAGATTACCCAATTCACTTACTTCCAGCAGGTAGGCGGGATCGAAACGCATCCGGTATCCGTCGAAATTACGTACGGCATGGAACGTTTGGCGTCCTATATCCAGGAAAAAGAAAACGTGTTTGATTTGGAGTGGGTGGACGGCATCACTTACGGGGATGTGTTCCATCAGCCCGAATACGAGCATTCGAAATACACGTTCGAAGTGTCCGACGTGAAAATGCTATTTACGCTTTTCAACATGTACGAACAGGAAGCCAAAAAAGCGATGGACCAAAACCTCGTTTTTCCGGCGTACGATTACGTGCTGAAATGCTCCCATACTTTTAACCTTCTCGATGCCCGCGGCGCGATCAGCGTAACCGAACGTACCGGCTATATTACGCGGGTGCGCAATCTGGCCCGCCAGGTGGCGGCGACTTACGTGGAGGAACGCGAGAAGCTCGGCTTCCCGCTGTTGAAGAAAGGAGGCGACCAGTAATGGCCAAGGATCTTTTGTTCGAAATCGGGCTTGAGGAAGTGCCTGCGCGCTTTTTGCGCGCCGCGATGGACCAGCTCAAGGATAAAACGGCCCAGTGGCTGGAACAATCCCGCTTGTCCCACGGCGATGTACAGGCCTACGCGACTCCGCGCCGTTTGGCGGTTCTAGTGCATGACGTAGCCGAGAAGCAGGACGACGTGCAGGAGGAGGTCAAAGGTCCTTCCCGCAAAATCGCCCAGGACGAGAACGGAAACTGGAGCAAAGCGGCGCTTGGTTTCGCGCGCGGACAAGGCGTGGATCCGGAGCAGTTTACCTTTAAAGAATTGAACGGCGTGGAATATATTTACGTGACCAAAAGCAGCACGGGCGTCGATACGGCATCCATTTTGGCCGAAGGGTTGCTTGGCATTTTGTCCTCGATGACGTTCCCTAAAAACATGCGCTGGGGAAGCTACGACTATAAATTCGTCCGTCCGATCCGCTGGCTCGTGGCCATGTTCGGCTCCGACGTTGTCGATCTGGAAGTCACCGGCGTCAAATCGGGCAACGTGACGCGCGGGCACCGTTTCCTTGGAACCGAAGCGGTGCTTCCCAATGCTTCGGATTATCCGGAAGCGCTCCGTTCCCAGCATGTCATCGTGGACGTGCAGGAACGCGAAAACATCATTCTCGAGCAAATCAACAAGCTGGCGCAGGAGAAAAACTGGAAAATCGCCATCAAGGACGACCTGCTCGAAGAGGTGCTGTTCCTGGTCGAAACGCCGACCGTGTTGTTCGGCACGTTCGACCCGTCCTTCCTGAACATCCCGCAGGAAGTGCTGATCACGTCCATGCGGGAGCATCAGCGTTATTTCCCTGTGCTTGACGAAACGGGCAAGCTGCTGCCGTTTTTCGTCACGGTCAGAAACGGCGACGACCGTTCGCTCGACGTAATCGCCAAAGGGAACGAAAAGGTGCTGCGCGCCCGGCTTTCCGACGCGAAGTTTTTCTACGACGAAGACCAGAAGCTTGAAATCAAGGACGCGCTGTCCAAGCTCGAAAGCATCGTCTTCCATGAAGAGCTCGGCACGGTCGGCGACAAAGTCCGCCGCATCCGCAAAATCGCGGACCGGCTCGGCGAGGCGCTGAATATCTCCGGAACCGAGCAGGAATACGTCAGCCGCGCCGCCGACATTTGCAAATTCGACCTCGTTACCCAAATGGTATACGAGTTTCCGGAACTTCAGGGCGTCATGGGCGAAGACTACGCCCGCAAAGCCGGAGAAAACGAAGCGGTCGCCAAAGCGGTATTCGAGCATTACCAGCCGCGTTCCGCGTCGGATGATTTGCCTTCCTCGCTGGTAGGTTCGATCGTCAGCATCGCGGACAAAATCGACACGATCGTGGGCTGCTTCTCGATCGGCATCATCCCGACGGGCTCCCAGGATCCGTATGCGCTGCGCCGCCAATCCCAGGGCATCGTGCAAATTCTGCTTGCCAAGCAAATGCCGCTGACGCTGTCGCATGTATTCGGCATCGCGATCGACGTTCACTCCCAATTCCGGGAATTGAAGCGTCAAGGCAGCGAAATCCGCAAAGACCTCGAAGATTTCTTCGGGCTGCGCGTGAAAAAGCTGCTGTCCGAAAACCTTCGCTACGACGTCGTCGACGCGGTCATTGCCGCCGGATTTGACGACGTGATGTCGGTCGTGTCCCGCGGAGACGCGCTGATGCACGCCGTGAGCGGCGGCGAAGATTTCAAAACGACGGTCGAGTCCTTTAACCGGGTAAGCAACCTCGCCGCGAAAGCCTCCAAAGCGGCGGTCAGCGAAAGCCTGCTGCAGGAAGGGGCGGAGAAGGAGCTGCATGCCTCTTGGCTGCGGGTGCAGAAGCCGTACTCCACCGCTCTCGAGCAGCGGGACGGGGCCAAGGCGCTGGACATTTTGGGGGAACTGAAACCGGCCATCACGAATTTCTTCGATTCCGTCATGGTTATGGCGGAGGACGAGAAAGTCCGGGCCAACCGGTTGGGGCTTCTTGCTCAAATCGATCAAGGCCTCAAACAATTTGCTGATTTTAACAAACTGGTATGGTAGCAATATAGCATTGCCGAACGTACGGAACGGGCCGAGCACCTGGTGCTGCCTGTTCCGTATTTTCGGAAAACCGCCGGAAAGCTGTCAGAAGTTGTTATTTGCCCGCAAGAAGGATTTTGGCATCCTTTGAGCGTATTATTACGTATACACTAGTATGGCAAACCATGATTACAGGGTGATATATTCTGGCCGATATGCACACGTTCCATATTGTCGTCGACGCGGACGCCTGTCCCGTAAAGCGTGAAATTGGCGAAACAGCCAGAGCCTTCCGCATTCCTGTGCTGATGGTTTCTTCTTATGACCATTTCATCCAGGCCGAAGAGGGCGTGCAAACGATTCAAGTGGACCGCAGCGATCAAAGCGCGGACCTCTACATCGCCAACCACATCAAACGCGGGGATATCGTGGCGACGCAGGATTACGGTTTGGCTGCGCTGGCCCTGTCAAAGGGCTGTCACGCCATTTCTTTTCGGGGGCAGAGCTACACGGGCGAAAATATCGAGTTTATGCTCGACCGGCGCCACCATCAGGCCAAGGCCCGAAGAAGCGGCAGCTACGGCAAAGGCCCGAAACCGATGACGCAGGCGGACAAATTGCTTTTTCAACAGAAACTGACAAAACTTTTGCACAAGTTGCAGGAGAATGTTTAACGGTAGCGAATAATATTTTACGTGCCAAAAAGAGATGAAGGTGGTTTGGATGAATGCCGGACAAGGCAATATACCGGAAAAAGTGATTGACGCGGTGCTGGACAAGCATGACATCGTCGATACGGTAAGCAGGTACGTTCATCTGACCAAGCAGGGGAAATACATGAAAGGCCTCTGCCCGTTTCATTCGGAGAAAACCCCCTCTTTTACGGTAACGCCGGATCGGCAGATTTTCTACTGCTATGGCTGCGGCAAGGGCGGAAATGCCATCAAATTCAGGATGGAAATCGAAGGATTATCCTTTCCCGAAGCCGTCAAAGCCATGGCCGAAGAAAGCCACATTGAACTGCCGGAAGGACAAGGGGCCGTGGTGATTCCTCCGAATCCGGAGAGAGACCGACTGCTTCAGGCCTACGAGTGGACGGCCAAATTTTATCACTTTTTGCTCAAAAATACGGAGCATGGCAAAGCGGCGATGGACTATTTGCGTTCGCGCGGCTTTAACGACAAAGCCATCGATCAGTTCCAGATCGGCTACGCTCCGGACCGTTGGGATACGCTGGTTCAGTTTTTGACCAAACGATCCTTTGATCTCGACGAGATGGAAAAGGGCGGACTCCTGTCCAAACGAAGCGACGGCGAGGATTACCTCGACCGTTTTCGCGGACGCGTCATGTTCCCGATCAGCGACCGCAACGGCAAAGTCATCGCGTTCGCGGGCAGGGTGCTTGGCGACGGCCAGCCGAAATATTTGAATTCGCCCGAAAGCAAGCTGTTCAACAAAAGCCGCATTTTGTACAACCTCCATCTGGCCAAACCGTCCATCCGCAAGCTGCGGCAAATCGTTTTATTCGAAGGTTACGGCGACGTGATTTCGGCTTGGGAGGCGGGTGTGCAAAACGGCGTTGCGACCATGGGCACTTCGCTGACGGAGAGCCATGCGGCGATGATGAAAACGATGGCCGACGAAGTCGTGGTATGCTACGATGGGGACCGTGCCGGGCAAGCCGCGGCGATGAAGACCATTCCGCTCCTTGAGGGAGTCGGTCTCAGGGTAAAAATCGCCGTCATCAACGAAGGCCTCGACCCGGACGAATTCATCAAGAAAAACGGCGGAGACCGCTTTAAACGGCAAATCATTGACGGAGCGGTTTCAACAACAAAATTTAAGCTTATATATCTGAAAAAAAACCATATACTGCTAGAAGAAGACGGCAAAATCGCGTATACGAAGGAAGTGCTTCCGATTATCGCGGCGCTGCCTTCATCAACTGAACGGGAAGTGTATTTGAAGGAACTTGCCACGGAACTTGAGCTTTCCTTCGAAAGCTTGAAGCAGGATTGCAACGAGCTCCGTCAAGCCATGTTAAAAAACACGCCGGATGGGGATAATAACGACAAAAGGTGGAATAATGGTAGGCATAAAAAAGGGCAGGTATCCGCACCTGTTTTACTGCCGGCATACCATACCGGAGAACGGCGCCTTTTGGCCATGATGCTGCAGGATGCCGAAGCCGCAAGCTACGTTCAAAAAAGGCTCGGCGACGCATTTAACATCGATGATCATGCAGCGATTGCTGCTTATCTATATGCCTATTACGCACAGGGCAAACCCCCGGATATCAGCCGTTTCATGTCGTTTTTGCACGATGACCGCCTGGAGAAGACCGTTAGCTCCATCTCCATGATGGAGACACCGCCGGAGTGGAACGTGCAGGAACTCGAGGATTGTATCCGGGAAGTACAGAAAGTTCCGCAGAAAAGACAGATCGACAAGAAGAGAGAAGAAATGATCATTGCCGAGCGTTCGGGGGACTTTTTGCGTGCTGCACAAATTGCAAGTGAGATTATAGCCCTAGAGAGACAATAAAGAACAGGCTTGAATGTTTCTAGGGAGGAGGGAGTCGAGTTATGGCGAATGATCAGCATACTGAACTAGAGACAGAGTTTACGCTTGATCAGGTAAAAGACCAGCTGATTGAACAGGGTAAAAAAAGATCTTCTTTGAACTACAAAGATATTATGGAGAAACTTTCTCCATTCGATCAGGACGCGGAGCAGATTGACGAATTTTACGAGCAGCTCGGCGATCTGGGCATTGAAGTGGTCAACGAAAGTGATGAAGACCACAACCCTCTTCACCATCCGTCGGATGATCACGAGAACGGCGACAACGACGATTTCAACTTTGACGACGATTTGTCCCTGCCGCCGGGCATTAAAATCAACGACCCCGTAAGGATGTACCTGAAGGAAATCGGACGCGTGCCGCTCCTTTCCGCCGATGACGAGGTCGAGTTGGCGAAACGGATCATGAACGGGGACGAAGAGGCCAAACGCCGGCTCGCGGAAGCGAACCTGCGTCTCGTGGTCAGCATCGCCAAACGTTATGTCGGACGCGGCATGCTGTTTCTGGATTTGATTCAGGAAGGCAATATGGGTCTGATCAAGGCCGTCGAGAAGTTCGACCACAATAAAGGATTTAAATTCAGTACCTATGCAACATGGTGGATCCGTCAGGCGATTACCCGCGCCATCGCGGACCAGGCGAGAACGATCCGGATTCCGGTTCATATGGTCGAAACGATCAACAAGCTGATCCGGGTATCCCGCCAGCTGCTTCAGGAGTTGGGGCGCGAACCTACGCCGGAAGAAATCGCGGCCGAGATGGAACTCAGCGTTGAGAAGGTTCGGGAAATTATGAAAATCGCCCAAGAGCCGGTATCGCTCGAAACGCCGATCGGCGAAGAAGACGATTCGCATCTTGGAGATTTTATCGAGGATCAAGAGGCGTTGGCGCCAGCAGACGCTGCAGCCTATGAGCTTCTGAAAGAACAGCTGGAGGACGTGCTGGACACGTTGACGGAACGCGAGGAAAACGTCCTTCGTCTCCGCTTCGGCCTCGATGACGGCCGAACGAGAACGTTGGAGGAAGTCGGCAAAGTGTTTGGCGTTACGCGCGAGCGGATCCGCCAAATCGAAGCGAAGGCGCTTCGCAAACTGCGCCATCCTAGCCGCAGCAAACGGCTGAAAGATTTTCTCGAATAACTTCTTTATTTCAGACCTTCTGCCGGTTGCGCAGCAAGGTCTTTTTTTCAGCCAAATGGTCGATAACAGAAAATAAGGTTCGACCTTTTTCTTGGTTTTAGAACTATTTCCTTTATTTGTTGTTTTTATTTTAGCGCTTTTTAGGGACCATTGCAAATGGGAGGAAGGATTTGCGCGTAGGGCCTCCGGTTTGTTAGGGTATAAAAAGAAGCTTGAAAACTAAAAAAAACGATACGTGGGTGCGACATGAAATTATCGAAAAGGCTAGAAACGATTTTGAATCTCATTCCGGAAGGGAGCCGGCTGGCCGATATCGGCTCCGACCACGCGCTGCTGCCTGTGGCGGCGGTTCAATCCGGACGCGCGGTCCGGGCCGTGGCGGGCGAGGTGAACCCCGGGCCGCTAAAAGCGGCTGCCGCGCAAGTCCAGGAAGCCGGGCTCGGGCAACTCATTTCGGTCCGGAAGGGCGACGGACTGGCGGTGATTGAAGCGGGTGAAGCGAACATCATTACGATTGCCGGCATGGGCGGCAGCCTGATCGCCAACATTCTGGATAACGGCCGGGATAAGCTCGAGCAAGTAGAACTGTTGATACTGCAGCCCAATGTCGGCGAGGACATTCTCCGGCGATGGCTGATGGAACATGGCTGGCTGCTCAGCTCCGAGCGCATTTTGGAGGAAGACGGGAAAATCTACGAGATTTTGACCGCGGTTCCCGAGCTTTCGGATCAGCGGATCAGCAGCCGGTTGTTGTACGAAGACCAGGAATGGCTCCGAAGCGGCGGCGATGGAACTTTTACGGTAACCCGGGATCTTTTGCTGCGCATGGGGCCGTGGCTTCTGAAGGAGCCCACGCCGGTTCTGATCGAAAAGTGGAACCGCGAGCTGGATAAGCTTCAAGGTATTTTGGACTCCATGTCCGCTTCGAAGCTGGAATCCGCGGAAATAAAAGCAAAGCTGCTGCAACAGGAAATGGAGCAGATCAAGGAGGTACTTGCATGTTTGCAAAAGGACAGACCGTAATTCAATGGATGGAACAGCTTGCCCCGAAACATCTGGCATATCCGGATGACAGGGACCGGATAGGGCTGCAGCTCGGCACTCTTCAAAAGGAAATCCGAACGGTGCTGGTCGCCCTCGACGTCAACGAAGAAGTCGTGGATGAGGCCGTTCGCATCGGGGCGGATCTGATTATCGCGCACCATGCGATCATCTTCCGGCCGCTTAAGTCTATTCAGACCGATTCTGCCGCGGGAAAGGTCTATGAGCGGTTAATCAAACATGACATTGCCGTATACATAGCTCATACCAACCTCGACAACGCCGAATGGGGCATGAACGATTGGATGGCCGAGGCCCTTGGCATCCGAAACACGGTGCCGGTGGAAGAAACCCAGCGCGAGCCGCTGTACAAGCTGGTCGTGTTCGTGCCGGCGACCCATGCCGACCAGGTGCGCGAAGCCGTTCTTGGCGCCGGTGCGGGAGCCATCGGAAATTACAGCCATTGCAGCTTTAACGTGGCGGGGACCGGCACATTTTTGCCGCAGGAGGGCACGAATCCGTTCCTGGGTTCGGCAGGAAAGCTTGAGCAGGCGGAGGAAGTCCGGATCGAAACGATCGTGCCGCAGAGCATCCGCAGCAGCGTCATCCAGGCGATGCTAAAAGCGCATCCGTATGAAGAGGTCGCTTATGACCTGTATCCGCTGGATCTGAAAGGGAAGGCCTACGGCTTGGGCCGCGCCGGCAAGCTGGAGAAGGAGATGACGCTCGCCGCTTTCTCCCAGGTCGTCAAAAACAAGCTTGACGTGCCGCATGTACGGGTCGTGGGCGATCCCGACCGGATCGTCAAAAAGGCGGCGGTCATCGGCGGCTCGGGCAGCCGGTATTACCAAGCGGCGCGCTTCCGCGGCGCAGACGTGCTCGTAACGGGGGACGTCGATTACCATACGGCACAGGATGCGCTTGCCGCGGGAATCGCATTGATCGATCCGGGGCATAACGCCGAAAAAATCATGAAGGCGAAAGTTGCGGACTGGCTGAAAGCACAGGCGGAAAAGCACCGGTACGATATCCAGGCGGTCGCGTCGGCCGTCGACACCGAACCGTTCCGGTTTATGTAAGGAAAGGCAGGCGAA
Source organism: Paenibacillus sp. VCA1 (assembly GCF_031583795.1). NCBI lineage: Bacteria > Bacillati > Bacillota > Bacilli > Caryophanales > Paenibacillaceae > Paenibacillus > Paenibacillus sp. VCA1. The sequence goes on along the minus strand of NZ_JAVLSX010000002.1, from coordinate 380,157 downwards.
TTCATCCAACGCTGCCAGACAGATGAGGATTGAAACGAAGCCGAATTCCTAGTATACTATAATACAGTTGTCCGGAAAGTTTGACAGACAATCGCTGGCGGCGCGTAAGGCGCCGCGAGAGGAAAGTCCGGGCTCCATAGGGCAGGGTGCTGGATAACGTCCAGTCAGCGCGAGTTGAAGGATAGTGCCACAGAAACGGACCGCCGATGGCCGCTTTCGAGCGGATCAGGCAAGGGTGGAACCGAGGTGTAAGAGACCCCGAGGAACGCTGGTGACATCGTTCCTGGTAAACCCCACCTGGAGCAAGACCTAATGGAACGCAGCTTCTTGATTGAAGCAGCCTTTGCCCGAGGCGCGTTCGGGTTGGTCGCTTGAGCCAATCAGCAATGATTGGCCTAGATAGATGATTGTCGCTTATCTGCGGGAGGGTAGTTCCCGTCTGTACCGCAACGAGCACAGAACCCGGCTTACGTAAAACTTTCCAAACTGCAACAACTGTATCATTCATATGAACTCGTTTGAAGGCGGCATGCCCGGTTGAACCGGAATGCCGTCTTTTTATTTTTATACATTTCGGGGTCCCCGCAACGTGACTGAATCGGTTTTGAAGCGTACAGGCCCAGTCATGGAGTTATTTTGAACTGTGTATTGCGGACTTGCAAGACGAGCCTGATTTAGTCAAATACCTCCCATATAAGGACATTCGTACAAACACAGGGGATTCGGCCACAATAAAATGTACTAAATCACGAAAGGAGCTGTTTACAAATGCATCCTCATTGCTTCCACTGTCCGCCGGCGGACCCGGTTTATACAGATCCATCCGTCGTTTACAAGGATTTTTACTATCCCCAAGTCGTTCCCGTCGTCCACACGGTTCAAATCGTGAAAAGACATCACTGCGTGCCCGTACCGAAGCATATCTGCAACTATGTCGTAAGAGACGAATATATAGCACCCGTAACGACGAGCGCGAAACACAGTTCCCGGGGCAGACGCTAATTTTCCGGTACGAAAGACCTTCGGTTTCCGGGGAGCCTCTGCATAGAGTTTTCCTGATGCCGTGGGAATGGATCAAGCAATAAAAGGACATTGCACCATGGAAACCATCGTTCCCACATCAATAAGATTTGAACAAAAAAGCAATCCGCCGCAAGAGGGCTGATTGCTTTTTTTCAAAATACAAGAAATTGTAAGTTTCGAAGCGACGGCTTTCTCATCTCTCGAGTAAAAATTTCCGCTAAGCGGGGTTTGTCTTTCTGTGAAAGTACGTCGATGGACGTTTTTCTTATGACCGCTCCCACCAAACGGCGGTCACAATTATTTGTCCTTCTTCAAAATGGATTCCATCTTCTTCTGGACATGCTGCGGCCAGAACTGAAGCGGCGCTTCCGTGCTTCCGGCAGCCTGCAGCGCTTTATAAATGTCGATTTGTCCATACCCGTAATATTTGTCCTTTCCTTTGGGCCCCAAATCTATCGTGCTGCTGCGCATGATGTCCATCACCTGCTTGTTGGTGAGATCCGGATTCCGTGAACGGATCAGGGCGGCCATCGCGGAGACATGCGGGCTCGCCATCGATGTTCCCGACAATGCCGCATATTGGTTCCCCGGGTACGTGCTGGCGATGCTTGTGCCCGGCGCTGCCACGTCGATATAATCCCCGTAATTGGAATACGAGGCCCGTTTCCAGTTGGAATCGGTCGCCGCCACGGCAAGCACCTCCGGATAAGCGGCAGGGTATCCCGGGCGTTCCGTATTATCGTTTCCCGAGGCGGCAACCAGCACGACGTCCTTGTCGAAGGCGTATTTTACGGCGTCGTGGAGAAACTGCGAGTCCGCATAGTTGCCGAGGCTCATGTTGATGACCTTGGCCCCGTTGTCCGCCGCCCAAATGATGCCTTCGGCGACCGAATAGGTCGTGCCGGATCCGGATTTATCGAGCGCTTTGACCGGGAGCATTTTATTGTACCAGCTGATCCCGGCGACACCTTCGTTATTGTTTACGAGAGCGCCGATAATGCCCGATACGTGCGTTCCATGCCCGACGTCGTCCAACGGATCGGAGTCCGGGTTGATGACGTTGTATCCGTTCAGCAGCTGCCCCTGCAGGTCGGGATGATTCAAGTCGACGCCGGTATCTACGATGCCGACGATGATGTCGCTGCTGCCGCGGGACAAATCCCAAGCCTGGTTCGTTTCTGTCGCCGGCAGGTTCCATTGGTATTTGGCGAACAGCAGATCGTTCGGCACATTCGGAAGCGTGCTTGAAGCTCCCTTGATTTTGTCGTTGGTCATATACAAATAATGCGGTTCAACATACAGCGGGTTCCAGTTTTTCAAAAAGTACGCCTTTAACTGGCTGTAATCCATCCCGCTTGCATGAAACACGTAAGCGTAACCCAGCTTGCGCGACGATTCCGCCCGCAGCTCGCCCATGATCCGGTTCATTTCCTGGCGGGAAGGATCCTGACGAAAACGAACGACGATTTCGTTTTCGTAAAAATGGCTCGCCTTTTCATTGTCATGGCCCGTCCGGACGGTAATATCCCGCAGCGTATCGGCATGGACCGATTCCACCTTGAATTTGCCTTCCTTCGGATAAGGTATGAGCCGCAGGTTTTTCTTCTGGTGATTGACCACTTCCATCAAAATCCGTTGGTTCATCAAGGCGATGACGCCCTGCTTCGGCTTGTTTTTGGAGGGCTCGGCGATGACGAAATACTGCTTGCCGTCCAGCTTGAAAGAAGACGACTCATAGGATCGCTGTTGGTTGATGCTGCTTGCCGCTTTGTCGATATATCCCTTCAACGTTTTCCGGTCCGCGGCGCTCCAATCGTTTTTGGCGGCATATACGCGCTGTTTGCCGTGTTTGGCGTTCTGCCATATCATCATGGTAAAATGGTCATGCGATTTTTGCAGCTTCCGGATATCGTCCGATATTTGAGCCGGTCCGGCCTCGCTGAGTCTTTCGATCATCGAAACCAAATGCTGTTTGGCGTCGAGGCGGGTCAGTTGGTCCGTTGAAGCGATATCCTGGGCCACCAGGTTTTGCTTGGATATATGCTCCTGCCTCGGCGTGGGAACGACCGGCTCCGCGGCTTCCTTGCGGGTATGGGTATCGGCGGAACGGGGCATCTGCATCACGATAATAAGCGCGGCGGCAGCGGCCGCGATGCCGATGCCCGCCCATGTGCGACGGGACATAAGATAAACCTCCCTGATCATGAAATTACCTTTATCGTTAGGAAAGAAGGGTTATTTTATTCTTGGAATCGCGGGTGGCGGGGCTGCTTGTTTTTGTCCGGCCGGAATCCCTAAAAGGGATACCGCTTTACATTGTTTTGTGTTAGGATAGTACATGGAAAAATGATGCTGTTAAGCGGTTGATTTGTATGATGCCAGTATTTGGACTGAAGGAATCATTAAGGGGGAGCAAATTAGCGATGTCAGCAGGTAATGTTCAAAGGTTGTGTGAGACCACGAAGGAGAAGCTGAAGTATGCGATCGATAAGCTGGAGGTATTTTTGAACGAACATTCGCTTTCGCAGCTTGCCGCGGATGCCAACGAGGAAACGGTGCATTTTTACAAAGGATTTCTGTCGGATTTGCGCCATCTGCTAGTATTTAGCGAAGTTTCTTCGGAGAAGCTTGGAATCGCGCTGCGCCGCGCCAATTTCGATACCGAATTCGCTGAGAAAGCTCTCTATAACGTATATCACCATTGCGTGAATAACTTTTTCTATCCGAAAAGCGAAAGTTATTCCGAGGATGGCCGTTACGCTTATACCGGGCAAGACGCGATCCGTTTTCGGGTGAAACCTGTGCGTCCGGTGCGGGACATTATTCTGGACATTACGAAAGTATTTGAAGACCTCAGAGATGACCTTACTTATTATGAAAGCGACTATTTGACGGAGCGCAGAATGCAAAGCCAGCGTTCTCACGCGTAAGCCGCCCGTTATCAATGAATATGCCAAAAGCGAGCTTCGGAGGCAAATCCGAACGCTCGCTTTTTTTTCGTGTGACTTCGTCAGTTATAATACGGCCACCCGTCCTGATATGTAACACTAACAAATGGGAAAATGGTCAGCCTCCCCGCATAGACTTCCGTTTCATGAATTTTGAACTCCGGCCAGCAACTGACATGGGTATCGCGGTATACAGGGTCGCCCGCAAGGGGAGAATGCTATATGAGGTGACCTAAACATGAGTGATCCAAGAACCATCGTCAAATGCAGCGTCAGCAACTGCAATTTCTGGGGCGAGCAAAACGTCTGCAAAGCGGAACAGATCCTGATCGAAATCGACAAGCATGCTTCCGCGAAATACAGCGAGGAGTTCGGACAAGAACATTTCGCCGAGCACAAGGACTATGCGCCGAATTCTTCCGCTACCTGCTGTCTGACGTTCAGACCCAAATCTTCTTAATGCAGTCCGCAAAGTCACCAACCATAGCAGGGAGGTATTCCGATGGACGATTTACGCGAACATGAAGAGCAAGAGCAGCCGAAAGAGGAAAGGGAATACGAACCAAAACGGGAGCGCACGGATTACCCGCGCCGCGACAATCATCGCGAGGAATATGCCGCCGAGGTAGCGCCGCCGAAATCGGCGCGGTATGAAATCGATGAGGATGCCGGCGACGCGGGCCAGGAGGAAACATGGGGCAGAACGGCCGGCTACATCAGCGTAGCCTGCGGCGTCGTATCCTTGTTCCTGTGGTCCATCGTTCTCGGGCCGATCGCTGCCGCAACCGGCTTCTACGCTTACAGCAAAGGCAAAAAAACGTGGGGCGCTTGGGGAATGGGGCTTGGCATTTTGGCCACGGTAAGCTATTTTATTCTTATTCCATTCGCTCGATAATCCGCCGCCTAAAGCCCGAAAAAGCGTCCTTTCTGCCGTAAACTCGGCGGAGGGACGCTTTTTTTATGACGCCAAGGCGCTCCATTTTAGATGATTACTGCGGATAAAAGATCTTCCCGTGATGGCAAAATACATAATATTTCACGGGAATATGGCGTAAATTGCCGAAAGCATGATAAAATAGCCTAAAGCATTCCATTACTTTGACGAAAACGAGGTTATTGAAGCATGCAGATCGATTCGGCAACCGCGAAGCAGCTGTCTTCGCTTCAAGACAACAGCCGCATTCAAAATAGGGACGAGCTTATCCAGGACATTTTGCAGGGCGGGAGCGGCTCGGGTTTCGGCGTCATGCTGAAGCAATACGTCCAGTCTTCGTCCGGTGACGCATCCGGCACCGATGCTGCGGTGGCGCCGACGGCGCCGGGGGTTACGTACCGCGACGGTTTGTTGTGGCAGCAGCTCGGCAAGGCGGCAAGCGCGGAAACTTCGGATATTTCAGGCCATGAAACGCGCCATTCGGTTTCGAAATCAGGCCCTACTGCCTACGACGATTTGATTCGGCAAGCGAGCGAAAAATACGGCGTCGACGAAGCCTTGATTAAAGCGGTCATCGATACGGAGTCCTCTTTTAATCCAAACGTCGTGTCGTCCGCCGGGGCGAAGGGACTGATGCAGCTGATGGACGGAACCGCAGCGGGACTGGGCGTCACCGATCCGTTTGATCCTGCGCAAAACATCGATGCGGGCACGCGTTACCTGTCGTATCAGATCAACCGGTTTAACGGTCAGGTGAACATGGCGTTGGCCGCATACAATGCGGGTCCGAACCGCCTCGCCAAACTTGGGGTATCCACCGACGAGCAGCTGATGGACAAACTTGACATGCTGCCGCTCGAAACGAGAAAATATATCCGTAAAGTCGCGGACGCGCAGTTGAAGTACGAAGCATAATACGATAGACGAGCAGGACGATAAACAAACGGTTAAAATGACGGGATCAAACGGGGGAAACGGCTTATGACATCATTTCGGAAAACTCACCCTCCTTTTGATCTTTTTGTATTGTCCGGAAACTGCAATGCGGGAGGATGAGGCAACCATGGTATATTGGGACCATGCGGCAAGTACGCCGCCTTATGACGAAGTCGTCCAAACGATGGCGGAGGTCATGAAAAAACATTACGGCAACCCTTCCTCCATTCACCGAATGGGAGAGGATGCCGCCAGACTGATCCAACGGGCGCGGGAGGTGTGCGCGGCATCGCTGCAGGTGCAGCCGTCCGAAATCATATGGACTTCCGGCGCAACCGAAGGCAACAATATGGCCATCAAAGGCGCGGCGATGCAGTATGCCGGCCGCGGGAAACATATCGTGACGACGGAAATCGAACATCCGTCGGTTTATGACACCTGCCTGGCGCTGCAGCGCCAAGGCTACGAGGTGACGTTTTTGCCCGTCGACGGCAAAGGAAAGGTCGATCCAGCGCATGTCGCGTCCGCTGTTCGGAAGGATACGATTCTGGTCAGCATCATGCACGTCAATAACGAAACCGGGGCCGTTCAGCCGCTTGAGGATATCGGGCGGGCGGTCAAAGAAGCCAACCCGCTGACGTTGTTCCACATCGACGGGGTTCAAGGGTTCGGCAAACTTCCCGTCCGTTTGAAGGCGTGGAAAGCCGACCTCTATACGTTATCCGCCCATAAAATCCGCGGTCCGAAAGGGACGGGCATCCTGTACAAGCGGGAGGGCATCACCCTTCACCCGCTGTTGACGGGTGGCAAACAGGAAGCGGGAATGCGGGCCGGAACAGAAAATATCCCGGGCATCGTGGCGATGTCCAAAGCGATGCGGATGGCCGCGGAACAAACGGAAGCGTTCATGGCGCAGGTCGGCGCGTTGCGGGACGAGCTTCTGGCCTGGATCGGGACCCATCCCGTCCTTGAGCCGAACAGCTTCAAGGAAGGCGCTCCCCATATCGTCAACTTGTCTTTTCCGGGGATGAAGGCCGAAGTGCTGCTTCATTCGCTGGAGGAGCACGGAGCGTTGGTTTCGACCAAGTCGGCCTGCTCCTCCAAAACGGCCGAGCCGAGCCGGGTGCTGCTGGCGATGGGAAGGAGCGGGGATGCCGCATCAAGCGCCATCCGGATCAGCATGGGCATGACCAATACGCATGAAGAGCTGCAGCAGTTGATATCCGCGCTGAATGCTGCGGTGAACCGCTTGCAGCCGTTAAGGCAGGAAGGAATGAAATAATTTGAAATACGATATGCTGCTTCTCCGCCTCGGAGAGCTTACACTAAAAGGAAAAAACCGGGGCCGGTTCGAACGAACGGTTTTGGCGCACGTGAAGTCCGTCATCCGGCCGTTCCCGGCCGCGACGATTCAAAAGGAATACGGCAGGCTGTACATCGTCCTGAACGGCGAAGACCCGAATGCGATCATCAAGGTGCTGAAAAAAGTGTTCGGCCTTTATTCCGTCAGCCCGGTGGCCGTCTGCCCGTCGGAACTGGATGCTATCATCGAAACCAGCAGGGCGTTTATCAAGCAAATGGATTTGAAGGACGAGACGACCTTCAAGGTAACGGCCCGGCGGGTATGGAAAGCTTTCCCGCATTCGTCGCAGGAAATGAACCATTTGGTCGGGTCGCCGCTGCTGAGCGAATTCGGACAGCTCAAAGTCAGCATGAGGAACCCGGAACTGGAGCTTCGGATCGAAATCAGGGAAAGCGGTACGTACATTTACTGTGAGGTCATCCCTGGCGCCGGCGGCTTCCCGCGGGGAAGCAACGGAAAGGCCATGCTGCTCTTGTCCGGCGGCATCGACAGCCCCGTGGCGGGGTATTCCGCGATGCGCCGCGGTTTGGAAGTGGAATGCGTTCATTTTTACAGTTATCCTTTTACGAGCCGGAAAGCCAAAGAGAAAGTGATGGAGCTGGCGAAGGTGCTTTCGGGCTACGCGGGCAAAATCAAAATACATCTGGTTCCATTTACGGAAATTCAGACATCCTTTACGCAGGTGGGCCAGGATAATCTGATCATCACGCTGATGCGCCGCTCGATGCTGCGGATCGCCACCATGCTGGCCGAGCGCGAAGGGGCGCTTGCAATCGTCACAGGGGACAGCCTCGGGCAAGTAGCCAGCCAGACGCTGCCAAGCATGAACGTCATCGGCCGCGCGACGGAGCTGCCGTTGCTGCGCCCGCTCGTCATGATGGACAAAAACGAAATCGTGGAGATCGCGCAGGAAATCGGCACCTATGAACTGTCGATTCTGCCATACGAAGACTGCTGCACGCTGTTTGTCCCGAAATCTCCGACGACCAACCCGAATTTGCATGTGGTGGAAAGAGTCGAGGCGTCCCTCGAAAATCTGCCCGGGATGTTGGAGGAGGCCGTGCAGCGCACCGAAACGGTCATCCTGACGCCAAGCTCGGTCATTGCGGCGGACCGCGAGGAAGCCATCGAGGAAGATTGGTTCTAAGCCTTAAATTACCAATATTTAAAACAACACAAAAAAACCGTCCGGGTTGCGACCTAAGACGGTTTTTTGCATGTCTGCCAAGATCCGAAGCGCAATGTGAACCAAACATTCCGCTCCAACGTTTTACTTTAGCCGTACGAACTTTCGTTTTTCTTTTTTTGCTGGTCCAGCCGCTTTTTTACATAACCGGCGATCAGCACGCCGATGATGACCACCGCTATAAAAGCGACGCGTAGCGCGGGATGCTCTTCGAAAAACGGCTGCAGCCGCTTCTCTTCCGTAATCATGTTGGACGCCGTATACCCGAGCACGGCCGATCCCAGATAGATGATCCAGGTAAAACGTTCGATCAATTTAATGAAAATGGTGCTTCCCCAAACGACGATCGGGACGCTGATCAGCAGGCCGAGAATGACGAGCAGAATATTTTGCTGGGCCGCGCCGGCGACCGCAATCACGTTGTCCAGCCCCATGGCGGCGTCGGCCACGATTATGGTTCGTACCGCGCCCCAAAGCGTGCGCCCCGCTTTAATATCGGTGTGGTCGTCATCGTCAGCGAGAAGCTTGTAGGCTATGCCGATCAAAAGGATGCCGCCGACGAGCAAAAGCCAAGGGATTTTGAGCAGCCATACCACAACGATCGTTGCGATGATCCGCAGGAGGACCGCGCCCCCGGTTCCATAAAAAATGGCCTTTTTCTGCGTTGAGGACGGCAGGTTCCTCGCAGCCAGGCCAATCACGATGGCGTTATCGCCAGCTAAGATAAGATCGAGAAATACGATATTGATCAATTTCGCCAAAAAGGCCAGTAAAGCTTCCACATCGGGTCACTCCTCGTCATGACTGTAAACGGAGCCTTAACAAATCGGATTCATTATAGGATAATATTTCAATTATAGTCAAGCATAGCTTGGACGACGGAGGCATAGGAGTAAGTGTGGGGGTGTTGACTGTTGGAACCGATATGGCTGCTTGCCCAGATTTTGATGATCAATTTGGTGCTGAGCGGAGACAATGCCGTCGTCATTGCGCTTGCAAGCAAAAATCTGCCGCCCAGGCAGCGCAAGCAGGCGGTTTGGTGGGGAGCGCTCGGAGCGGTCGCATTAAGGTGCGTCCTTACGTTCGTCGCCGTGTTATTGCTGAAAATTCCGTTCGTGCAGGCAGCGGGAGGCGTTCTCCTGTTCTGGATCGCGTGCAAGCTGCTGGCGGATGAAAAGGACGATGTACGAATGGGCGAGTCCGCTTCGCTTTGGAAGGCGGTGCGAAGCATTTTGGCCGCCGATTTCATCATGAGCCTCGATAATGTGCTGGCACTCGCCGGCGTGGCGAACGGGGACTTGGCCCTGCTCGTCATCGGGATCGCCATCAGTATTCCGATCGTCGTTTTCGGCAGCAATTTGATCGTCGGGCTGCTTCACCGCTTTCCGCTTCTCGTTTATTTGGGAGCGGGCATTCTGGGATATACCGCCGGCGACATGCTTCTGCAGGATTCCCGGACCGGCATGTTGCTGTCCTCCCTCATGCCCGAGCTTCATAAGCTTGTCCCCGCGCTTGTGACCGCTCTCGTCATTGCCGCCGGAGGCTTCCGGAAGCTGTCGCTTCGCCGTTCATAGTTTTCCCGCAAGAGCCGGTTTTTTGCCGGCTTTTTTGTTTGCGAGGGCAACAATATTTTACATTTTTCCTTACTTTGGCTGTAAAAAATTTACGGGACGAATATGGTTTTTTCGCTTTTTTTCAGATAAACTAAGGGTGAAAACATGTCGTTTGGTGCAGAAACGATACGTGAAGGTACAGGAGAAAAGAGGGTGGGGAAAATGTCCTCCAAAAACGATGTAAGGCTGGGGTTGTTTATCGTCATAGCCGGGGTAGTTATTTTGCTGGGGAAGTTGGGCGTGTTCGGTTTTTTGGGACGTACCTTGTGGCCGTTTGCCATCATCATCGTCGGCTTGCTGCTCCATCTGCTGTTTTTCAGCAAAAGGGCCCGGGCCTATGTGCTTATTCCGGGCGGCGCGCTGGTGGTGTACGGCTTGATGTTCGCCATTTGTAATTTTTGGGGTTTTGGGCTCATGACGTATCTTTGGCCGGTGTTTTTGCTCGGCATTGCGGTCGGAGTATACGAATACCATATGTTCGAATCCCCCAAACCGGAAGGCGTGCTGCTGATCGCGCTGTTTCTCGGCATCGTGTCGTTCGTGCTGCTGTTCTTTACTTTGCTGCACACCGGCGCGATCTACGTGTTGGCCGTCCTGCTGATTGCGCTGGGCATTTGGTTTATTGCAGGGAAAGGCCGATCCCGTGGAAACAAGTGGAACCGCGGCTGGTGACAGGACAAAAAAACTTGTTTTTTTCTGAAATTTCACTATAATATAAGGGATATGTTGAAGCGTCGGCATTACCGCCCGGCGCTTCTTTTGGTGAAGACATCCGCACTGATTTGAAAGGGAAAGGATCTGGATAAAACCATGCATTCAAGAGATAAAATTCGCAACATTGCCATTATTGCCCACGTTGACCATGGCAAAACGACGCTGGTAGACCAGCTTTTGCAGCAATCCGGCATTTTCGGGGAGCATGAGCATTTGCAGGAGCGCGCCATGGACTCCAATGATTTGGAGCGTGAACGCGGAATTACCATCTTGGCCAAAAACACGGCCATTACGTATAAAGATTTTTTGATTAACATCGTCGATACGCCGGGGCACGCCGATTTCGGCGGCGAAGTGGAACGGATCATGAAAATGGTCGACGGCGTCCTTCTGGTGGTGGACGCTTATGAAGGCTGCATGCCGCAGACCAAATTCGTGCTCCGCAAAGCGCTTGAGCAAAATCTGACCCCGATCGTCGTCGTCAACAAAATCGACCGTCCGGCAGCACGCCCGGCCGAAGTCATTGACGAAGTGCTCGACCTGTTCATCGAGCTGGAAGCAAACGACGACCAACTCAATTTCCCCGTCGTGTACGCATCGGCCCTGAACGGCACATCCAGCTTGGATCCCGAAAAGCAGGACGACAACATGCTGGCCCTCTATGAAACGATCGTCGACCATATTCCGGCACCGACGGAAAAAGTGGACGAACCGCTGCAATTTCTCGTAACGTTGATGGATTACAACGAATACCTCGGCCGGATCGCCATCGGACGCGTCAACCGCGGCATCATCAAGCAAGGACAACCGGTGACGGTCATTATGCGGGACGGCAAAAGCAAATCTGCCCGGATCGAGAAGCTGTTCGGCTTCCAGGGCCTGAAACGGATCGAAATCGAAGAAGCGGGCGGCGGGGATATCGTGGCGATCGCCGGCATCAAAGACATCAATATCGGGGAAACGATCGCCGATCCGCAGCATCCGGAAGCTTTGCCTGTGTTGAAAATCGACGAGCCTACGCTGCAGATGACGTTCCTCGTCAACAACAGCCCGTTCGCCGGACGCGAAGGGAAATGGGTAACGTCCCGCAAGCTCCGCGAACGCCTGATGAAAGAGCTTGAAACGGATGTCAGCCTGCGCGTGGAAGAAACCGACAGCCCGGACGCGTTTGTCGTCTCCGGGCGCGGGGAGCTCCATTTGGGCATCCTGATCGAAAACATGCGCCGCGAAGGATATGAACTGCAGGTGTCCAAACCTGAAGTCATCGTCCGCGAAATCGACGGCAAAAAAATGGAGCCGATCGAACGCCTGCTCATCGACGTGCCTGAAGAAAGCATGGGCGCGGTCATGGAAAGCCTCGGCACCCGCAAAGCGGAAATGGTGAACATGGTCAACAGCGGCAACGGCCAGGTCCGCCTGGAATTCCTGATTCCGGCCCGCGGCCTGATCGGTTACCGTACCCATTTCCTGACGCTGACGCGCGGTTACGGCGTGATGAACCACGCATTCGACAGCTACGGCCCGCTGCATGGCGGCCAGGTCGGCGGACGCCACCAAGGCGTGCTCGTGTCCAGCGAAACCGGGACAAGCACGTTCTACGGCATGATGAGCGTCGAGGATCGCGGCATCCTGTTCCTGGAGCCGGGAACCGAAATTTACGAAGGCATGATCGTCGGCGAACATAACCGCGACAACGACATCGTCGTCAACATCTGTAAGGAGAAACAGCTCACCAACGTGCGTTCGGCGACAAAAGATGATACAGTAAAAATGAAGACGCCGCGGATCTTCTCGCTCGAGCAGGCGCTGGAGTACCTGAATGACGACGAATATTGCGAGATTACGCCGAAGTCGGTCCGTCTCCGCAAGAAAATTTTGAACAAAAGCGAACGCGAACGTGCCGAGAAGCACCGCAAAATGGCCGAAGCCAATCTGTAAGTTGTAATGAACGTACGGGCCGGACCGGCCCGTTACCGAAAGGAGTGTACCGCACATGCAAGCCTGGTTTGCCTCGCATCCGGTCGTGTCTTACATTATCATTTTCGTGTTGATTACGTACGTTTACAATAAAGTTTTCCGCGTGAAACAGAAGCTTCCGCTGCTGAAGGAGATTTTGCTGTATGTCCTGATGGCGCTCGGATCAGGGATGCTGCTCATATTCCAGCACGACAAGCTTCCGATCATCCAGTGCCTGCTTGTTGCGGTAGCCCTTATGCTTCTTGTCCGCGTCCGGTATTTCGTGGAAGGACGCCAGAAGAAAAAGGCAGAGGCAGCGGCTAAAAGAAGTTAGTTTCGCGGCAACCCATTTCCGGCTCTTTTGAAACTTTTTTCGCGGCGTCGTCGTTTATAGAGAGAATAACTCAAAATAAATGAAAAAGGTGTTTGAGATGAGTTTCAGCAATAATAATTTACCTCCACGATCTCAAAGTGGCAGCAAACAAAGCAAACAGCCGCCCAAAAAGAAAAAAAAGAAGAGCGGATTGAAAGCATTTTTTAAGCTGGTTTTCATTGTGATCATCTTGGCCGTACTTGCCGTGGCCGGTTATGCCGGTTACTTGTATTACGAAGCCGAAAACGGCGTGCTGAATACCGGCAACAACAACCCGGTTCCGCCGGAAAAATCGGCAAAAGTGAAGCCGTTGACGATGCTGCTCCTTGGGACCGACTACCGTCCCGAGACAAAGACGCATCTGTCCGACGTCATCATGTTGACCGCGTTTCATCCGGATACCAAAACGGTTACGGTCGTTTCGCTTCCGCGGGATACGAAAATCCAGCTGAAGGGTTATAAGTCCAACAAAGCGAACGCCTACTATCCGACGTTCCTTTCGAAAGAAAAGGATACCGGCATCAAGGCGGAAGACGAAATGAAAACGATGATGAGCAAATATTTCGACATTCCGATCGATTACGTGACGGTCCTCAACTTCCAGGGATTTCGGGACGCGGTGGACGCTCTGGGCGGCGTGGACATTAATGTCGATATGGACATGTGTTACCGGGACACCGCCGACGGAACGAACATCAACCTGAAAAAAGGCGAGCAGAAGCTTGACGGGACAAAAGCGCTGGATTACGTGCGGTACCGCAAATCCAACTGCCGTCCCAAAACGAAAGGCTCGGACGATTTCGACCGCAACCGCAGACAAAACGAAGTGCTGCACGCGCTGATCGACAAGATGCAAACCTTCAAGGGCGTGACAAGTCTTGGCGGCGTTCTGAAGGCCATGGACAAAAACATGGAAACCGACATCGAAAGCGATCAGCTGAAAAACATGATCGCCACTTATTGGAAGGTAAATAAGGAAGACGTTCGGTTTATGCCGATTACGGGGACTTGGAGAAGCCCGTACGTCTATGTGGACGATGCCGAGCTTAATCAAGCGAAGCAGGCGCTCAAAGACGAAATGGCGGGAAAAGTCCAACCGGCTTCGACGGGAAACGCGGAGAAGGCGAATCCGTAAATATTGGGGGCAATATTTGCGAAGACACCTAATATAATAGAGTACACTGGAACCTGTACAGGAGGTCGGGAAGATGTCCGAAGCAGTTGCGCAAGTGATCTCGTCAGCCGTTTTCGATCATACAACCGTATGCTGCAGCTGCCGGCCTGCCGGTTCCAAAGCAGGGCGCTGCTTCTTGCGTCCACATAAGAAAAAAGCCTAGTGATATTTCACTGGGCTTTTTCTTCATTTCGCGCGGAAAATGTTGCGTTTTGCGGAAAAAGGGCCTGCTTAGCGATGAGGTGTCGGCGCAGCCGGCGGCGTGCCGGTTTTCGGTTTGACGTCTTTAGGAAGCTGCGGCACGATGCGGCCGACGATGTCGGCAAGCTCCGAAGCGAAGCCGGAGACGGGTTCTCCTTTTTTGATATGCTCCCCGATTTCGGCAATCCGGTGCGACAAATCCATGTCGGCGGTCACGAGCGCGTTTTTCCCCCGCGGATCCTTGCGCAGCGCTTCGGCTACCGAATATTTGATGGTGCCGACGCGGGACCGGGTCAGATTGCCGTCGACGTCGATGCCGACGACAGCCGTGTTTCCGAACACGACGGCGTGAGCTTTTTTCACTCCGGCCACGCGTTCGGCCAATGCCTCGAGATGGTTTTTGATCGACAGATCGGTCGTGTTTTCCGCCGTACGCACCGCCGATTTTCCGGTCGACTGCACCGTTGCCCGGTTGTAATGGGTGGAAGCTGCCGAAGGTCCTTGTTTACTTTGAGGAGAGGGTGATGCGTTTTTGTCCTGAGCCTTGTTACAGCCGCTAACGATAGCCAGTGCCAACACGACAAGCAGAAGCATTCTCATATGTGATCGTCCTTTCCAGGTCATAGATTCTAATGGCGAATTGTAACTTAGGATGTCCATGACGGAATAATTTATGTGTTCATTATGAGTTTGGTGGAGGGAGAAGGTATGAGAAAAATTTTTGTACTGGATACCAACGTGCTGCTTCACGATCCCGGGGCGATCTACGCTTTCGACGAGCATGAGGTCGTCATTCCCGCGGTGGTGCTTGAGGAGATCGATTCCAAAAAGCGCAACGCCGATGAAATCGGGCGGAACGCCCGCACGGTGTCGCGACTGCTCGACCGGTTGCGGGAAAGCGGGCACCTGCACAGCGGGGTTGCTTTGGATAACGGCGGCAGTCTGAAGGTGGAATTGAATCACAGAAGTTTTCTCAAGGTTCAGGAGATGTTCGGGGAGATTTCCAACGACAACCGCATACTCGCCGTAGCCTTGAATTA
Organism: Paenibacillus sp. VCA1; assembly: GCF_031583795.1. NCBI lineage: Bacteria > Bacillati > Bacillota > Bacilli > Caryophanales > Paenibacillaceae > Paenibacillus > Paenibacillus sp. VCA1. The sequence goes on along the minus strand of NZ_JAVLSX010000002.1, from coordinate 364,696 downwards.
TCATATGGAGGAGAGCGAAAAGGAGGACCCGTCCGAGGTGGTGCTTGTCAGCAAGGACGTGTTGGTCCGGATTAAGGCCGACGTGCTTGGGCTGAATACGCAGGACTATTTGTCGGACCGGACGGCGGGGCCGGACGATCTGTATGCGGGCAACCTGAAGCTCAAGGTTCATCCGTCGGTGATCGACGAGTTTTATTCGTACCGTTTTCTCCCGATCAAGCCGCTGCAGCTTTCCTACCCGCTTCACCCGCATGAGTTCGTCATCTTAAAGGACGAGATGGGAAGCACCAAATCGGCGCTGCTGAAAGTTAACGCGGAAGCTACCAAGCTGGAGCCGCTTTATTTGAGCAACGACCCCGTTTGGGGGATTTGCGCCCGGAACGCCCAGCAGCGAATGGCGCTCGAGCTGCTGCTGAACGACGACATTCCGCTGGTTACGATTACGGGCAAGGCGGGCACGGGCAAAACGCTGCTGGCGCTTGCGGCCGGGCTTATGAAAGTGGAAGATGAGCATAAATACAAAAAACTGCTGATCGCAAGGCCCGTCGTGCCGATGGGCAAAGATATCGGTTACCTGCCCGGGGAAAAGGAGGAAAAGCTGCGTCCATGGATGCAGCCGATTTACGACAACCTCGAGTTTCTGTTCGATACGAAAAAATCGGGCGACATCGACAAAATTTTGATGGGACTCGGCAGCATCCAAGTCGAGGCGTTGACGTACATTCGCGGCAGATCCATTCCGGGGCAGTTCATCATCGTGGACGAAGCTCAAAACCTTTCCCGCCATGAAGTCAAAACGATCGTGTCGCGGGTCGGCGAAGGCAGCAAAATCATCCTGATGGGCGATCCCGAACAAATCGACCACCCTTATCTCGACGCATCAAGCAATGGACTCACGTACATCGTCGAAAAATTCAAGGCCGAAAACATCAGCGGACATATAACGCTCGAAAAAGGGGAGCGGTCGAAGCTCGCTCAGCTGGCGGCGGATTTGCTGTAGACATTTCAAGGCGATTGCAAAGTCCTGGATCTTCTTGCATGCATGGCGCATCGGATCCAGGGCTTTGATCATCTTGACGGCCGGGAGTCCAAACATTTCCAACAAAAAGTAGGACAAGCGCCCTATCTTTTTGATAAACTATGGAGAGTGGGATGAAGCATTTTCCGAGGAGGCGGGCCGAATTGAAGCGGAAAAACTATTGGTTATTGTTTGCCATCCTGCTGCTGTCCTTAACGAGCTTGTCCCAAGCCCAAAATTTGACCACTGACGGCAGCCGCGGCGAAGAGAAAAAAACGAACGTCTGGAATCCGCAGCCTGCCTCGCCGCAGGATACGGACAACAAGCCGATCCGGATCGCCACACATCTCGATGAATCCGATTTCAAGGAACTGACCGGCTTGAACGAAGCTTTCGTCAGCGAAACCGGAGTGCAGGTCGAATTAAATAACATACCGGATGCCGACGCTTACCGCCGGCTGACGGAAACGCTGAAGGTCGGCGAAGGACCGGACATCATGCTGATCAACACCCCGTGGATCCGACCGCTTGCGCTCGGCGGCTACATATTGCCTTCGGAATCCTATCAAAGCAGCACGACCGGAGGCGACGTCATCAGCCCGATTTCCCAAATGCTTGAATGGAACGGTTATCAGTGGGGCGTCCCGTTGGATATGGATCCTTATGTGCTGGTGTGGCGGGGACAAGGCTCCGCGCCGGAAACCGGCGATTCGCCGCATGGGGAAAAGGAATGGAAGGAGCTTTTGGCCAAGCTGGAAAGCCGAAAGGATAAACAAGCGATCGGATTGCCTGCCGGTGATCCGTATGCGTTTGCCGCATTTATGGGAGCGTTCGGGACGGCGAATCCGGTCAATCCTTCGGCCGCGGAAATGGAAGCCATGGCGAAGCTTCGCCCATCCATCCAGTTCATCAACAACAAAGACATGCAAACAGCCTGGTCAAGCCTGAGCGAAGGGGGACTGACGCTGATGTCCGTGCCTTACTCGGCGGCCTACCAGGCCCATATGGAAATGGTGGAGCTTCGGGTGCCGGAACGGCTGTACGCGGCGAATCCTTTTTTGCTGCGCGGGCGGTCTTTTGCCGTTTCGTCGCAGGTTGAAGATCCCGGAAAAGCCGCCGGATGGATCGCGTACATGACGTCGGATAGGTCCCAAAAAATATGGACGGATGCCACCGGATATTTGCCCGTGCGCAAAAAGGCGTATGCCAGGGACGTTTTCCAATCGCCTCCGCTCCCGCTCGACCGGCTGCTGAAGCCGAACGAGGGCGGGGCTTTGGACCGTTCGCTGCAGTCCGGGTGGAATGATTTCGCCGCTGCCGCAAAGCTTTTCCTTTCCGGAAAAACGACCGAACAGCAGTACAGGGAAACGATGAGCGGCCATTCGGCCGAAAAACCCGCCCAGTAGAACAAAAAGATCTACATGGACAGCTTCAGCGTAACGTGAAGCACTTGGTCCGTACTGCTGACTTCGGTCGCTTTGACGAACGATACGATCTGCTGCGGGTAAAAGCCGAGGTCGAATTCGTTTTCAAGCTGGCGGCAGGTGGTGTCCGGAAGCTCCAGTCCGTTGAACACAAGTTTGTCGACATGGAAAAGGATCGAGTTTTCGGGTTCGTTTTCGATGCTGTAATGCCCTTCCACCTGTAGCGTCAGCGTGCCGCTTGTTCCTTCCGCAATCACCTTGCCGTCCCGGAAACGGAAGGCGAAATTTTTGAACAGCTCGTTTTTGCCGACCAGAAATTCGTTCAAATCCTTTTCCTGAACTTCGATCGTATACGTGGTGCCGTTCGTCCGAATGGCGCCTTTTTTGCTTTGGATAAATTCGGGAAGGTCGTTCATGGCCGACGAAAGGGCCGAAAAATACCGTTTTACCTCGTAAATCCCGACGTTCTCCCAATAGGCCGTAAACTCCGCAATCATTTTTTTCATCGCTTCCGGGTCGCTGCTGCCGGAAATGTCGCCGTCCAGCTCCTTTTGCAGCGCCAGCACGCGTTCCCTTTGCTTTACGAGATTTTCCTTAATTTGCTCCAGCTGGCGGTTGGAGTCCTCCAGACGGCCTTTCGTCTTCTTGATGCTCGCGTATTCCGATTGGTAGGCATCCAGCACCGTTTTGTCCTGATCCATGATCAGTTCGTAAAAGTTGTATATTTCGATAAGTTCGCTTAGGCTCTGCGCCGAAAAAAGTATCGTGAACAAACTCTCTCTATCGCCCATATAATAAGATCGGATGACGGCGCCCGCACGCTCCCGGCGGTTCTCGATTTGTTTCTCCTTGTCTTCCAACTGGGTTTGAAGTTTCTCGATTTCTTTTTGCGTTTCCTCCTGCCGGGCTTTGATGCGTTCAATCTCATGATCGATCTCCACGATCGACAGTCCCTTTTGCAGCATCTGCTGCTGCTCGGCGTCCTCAGGGACTTCCGGATCGGCCATCAGCGTTTGCTGCGGATGCAGCAGGGAGAGGAGCAAAACCGGCACGATCAGAACCAGCAGCCGTTGACGTCTCCAGATGCCTTTCACAGATCTTCCCCCCTCAAGGCAAGACTAGAACCTTTGATTGCCAGTCCTATTTTAAACTATATGCTTGCACCTTCCATTTCATAATCTTCGTTCACGGACGAAAGGCACGGACGATCAACAAACAATTCATATCTCTTTAGCCGAGACCGCCAAAATGAAAAAAGACGGTCCGGCAACGGTGTCGGATCGTCTCTTTTGGAATTCTTGAAGCTTTGATCGGGAATCCAAATTACAGCGGCAGACCCATTTTGAAGACTGTCCAGTAGCTGAAACCGGTAAACGTCACGATCATGTAGCCCCAGAAGAGAACAATATAGGTTTTTTCCGTAAATTTCAGGTAACCCAAAATCATGAAAAAGGCAGTCTGCACGAAAAACAGCAACGCCATCTCCACCATGTTTCCGGCAAATGCCATCAAACCGATCGCGAGCGTAAAGAAGCCAAGTACTCGAAACATGCGTGCCACGTAAGTATCCCCCTCTCTTATGTACGGTCGTAGCTTTACTACACATCATTATAACGTTATCGCAAATGGGTGTAAACGAAAAGTCATGAACAAATGTGAACTTTTTTCATTTCTCTATTGCTTATTGTGATCATTGCCATGGAAAGTATTCAGCCCGAAGAATCGCAGGTGAAATTTCCAGCCTTTGGAGTATGAGCCCATTAAAATTTGGCAATACAATTTAGTATCAAATAGATTCTATGAACTCTATGAGAAGCATAGAAATGAAATTAAGCAGCTGTTATACCCCATTCAAGCCAAATCGCAAATCAAGGGTTTGAAGACGGTTATTTTAGGATGTTGTTAGGAGGGTTTTGTTGCATGACAGCAGTTAGACAAGATGCGTGGAGCGCCGAAGACGATCTTATTTTGGCGGAGGTTACCTTAAGGCATATCCGTGAGGGAAGCACGCAGCTGGCCGCATTCGAGGAGGTCGGCGAAAAAATCGGCAGAACGCCGGCAGCATGCGGATTCCGCTGGAACAGCTGCGTCCGCAAAAAGTACGAGGAAGCCATCAGCCTGGCCAAATCGCAACGGCAAAAACGAAGCTATTACAAAAAACAACCTGCGAGCAACGGGTTGCAGGTTGCAGGTCTGGGACTCGAAGCCGAGGCCGGATATTTCAAGGTTGACGGGGCAAGCGAGGAGTCGCTGTCCATCGATGCGGTCATCCGCTTTTTGCGCCAATGGAAAGGAAATCTGCAGGAAAACGGGCGCCAACTCAAAATGCTCGAGAAAGAGCTTCGCGAAAAAGAAGACGAGATCGCCAATTTGCGCAGAATCAACGAGCAGCTGAGCAAGGAAGTAAACGAGGTTCAGACGGACTACCGGGTTGTCAATGACGATTACAAAGCGCTGATCCAAATCATGGACCGGGCGCGCCGTCTTGCTTTTTTGACGGAGGAAGAAGAAGAGCTTAAAACCCGCTTTAAGATGGATGCAAACGGCAATCTCGAACGCATTGAATAGGCGTGAACATCATCAAGTTATAACCCGAAGGACCCGTCCGGATCAGCTGAGCCCTAAGCGCCGAACGGGTATTTTGCAGGGGGGAGTACGAAGTCTGTGCTGACGAAGCCAGACTTTTTTCTCGTTTCCGGGGCTTCACGTAGGCTATAATAGCAATAGAAGGAACAAGTTCTCAAGAAATAATATCGCAAGCAAAAGTCGAAACAGGTGGGGATATACGATGACGATAGATCTGATCGGCGGCGGCTCGCTTGGGCTGCTGTACGGCGGTAAACTCGCGGCTGCGGGGGTTGAAGCGCGGATATGGTGCCGAACGGCCGAGCAGGCAAAAGAGCTTAACTCCAAAGGCATTCTCATTCGAAACGCTGCCGGCGATTGTTGCATTCGGGCGGTGCCGGGAACGTTCGCTGCGGGTACGCTGGAGGAGTTTGCTCCGGCATGGAGCCAAAAGCCCGGACGCTGGATGATGCTCATGACCAAACAAAAGGACACCGAAGAGGCCTGCTTGATGTCGGCGGCGAAATTGCTGGGGGACAAGCAAGCGGCCGGGAATCCGCCGGGGGTCGTCTGCTTCCAGAACGGCTTCGGGCATATGGAGCGGCTGCAAAAGATCCTTCCCGGCTGGCCGCTGTATGCGGCCGTCACGACGGAAGGGGCGAAACGGACGGCATCGCACGAAGTGGTGCATGCGGGAGCGGGAACGACATGGATCGGCGCCGGCGGAGAAAGGTTGGATGGCCGGAATGAAAAACGTCTCGAAGATTTGGCGGAAATGCTGCAAAATGCAGGATTTTCGGCGGTTTTAGCGAATGACATGGATAGCAGAATTTATCGCAAGCTGTTGATCAATGCGGTCATCAATCCGCTTACCGCGCTGTGGAATATACGCAACGGGGAGCTGCTCGTTTCGGACGTTCGTTTGCAGGCCATGAGACAGCTGCTTGACGAAGCGCTCGCTGTATATGACGCCTACGGCATCCCCTGGGAAGAGGATATTTGGGATCAGATTCTGGACGTGTGCCGGGCTACGGCAGACAATACGTCTTCAATGCTGAAGGATGTTCAGGACGGGGCGGAAACCGAGGTGGACTGGATCAACGGCGCAATCATCGCTTTGGCGCAAAAAGCCGGGATGCGGGCTCCGGCCCACGAGCTGATTGCCGCCCTTGTGAAAGGATTGTCGATTCGAGAGGAGTGATCCGTTTGGATTTTCTGGAAAATTCGTTTGTGTTATTGAGCCTTCTCCCGTTTTTTCCTTTTTTGCTCGTATACTTTATCCATTACAGGTGGAAACATAACCGAAAGGCTTCCCTTAAGCTTGCCATGGACGTGACGACGTTGTTCCTGATCATTTCGGTATCGGCGCTGTTTAATCTTACCTTTGGTTCCAGGTTTGGATTTTATCTCATATTGCTGCTTTTGCTTATTTCCGTAGGGCTTGTCGGCAGCGCGCAAAACCGCCTCAAGGGCAGGATAGACATACAAAAAATGGCAAAACTAATTTGGCGGATGTCCTTTGTCATCATGAGCTTCAGTTACCTGTTATTTACAATATTTGGAATCCTAAAATACATATTCATAACGATGTCGTAGAAAATATGCAGGACGAAAAATGCCCGAAAAAGCGGCATCGCCATATACCCAAGGTTATGAACTTGATTTTGGGTATGGATTTTTTTGACCACTGGTTGTATAATCATTTACCATACACTTAATAACCTTAGGGGGATTTACATCATGAGAAGGAAAACACTATTGACCCTGCTAACGATGCTCCTAGTTGTGGGAACCGTTCTTGCGGGCTGCGGCTCGAAGAACGCCGGCGGCGGTTCCAAGGAAAACGCCTCCGCTGCCAAAGATCAAATACTTCACATCAACCTCAGCGCTGAACCGCCAACTTTTGACCCGGCGCAAGCGCAAGACTCCCAGGCTCATACTGTGCTTAACATGATGTATGAAGGCCTGGTCCGCCTGGATGAAAACAGCAAACCGGTCCCTGGGGTAGCCGAGAAATGGGATATCTCTTCCGATGGACTGAAATATGTTTTCCACCTCCGCAAAGATGCGAAATGGAGCAACGGCGATCCTGTGACTGCCAAAGATTTCGTCTTTGCATGGCAGCGCGTGCTCGATCCGAACTCGACGCCGGCTCCGCCATACGCTTACCAGCTGTATTACATTAAAGGCGCCGAAGAATACAACAACAAAAAAATGACCGATTTCAATCAAGTAGGCGTAAAAGCGACCGACGACTACACGCTTGAAGTCACGCTGAAAAATCCGACGCCTTATTTCCTCAGCCTGACGTCGTTCTATACGTTCTATCCGGTTCACCAATCCGTGAAGGACAACCCGAAATGGGCTGCCGATCCAAAAACGATGATCACAAACGGTCCTTTCACGCTGACGACTTGGACAACCGGTCAAAAGATCGAAGTAACGAAAAACGCAAACTACTGGGATAACAAAGACATCAAGCTGAACAAAATCACGATGTCCCTTTCCAACAGCGGAGCGACCGAGCTTTCCAGTTACAGAAGCGGACAGTTGGATTATGCGGGGAACCCGAACGGCGAAATTCCGACCGACCAAATGCCTGCGGTGAAAAAAGAACTGAAAAACGAGCTGAATCTGAAACCGATCGGCAGCGTGTACTTCTATCAGTTCAACGTAACGGCGAAGCCGTTTGACAACGCGAAAATCCGCAAGGCTTTTGCAATGGCATTGAACCGTCAGGAAATCGTCGAAAAAGTAACGCAAAGCGAAGAAAAACCTGCTTTCGGATTCGTTCCTCCGGGCATTGCGGGCGAGAAAGAAGATTTCCGCACGGAACATAAAGACGATTACTTTACCGAAAAAATGGACGAAGCGAAAAAACTGCTGCAGGAAGGCATGAAAGAAGAAGGTTACACGACGCTTCCTCCGGTAACCCTGATTTACAATTCCAGTGAAAAGCATAAGAAAATTGCCCTCGCCGTGGCGGATATGTGGAAGCGAAACCTGGGCGTAAACGTGCAAACCGAAAACCAGGAATGGGGCGTGTTCCTCAAAAACCGCAGAAGCTTGAACTACCAAATCGCACGCGCAGGCTGGAGCCCTGACTACAACGATCCGATGACGTTCTTTGATCTGTGGACCTCGAAGAGCGGCAACAACGACATCGGCTTTAAAAATAAAGAATACGACGCGCTTGTCAGCGATGCACTGGCTTCCTCCGACAACGCAAAACGTATGGACGACTTCGTAAAAGCAGAAAAACTTTTGATTCAAGATCAACAAGTGCTGTTACCGATTTACTACTACACCAACGTAGCACTGATCAAACCGAACTTGAAAGGTGTCAAAATCGATTACTCCGGCGGCGTTGACTTTACGCGCGCATACTTCGAGTAAATGATAGTGTAAATTTGGAAAGTAATTCGGGATATATATGTGGATCTTCCATATATGTCCCGATTTTTTTTCACATGATTTTGCTTGAGGTAGATATTTCTTGAATTAGTAGTAAATAGATTGGACAAAAGCGCCTCGGATTCATTAAAATCGAATTATATCGAATATTGTCGAAATATGTAGAATTAGAAAATAATTGCGGGGAGGGTTAAATCGGGCATGGTTCGTTATGTAGCCAACAAGTTCTTTTACATGCTGGTGTCGTTGTTCATTTTGATATCAGCCACCTTTTTTCTGATGAAAGCCATACCTGGGGATCCTTTTATGTCCGAGAAAAAGGTCCCGCCTGAGATCCAAGCCCGTCTAATGGAGCAGTACGGTCTCGATAAACCGGTATATGTACAATATTTTAAATATTTGGGCGATATAGCTACGGGAGACTTCGGCATTTCGATGAAACACCAAAACCAGGAGGTTACGGATATCATTCTGCAAACCTTCTCGGCTTCCCTGAAGCTCGGCCTGATCGCGATCGTCATCTCGATCATCGTCGGGATTTTGCTCGGGATGCTCGCAGCCCTTTACCATCGAAAGCTGATCGATAACGTCGCCATGATCCTCGCCGTATTGGGGATTGCCGTACCGAGTTTCGTGCTGGCGTCCCTCATTCAGTTTATATTCGGCGAGCAGCTGGGCTGGTTCCATGTCATGGGCTTCGACGGTCCTCTGGATTACGTGCTGCCCGTCGCAGCGTTGTCTGCGCAACCGATTGCCTTTATCGCGCGTTTGACGCGTTCAAGCATGCTTGAAGTGCTGCATGCCGATTATATCAAGACAGCCAAGGCCAAAGGCTTGAACTGGATAACGATTATGTTCAGACACGTGATCCGCAACGGCATTTTGCCGGTGGTCACTTATATCGGTCCGATGACCGCCAATATCATTACGGGTTCCGTCGTCATCGAACAAATCTTCGGCATCGGCGGAATCGGCAAAGTGTTCGTTGAATGCATCACGAACCGGGATTACACGATGATCATGGGCGTCACCATTTTCTACGGCGTTCTGCTCATGCTTGCGCGTTTTATTACGGATATCGTTTATGTGCTGGTTGATCCTCGCATCAAATTGACCGGCGGGAAGGAGGGATAACGGTGGCAGCGAATGAGACTACTTTCACGAACGCAGCCGCAGAGTTGACGCCGGAAGACTTCCGGAAAATCGGCGTCGACGAAAAGCAGGCGGAGATCATTCAGCGGGAAAGTCTGTCGGCGTGGAAAGACGCATGGCAGCGGCTCCGCAAAAACAAGTTGGCGATGGCGAGCTTGGTTGTGCTTTTGCTCATCGTCCTGGCAGCGATTTTCGGCCCGTTGTTCGCGAATTTCGATTCCTCGACCAACGACCTGCTGAACACAAACCAGCCGCCGTCTAAAGAGCACTGGTTCGGAACCGACGATTTGGGACGCGACATGTTCGTCCGTACTTGGATGGGAACGCGGATTTCCCTTATCGTCGGTCTGGCCGCAGCCCTCATCGACCTGCTGATCGGCGTGATCTACGGGGGAATTATGGGTTACTTCGGCGGACGCGTGGACGCCATTATGAATAAATTTTCGGAGGTTTTGTACTCCATTCCTTATATGCTCGTTACGATTTTGCTGCTGGTCGTGTTTGAGCCGAGCATCGGCACGATCATTTTGGCCCTGACGATTACCGGATGGATCAACATGTCGTGGATCGTGCGCGGCGAAATCATGCAGCTCAAAAACCGCGAGTTCGTGCTTGCTTCCCGTTCGATGGGCGCAGGCTCCGGCCGGCTGCTGTTCCGGCACTTGCTGCCGAACGCGGTTGGGCCGATCATCGTCACGCTGACGTTGTCCGTGCCAAACGCGATTTTCTCGGAAGCGTTTCTGAGCTTCCTCGGTCTCGGGGTGCAAGCCCCGAGGGCGTCGCTCGGTTCGATGATCAACGACGCATTGACGGGCTGGATGTATTATCCTTGGCGGATGCTCTTCCCGGCGATCATTATCAGCTTGACCATGCTTGCATTTAATATTTTCGGTGATGGCCTCCGTGATGCGCTCGATCCGAAATTGAAATAACAGGAGGTGAGATCATGGATCCGATTTTACAAGTGAAAGACCTGCAGGTTTCCTTTAAGGTCAAAGGCGGGGAAGTCAAAGCCGTCCGCGGCATGAACTTCGAAATCGGCAAAGGGGAGACGGTGGCGATCGTCGGCGAATCCGGAAGCGGCAAAAGCGTGACCGCGCAGACGATCATGCGCCTCATTCCGTCGCCGCCGTCCCAAATCAAAAGCGGCGAAATCATTTTTCAGGGCGAAGATATCCTGAAAAAATCGAATAAAGAGATGGAAGCGATCCGCGGCAAAGATATCGGCATGATCTTCCAGGATCCGATGACTTCCCTCAACCCTACGATCAAAGTAGGCAGACAAATAACGGAAGTGCTGATGAAGCACCAGAAAATGACGAAAGCCGAAGCCAAAGAGCGCGGCATCGAAATGCTGAAGCTCGTTGGCATCAAAAACCCGGAAGAACGCTTTGGGCAGTACCCGCATGAATTTTCCGGCGGCATGCGCCAGCGCGTCATGATCGCGATCGCGCTGGCCTGCAATCCGGCGCTTCTCATCGCGGACGAGCCGACGACGGCGCTCGACGTGACGATTCAGGCGCAAATCATGGACGTCATGAAGGACATGCAGAAAAAATTCGGCACCTCCATCATTTTGATTACGCACGACCTTGGCGTCGTGGCGGGCATGTGCGACCGCGTCATCGTCATGTATGCCGGCGAAGTGGTGGAAACCGGAACGAAATGGGAAATTTTCAAAAACCCGCAGCATCCGTACACGAAAGGTTTGCTCCGTTCCATGCCGCGGCTCGACCAGAAAAAAGACGAGCCGCTCATTCCGATCATCGGCACGCCGCCGGACTTGATCAAGCCGCCGATCGGCTGCGCGTTCTGCGCGCGCTGCGACGAGGCGATGAAGGTATGCGAACGCATCAACCCCGGCGAGACGGTGTTCAGCGACACGCAAACGGCTCGCTGCTGGAATCTGCATGAGATGGCGAAGGAGGTTCGTTCGTCATGAAAGAGAACCATTTGATCGAAGTCGAAGGCTTGAAAAAGTACTTTAACGTCGGCGGAGGCAAAATCGTCAAAGCCGTCGACGATATCAATTTCTATATCCGCGAAGGGGAGACGCTCGGGATGGTCGGCGAGTCCGGCTGCGGCAAATCGACGGCCGGCCGCACCATTCTCCGCTTGTACGAGCCGACCGCCGGAAGCGTCCGGTTTAACGGCACGGACATTTACAAGCTGTCGCCGGGCAAAATGAAAGCGATGCGCCGCGACATGCAGATGATTTTCCAGGATCCGTACGCTTCGCTGAATCCGCGCTTTACCGTGTCGGACATCATCGGGGAAGCGCTGGACATCCACAAGCTGGCGGGAAGCCGCAAGGAACGGAAAAAGCGGATCGAGGAGCTGCTGGATATGGTCGGGTTGAATCCGGACCATGCGACGCGTTACCCGCATGAATTTTCCGGCGGTCAGCGCCAGCGGATCGGCATTGCCCGCGCGCTTGCGGTCAATCCGAAATTCATCATCTGCGACGAGCCGATTTCCGCGCTGGACGTATCCATTCAGGCGCAGGTGGTCAACCTGCTGCAGGAGCTGCAGGATCGCCTCGGCCTGACGTATCTGTTCATCGCCCATGACCTGTCCATGGTCAAACACATCAGCGACCGCGTTGCAGTGATGTACCTCGGCAAAATGGTCGAGCTTGCGGACAGCGAAGAGCTATACGCGAACCCGATCCATCCGTACACAAAAACGCTGCTGTCGGCGATCCCGATTCCGGATCCGGAAGTCGAGGAGAACAAAAAGCGGATCGTGATGAACGACGAACTGTCCGGACCGATCCATTCCGCGAAGGACGGACAGGCAGCGGAAGAAGACACCCGGCTGGTCGAAGTATCGAAAGGCCACTGGGTTGCCGCTCCTTACGCTTAAGCCCCGAAGGCTGCCGCCGGTAAAACCGGCGGTTTTTTTTCGTTTGGGCATGGCATACCGGAGAAAGAAGCGTTATAATAATGAAACTGTAACTATTTCGGAAGCATTTGCCGGAAGGGAAGGAAGCTTCCTTCCGATTTCTTTGACGCATGCTGGATCTTTGGTTACAATCAAGGAAGATTTTTGGGCAATGATACACATGAGGATTTTGCAAGAATCCAAAGAGCGACTTCAATCAACAATATATAGAACGAAACGGTCTCGTTCGTCTATATACTGGACCAGGGAGCGGCCGGAATCGAATTTTGCAAAATCCTGACATAGGAAACGGAAGATTCAAACAGGTACGATAATAGGAGGCAGACCTCATGAATGTAGTAACAGATTCGCTGAAGAGCGGCTCGGCTCTCGCAGACGATTATATAAACCATTATGCGCGGGTGCAGGATCTGTACGGTGCGGATTTCCGCGAGGATGCGGCATGGTCGCGCCGTGCGGAGTGGCTGGATGCATCCGAAGAAACCCGTATCGACAGAAAAGCGCTCGTAGCTTGTCTCAGACGATACAATAACAAGCATAACGACCATCAAGAGGTACATAACTCGCTCGACTTGCTTGAGCAGGCAGGTACGCTCGCGGTTGTTGGCGGACAGCAGAGCGGGCTGTTTACCGGTTCGCTGCTTGTCGTGTACAAGGCGCTCACGATCGTGCTTGCGGCCAAAGAAGCTGCGGAGCGGCTGAAGCGTCCCGTCGTTCCGGTGTTTTGGATCGCCGGGGAGGATCATGACTGGGAAGAAGTGAACCATACGTACGTCATGACGCCGGAGCTTCAGGTCGCCAAAATCAAAATGGATGCCGCTCCGGGCCCGCGCGGTCCGGTCAGTCAGCTCGAAGTATCCAACGAGCGGTGGAAACGTTCGCTGGACCATTTGGCCTCGCTGCTGCCCGACAGCGTCAACAAGCCGGAAATTATGGACCTGCTGCATCAAACGGCCGAAGCTTCGGGCAATTTGAGCGATGCCTTCGCCAAACTGCTGGGCCGTCTTTTCGGCGAATCGGGCCTTATTTTGCTGGATTCGGCGGACCCGGCATTGCGGCGGCTGGAAATCCCGGTATTCGAACGGATGATCAAGCAAAATGATGAGCTTGGCGAGACGTACCAGACGGCGGCGGACCGCATAACAGGCCTGGGCTATCCGCTGCAGGCGGAAGTTGCGGCGGATGGCGCGAACCTCTTTTATATTTATGAAGGAAACCGGCTGCTGCTGTATAAACATGACGATGTTTTCGCGGACCGCAAAGGCATCGTCAGCTTTACGAAGGAACAGCTGGAAATCGAACTCGCGAACCATCCGGAGCGGTTCAGCAACAACGTGCTGACGCGGCCGCTGATGCAGGATTCCCTGCTGCCGGTGCTTTGTACCGTGCTGGGGCAAGGGGAAATTTCCTATTGGGCGATCACGAAGGACGCTTTTGCCGTGCTCGGCCTGCAAATGCCGATTTTGCTGCCAAGAATGTCCTTTACGCTCGTCAGCGGAACGGTTCGGAAGCAGATGAACCAGTTCGGCTTGACGTTCCAGGACGTTCAGCACCGTTTGGGCGAAGCGCGCCAAAGCTGGCTGAACGCCCAAGCGGATCTCCACATCGAACCAAGGTTCGAAGAGACGCGGGCCGCCTTCGAAAAGCTGTACGATCCGCTGATCGGCGAGCTCGGCACCATCCAGTCCGGCCTGCTGCCGCTCGGGGAGAAAAACAAAAGCAAAATTTTGGAGCAAATCGCTTACCTTGAACGCAAGACGAAGCAGGCGCTGGAAAAACGGCATGAAGCGGCGCTACGCCAATGGGACCACATCGCCGTATCGCTGTTCCCGAACGGCAAACCCCAGGAGAGAGTTTACAACATTTTCTACTATATAAACCGCTATGGCTTCGGCTGGCTTCAAGACGTTATCGGAAGCTGTACGCGTTATACGCCGGAACATCAAATCATCGAAATGTAGCAAATTGTTGCAAAAGTGAAGCAAACCATTTGACGAGGAGGTTTTTCATGAGCACGTTGTCCTTGAAAAACAGCATTGTGAAGGATATGTCTTTGGCCCCGGAGGGCCATCTGAAAATCGATTGGGCTTCGGCCCACATGCCGGTATTGAACCAAATCCGCAAGCAGTTTGAAGCCGAACAACCTTTCAAAGGGCTCAAAGTAACGATCGCGCTTCATCTGGAAGCCAAAACCGCTTATTTGGCGAAAGTGGTGAAGGCGGGAGGCGCGGAAGTGACGATTACGGGCAGCAACCCGCTTTCCACGCAGGACGACGTCTGTGCGGCGCTGGTGGAAGACGGCGTAACGGTGCTGGCCAAATACAATCCTGATCCGGACGAATACAAAAGCTTCCTCATTCAGGCATTGGAAACGAAACCGGATCTGATCATCGACGACGGCGGCGACCTGGTCACCATTCTGCATTCGGAGCGTCCGGACCTGCTGGAGACGATCCGCGGCGGGGCGGAAGAGACGACGACGGGCATCATCCGCCTGAAAGCGCTGGAGAAGGAAGGTTTGCTGAAGCTGCCGATGGTAGCCGTAAATGACGGGTATTGCAAATACCTGTTCGATAACCGCTACGGCACGGGACAATCGGTGTGGGATGCGATTAACCGCACCACCAACCTAGTCGTCGCCGGCAAAACGGCCGTCGTCGTCGGTTACGGCTGGTGCGGCAAAGGGGTGGCGATGCGGGCCAAAGGCCTTGGCGCCAAAGTCATCGTGACCGAAGTCGATCCGATCCGCGCCGTTGAGGCCCATATGGACGGGTTTGAAGTGATGCCGATGATCGAGGCGGCAAAACGCGGCGATTTCTTCGTGACCGTCACCGGCAACCGCGACGTCATTGCCGGGGAGCATTTTGACGTCATGAAGGATGGCGCGATTTTGTGCAATGCCGGCCATTTCGACGTGGAAGTCAACAAAGTGGACATGGCCAGCCGGGCTGCTTCCATCCGAACCGTCCGCCGCAACATCGAGGAATACGAGCTGAAGGACGGTCGCAAGCTGTATCTGCTGGCGGAAGGACGCCTCGTCAACCTGGGCGCGGGAGACGGGCATCCGGCGGAAATTATGGACATGACGTTTGCGCTTCAGGCAATGTCCCTGAAATACGTGAACGACAACTATAAAACGATCGGCGCCAAGGTGCTAAACGTGCCGCTTGAAATTGATCAGCAGGTAGCCCGCTACAAGCTGGAGAGCCTGGGCATCGGACTCGATTCGTTGACCAAGGCGCAGATCGAATATTTGGACAGCTGGACGACGCAGGAATGAAGGAAATTCATGGTTAGAGATTTCTCTCGAATAACCCCCTTGAATCCTTATGGATCAAGGGGGTTATTGCGTTTGGGCAAAGGAGGGCGGCTGGATTTATATCCAAAAAAACACAGGCGTCAAGAAGGATTTTGATTTTGGGTGGCGAATCTAGTATCCTTAAGTGGTGGAAAGTGGTGCAAAGTGGGGATTTAGGGTAAGGAGTTGATTGGCCGAAATGTTTATGGGTGAGTTTCAACACAGCATTGATGATAAAGGCCGTTTGATCATTCCTGCCAAATTCCGCGAGCTTCTGGGCTCCTCATTTGTCATCACCCGCGGCTTGGACCAGTGCCTTTTCGTATACCCGATGAACGAATGGAGCGTTCTCGAGCAGAAGCTCAAATCGCTCCCGCTTATGAAATCGGATGCCCGCGCATTTACCCGCTTCTTTTTCTCGGGGGCGACGGAATGCGAGTGGGACAAACAGGGAAGGGTAAATTTACCGGGGAATCTTCGCGGGTACGCCGGACTTGACAAGGAATGCGTGATCATCGGCGTATCGAATCGCGTGGAGATTTGGAGCAAGGATACCTGGGAGGCATATTTTCAGCAGTCGGAGGGCACGTTTAACGAAATCGCTGAGAAGCTGGTCGATTTTAATTTCGAATTGTAATAAGTCTGGAGGGCTGCAGCTTGTTTCATCACATCACGGTGCTTAAAGAAGAAGCGACAGAAGGGCTGCACATCAAACGAGACGGCATTTATGTCGACTGTACGCTTGGCGGGGCGGGGCACAGCTCCCTGATCGCATCCAAGCTTGGAGAATACGGCAGGCTGATTGCGCTGGATCAGGACGACTGGGCGCTTGACAATGCCAGGGAAAAGCTTGCTCCCTACGCGGACAAGGTCTCCCTGGTCAAAACGAACTTCCGCCATTTGGAGGAAACGCTGAAAGAACTGGCGGTGCCGATGAAAGACGGCGTACCGCAGGTCGACGGCATTTTGTACGATTTGGGGGTTTCGTCGCCGCAGTTTGACGAAGGGGAACGCGGTTTCAGCTATAACCACGACGCCCCGCTCGACATGCGGATGGACCAATCCTCGGATTTGACGGCCTGGCATATCGTCAATGAATGGCCGGAACAAGAGATCGCAAGAGTTTTATATCAGTATGGGGAAGAGAAATTTTCCCGGCGTATTGCTAAATTCATCATGGAACACCGTGCGCAATCGCCTATTCAAACAACGGGACAGTTGGTCGATATTATTAAAGAAGGAATCCCCGCGGCTGCGCGCAGAACCGGGGGGCATCCGGCGAAACGAAGCTTTCAGGCGCTGCGGATCGCCGTCAACGACGAACTACGGGCGTTCGAGGAATCGCTTCATCAGGCCGTTCGGTGCCTGGCTCCCGGAGGGCGCGTATCCGTCATTACGTTCCATTCGCTGGAAGATCGGATTTGCAAGCAGATTTTTAACGGCTATGTCGGAAAATGCACTTGTCCGCCCGATTTCCCGATGTGCGTCTGCGGCGGCGGGAGGGGCGAGTTGAAGCTGGTCAACCGGAAGCCGATCGTCCCCGGCGAAGAAGAGCTTGAGCAGAACCCGCGGGCGCGTTCGGCGAAGCTGAGGGTTGCCGAGAAACTGTGAACGATGGCAAAAGCGAAACAACCATAAACGATAAAGGTCGCTCTATGCTTGTAATAAGCGTAAGACTAGGATGAAGGGGAAGAAGACATGGCCTATACCCGTGGTAACTTGGCAGTTAAAGAACAAGCACAGACGAAGCGCACATCTCCCGGTTACCGGGAAAAGACGATGGTGGTCACCCGCCGAACGCAACTTCCGATCAAAGAGAAGCTGCTTTATTTGTTCACGATCGTCGTATGCGTCATGATAGCAAGCCTGATCATCTGGCAAAACGCGAACATATACGGGCTGAACAAGCAGTACCAAAAAATCGACAAATCGATCAAGGCTTCGAAGCAGGAAATCAGCCGGCTGACGGTGGAGAAGCAGCAGCTGGAAGTGGGGATCCGCGATAAAGCGAAGCAGATGGGCTTCGAGGAACCCGCCGACGGGCAAGTGATCAACGTCGAACGGTCGCCGATTTCGGCCAAAGGCGGAGACGCCGCAAACGGTTCTGCCGACAAAAAATAGAGCTTGTGAGGTTAAAGTATGGTTAAAAGAATAAAACTTCGCACACTGCTACTAGGAGGATTCATCACCCTCCTTTTTGTTGTTTTGTTTATCCGCATGTTTACGCTGCAAGTCGTTCAAGGCGAGGATTGGCATAAAAAGGGCGTCGCGAAATGGGTGAAGCAATCGCAAATCCCGGCGGAACGGGGAACCATTTCGGACCGGAACGGGGACGCCCTGGCGATTAATGCCCCCGCTTATACGGTCGTGGTCAGCCCGAAAGCGATCCATGCCAACGGGCTTGAGGACATGGTTGTGGATGGGCTTCATCAAGTTTTGGGCAAAAATGTGGATGAGCTGAAGGAGCTTGTGAACGCCAAGGACAGCAAAACGGGGGATTATGCGAAAAGCAAGGAAGTCCGCTACGAAGGCTGGAAAATCGACGAAAACAAAAAAAAGCAGATCGATCAGCTGAACGACAAACTGAAAGAGGAGCTTAAAAAGAGAAAGAAAGGCCAGGAAACGGGCCTTGGCCTGATCAAGGAATCCAAACGCTATTATCCGAAAGGTACGCTCGCCTCCCACGTGCTTGGGTATACGGACCGCGACGGCAAGGCGGTTGCCGGGTTTGAATACATGTTCAACAAAGAATTGGAAGGGACGCCGGGATATCTGAAATACGAGTCGGATACTTCGGGCGACAAGCTTCCCAATTCGAACGAAATCTATCAACCGCCTGTCAATGGTAAAAATTATAAGCTGACGATCGATAATCAGATCCAGTATTATATCGAAGACGCCATGAAAGAAGCTTTTGATAAATATCATCCGATTAGTATGACGGTCATTGCGGCGGATCCCAAGACGATGGAAATACTGGGGATGGCCAATTTGCCGACATTCGACCCGAACAAATATTGGAAAACGAATGATTACTCCGCCTTCATGAATCATGCGATAAAATCGGTTTATGAACCCGGATCGACGTTTAAAATCGTAACTTTGGCTGCTGCCGTTAACGAAAAATTGTTTGATCCAAATGCCAAGTACCAATCCGGCAGCATTCTTGTCAAGGGCTCTAAAAGATACCTCCATGATATCAATAGGGTAGGATGGGGGAAAATCACTTACCTTGAAGGGGTTAAACGTTCCAGTAACGTAGCATTCGTCAAGCTTGGTACAGAACTATTGGGGAAAGAGCGATTGCTTCAATATATCGGAAACTTTGGTTTTGGCAAGAAAACGGGGATAGACCTGCCTGGAGAAACCTCTTGGGCCGTCAATCTCCCGGGTCCCGTTGAGGTTGCGACGGCATCCTATGGACACGGGGTAAACGTCACTCCCATTCAGCAGCTTGTTGCCGTTTCTGCGATTGCAAACGGCGGGAAGTTAATGGAACCGCATATTATCAAAGAGATCGATGATCCGAATACGGGCACAAAAAAAGTAACCCCGCCAGAATTTAAAAAACAGGTTATTACTCCGGAGGCGGCCAAAGAAACCGGCCAATATTTGGAACAGGTCGTAGCGGATCAAGACATCGGCACGGGACGCCATGCTTACATCGACGGTTACCGCGTAGCGGGCAAAACGGGGACGGCCATTAAAAATATTAATGGCCAATACGATAATTCCAAATCGGTCGTATCGTTTATCGGTTATGCCCCTGTGAACGATCCGAAAATCGCCGTCCTGGTCGTCATAGACCAGCCTGACAACGCCACGGTCGGCGGCGGTACGGCTGCCGCACCGGTTTTTAAGAAGATTGTATCGCAGTCACTTCAGTATATGGGGGTACCGAAAAGCACGACCAAACAAGATCCGGACGGCAAGAAAAATACCGCCATTCAAGCGCAAAACCGTCCGCTTGCCCCGGACCTGGTCAACAAAAGTGTGAAAGATGCAGAGAAGCAGCTGCTCAAAGCGGGGATTGCATTCGATACTTTGGGCAAGGGTTCCGCGGTCATGAAGCAGTTTCCTGCCAAAGGCACGCCGATGAGCCCGGGGCAGCATGTTTATTTGTTGACAGAAACCGATAAGACGATGGAAGTTCCCGACTTGACCGGCGAATCGCTGCGCGACGCTTTGGACGTGCTGACGTTGATGAAAGTCGGGGTGAACGTCAGCGGCGAAGGATATGTCACGAGCCAGAAGGTGACGAGCCAAAACGGAAAACGTACGGTGCAGCTGACGTTAAAGCCTTCGGATGCGCCTGACGATAGTAAAGACCGGGGCGAAACCTCGGACGCGGATGGGAAAAACCAGCAGTCCAACGCGCAAACCGGAGCTAACAGGCAGTCTACCGGTACGAATCAATCCTCATTGGGCAGAACCAACGGCAAAAACAAAGATAACTGAGGAACCTGAAAAGTTTTGTCATTTTCGGACAGCTTGTTCTATCCCCTGTTTGTCCCGAATACCATGTTAGGAATAACGGACATGTCGATCTGGATAAGCAGGGAGGTATCAAAAGTGAAGGTTTCGAACGTGACGCGCAGACGCAGACTTCTCGTTAGCTTGGCCGTTCTTTGCTTGCTGTTTGCTGCTATAATAATAAGGCTGGCCTATGTTCAACTGGGCAAAGGGGCGGAGCTTTCGGCGAAAGCGGAGGAGAACTGGAGAAGGCAAATTCCGTCCGTTGCCAAGCGGGGCGAGATTCAGGACCGCAGCGGCGTGCCGCTTGCTTACAACATCAGCTCCCCAACCATCATGGCGGTGCCGGTTCAGGTGAAAGATCCCGACAAAACCGCAAGATTGCTTGCGCCATTGCTCGGGATGACGGAAGAGAAAATCAAAAGCACGATTACCCAAAGGAAGATGAGTGTGAAACTTCAACCCGGTGGACGCAAAATTACGATGGAGCTTGCTCAGAAAATTCGTGATTTAAACCTGCCGGGTATCGTTGTTGCCGAAGACAATAAGCGGTATTATCCTTATGGGGATCTTGCAAGCCATATCCTCGGCTTTACCGGAATCGACAACCAAGGTTTGACGGGCGTCGAGCAGAGATATGACAGCAAGCTGAACGGCATCCAGGGCAGCATCTCCTATCTGTCGGACGCCGGCGGCCGCATTATGCCGGGTTCCTCGGAAAAATACAACGCGCCGAAGGACGGGCTTACTTTGCAGCTTACGCTTGACAAGTCCATCCAGTCGATCATGGAGCGCGAGCTGGACCAGGCCATGGTGCAGTATCAGGCCAGGGGCGCCTGGTCGATCGCGATGAATCCGAAGACGGGCGAAATTTACGCGATGGCGAGCAGGCCCGGATACGAGCCGGGCAATTATAAGCAATACGCGTCCGAGGTCATTAACCGCAACCTGCCGATCTGGATGACCTACGAGCCCGGTTCGACCTTCAAAATCATCACGCTGGCGGCGGCGCTGCAGGAGAAGAAAGTCGACCTGAAAAACGAGCGTTTTTTTGATCCGGGATACATCAAAATCGGCGGGGCCACGCTGAAATGCTGGAAACGCGGCGGCCATGGCAGCGAAACTTTCCTGCAGGTGGTCGAAAATTCCTGCAACCCCGGCTTTGTCACGTTGGGCAACCGGCTCGGGAAAGACACGTTGTTCAAATATATCCGCGATTTCGGCTTCGGTTCGAAAACGGGCATCGACTTGAACGGCGAGGAGAACGGGATTTTGTTCAAACCGTCCCGCGTCGGCCCCGTCGAATTGGCGACCACGGCGTTCGGCCAGGGCGTATCCGTCACGCCGATTCAGCAGGTGGCGGCGGTTTCGGCGGCCATCAACGGCGGGTACCTGTATAAGCCGTTTGTGGCCAAAGCCTGGGTGAATCCGGATACGGGCGAGGTCGTCAGCGAAAACAAACCGCAGCTGGTCAGACAGGTGATCTCCGAAGAGACGTCGAAGCAGGTCCGCGAAGCGCTGGAAAGCGTCGTGGCCAACGGCACCGGACGCCCAGCCTTTATCGACGGCTACCGGGTCGGAGGCAAGACGGGTACCGCGCAGATCGTCGTCAACGGCCGCTATTCCGCCACGGAGCACATCGTGTCATTTATCGCGTTCGCGCCGGCGGACGACCCGCAAATCGTCGTTTACACGGCGGTGGACAATCCGGCGGGCATCCAATTCGGGGGCGTCGTGGCCGCGCCGATCGTGCAAAACATTTTGCGGGATTCCCTTCAGGTGCTGAACGTGCCTCCGCGCAAGGATCAGCTGCCGAAGGCATATAAATACGGCGATACGCCGATCGTTACGGTGCCGGACTTGGTCGGGGCCACCGTGCAGGATTTGTACGAGGATTTGAACATGAACTTCGTGTTGTCCAAATCGGGCACGGGCAACACGGTCGTCAGCCAGGCGCCGAAACCGGGCAGCCGGGTGGAACGGGGCTCGACGATCCGCATTTACATGGGGACCGACCCGGACACGAACGAGCCGAACAAAGCTGCCGATTAAAGGTCTGAATCATTGCAGCAATGGACGATAATAGAAACTAGAGCGAGGGATACGTAATGAAACTGAATGAACTGGCTTCAACACTAACAATTGCACAAATCAAAGGGAGCGGGGACATCACCATCACCGGTCTTCAGACCGACTCGCGCAAGGTGGCGCCCGGAGACGTGTTCATTTGCTTGCCCGGGCATACGGTGGACGGCCATGAATTCGCCGGGCAGGCGGCCGAAAAAGGCGCGGTTGCGCTTGTGGTCGAACGGGAACTGGATATCGAACTGCCGCAGGTTATCGTCAAGGACAGCCGTTACGCGATGGCCGTCATGGCGGATGCGTTTTTCGGCTCGCCAAGCTCGCACATGAAAATGATCGGCGTCACCGGAACCAACGGGAAAACGACGACCACCTACCTGATCGAAAAGATGATGAACGACCATGACATTCCGACCGGTCTGATCGGCACGATCCAGACCCGCTACGGCGGCCGCACGTTTCCGATGTCCGGCACGACCCCGGAAGCGCTCGAGCTGCAGCGTTCCTTGGACGACATGTCGGCAGGCGGCGTGCAGTGCTGCGTAATGGAGGTTTCCTCCCATGCGCTCGAGCAAGGACGGGTAAAAGGGACCGATTTCCGCACGGCGATCTTTACGAACCTGACCCAGGATCACCTCGACTACCATAACACCATGGAGGAGTACAGAGCCGCGAAAGGCCTCTTTTTCTCCCGGCTCGGCAACAAATTCGGGCGTCAGGAAAGCGAGCGGAAATTCGCCGTTTTAAACGCCGACGACGAAGCATCGCAATATTTCGCCAAGATTACGGCTGCGGAGGTCATTACATACGGCTTGGACGAAAAAGCGGACGTGCGCGCCTCGAACATTTCCGTCACCGCCCAGGGCACGTCTTTCCATGTGGACACGTTCCGGGGCAGCGCCGACATCCAGCTGAAAATGGTCGGCAAATTCAACGTATACAACGCGCTGGCGGCGATTACGGCCGGACTTGTGGAAGGGCTTGAGCTTGACGGCATCAAGCGCAGCCTGGAATCGGTGCCGGGCGTGGACGGCCGCGTGGAGGCGGTGGACGAAGGCCAGCCGTTTGCGGTGATCGTCGATTACGCGCATACCCCGGACGGACTGGAGAACGTGCTGAAAACCGTCAATGAGTTTGCGAAGGGCCGCGTCATTACCGTCTTTGGCTGCGGCGGCGACCGCGACCGTACGAAGCGCCCGCTGATGGGCAAGCTTGCGGCGAAATACAGCGATTTCGTTATGGTGACTTCGGACAATCCGCGGACGGAAAACCCGGACCTGATCCTGAAGGACATCGAGGCGGGGCTCATCGAAGAATCCGTTCCGCAGGACAAATACCGGCTCATCGTGGACCGGCGGGCGGCCATACAAAAGGCTATTGAAATGGCAAGCCCCGACGATGTAGTATTGATTGCGGGGAAAGGTCATGAGACCTACCAAATCATTGGACATACGAAATACGATTTTGACGATCGGGTAGTGGCCAAGGAAGCGATAAGGGGTATGAACAAGTGATTACGAAGAAGCTGGACGAAGTGGCGGTCATGTGCGGAGGAAATCTTGCGCATGACCATGATTGTGATATACGGGTAAAGGGGGTCTTTACGGATTCCCGCAAAATCGAATCCGGCAGGCTGTTCGTGCCGCTGGTGGGCGAGAAATTCGACGGCCACGCCTTTGCCGCGGCCGCGCTTGAAGGCGGCGCAGGCGCCGTGTTATGGCAGCGGGACCGCGGCCTTCCGCCGGCGGGGCCGGCCATTGTCGTTGAGGATACGCTCGCCGCGCTGCAGGCGCTGGCCAAAGCCTACCTGGCGGAAGTCGGCTGCCGCGTCGTCGGCATTACCGGCAGCAACGGCAAAACGACGACGAAGGATATGGTGTACGCGCTGCTCGGCACTTCTTTCAAGGTTCACAAAACCGGCGGGAACTTCAACAACCATATCGGCCTGCCGCTGACGATTCTCGAAATGCCGCAGGATACGGAAATCGCGGTGCTGGAGATGGGCATGAGCGGACGCCACGAGATCGAAAGCTTGTCGGCGATCGCTTCGCCGGAAGTAGCCGTCATTACGAACATCGGCGAAGCCCATCTGCTGCAGCTCGGGTCGAGGCATGAAATCGCCCGCGCCAAGGTCGAGATCATAAGCGGCATGAAGCCGGGCGGTCTGCTGGTTTACCACGGCGATGAGCCGCTGATTCCGCTTGTGCTGGATGAGCCGGAGACGGTAAAACCGGAAGGGCTGAAGACTTTTACGTTCGGCATGGATCCGGATAAAAACGACGATTACCCGACCGGGATGATGTTCCACGGCAAAGGCGTCATTTTCACTACCCACAGGCATCCAGAGGAAGGCCTCGACCTGCCGCTGCTCGGACAGCATAACGTCATCAACTGTCTGGCCGCGCTTGCGGTCGCGGATTATTTCGGCATCGGCAAGGACGGCATTCGCAAGGGACTGTCCGGCCTGCGCCTGACGGGGATGCGGATTGAGCAGATTACGGCGCCAAGCGGGCTTACCGTTCTGAACGACGCATACAACGCCAGTCCGCTGTCGATGAAGGCGGCAATCGACGTGCTGGACAGCCTCAAAGGACATCGCCGGAAGATCGCCGTTCTAGGGGACATGCTTGAGCTTGGGCCGAAAGAGCTCGAGTTCCATGCGGAAGTCGGCGAATATGCGGCGGACGGCAAAGTCGACATGCTGTACACGTTCGGAGCGCTGTCGGAGGAAACGGCGGAAGCGGCCAGACGCAAGCGTCCGGATCTTCCCGTCTATCATTTTTCCGATAAAGAAGAACTCGCCTCCCATCTTGCCGGGCAAGTTCATCCGAAAGACATCGTGCTAATCAAAGCTTCGCGAGGGATGAAAATGGAAGAAATAGTGGATGCTCTTGTCAAAAAAGACTTGCATAACTAAACATAAGGAGGGGGTGAATCCATGGATTATCAATTGCTGCTGCTGACGATAGGCGTTTCATTTATTCTCGCGATCATTGCCGCTCCTCTCCTCATTCCGCTTTTGAGGCGGCTGAAATTTGGACAGCAGGTTCGCGACGACGGCCCGCAAAGCCATTTGAAAAAAGCCGGCACGCCCACGATGGGCGGTATCGTAATCATTTTGGCTTTTACGCTGTCTTTCTTGAAATTTTCGGTCATCAACACCGATTTTTACGTACTGCTGGTGGCTACGCTCGGATTCGGACTTATCGGGTTTCTCGACGATTATATCAAAATCGTGTTTAAGCGCTCGCTGGGTTTGACGGCGCGCCAAAAGCTGATCGGCCAGCTGCTGTTTTCGGCGATCATGTGCATTTTGCTGATTCAAAACGGCCACAGCACCGCGATCCACGTTCCGGGAACTTCCTTCTCGTTTGACTGGGGAGGCTGGTTTTATTATCCGTTTATTGTCATCATGATGATGGCTGTCACCAACGCGGTCAATTTTACGGATGGAGTGGACGGTTTGCTGTCCGGCGTCAGCGCCATCGCTTGTGCCGCCTTTGCCCTGGTGGCCATGCAGGCGACGTCGCTGTCCGCGGCCGTTTGCGCCGCGGCGATGATCGGAGCGGTACTCGGATTTCTGGTCTTCAATGCGCATCCCGCCAAAGTGTTTATGGGCGATACCGGTTCACTCGGCATCGGGGGGGCGATCGGCGCCATTGCGATCGTGACCAAAACGGAGCTGCTGTTCATCGTCATCGGCGGCGTGTTCGTCATCGAGATGTTGTCCGTGGTGCTGCAGGTGGCGTCGTTTAAAACGAGAGGCAAACGCATATTTAAAATGAGTCCGATCCACCATCATTTCGAATTGTCGGGATGGTCGGAATGGCGCGTCGTCATAACGTTCTGGCTGGTGAGCATCGTACTCGCGGGCATCGGACTTTACTTGAACAAGGGGTTGTAGAATATGAAGCATCCAGAATCTTACAGAGATCAGGAAGTCGTCGTGCTGGGCCTGGCCAAAAGCGGTGTACAAGTTGCCAAGGTGATGCACAGTTACGGCGCGAAGGTGACCGTCAACGACCAAAAAAACAGAGATCAGTGCCCCGAAGCCGGGGAACTGGAGGCGCTCGGCATTACCGTCATTTGCGGCGGTCATCCGGCGGATCTGGTTCATCCCGGTATTTCTCTGCTTATCAAAAATCCGGGGATTCCTTATAAAGTCGGGCCGGTCAAGCAAGCGCTGGAGCTCGGTATCGAAATCGTCACCGAAGTGGAGGTCGCCTATCATATTTGCAGTGCGCCCATCATCGGCATTACGGGCTCGAACGGCAAAACGACGACCACGACCTGGGTCGGAAACATGCTGGAGGAAGCCGGCATGCGTCCGATCGTGGCGGGGAACATCGGGACGCCGCTTTGCGAAGCCGCGCAAGACGCGGACAGCGGCAACTGGATGGTGACCGAACTGAGCAGCTTCCAGCTGAAAGGAACGAAGGAATTCCGTCCGCGCATCGGATGTTTGCTGAACTTGGCGGAAACGCATCTGGACTACCATGGCGATATGGAGGATTATGTCGCTTCCAAAGCCAAAATGTTCGCCAATCAGGGAGAAGGAGATACCGCAGTCCTCAATTGGGATGATTCGACCTGCCGCGAGCTCGTGCCCTACATCAAGGCGAAGCTACTGCCTTTCTCTACCAACGAGGAGTTGGTGGAAGGCGTCTACGTCAGCCCTTCTTTTATCCAAGGCGTAGAGGACGAAGTTCGGCGCAGCATCGTATACCGGGATGAACACGGCCAAGTCACAGAGATCATCCCCGTGGAGGAAGTCGGTATCCCGGGCCGCTTCAATGTCGCAAATGCGGCGGCCGCCTGCGCGATCGCCATCGCCGCCGGCGTGCCCGCGAACCGGTTAAGAGGGCCGTTGTCCTCCTTCCATGGCGTGGAACATCGATTGGAGTACATCAAGGAACTGAACGGAGTCGCTTATTACAATAATTCGAAAGCGACCAATGCCAAAGCGACGATGATGGCCATAACATCCTTTCATCGTCCGATCGTTTTGATTGCCGGGGGACTGGACCGGGGCTCGGATTACATGGAGCTCGCGCCGGTCTTGTCGGAACGCGTCAAAGCGGTGGTCGCGCTTGGCGAAACGGCGCATAAAATCGCCAACGTGTCGCATCTTGCCGGATTAAAGCATATTGTCGTCGTCGATAATGAGGAGGACGCCGCCGACACGCTTCGCGCAGCCGTAAAGGCAGCGCATGCCGCCGCAGAGCCGGGGGATATCGTGCTTTTGTCTCCCGCCTGCGCCAGCTGGGATATGTTTGCCTCGTATGAGGAGCGTGGACGCATTTTTAAAGAGGCGGTGCATAATCTTTAAGTAGGGGGGTGGATAAGCCCCTACTTTTTCGCAAAAGGTGGCCTCTTCATGAACAAGACACGCCCGGCGCCGGACTTGTGGCTGTTTCTCTGCATCTTGGGACTGCTCACGATCGGCATCATTATGGTATACAGCGCAGGCTCGGTGCTCGCATTCCATGAACATGGGGACTCTTTCTATTTCGTCAAACGCCAGCTGCTTTTTGCTGGACTTGGACTTGTAGCCATGTTTTTTACGGCCAGCATCGATTTTCGGATATGGAAAAAATACGCCAAGCTCGCCTTGATCGTCTGCTTCGTCCTGTTGGTCATCGTGTTGATACCGGGGATCGGCGTCGTTCGCGGCGGGGCGCGCAGCTGGCTCGGCATCAGCTCGTTCGGCATCCAGCCGTCCGAATTTATGAAGCTGGGCATGATTTTGTTCCTCTCGAAATGGCTGAGCAGCGACGAGTGGAACATCACCTCGTTCGGCAGGGGCCTGATGCCGCCGCTGGGACTGGTCGGACTAGCCTTCGGCCTGATTATGCTCCAGCCGGATTTGGGTACGGGCACCGTGATGCTGGGAGCTGCGATGATGATCATTTTTACGGCCGGAGCGCGCTTAAGCCATTTGGGCATGTTGGGGTTGGCCGGCGCTGCCGGATTTGTCGGCCTGATTTTGGCCGCGCCTTATCGCCTGAAGCGGATTACCGGGTTTCTCGACCCTTGGTCCGATCCGCTCGGGACGGGTTATCAGATTATTCAATCGTTATACGCCATCGGCCCGGGCGGGCTTGGAGGTTTGGGACTCGGAATGAGCCGTCAAAAGTACAGCTACGTTCCGGAGCCGCAAACGGACTTTATATTTTCGATTTTGGCCGAGGAGCTCGGTTTTATCGGCGGCCTGATCGTGCTGCTCCTGTTTTTGATCCTGGTCTGGCGGGGCATGCGTGTCGCGATGACGATTCCCGACCGTTTCGGCAGCTTGTTTGCGGTAGGCATCGTCGGCATGGTCGCCGTGCAGGTTATCATCAATATCGGCGTCGTCATCGGCCTGATGCCGGTCACGGGGATTACGTTGCCGCTGATCAGCTACGGCGGCTCGTCGCTTACGCTGATGCTGACCGCCCTGGGCATTTTACTTAATCTATCACGTTATGCGAGGTGATCGGCATGCGAGTCGTTCTAACGGGCGGCGGGACCGGGGGGCACATCTACCCGGCTATCGCCGTTGCGAGGCAGTGCGAAGCGGAAGACCCCGATTCTGCGTTTTTATATATCGGCGGCACGAAAGGCTTGGAAAGCAAGCTTGTACCGCAGGAGCAAATTCCTTTTCAATCGATCGACATTACGGGCTTTCGCCGCAAATTGTCGGCGGAAAACATCAAGACGGTCATCCGTTTTTTGAAAGGCGTCAAAGCGTCCAAGCGGATGCTTGCCGAATTCAAACCGGACGTGGTGATCGGCACGGGCGGTTACGTCTGCGGACCGGTCGTTTATGCGGCGGCCAAGCTGGGCATCCCGTCCATCATCCATGAGCAAAACGCCATTCCCGGCTTGACCAACCAGTTCCTGAGCAGGTACGTCAGCACGGTGGCCGTCAGCTTCGAAGGTTCGGAGCGTTCCTTCCCTAAGGCCAAACGCGTCATATACACGGGCAACCCGCGGGCAACCACCGTGCAGTCCGCCAACAGGGAACGGGGATTCGCGTCGCTGGGCATTCCGATGGACAGTTCGGTCGTGCTTGTCGTCGGCGGGAGCCGCGGGGCAAAAGCGATCAACGACGCGATGATCGAAATGGCTCCGCAGCTTCAGAAGCTCAAACACATTCATTTTGTTTATGTGACGGGCGAGCAATATTTCGATAAGACGCGTGAAGAGATCCGCGTCAAACTCGGCAGCATGCCGAATCATCTGCATGTGCTTCCTTACGTGCATAACATGCCGGAGGTGCTTGCGGCCACATCGCTGATCGTCAACCGGGCGGGGGCATCCTTCCTGGCTGAAATCAATTCTTTGGGCATTCCCTCGATCCTGATCCCTTCGCCGAACGTGACCAATAACCATCAGGAGGCCAACGCGCGCCAGCTGGAAAAGGCCGGAGCGGCGAAGGTCATTCTGGAGAAGGACTTATCCGGCAAGCGTCTCTTTCAATCTATCGAGGATATCATGGGCGATATTCATGTTCAGCAAAAGATGTCCGAACAATCGAAAAGGCTTGGGAAACCGGATTCGGCGAACCTGATCGTCGAAGAAATGCGCCGCCTCGCATCGGGGCGGTAAAAGGGGCTGGGCGACTGTCACACACTTGTCGCGCGCGACATAAGATACTCTATAATCGTGACAATCACCACCCGAACGCCGGCCCCGCCCGAACTGCGCGGAGTTTGACGCGGCTTTCGGCACGAAGCTGTGGCCTTGATCGAAACGGATGTTCTTTTTTTGTCAGGAGAATGCCGACCGGTTGCCATTAAGCCGCTTTCGCGCACAACTTTCGCCTTGCAAGGCCGAGCACATGGGTCTGATGTGTCACGCAAAAACAAGTCCGCTGAAGGGTTGTACTGGATTTCAGGCCGGTCAAACGACAGCAGAGGACGATCTCATCCTGAAGCATTCATTGTACGAGACTTTGAATCTCCAAGCGGGCAGGCACGGCAGCGGCCTGCAAAGAGAGAATGCGGCGGTTGAGGGGTAAACTCGGAGGTGATACATTGGACAAATTGGTGATTGAGGGTGGGAAATCCCTGTCAGGAACCATACGTATCCATGGAGCAAAAAATGCCGCATTGCCTATTCTGGCAGCGAGCTTGCTGGCCGCAGGCAAAGTTCAGCTGAGCAACGTCCCCCGTCTTCTGGATATCGACGTGATGCTGAACATCCTGGATCGGATCGGCTGCACGACTTTGCGTGATCAGGAGACGGTTGCCTTGGATACGTCGTCCGCCAATTCGTTTCATGTACCGGAAGATTTGATGAAGCAAATGCGCTCCTCCATATTTTTGATGGGGCCGCTGCTTGCGAGGTTCGGAGAGGTTGCCGTCTATCAACCCGGCGGCTGCGCGATCGGCGAGCGGAAAATCGACCTGCATCTTCGGGGGCTGCAGGCGCTGGGAGCCGAGATCGAGGAATTTGATCAGAGAATCATATGCAAAGCCCGCAAGCTAAAAGGGGCGGATATCCATCTGGATTTTCCGAGCGTCGGAGCGACCGAAAACATTATGATGGCCGCCGTGATGGCTGAAGGCACAACCACCATTACCAATGCGGCGCGCGAGCCGGAGATTCAGGACCTGCAAAACTTCCTGAATGCCATGGGCGCGAGCATCATCGGGGCGGGAACGGATACGATCACGATCCAAGGCGTAGACCGGCTTACACCGTGTTCATATACCATTATTCCGGACCGGATCGTAGCCGGAACCGTGATGATCGCCACGGCAGCCACGAGAGGAAACGTGACGTTGACCCACAGCAACCCGGCGCATCTGTCGTCCTTGTTCCACGTCCTCAAGCGGGCCGGTGTTCAAATCAGCACCTGCAATGATATAATAAACGTAAGCAGCATGAGCCGCCCGAAGGCGATCGAACGGATCGTCACTTCGCCTTATCCGTCCTTTCCGACCGACCTGCAGTCGCAGGTGATGGTGCTGCTGTCGCTGGCCGACGGTTTCAGCGTCATGAAGGAGACGGTGTTTGAAGGCAGATTCAAGCATGTCGATGAATTGACGCGAATGGGCGCGGACATATCCACCGACTTAAACTGTGCGTTTATACGAGGTGTGCAGCGGCTGTACGGCGCGACCGTCGAAGCCACGGACCTGAGGGCCGGAGCGGCGCTGGTCATTGCCGGACTGGCCGCCCAAGGGAAAACCATCGTCGAACAAGTTCATCACATTGACAGAGGTTACGAACATATCGAGCTGCTCTTTCAAAAGCTGGGAGCTGACATCCACCGGTTATCGCCGGTGCCCAGACCGCTAGATTTAGCAAATTAACGCCATGCTTATCCCCTCCCTCCCGCGAGAGGGGATAAGAGGTATTTTGTGGAGAGAACCCTATGCCAAAAGCTCACATTCCCGTTTTAAAAGAGAACAGGCCCAAGAAAAAAGCCAGCCGGAAAATTATATCCATTTTACTGCTTTTGTTTATCGCGATTTTGGCGGTTTTGTTCTTTCGCTCGCCTGTGAGCCAGGTGACGGAAATCCAATTTACCGGCAATACGTTTTCCTCAAGGGAACAGCTCTTGCAGGCCAGCGGGCTGAAGACGGGAATCCAATATTTCGGCGTCTCGCCTTCCAAGGTCGAAAACCAGCTGCTGCAAATCAAGTCGATTCAAAAAGCTGTCGTGGACAAGCATTTCCCCGGTGAAATCAACGTCAGAATCGAAGAGTACCCTACCGTCGCTTACGAGCTGGGCGAAGGCGGCCGATTGGACGCGATTCTCGCGAACGGCACCAAGGTCGCCGTAAACAGCAGCGGCATTGCCGTGGAGAAGCCGATCCTTACCAAATGGAGTCCGAACGATCCGAACAAAGCGGAGCTGTGCAAGGCGCTGGGGCAAATCCCGAATGAGCTGATCTCCGACATTTCGGAGATTATTCCGTCGCCGACCGCTTCCTTTCCCGACCGGATCAAGATGTATACGCGATCGCGATTCGTGGTGATTACAGCCATCTCTCTATTGGGCGACAAGATCGAATATTTGAACCAGGTGATCGAGAATGCCCAGCCGGGGACGATCACGATGCTGGAAGCCGACACGTATACGCCGTTTGAGACTCCCGGTGGCGAAGAGTCGGACCAAAATGGCACTACTCACGGCAATTAAAAAATGCTACAATTAACTTTATGGGTTATCTATACCGTTTGAACTAAATTTTGTTTGTTTTTCGATCAAAACGATGCTAACAGCGGGGGACCGATCATTCTTTCGGACTTTCCGCGCTTAAAAATCTCCCTCTTTTTTCTTTTGATTTTTAGCCTGTTATACTAAATGTTGGCAGTCGAAAAATTTGTAGAAAAAAGAGGGAAAGAATATTCTATGTTGAATATGTAAAAACGAGTGTTTTATTCATGGGAAAGATACTATAGAAAACAGGAGGTGCCACGGTTGAGCAACAATGACATCATTGTTAGTTTGGACATCGGTACATCCAAAGTTCGTGCTATTATTGGGGAAGTGAATAATGGAACCTTTAATATTATTGGAGTTGGATCTGCCGACTCGGAAGGAATTCGTAAAGGTGCAATTGTAGATATTGACCAGACTGTACAATCCATCCGTAGTGCCGTGGATCATGCGGAGCGTATGGTCGGTATTGAAATATCGGAAGTATATGTCGGCATTTCAGGCAACCATATCGGACTTCAATCCAGCCACGGCGTCGTGGCAGTATCGAACGAGGATCGGGAAATCGGCGAGGAGGACATTGAACGCGTGCTTAAGGCCGCCGAAGTGGTCGCTCTTCCGCCTGACCGGGAAATCATTGATGTAGTTGCAAAACAATACGTCGTTGACGGTTTGGAGGGAATTCAGGATCCGCGCGGCATGATCGGCGTCCGCCTGGAGGTGGAGGCAATCATCATTACCGGCGCGAAGACCGCGATACATAATCTTTTGCGCTGTGTTGAAAAATCAGGCTTGAAAATCAAGGATCTGGTGCTGATGTCTTTGGGCGCGGGCCAGCTTGCATTGTCCAAAGACGAAAAAACGATGGGGTCGGTCCTTGTGGATATCGGTGCCGGTTCCACGACCATCGCCATCTTCGAAGGCGGCACGATGATTTCGACTTCAACGCTGCCGATCGGCGGCGAGTTCGTGACGAACGACATCGCTTACGGGCTTCGGACGTTGACGGATCAGGCGGAAAAGGTGAAGCTCAAATACGGCTGCGCTTTGATGGCCGATGCCGCGCCCGACGTTACGTTCAAGGTGGTCCGGATCGGCAGCAACGTCGAAAAGGAATTCAACCAAGAAGACCTGGCAGCCATCGTGGAACCGCGGGTGCAGGAAATCTTCCATCTCGTTCGCGAAGAGGTCAAGCGTCTCGGTTATGCCGAGCTTCCGGGAGGTTATATCCTTACCGGCGGCACGGTATCCATGCCGGGCGTTTTGCAGGTTGCGCAAGCGGAGCTGGCGGCTTCCGTCAGAATTGCCGTGCCGGATTTCATCGGCGTCAGAGACCCTGGTTACACCAGCGGCGTTGGCATTTTACATAACGTCATCCGCAGTATCC
Source organism: Paenibacillus sp. VCA1 (assembly GCF_031583795.1). Classification (NCBI taxonomy): domain Bacteria; kingdom Bacillati; phylum Bacillota; class Bacilli; order Caryophanales; family Paenibacillaceae; genus Paenibacillus; species Paenibacillus sp. VCA1. Next base: position 330,823 of record NZ_JAVLSX010000002.1, on the reverse strand, counting down.
GCGTACGCAGCGGCAGCAGCGCAAACGTGAGCAATGCGGGCAACAAGAAAACAGTGAACCGCCCAAAAGCGAGTCCTGCTACGAATCCGGAGACTGCCCAAAAACCAGGCTTTATTGAACGATTGAAAAATATTTTCAGTGATTTCATATAAGCAGGTTCCATTTAAATAATTGGACGGGCCATCCATGCACAATGAGGGGGAGATGGGAAAGTATGTTGGAATTTGATTTTGAAATGGAGAGCTTGGCGCAAATTAAAGTAATTGGCGTGGGCGGCGGCGGCAGCAATGCCGTGAACCGAATGATCGAAAACGGCGTTCAAGGCGTCGAATTCATCACGGTGAATACGGACGCCCAAGCTTTGCATATGGCCAAATCGGAACATAAACTGCAAATCGGGGATAAACTGACCCGCGGCCTCGGTGCCGGAGCCAACCCTGAAGTAGGGAAAAAGGCGGCCGAAGAGTCGCGCGATCTGATCATGAATACCCTCAAAGGTGCTGACATGGTTTTTGTGACCGCAGGCATGGGCGGGGGAACCGGTACGGGAGCCGCTCCGGTCATCGCCGAAATCGCCAAGGAATGCGGAGCATTGACCGTTGGCGTGGTAACGCGTCCGTTTACATTTGAAGGACGCAAGCGTTCCACCCAGGCTGTGCTCGGTATCGAAGCCTTAAAGGAAAAAGTCGATACACTTATCGTTATTCCGAATGATCGGCTATTAGAAATCGTTGATAAAAAAACACCGATGATGGAGGCATTCCGCGAGGCGGACAACGTGCTGCGTCAAGCGGTACAGGGCATTTCCGACTTGATCAAGGTGCCCGGCCTGATCAACCTTGACTTCGCCGACGTCAAAACGATCATGACCGAACGCGGTTCGGCTTTGATGGGGATCGGCATAGCGACAGGCGAAAACCGTGCAGCCGAAGCTGCACGCAAAGCGATTATGAGCCCGCTGCTCGAAACTTCGATCGAAGGCGCACTCGGCGTCATCATGAACATTACAGGCGGCACCAACCTGTCCCTGTACGAAGTCAACGAAGCGGCCGAAATCGTAACCTCCGCATCCGATCCGGAAGTGAACATGATTTTCGGTGCGATCATTGATGAAGCCATGAAGGACGAAATCAAAGTCACCGTTATCGCGACGGGATTTGAAAACCGCACCCCTGCGCCTCCATCCCGCAAGCCGGGAGCTGCCGCACCTTCTGAACCACCGGCTGCGGAGAACCGCAACAGCACGTCGAACCTTCGTCCGTTCGGCAACCAGACCAGCAGCGACCAATTAGACATTCCGACGTTTTTGCGGAACCGTTCGCGTCAAAAGGACTAATCTCATACCGTATAAGCCAAGACCCGCTTTCCATATTGAATGGAAAGCGGGTCTTTTTTTGAGATGCTGAAGCGCCTATTTAACTTGAATCACCGCGGTTGAAGACGTCCTGGCGGTGTTTTGCTGTTCCGGTTCACGGCGAACCCAGCTTGTCCACATGCGCCGCCGCCTGGGCAGGATAGGATTCGAGGATCAAGCCGTCCGGAATGGCGATGCTGACCTGGTCTCCTTTTTCGACCGCATCATAATCGGCTTGGCTCACCGAAAGCCAGATTGCATTCGGCTGAGCGTCCTCCAGGATTTGAGCCAGCGTCATATTTGGATTCTGCACTTTGTCGCGCACCACCAAAATCTTTCCCGGTTTTTTTTCGACAACAAAACCCTCTTTAACGTTCCAGCGGTCATCCGCAACAGATCCGGAGGGCGAAGGTCCCGCTGCGAGAACAAGAAACATAACCATCCAAATCAACCATTTGCTCATGCTTTTTCCTCCAGAAAGCTATGTGTAGAAGTCGGATCAAGCCTTTCTTACATAAACGGTAGGGGGACACGAAATGTTTCAAAGCGTGAGCAAGGAGTTTTCAAATGACTGATTGAAGGTTGCAGCCGAACCTCCGCCGGATCGGTCGCTGCAAAATCGGCCATCGCCTTCTCCTCAAAAATCATCGGAACTCGACAAAAAAAGTTGATGTCCGGCTCCCAATTTTAGACAGACTTTGGATAGGGTTCTTTTTATACTAAATACATCTCCCAAGTCAAAGCCATGATGAACGGTAAAGGTATCATAGCAGATTCGATTAAGAATCCACGTTGCGCAGGCAGGTGATGGGGCTGGTTGTTTATATTGATCTGATTTTCATCACCAATCTGTTGATCGACGGCGCGCTTTTGTGGTTGACCGCCTGGACGAGAAAACAGCGACTGCGGTGGTGGCGCCTTGCGGCGTCGTCGACGGTAGGAGCGCTGTACGTCGTCATGATGTTCCTGCCCGAGCTTTCCTTTATGTATACCTTTATCATCAAATTCGCATTGTCTCTGTTGATGCTCTGGATCGCTTTCGGTTTTGGTAGTCTGCAAAACTATATCCGGAACATGGGAGCTTTTTATATGATCAACTTTGCGGCAGCCGGCGGAATCATCGGTATTCATTATTTGCTGAAAAACACGGGAGAGATTTTTAACGGCATCTGGTTTACGGCTTCGGGAGGACTCTCGTTTGAGCTGAAAATCGGGTTTTGGTTTACGTTTATCATGTGTTTTGCGGTGCTGCTGTGGTTCAAATTCGTTTATTCCACGCGGCGGAAACTGGAGAACAGGCTGGAATACATGGGAGAAGTCCAAGTGGCGATCGGGGATTTTACCGTAACCTGTCCCGGATTGCTTGATACCGGCAACCAGCTGTCGGACCCGCTGACGAGAACCCCTGTAATGGTCATGGAAGCGTCGCTGTGGAAGGAAAAGCTGCCTGCGGCCTGGCTGCAGCGGCTGGACGGGGGAGAACCGGACAAACTGCTGCTAGAGCTGGACGATGCCGATTTCGAATGGCGCGACAGGCTGCGTCTGGTGCCCTACCGGGGCGTCAATCGCGGATCGGCGTTTATGCTTGCCCTGAAACCGGATGCCGTCGAAATACGAATCGGAAATCAGACAAGCCGTTCGTCTAAGGTGTTGATCGGACTGGATGGGGGCAAATTGTCCGGTGACAGATCCTATCAGGCGATCATCCATCCGGAGCTGGTACGGGAGGAAAACGCCGTCAAGGCTGAAGCGAATCTGCCGGTCAACTCTACGTCGGCTCATTTGTAAGGGGAAGCAAGCGGATCATTCGGAAAAGTCCTGCGATGACGGCGGACCTGGTTTTCCGAAGTGAGAGCCAATGTCAGCGGGAAAACCGATTTGGTGAAATTGATGCCTTGGGCGGGCGTGTCTTTTGCAAATGGATGCTTAGGGGTCCAAAAATAACGTTCCAATGCGATATGACATGTATGGATCGTCGACGGTTTCCTTCGGGAATGAAGCTCATGTTACGATGATCGTTTCCTTCGGGAAATTAGTTAATGCTTACGAAGGTAGTTTCCCTTCGGGAAACGAAGCTCATGCTTACGAAGATAGTTTCCCTTCGGGAAACTTTTAGGAGGACGACAAATGCTTGTAAAATGGCGATTGATAGCGCAGCTGCAATATTACCGAATCCTGTTTCTTTTGGGGCTGAAAAGCGAAGAAATCTACTATATCGGCGGCAGCGAGGCGCTCCCTCCCCCGCTGACCCGGGAAGAAGAGGAATATTTGCTGCAGCGGCTTCCGACGGGGGATGCGGCCATCCGGTCGATGCTGATTGAACGCAATCTGCGCCTGGTCGTCTACATTGCCCGCAAGTTCGAAAATACCGGCATCAACATCGAGGATCTGGTGTCCATCGGCGCCATCGGCCTGATTAAAGCGGTCAACACGTTCGACCCCGAAAAAAAGATCAAGCTTGCCACGTATGCCTCGCGCTGCATCGAAAACGAAATTTTGATGTATTTGCGCCGCAACAGCAAAATCCGCAGCGAGGTTTCTTTCGACGAACCGCTCAATATCGACTGGGACGGCAATGAGCTGCTTCTATCGGATGTGCTCGGCACCGAAAATGATACGATCTACCGCAATATCGAGGAACAGGTCGACCGGAAGCTGCTCCACAAAGCGCTCGAAAAGCTGACCGACCGGGAACGCACGATTATGGAGCTTCGTTTCGGCCTGCAGGACGGCGAAGAAAAAACGCAAAAAGATGTTGCGGATATGCTCGGGATTTCCCAATCCTACATATCCAGGCTGGAAAAAAGGATTATCAAACGCCTCCGCAAGGAGTTCAACAAGATGGTGTAGCGAAATTTTGCAAGGAATAAAATGAGCCCCCAGGGAGATAATGTACATTAATGTTTCTCCTTGGGAGGTATATCATCATGACCCGAAACAAAGTCGAAATTTGTGGCGTGGATACCGCAAAATTACCGGTCCTAACCAACGTGGAAATGCGGGAATTATTCCACTCCTTGCAGCAACACAACGAACGGTCAGCCAGAGAAAAGCTCGTGAACGGCAACCTGAGACTTGTGCTCAGCGTCATTCAGCGCTTCAACAATCGGGGGGAATTTGTCGACGATTTGTTTCAGGTAGGCTGTATCGGACTGATGAAAGCTATTGATAATTTTGACTTGTCGCAAAACGTGAAATTTTCGACCTATGCGGTCCCGATGATCATCGGGGAAATCCGCCGGTACCTGAGGGACAACAATCCGATCAGAGTCTCGAGATCGCTGCGGGATATCGCCTATAAGGCGCTGCAGGTGCGCGATTCCTTGACCAACCAAAATTCGCGGGAACCGACGATTTTCGAAATTTCCGAAGTGCTGAACGTACCCAAAGAGGATGTCGTTTTTGCCCTGGACGCGATCCAGGATCCCGTGTCGCTGTTCGAACCGATTTACCATGACGGCGGCGATCCCATCTACGTGATGGACCAAATCAGCGACGACAAAAACAAGGATGTGCAGTGGATCGAAGAAATCGCCCTCCGTGAAGCGATGCAAAGGCTCGGCCAGCGGGAAAAAATGATTCTTTCCATGCGCTTTTTTGAAGGAAAAACCCAGATGGAGGTTGCCGACGAAATCGGCATTTCCCAGGCGCAAGTGTCCCGGCTCGAGAAATCGGCCATTCAGCAAATGCAAAAACATGTGAAATCGTAAAACCAACAATTGAATATCGAGGATTGGCGGAAAAGACATTTACGTTTATGCCAAGCCTATAAACCTAAAAGCGATCCGTTTCGGGTCGTTTTTTTTAATGCATCGGAGCTTATGGTTTCCGAGGTAACCTATAAAGCCCCTGAATCGGCGTCGAAGCAAAAAACAGGTTATTTTATGGATCATGTCCGAAGGGCCTCTTCATCAGACATATGTGGCAATCAGCGGTTTCATTCATGGTTGTTTCACTTGAAGCATTTGTCGGGGCAAACCCGCATCAGGCCTGAGCATAGGGCGCCGGTCAACGTTTTTGATTTTCGAAAAAGAAGGGCATTTTGCCCAAAGGGAACATATACTTATATCAAGAATACGGTAGCGGATGATGCAGGCACGCAAATTTAGGAGGAAAAGGGGCTGCGGACATTGATTCCAGAAAAACAGACGGTGGGGATAAACATGAAAATATCCGATTTTCAAACCAAAGACGTCATCAACATCGTGGACGGCAAAAGGCTCGGCCAAATCAGCGATTTGGAGCTGGATCTCCGCCAGGGCCGGATCGACGCGATCGTCGTGCCAAGTTATAATAAATTTTTGGGCTTGTTCGGCGGCGGGGCGGATCTCATCATCCCATGGCAAAACATCGTCAAAATCGGTTCGGATGTCGTTTTGGTCAAAATGGAAGAACTCAAAACGCTGCCGAACGAAAAGGAAGCTTCGTCCCACGGAGACCGCCAGGAAAGGGATCGCCGAAATTACAGGGATTTGTGAGTCTTCATGTGGTACACTGGATGTTGAGGTGAACAGGTATGGAACCGTTTGTTTTGAAAGAGGAACAGGGACGCCCGGCGCTGTTTATGCTGGAGCCTTGGGTTAGCCGTTATGGCGGCATCAGTGCCGGCTTTACGAGCCGGAACGGGGGCGTGGGCCAGACGCCTTACGATTCGCTGAATTGCGCTTTTCACGTCGGCGACCGTGCCGAGGACGTCATTGCCAACCGCGAGCTTGTCGCGTCTCGGCTTGGGTTTACGCTTGCTTCATGGACATGCGGGGAACAGGTCCACCGCGCCGATATCGCCGTTATTGACAAAAGCCTGGCGGGTGCGGGAAGCTTAACGCGGGAATCGGCCGTTCAGGACACGGATGGGCTGCTTACCAACGTACCGGGCGTGATGCTCACGTCTTTTTATGCCGATTGCGTGCCTTTGTTTTTTTATGATCCGGTTCGGCAGGTGGTCGGTCTTGCGCATGCAGGCTGGAAAGGAACCGTGGCGCGAATCGCAGCAAAAATGGCGGAACGCATGACGGAGGTTTTTGGCAGCCGGCCAGAAGATATACGAGCGGCCATCGGGCCGTCGATCGGGTCCTGCTGTTATGAAGTCGATGGAAAAGTTATGTCTTATGTCCATGATTTAGCAAAAGATTTCCTGGGTAATGACGAGTATTCCGTATCGGATTGGTACATAACCAAAGAAGGCGGCAAATATATGCTCAACTTGAAAGAAATGAATCGACACATTATGATTAAAGCAGGAATATTGCCGACTCATATCGAATGTACATCATGGTGTACGAGCTGTCGTAACGATTTGTTTTTCTCATACCGGAAGGATGGGGGAACGACAGGACGAATGGCTAGTTGGATCGGGCTAAAAGAGGGGTGAGCCTTCCGTGACTTTGGAAGAGCGGATACAGGACGTCAATCGACGCATTGAGCAGGCTTGCCGGCGCAGCGGCAGAACGCCTGAAGAAGTAAAGATCGTGGCGGTTACTAAATATGTTTCGCCCGCGATGACGGCCAAGGTGCTGGACAGCGGGCTTGAGCATATTGGCGAAAACCGTTGGCAAAACGCACAGGATAAATGGGAGGCGCTCGGACACCGGGGCACGTGGCATTTTATCGGTCATCTGCAGACCAACAAGGTAAAAGACGTGATCGGAAAGTTCGAGTACATCCATTCGTTGGACAGGCTCTCGCTTGCCAAGGAACTGGAGAAGCAAGCCGCCGCGCGGGGGCTTCAGGCCAAAGCTTTTTTACAGGTCAACATTTCCGGGGAAGACAGCAAGTACGGCTTGTCCCCCGAGGATGCGGCATCGTTTTTGCAGGAAATTCAAAACTTTTCCCATATTAAAGTGATCGGCTTGATGACCATGGCTCCTTTTGAAGACGAGGCGGAGGATACCCGTTTTGTATTCAGGGGGCTGCGCGAGTTAAGGGACGAATTGAACCGCAGGGGCATTACGCAGGAACCGTTAACGGAGCTTTCCATGGGCATGTCTAACGATTTTGAAGTGGCGATTGAGGAAGGAGCGACTTGGATTCGTTTAGGCAGCATTTTAGTAGGGAAAGAGGAGGGGGAAGGATGAGCGTGATGAATAAATTTATGTCTTTTTTGGGATTGCAGGAGCAGGAAGAAATCGTGGAGCGGGAGCAGCTTCCGGTTGAAGAAGAAGTTGAAACTCCGCAGTTGGAAGCGCGTAGAAACCCAAGGGGAAATAATGTGGTCAGCATTCATTCGCAAAAAAACGTCAAGGTAATCCTCCATGAACCGCGCTCCTACGACGAAGCCCAGGAAATCGCCGATCACTTGCGTTCCCACCGGACGGTGGTCGTCAATTTGCAGCGGGTTCGTACCGACCAGGCGCTGCGGATCATCGACTTTCTCAGCGGAACGGTTTATGCCTTGAGCGGCGGCATTTCCAAGATTGGCGGGAACATTTTTTTATGTACCCCGGATACCGTTGAAATCTCAGGCACCATTTCCGAAATACTTGCGGATGAACATGATTACAACAGAATGAGGTGAAGCGGTTTTGTTAGATATAATTACCATCGTGGATTATCTGTTCCAAATTTACTTTTACATGATTATCGTTTACGTGCTGATGTCCTGGCTTCCGAACCTGCGGGAAAGCTTTATCGGCGAGCTTCTGGGCAAGCTTGTGGAGCCGTATTTGTCGCCGTTTCGCCGTTTTATTCCTCCGATCGCGGGAATGCTTGATATTTCGCCGATCATCGCGCTGATCGTGCTGCAGTTCGCCGAGCGGGGCGTTCTTGCGATTCTGATGTATTTATTGGTGTGAGTGACGATGAAACTGGATATTTACGATCATTTTCATCCGGATGAGCGCGAGTTCGTCGATCGGGCATGGGAATGGGTTGTGAACGCTGGCCAATACCATGAAACCCGTCTGACGGACTTTTTGGATCCAAGGCAGGCTTTTATCGTGGAATCGCTGGCGAACCGCCACCCGGACGTGCACGTGCGGTTTGACGGAGGTTATGAGGAAGCGGAACGGACAAGGGCGCTGATCGCCCCCGACTACCGCGATTTAAGCGGCGAGGACATGAAGCTGAAGGTGCTCAGCATCGATTCCGTAGACCGGAAATTTCTGACGTTGGAGCATGGCGATTATATGGGATCGATTCTTGGCCTTGGCATTAAACGTTCCAAAATCGGCGACATTCACGTGCTGGAGAGCGGCTGTCACACGGTCGTATGCGAAGAAATCAGCGCCTTTCTGGACATGAACCTGAATCAGGTGCATCGCGTGCAAGTTCACAGCGAAATTTTGCCGATCGATCAACTTCAAACGAACAAAGCCGCGCTGGAGCCGATGGATATTACGGTCGCCTCGCTGCGCCTGGACGGGATCGCGTCCGACGTGTACAGGCTCAGTCGAAGCAAGGTGTTGATTCCGATCCGGGCCGGCCGCTGCCGCGTCAATTGGAAAACGGTCGAGGATCCGTCGGCTCCGCTAAAGGCGGGGGATGTCGTGTCGATGCAGGGCTTCGGCCGTTTTAAGGTGCTGGAAGCGGGGGACGTTACAAAAAAAGGACGCTACCGGGTTAAAATAGGTAAATTTGTGTAGACTCGCAGCAGGAAATAGGTTATTCCTGTCGAAATCTAATTCAAGCGAATACTAATAAAATGGTTTTATTCGGCCGATACAATCCAAGAGGGCTGTATCATCAGATCCGTTTGATAACAGGGGGACCTGAACATTCTTAGGAGGTGCACATCTATGCCGTTAACGCCGTTAGACATACATAACAAGGAATTTTCACGCAGGCTTCGGGGCTATGATGAAGATGAAGTGAATGAATTCCTCGATCAGGTCATTAAGGATTATGAGAGTGTCATTCGCGAAAACAAGGATCTTCATAATCAGTTGATGTCATTGCAGGAAAGATTGGACCATTTCCTTAACATCGAAGAGACGCTTTCGAAAACGATCATCGTCGCCCAGGAAGCGGCGGATGAAGTGAAAAACAACGCCAAGAAGGAAGCGCAGTTGATCATAAAAGAATCCGAGAAAAATGCGGATCGCATCATCAACGAATCGCTTGCCAAGTCGCGCAAAATTGCGATGGAAGTGGAAGAATTGAAAAAGCAGGCTTCCATTTACCGTACCCGATTCCGGACGCTGGTGGAAGCGCAGCTGGAGCTTTTGAGCCAAGACGGCTGGGATGCGCTGGAATCGCCCGGCGATTCCCGGGATACCCGCGAAGCAAATGAGGTATACTAGGCTTCTGCTTGGTTGACTTTTGAATGAAAAAGGGCTATAACTATAGTCATATCGGTTGTCGCGCGCAGTCGCGGCAGCGTTGAAGCGCATATGGATTCCATGATGGGATAAGTAAGCTTTGGACATGTTCTCCAGAGAGTCGGCGTTTGCTGAGAGCCGACGTTCAGACCGAAGCCGAAGATCCTCCCGGAGAAGCGAAGCTGAAGCGTTAGCATTAACGTGCGTAAGCCGAGCCGGCATGCCGAACGTTATATCGGCTCCTTGCTGACGGCGATGTTCCTTGGGAACCCCGATCAGGCGAGGACTTGAGGAGTCGTTCAGGGGAGTTTTGTTTCCCCATGAGCGGAATTAGGGTGGTCACGCGAGCAGAAGCCTCGTCCCTTTTAGGGATGGGGCTTTATTTGTGTTTGTTTTATCGAATCCCCCTAAATTCTATCGAATCCCCCTAAATCCCCCTTTCCAAAGGGGGACCCCAGAGGACGCTGCCCTCTGGACACCCGAAAGTTCGGCGTAGGGAGGGGGAGTGGCGCGATAAAGCTGCTTTTGGAGTTGTGATCGGTTCTTCCTCAGCTCCCTTCGGATCGCTATCGGGAACCTTCCATGCGTGCGATGGGTGCGGGAGCGATAAAGATGCTTTTGGAGGTGTGACCGGTTCTTCCTCGGCTCCCTTCGGATCGCCATCGGGAACCTTGCATGCGTGCGATGGGAGTGGCGCGATAAAGCTGCTTATGGTGGTGTGGTCGGTTCTTCCTCGGCTCCCTTCGGATCGCCATCGAGAACCTTCCATGCGTGCGAGGGGAGTGGCGCGTTAAAGCTGCTTATGGAGGTGTGACCGGTTCCTCCTCGACGCTCCTTCGGAATCGTCATCGGGAACCTTCCATGCGTGCGATGGGAGCGGCTCGATAAAGCTGCTGTTGGAGTTGTGATCGGTTCTTCCTCAGCTCCCTTCGGATCGCTATCGAGAACCTTCCATGCGTGCGATGGGTGTGGTGCAAAGAGTAACTTTTTGTTTTTGAAACTAGAGAGCGCATCCGTTAAGCGTGCCCCGTCTTTGCGAAGGCAAAGAACGGGGCGAAAAGCGGGAATCACATAAAAAGAATCAAAGTCCGTACTCTGTGACTCCCTCGACCCATTTCGGGAGTCCAGAGGGCGGAAGCCCTTGGGGTCCTCCTAAAAGTTTTCCGAAGGAAAACTCGCTTCGAAAGCATTCGCTTAGAAGGGGGATTTAGGGGGATGGGAAATTCCTTCCAAGGAATTACACGAAAGGATGGATATGATGCAAAAAGTCGATATCAAAGAAAAAGCGCGCACACGCGACCTGCGCGTACTGAAAAAATGGAACAAGGAAGATACCTTCCGCAGATCGATGGAAAACCGCAAAGGCAGACCGAACTACGTGTTTTACGAAGGTCCGCCTACGGCGAACGGCGCGCCGCATATCGGGCACGTTCTCGGCCGCGTCATCAAAGACTTTATCGGCCGTTACCAAACGATGAAAGGCTACCGCGTCGTCCGCAAAGCGGGCTGGGATACTCACGGCTTGCCGGTCGAGCTTGGCGTGGAAAAACAGCTGGGCATCTCCGGCAAACAAGAGATCGAAAAATACGGCGTTGAAGAATTTATTAAAAAATGTAAAGCCAGCGTATTTGAATATGAAAAACAATGGAGAGAGCTGACCGAGGCGATCGGCTACTGGACCGACCTGGATCATCCGTACATCACGCTTGAAAACAACTACATCGAAAGCGTGTGGAACATCCTCGCGACGATCCATGACAAAGGACTGCTGTACCGCGGCCACCGCGTAAGCCCGTATTGCCCTTGCTGCCAAACGACGCTCAGCTCCCACGAAGTGGCCCAAGGCTACGAAGATGTCAAAGACTTGAGCGCAACAGCCAAATTCAAGCTGCATGACAGCGGCGACTACGTGCTTGCCTGGACGACGACCCCTTGGACGCTGCCGGCTCACGTTGCGCTCGCGATGAACCCGGATATGGATTATGCGCGCGTGCAAAAAAACGGCGAAGTGTACATCGTGGCCAAAAATCTGGTCGAAGACGTGATGAAAGAAGATTATCAGGTGTTGTCCACGCATAAAGGCTCCGAGTTTATCGGAAAAACCTACACGCCGCCGTTTACGTACATCCATCCGGAAAAGGGCAACCTGATCGTCGGCGCTTCGTTCGTCACGGACGCAAGCGGTACCGGTATTGTCCATATGGCGCCTGCGCACGGTGAAGACGACTACAGAACATGCCGCGAAAACGGGATCAGCTTCGTCAGCGTCGTTAACGCCCAAGGCCGCTACACCGATGAGGTTACGGATCTGGCCGGACGTTTTGTGAAAGATTGCGATTTGGACATCGTGAAGATGCTGTCGGAGAAAGGCCTTTTGTTCAGCAAGGAAAAATACGAACACAGCTATCCGTTCTGCTGGCGCTGCAAATCGCCGCTCCTGTATTACGCGATGGAAAGTTGGTTCATCGAAACGACGGCCGTCAAAGATCAGTTGATCGCCAACAACAACGGCGTGGAGTGGTTCCCGGGCCATATCCGCGAAGGCCGTTTCGGCAAATTCCTTGAAGATCTCGTGGATTGGAATATCAGCCGGAACCGTTACTGGGGTACGCCGCTGAATGTTTGGGTGTGCGAATCCTGTAAAAAAGAATACGCTCCGCACAGCTTTGCGGATTTGAGAGAACATGCGACAACGGCTCTCCCGGATGATTTTGAACTTCACAAGCCTTACGTGGACGAAGTCAAAGTCAAATGCCCGCACTGCGACGGCGGCGTGATGGAACGCACCTCCGAGGTCATCGACGTATGGTTCGACAGCGGTTCGATGCCGTTTGCGCAGCATCATTATCCGTTCGAAAACGAGAGCACCTTCGAAGAGCAGTTCCCTGCGGATATGATCTGCGAAGGGATCGACCAAACCCGCGGCTGGTTCTACAGCTTGCTGGCGGTTTCCACCCTCTTTAAGGGCGTGGCGCCTTACAAAGCGGTTATCGCGACGGGCCACATTTTGGATGAAAACGGACAAAAGATGTCCAAATCCAAAGGCAACGTCATCGATCCATGGGATATCATCAACGAATTCGGCACAGACGCGTTCCGCTGGGCATTGCTGGCCGACAGCGCGCCATGGAACAGCAAACGTTTCTCCAAAGGCATCGTTGCGGAAGCGAAATCCAAAGTCGTCGACACGCTCGTGAACACTCATTCGTTCCTGACGTTGTACGCAAACATCGACGGCTACGATCCGGCGGAGCATCCGTTCAAGCCTTCCGACAATAAACTCGACCGCTGGATTCTGTCCCGTTTGAACAGCCTGATCCAACTGGTCGACAAAGGTCTTGCGGTGAACGACTTCCTGAACTCGGCGAAAGGCATCGAAGGATTTGTCGACGAGCTGAGCAACTGGTACATCCGCCGTTCCCGCGACCGTTTCTGGGGCAGCGGGCTGACCGAAGACAAACTTGCGGCATACGGCACGCTGACGCATGTGCTGCTGACGCTGTCGAAATTGATGGCGCCATATACGCCGTTCCTGTCCGAAGACATTTACACCAACCTCGGCGGAGGCGAAAGCGTGCACTTGGCGGACTTCCCGCAGGCCGACGAATCGCTGATCGACAAAACGCTTGAAGCCGACATGGAAGCGGCGCGCCAAATCGTCGAGCTTGCGCGCAACGTGCGAAACGAAACGGGCATCAAAACCCGTCAGCCGTTGTCCGAACTGATTGTTTCCATGGATCGTCCGTTTGACGCGGAGGGCTACCAGGAGATCATCAAAGAAGAAATCAACGTGAAGGACCTCGTGCTGGAAACAAGCGACAGCGGGTTCGTGGACTTTACGCTCAAAATGAACCTGAAGGTGGCCGGCAAAAAATACGGCAAAAACATCGGCTTCCTCCAAGGCTTCCTGAAAGGTTTGTCTCCGGAGGAAACGAGAGCGGCCGTTCAATCCGGAGGCCTCAACGTTACCTCTCCGGAAGGTGAAGAGCTGCAAATTACCGCCGACGAATTGCTCGTCGAAAAACATGCCAAGAGCGGATTCGCTTCGGCTTCCGGTTACGGCATCACGGTTGCCCTGAATACCGAGATTACGCCTGAGCTTGAGCAGGAAGGCTGGGTCAGGGAAGTGGTCCGCGCCGTTCAGGATTACCGCAAAAAGCTTGACCTGCCGATCGAAAAACGGGTAACGCTTGTTTTGGACGCGGACGAAGAGCTAACCCAAGCGATTCGGGCCTTCGACCATGTGCTCCGCGAAAACGTGCTGGTCAAAGACGTTGTGTTCGGCAAGGAAGACGGCATGGAAACCGTTGATTTGGCAGGCAAAACGCTTGGCGTGCGCATTGCCGAGTAACTCCGAAAGACAAAAAAAGCCCAAGATAGCCTTCCCGCTTGAATGAGAGGTTGACTTTAGGCAAATAATAGCAGTCAAAGAATAAAACGAGCCTTAAGGCGCCGGACAAAAACCGGCGGCTGCGGGCTCGTTTGTTTTTCTCGCGAGATGCTTTGCAACGCTTTTATGAAGGGGAAGTCATCTATGGTCAACGATCAGAAAACATGCGAATCTGCGGCGGAGAAAGAGCAGCTGAGCCGGATCTACCAGCTTACGGCCCAAATTGCGGACGAGATGGAAAGATCCCGCATTGCCGACTATACTCAGCTTCTTCACAAGCCGATGCGGATGATCTGGCTGAATTTGCTTTCCGGAACGGCACGCGGGGTCGGGATTGCGATCGGTTTTACTTTTTTTGCCGCCACCATTATTTACGTCCTGCAGGTGCTTGGTGCGCTCAACCTGCCCATCATCGGGGATTATATCGCGGATATCGTGCGGATCGTGCAGCGGCAGATGGAACTGAAAACATATTAGACCGGCGCAAGGAAGGAAATCGGACGAAACGAAAGATCAAATGAGATAATCTTCTTCGTCCTCTTCCTCTTCAGCCAGCTGGTACATGTCGATTCCTTCGCCCATGTCCATGTATTTGCGGTATTGCTGGTTACGCACGATATCGATCAGGTTGCCGTACATGTCGGTGGCGACGAAAGCTTCCAAAGGTTCGACGCAGCCTTCAAGTTCTTCCGACGCTTCGATTTCCATCTCGTTGTAGCTGTGGATTTCATTGCCTTCGGCCATGGCCGGCGTGTTGGATGTCCCGAAATTTTCGACCGCCTGCCAGGCGTCTTCACCGTCAAAACCGTTTTGGTCTTCGCGTTCATCCAAACTCGTGCGGCCGAACGGGGGCATCAGGAAATGTTCCTCCACCGGGCGATAGTTGGATACATGATGTTTTGGCGAATCCTCCACGCAATATTCCGTCGTCGGAACGGCTTCGAGGCGCTCATAGGAAATCGGTTTATCGCAAACCGGACAGATGCCGTAGGTTCCTTGATCCATCCGTTCGAGCGCGTCGCGGATCTGCTCCATCCGATGATCGTCGTGATTTTGAAGCATAAGGTCCTTTTCACGTTCGTACATCTCGGTGGCCATATCTCCTGGATGGTTGTCAACGAGAGAGAGCTCGCCCGATTCGTCCCGCATGGACTCGTCAAGGCCGTAGGAATCGTTTTCCTGATCTTTATGCTGTAGCGACTGCAGCTGCTCTTCCAGCAAGGAACGCAGATGCTTGAGCTGTGAATCGGTAAGATGCTGCATAAGTACGGGCCCCTTTCCTTTGACGGCAGCGAAATGCCGCTTGAGACAATTCCTTCTTTTGTAGAATGCGCGGAATAAGCTTGTTTTACAGAAGGAAAATCTTCTCGCGGTTGGACGTTAATGGACGATGTTTGACGTGCTGTGCTACAATATACAGGTCTTAGTTGACATGAAACCGTCAGGGTCTGCGGACCTAATTGATAAGAACGGAGTGACTTGGCGCTGTGTGGTATTATATCCTCGCTATTATCGCGTTTTTAGTGGATCAGGGGACAAAATTCATCATTGCGAAACAATTGGAGATCGGTCAGGAAATCCCGGTCATCGGGAACTTTTTTGTGATCACCTCGAGCCGCAACCGCGGGGCCGCCTTTGGCATTCTCCCGAACCAACGGTGGTTTTTTATCGTCATAACTATCGTTGTTGTGATTGCGATTATTTGGTACATGCAAAAAGTAAGAAAAACTTCTTCGCGCAAGCTGCTGCCGGCGGCGCTTAGCCTCGTGCTTGGCGGAGCGATCGGCAATTTCCTTGATCGGGCGCTGAACGGGGAGGTCGTGGACTTTTTGATGTTCAACTTCGGAAGCTACACGTTTCCGATCTTCAACATCGCCGATTCCTGCATCGTGGTAGGGGTGGCGCTGATCATTTTGGATTCACTGATTGATTTGAACAAAACACCAAAAGAAGAAGGCAGCGGGGAAGGGAATGAAATCGTGTGAGTGAAGCCGATATCCGGGAATGGGTGATCGACGGGGCGTATGCCAAAGAACGGATCGACAAATACATCACGGAATCCTGGGAGGAGGACGTATCCAGATCCCAGGTACAGCTGTGGATCGGTTCGGGACATGTCAAAGTCAACGGCCAACCCGTCAAAGCCAATTACAAGCTGGCCGAAGGGGATGTCCTTGAGGTCACCGTGCCGGAGCCCGCGGTCGTGGAAATTGTGCCGGAGGATATCCCGCTTGACGTAGCTTATGAAGACAGTGACTTGATCGTGGTGAACAAACCGCGGGGGATGGTCGTGCATCCGGCTCCCGGTCATGCCTCCGGGACGCTTGTCAATGCGCTGATGTATCACTGCAAGGACCTGTCGGGCATTAACGGGGAGCTGCGGCCGGGGATCGTTCACCGGATCGACAAAGACACCTCGGGCTTGCTGATGGCCGCCAAAAACGATAAGGCGCATGCTTCGCTTGCCGCCCAGTTAAAGGAGCACAGCGTGACGCGCAAATATGTCGCCCTCGTCCACGGCAACGTAAGCCACGACCAGGGAACCGTCGATGCGCCGATCGGCCGTGATCCGCTGGACCGCAAAATGTTTACGGTGACCGAAAAAAACAGCAAACATGCGGTTACGCATTTTGCCGTGCTGGAGCGGTTCGGGGATTACACGCTGCTCGAGCTGCAGCTCGAAACAGGCCGAACCCACCAAATCCGCGTCCATATGAAATTTATCGGCCATCCGCTTGTGGGGGATCCGGTATACGGGCGCAGCAAAGGCATCAAAATGGACGGGCAGGCGCTGCATGCAAAAGTGCTTGGTTTTGTCCATCCGTCGAGCGGGGAATATTTGGAATTCACCGCGGAGATCCCGCCGGACATGGAGCAACTGCTCGTCAATCTGCGCAGCCGATGAAAGTACAAATGATACGATGATTAGTCCATGGCATTCAGCCATGGATTCCTTCATATTTAGGGATAGAATTTTGCCTAAATAGGAGATGAAATGGTACATGAGCATCGAACGATATCAAAATACGTATATTCAGCACAATTTTGCGGACCGGATTGGCGGATCCAATTACGGTAAAGATACAGCGATTTACAAGTTTGAAAAAATTAAACGCGCCAAAGCCCAAGCGAAAAAGGATTTTCCGGAAGTCGAACTGATCGACCTGGGCGTAGGCGAACCGGATGAAATGGCGGATGCCGGCATCGTCGCGAAGCTTGCCGAAGAAGCGGCCAAGCCTGAAAACCGCGGTTACGCGGACAACGGCATCCCTGAATTCAAGGTTGCTGCCGTCCATTACTTAAAAGAAGTGTTTAACGTCGACGGCATCGACCCTGAAACCGAAGTCCTGCATTCGATCGGCTCCAAACCGGCGCTGGCCATGCTGCCTTCGTGTTTTATCAACCCGGGCGACGTTACGATCATGACGGTGCCGGGATATCCGGTGATGGGAACGCACACCAAATACCTGGGCGGGGAAGTTTACAACGTCGAATTGAAAAAAGAAAACAACTTCCTGCCCGATTTGAATGCCATTCCCGAAGATATCGCCAAACGCGCCAAACTGTTTTACCTGAACTATCCGAACAACCCGACGGGGGCCAGCGCGACCGCGGAGTTTTTCGGCGAAGTCGTGGAATGGGCGAAAAAGCATAACGTCGTCATCGTTCATGACGCGCCGTATGCTGCATTGACTTACGACGGTCTGAAGCCGCTTAGCTTCTTGTCCGTTCCGGGGGCGAAAGACGTCGGAGTGGAACTCCATTCTTTGTCCAAATCCTATAATATGACCGGCTGGCGGATCGGTTTCATCGCGGGCAACCCGCTTGTAGTCAAAGCCTTTGGGGATGTGAAGGACAACAATGATTCGGGACAATTTATCGCAATCCAAAAAGCGGCCGCTTATGGTTTGTACCATCCGGAAATTACCGAAAACATTGCGGCCAAATACTCCCGCAGACATGACATGCTGGTCGCTGCGCTAAACGAACTCGGCTTTAAAGCCGAAAAACCGAAAGGCTCCTTCTTCCTGTACGTGGAAGCGCCGAAAGGAATTAAAGGCGGCATCCGCTTCGAATCCGGCGAAGATTTCTCCCAATACCTGATACGCGAAAAACTCATCTCCAGCGTGCCTTGGGATGATGCCGGACATTTCGTCCGTTTCTCCGTCACGTTTATCGCAAACGGCGAAGAAGACGAAAAACGGGTCATCGGCGAAATCAAACGGCGTCTGAGCGACGTGGAATTCGAGTTTTAACAGCATAGTCATGAACGTTCAACGGGCAGCCTGGCGGCTGTCCGTTTGTGTTCTAAAGGGGTTTTCGAACGGCAATGAATTGCGGCTTCGGGTTATTTTTGCTATACTTTTCGCATCGATGATGATAGGGGGTTTTATCGTTGGCAATACTGAATTGCTCATTTGCTAGGAAGTCCTCATGCAAAGCCTGATTTCGGGGCGATACTTTGCGTGAGGTGCGATGGAATGGATTCAATCGCCCAAACTTCATTTTATCGTTTCTAATAAAGGCTTTGCACCTTATTGAATTTCAATATAAATAAGGGGCTGAAAAGCAATGAGTACACCATTTATTAGAAACCACCAGTATAACGTAATTAAAAAACAGTCGGAATTCCTTCTGAGAACGCTGCGAACCGTTGCGGACCGAAGCGTTTTGGAAACCGTAAGGTACCGTGCGGCAATGACGGTTACGGAAGCATTTTCTTCCCTGACGGCGGATCAGCGGAAAATGCTGGAACGAATATCGACCTTCGAAACGGCACCCGATTTTGAAAGACATCTCATTGAATTGGAAGCATTTCTGGAGCCGTATCCGCCGATTACGCAGAAACAGATTGAGAAGTTATTCCCTAAAAATAAAAAATTGAAAGTGCCTGATCTGCAGTCCATCGATTTTCGATTTATGACGTATCTGGGCTGGGTGGACGTCGCCACGAGCCGTCTGTTCATCGTATATCCGTACGAAGGGCAGTTTATCGGCATCGAGGGAAGGATTATGCCGACCAACAAGAAGGGCTACTGCATGTTCTGCAACCGGCACCAGGAACTGGCATTTTTCTCGGTCAAGACCAAAAGCGCCGTGCCCGATAATTTTTCTT
The DNA here is from genome assembly GCF_031583795.1 of Paenibacillus sp. VCA1. NCBI lineage: Bacteria > Bacillati > Bacillota > Bacilli > Caryophanales > Paenibacillaceae > Paenibacillus > Paenibacillus sp. VCA1. Next base: position 311,708 of record NZ_JAVLSX010000002.1, on the reverse strand, counting down.
CCGTCGGCCAATACGTATGCGTCGATAGCCATGCATGCAATCAGAGCATTACCGATACAGCGTCACTTGAGAAGTTCATTCTCTCTGTTCGGAAATAAAGTTATTGCGGGAAAGGCTGCCCCTAGGGGCAGCCTTTCTTTTTTGGTTTAAGATATAAGAGACAGTAAAAGTTTCGAAGGGACGGCTTCCTTATATCCCAAGAAAAATTCCCGCTAAACGCGGTCTGCCTTCTGTGAAAGTACGTCGATAGACGTTTTTCTTTTAACGGCATTAAATGACTTGGTGAAGGCCGATGGCGATCAGGATCGCCCCCGCAATCCAGCTGGCGCTTCTGCCGAGGCGTTCACCGGCAATTTTGCGGCCGGCCATCGAACAGACGCCTATGCAGATCAAGCTGAACAAACCGGAAAAAATGGAGGTTTCCCAAATGTTGATGTTCGTAATTCCGGCATCGAACCCCCCGGCCAAATTATTGATCGACAGCGCGATGCCAAGAATGACGGATTCCTTGAAATCGACGGTTTTGGATTGATTGAAATCGGCAGCTTCCGGGTTTTTCAAAATTTCCTTGATGAGCCCCGGGGGCGTCTCCTTTTTCGGCTTTTTCCGCTCCAAAAACGGCTGCAGCATCACCCACAGACCGATCGCGACCAAAATGACCATGCCGATGAAGTTGCATATTTCCGGGGGAATCCACAAGGCGATCACCTGCCCGGACAAACCTCCGATAAGCGTAAGCAGAAAACCCATAAAGGCAATGACCGCGCTCGCATAAAAAGGAATTTTGATGTTCCTTACCCCGTAAGCGGCCCCGACGCCGGCATTGTCCAGATTGGACGCCAGCGCGATTGAAACGGATGATAACCATGGTGCAATCATAATCTAAGCACTCCCCTGCATGAATGATGTTTAGAGATTTTGCCGAATCCTCATCGTATCTTATTAAAACCGGCAACAAAAAGTGCCCGTTCGGATCATATAATGTTGAAGAAATCGCAACAAAACGTTGAGGCGAAAAAAAAGGCCGAAAGAGGCGGTGAAACGATGGCTACCGGACATGAAGGCAAACAGGAGGAAAACCGGCTTGGCGAACTGATCAAAACATCGTTGCGCGCCAAATCGTTGTCGATGCGGAAGCTCGGCGGAATGTCAGGCTTGGACGCGGCTTCCATCTCGCGGATCGTCAACGGAAAGCAGCAGCCCAAGCTGGAGCATCTGCATCTGTTCGCGCAGCATTTAGAGATTCCGATTCAGGAGCTTTTGTCCGCCGCAGGTTTTGAAGCCAAGGAAACGAAGGACGACATCAGCGAATTAAGGAATGCGCTAAAAGGCAGCGGCATTCATGTAGAAAACATGGCCGACCAAATCCGCAAGGAATTGCATAAATATGAGGCGTATGCACAAACCGAGGAAGGGCGGGAGCTCATCGAAAGCTCATTTTTGCCCAAACTGGAGCAGCTTCGAAGCAGAGGATATTACATCGACCAATTGAAGGATTTATACGGCGAATACGGATCGGGACGGCTGCCGGAACCCGAGCGTCACGTCATCGGCAGCGCCTTGCTTTATTTCGTCCTGTCGACGGATATTATTCCGGATTTCAGCTTTCCTTTCGGTTACATCGATGACGCGATCGCCGTCGGGATCGTTATGGAGCGGCTTAAGGCGATGCGAAGACCATCGTGATTTTTGCCGGCAAAAATGGTAAAGTGTTAGGTATGGAAAAGGAAATGGCAAATGTTTAAAAAGCAATGGAGCTGATCAACTTGCTGAACCTGCTGAATTTGATGAACCGAATGAACTGGTCCCGTTACGAAAAACATTTATCCGAGCTTAGGAAAAGATTGTTTTGGATACTGGCCGTTTTTGTGGCGTCGATGATTGCCGCCATGTTTTTCACCGGGGATGTGCTGCATTTTCTGAAAAGCAGGCCTCCGGCTTCGCTTGTCGTATGGAACGCGTTTAGTCCGTTTGACGGCATCCGGATCTATATGTATCTCTCCGCGGCGTTGTCGCTGATCGTGGCCGTTCCGTTCACGCTGTTCCAGATCTGGGGGTTCGTGAAAAAAGGGCTGCGCAAGGATGAGCGCAGGGCGGCGTTAAAATATATCCCGGCCGCTTTTGTCCTTATCATCGTCGGGTTTGCGTTTGCTTATTTCGTCGTGTTTCCGATGGCGTTCCGGTTTACGACGGACACGACCAAAAACCTGGGACTCGTCGAAACCTACGGCATCGCGCAATATTTTTCTTTTTTGACGAACATCGTTGCGCCGGTCTCTTTGGCGTTCGAGCTGCCGGTGGTCGCGATGTTTTTGACGAGGCTTCGCATTCTGACGCCGGCCAAGCTGGCGAAAATCCGCAAAGTCGCCTACATGGTGCTTGTATTTATCGCGTGCATGATTTCACCGCCCGAGTTTTTTTCGCATATTTCCGTCTCGCTGCCGTTTATCGTGTTATACGAAATTAGCGTGTTTATGTCCCGGGTAGTGTACCGCAAGCAGCAGCGGCTCGACGGCAACTATGAGGACCGGATGAATTACGGGACGGTTTCTTGATCGGACAAGTGTGATCCGCTATGAATCGAGCGATCTTGTTACAGAATTAAAGGAGGTTTCAACCAAATGCTAAGCGATATCGGTTTGCCCGGATTCATTTTGCTGGCGTTGCTCGCCCTGCTATTGTTCGGGCCGAACAAGCTCCCGGGACTGGGGCGTTCCGCGGGAAAGGCGCTGCGTGAAGTGAAAAGGGAAATGAACGAAATATTCGGGGATTCCCGGCCGGCGCCGCGGAAAACCGCGGAAGCGCCGAAAACGGACGAACCTCAGGCGGCACCCGTTCAGCCTGATCCCCGGCAGTCCCGCAATCTTCCGGAATAAATTTCCATGACGCGGCGGCGAATAGCCTGTTGACATGACGAAGCCCGTCTGTCATAATTCTTGTAGCTGAATGAAATGAAATGAATCTGAAGCAGGTCGCTTCAGTTCAATCCATCTGAATAAGACCTTTAAATCAGTCCCGTGAGGCTGGCAAGGTAACGTGAACCGAGGTTCACTTTCGCGGCATGCGCATGCCTTTTTAGCGCGGTCTCGTAAGGGTGCCTTGTGTCCGAATGTCCAAGAGACTTTAACTCCTTGCCAAGAGCGGCAAGGAGTTTTTTGCATGTTCACGGGCGATAATGTAGTCAATATCCCTTAACAAAAAGGAGTGTAGAGCATGAGCAACGAGGTGCATGTCATTATGGATGAAGCGGCGATCCGCCGCGCACTGACACGGATTGCACACGAAATACTGGAGAGGAACAAGGGGATTGAAAACTGCGTTTTAATCGGCATCAAAACAAGAGGCGAGTTTCTGGCAAAACGCCTTGCAGCCAAAATACTTGAGATCGAAGGCACGCCGGTGCCATGGGGAGCGATTGACGTCACGGCGTACCGCGACGATCAAAAGCAAGCCGATCCGAAAACCGCCCTGGATGGGAACCAAGAGCTTAAAGCTCTCGAAATAGAAGAGAAAAAAGTCATTTTATTCGATGACGTGCTGTATACCGGCCGGACGATCCGGGCCGCCATGGATGCGCTCATGGATTGCGGCAGACCGCAGATGATCCAGCTGGCGGTGCTTGCGGACCGTGGGCATCGGGAACTGCCGATAAGACCGGATTATATCGGAAAAAACGTGCCGACATCAAAACAGGAGCAGATCGAAGTCGCGCTGACGGAAACCGACGGCAAAGACGAGGTAACGATTTTTCAAAACCGGGAGGAGAAATGACGATGATGACGATGACGAAGCTTAAGGAACGCAGTCTGCTCGGACTGAAGGATCTGAGCCGTGGCGAAATCGACTCCATCCTCGAACGGGCCGCCTATTGGGCGGCTCGGGAAGAGAAGGTGATCCCGGTCCTGAACACGCGGTTTGTGGCCAACATGTTTTTCGAGAACAGCACAAGAACCCGGTTTTCCTTCGAAATGGCCGAAAAGCGGCTCGGCGCGCAGGTGCTGAACTTCGCTGCCGCGGCCTCCAGCGTGGAGAAGGGCGAATCGATTTACGATACGGTCAAAACGCTTGAATCGATGGGGATCGACGCCGGGGTCATCCGGCTGAAGCCGGTAGGCGTGCTTCAAGAGTTGGCAGGCAAAATTTCGGTCCCGCTGATCAACGCGGGGGACGGAAACAACGAACACCCGACGCAAGCGCTGCTGGACCTGCTGACGATGAAAAGAAAGTTCGGAACATTGCAAGGACTCAGCGTTTCGATCATCGGGGACGTATCGCACAGCCGGGTGGCCAGATCGGATCTGTGGGCGCTGCGGAAGTTCGGCGCCGAAGTCAAATTTTGCGCGCCGCCGAATATGCAGGCGCCAGAGCTTGACGTTCCTTATGTAAGCATCGAAGAAGCATTAAAATCGGATGTCGTCATGATGCTGCGGGTACAGCTTGAACGCCATGAAACGGGCATGCTGGGATCTGCGGAAGAATACCGAAAGCAGTACGGATTAACGGAAGAACGGGCAGCCAAGCTTTCCAAACATACGCTGATCATGCATCCGGCGCCGGTGAACCGGAACGTGGAAATCGATGACGCTGTCGTCGAATGTGAGCAGTCGGCCATATTCACGCAGATGAGCAACGGGGTTCCGGTACGGATGGCCGTCATGGAAAGAGCGTTATTGTAGGCGAAAGCAGGAATTTTCATGCCATTGCATTAATAAATATACACAAATCTGAATGAATATTATACAATAGATTGGAAGCCACAGCGCCAATCAACGAGCGGAGGTAAACAGCATGCATATTATCGCGAACGCCAGCGTGTTGAATGAACAAGGCGAACTTACGAAAAAGCATATCGTTTTGGAGGACGGGGTCATCCGCACCTTGATCGACGGGGACTCGGAATGGAAACCGGCCGATGGCGCGGAAATCACGGATGCGGCCGGGAAGCTGGTAACGCCGGGGCTCATCGATATGCACGTTCATTTGCGCGAGCCTGGCTTTGAACATAAGGAAACGATTGAAACGGGCAGCCGTTCGGCAGCCAAAGGCGGTTTCACGACGATTGCCTGCATGCCGAACACCAAGCCGGTGACGGACAATCCGGAAACGGTGCGGCTGGTGCTGGACAAGGCGCGCGAAGCGGGACTGGTCAAAGTCCTGCCTTACGCGGCGATCACGGTCCGGGAGCTCGGGCGAGAACTGACCGATTTTGCCGCGCTGAAGGCCGCCGGTGCGATTGGCTTCACGGATGACGGCGTGGGCGTTCAGAATGCGCAAATGATGAAAAACGCGATGCGCCTCGCCGCCGAGCTCGATATGCCGGTCATTGCGCATTGCGAAGAAAACTCGCTGGTGGAAAAGGGCTGCGTCACGGAAGGCAAGTTTGCCGAGAAGCACGGGCTGGTCGGCATCCCGAACGAATCGGAAGCGATTCATGTCGGGCGCGACATTTTGCTCGCCGAAGCGACGGGCGTTCACTACCATGTATGCCATGTCAGCACGGAACAATCGATCCGACTGATCCGCCAGGCGAAATCGATCGGCATCAACGTCACCGCAGAGGTGTGTCCGCACCACTTGCTGCTGTCCGACGAGGACATACCGGGCCTGGACGCCAACTGGAAAATGAACCCGCCGCTCCGCTCGCCGCGCGACGTACAGGCGTGCATCGAAGCGCTGCAGGACGGGACGATCGATATGATCGTCACGGACCATGCGCCCCACACCGAAGAGGAGAAAGCCAAAGGCATGGAAATGGCGCCGTTCGGCATCGTCGGCTTCGAAACGGCATTTCCGCTGCTGTACACGAAATTCGTGGAAACGGGGCTTTGGGATCTTTCCTTCCTCGTGCGCCGCATGACGGCCGATCCTGCGAGAGTGTTCGGACTGAATACAGGACGGCTGGAAGAGGGTGCGCCTGCGGACCTGACGATGATCGACCTCGAGACCGAAAAAGAGGTCGATCCGCAAACCTTCGCCTCGAAAGGGCGGAACACGCCGTTTACCGGCTGGAAGCTGAAGGGCTGGCCGGTAAAAACATGGGTGGACGGCAAAGTGGCATGGGCTGAATAACCTTCGCCCGGATTCGAGATAGATTCAGGCTAAACGCTATTTAACAGAAGAGAAGTACGTATTTGACAGAGGGAGTGAGTAGAATGCAGGCAAGATTGCTTCTGGAGGATGGAACACTGTTTACGGGCAGTGCATTCGGAGCCGAAGGGGAAAAAACAGGCGAGGTTGTATTCAATACGGGGATTACCGGCTACCAGGAGGTGCTGTCCGATCCGTCCTACTGTGGGCAAATCGTGACGATGACCTATCCGTTGATCGGAAACTACGGCATTACGCGCGACGATTTCGAATCCGTGGCCCCGTTCGTGAACGGGTTCGTGGTAAGACGGCATGAAACGGTGCCGAGCAATTGGCGCGCGGAATACAACGTAGACAGCCTGCTGAAAGAATACGGCATCGTCGGCATCAGCGGCATCGATACCCGGATGCTAACCCGGATGATCCGCCAGCACGGAACGATGAGAGGGATCCTCACGACTTCGGCCGCATCGGTTGAAGAGCTGAGAGAACGCCTGGCGGCCAGCCCGATTCTGACAAATCAGGTCGCTACGGTATCTACCAAACATATGTACAGCAGCCCTGGCTCGAGAGAGCGGATCGTATTGGTGGATTACGGCGCGAAAACAGGCATTTTGCGCGAGCTGACGGCCCGCGGCTGCGACGTGGTGGTAGTGCCTCACGACACGACGGCAGACGAAATCCGCCGCCTGAATCCGGACGGCATCCAGCTGTCCAATGGACCTGGGGACCCGAAAGACGTGCCGCATGCCATCCGCACGATCCAGGAACTGCTCGGCGAGTACCCGATCTTCGGCATCTGCCTCGGACATCAGCTGTTCGCGCTCGCTTGCGGCGCCGATACGGAGAAATTGAAATTCGGACACCGCGGGGGCAACCACCCGGTCAAAGACCTGAGAACGAACCGCTGCTACATCACTTCCCAAAACCACGGCTATACGGTTAAAGAGGATTCGGTCGCAGGCACGGAGCTTGAAGTGACGCATATCAACAACAACGACAAAACCATCGAAGGCTTGAAGCATAAAACATATCCGGCGTTCACCGTGCAATACCATCCGGAAGCCGCGCCGGGTCCATACGATAACGGCTATTTATTCGATCAATTCCTTGACATGATCAGAGAACATAAACAGCAAAACCCGGCCAACCCGCGTCAGGCTGAACTGGCTGCAGCCGCGAAAGGAGAACGTTAATTATGCCATTGAACAAACAACTTAAGAAAATCCTCGTCATCGGCTCGGGGCCGATCGTCATCGGCCAAGCGGCGGAATTTGACTATGCGGGCACGCAGGCCTGTGAAGCGCTGAAAGAAGAAGGCGTTGAAGTCGTATTGATCAACAGCAACCCGGCTACGATTATGACCGATACCAACATGGCCGACAAAGTGTACATTGAACCGATCACGCTCGACTTTGTCACCCAGATCATCCGCCAGGAGCGTCCGGACGGACTGCTGCCGACGCTTGGCGGCCAGACCGGCCTGAACATGGCCGTCGAACTGGCGAAAGCGGGCATCCTCGAACAGGAAAACGTGAAACTGCTCGGCACGCAGCTGACATCCATCGAAAAAGCCGAGGACCGCGACCTGTTCCGCGAGCTGATGCGCGAGCTGGAGCAGCCGGTTCCGGAAAGCACGATCGTCACGACGCTGGAAGAAGCGCTTGCTTTTGCGGATGAAGTCGGATATCCGGTCATCGTTCGTCCGGCGTATACCCTTGGCGGCACCGGCGGCGGAATTTGCGCGACCGAAGAAGAGCTCCGCGAGACGGTTTCCTCCGGGATCCGCTACAGTCCGATCGGACAATGCTTGATCGAAAAAAGCATCGCGGGCATGAAGGAAGTCGAATACGAAGTCATGCGCGACGCCAACGACAACTGCATCGTCGTCTGCAACATGGAAAACTTCGACCCTGTCGGCGTGCATACCGGCGACAGCATCGTCGTCGCGCCAAGCCAGACGCTGTCCGACCGTGAATACCAAATGCTGAGATCGGCGTCCCTGAAAATCATCCGCGCCCTGAACATCGAAGGGGGATGCAACGTTCAGTTCGCGCTCGATCCGCACAGCTATCAATATTACGTCATCGAAGTGAATCCGCGGGTCAGCCGCTCGTCTGCGCTCGCATCCAAAGCGACCGGTTATCCGATCGCAAAAATGGCGGCCAAAATCGCCCTCGGTTACACGCTTGACGAGCTCGTCAATCCGGTAACCGGCCAAACTTATGCATGTTTTGAGCCTACGCTGGACTACATCGTCAGCAAAATCCCGCGCTGGCCATTCGATAAATTCATTCACGCCAACCGCAAGCTCGGAACGCAAATGAAAGCGACCGGCGAGGTCATGGCGATCGGACGGACGTTCGAGGAATCGATGCACAAGGCGATCCGCTCTCTGGAGATCGGCGTACATCGCTTCTACTTGAAAGGCAGCGAGGAATTGAGCGAAGAAGTGCTGAAGGAACGCCTTGTCAAAGCCGACGACGAGCGCATCTTCCTGATCGCCGAAGCTTTCCGCCGCGGCTACGATCTGCAAACCGTGCAGGATCTGACCAAAGTGGACTGGTGGTTCCTCGATAAGCTGCAAGGCTTGATCGCTTTCGAAGCGCAAATCCAGCAAAAGGAACTGACGCCGGAAACGCTGTATGAAGCCAAGCGGCTGGGATTTACCGACCGCGCGATCGCCGAGCTCCGTACGCAGGCGTTGGCGGACAGCTACACGAAAGAAGTTGAAGTGCGTGAATATCGCCAGCAGCAAGGACTTCGCCCGGTATACAAAATGGTAGATACATGCGCGGCCGAGTTCGAGGCATCCACGCCATATTATTACTCGACTTATGAAACGGAAAACGAAGTGACGCCATCGAACAAAGAGAAAGTGGTCGTGCTGGGCTCCGGTCCGATCCGGATCGGGCAAGGGATCGAATTCGACTATTCGACGGTGCATGCGGTATGGGCTATCCAAAATGCGGGTTACGAAGCGGTGATCATCAATAACAACCCTGAAACGGTATCGACGGACTTCAACACGTCGGATCGTCTGTACTTCGAGCCGCTGTTCTTCGAAGACGTCATGAACGTCATCGAGCAGGAAAAACCGATCGGCGTCATCGTGCAGTTCGGCGGTCAAACGGCGATCAACCTCGCCGGTCCTCTAAGCGCCGCCGGGGTTCCGATTCTCGGCACAAGCCTTAAAAGCATCGACGAAGCGGAGGACCGCAAAAAATTCGAAGCGCTGCTTTCCCGCCTTGACATCGCCCAGCCGAAAGGCAGCACGGTAACGTCCGTGGACGAAGCGGTTGGAACGGCGCAATCGCTCGGCTATCCGGTTCTGGTGAGACCTTCTTACGTCCTCGGCGGACGGGCGATGGAAATCGTGTATTCCGACGCCGAACTGCTGAGCTACATGGAAGAAGCGGTCAAAATCAATCCGGAGCATCCGGTTCTGATCGACCGTTACATGCTCGGCAAGGAAGTCGAAGTCGACGCGATCTGCGACGGCGAAACGGTGGTCATCCCGGGCATCATGGAACATATCGAACGCGCAGGGGTGCACTCCGGCGACTCGATCGCGGTGTATCCGCCGCAGCATCTGGAGCAGCATCTGAAAGACAAAATCGTCAGCATCACGACGCGCATCGCCAAGGAATTGAAAACGGTCGGCCTGGTTAACATCCAGTTCGTCATCTACCAAGACGAGGTGTACGTGATCGAAGTCAACCCGCGTTCTTCCCGGACGGTGCCGTTCCTGAGCAAGGTGACGACGATTCCGATGGCGAACCTCGCCACGCAGGCGATTCTCGGCAAAAAGCTGAAGGATCTGGGCTACGAAGAAGGCATGTGGCCTGAAAGCGAATATGTGTCGGTCAAAGTTCCGGTATTCTCCTTTGCGAAGCTGCGCCGCGTCGAACCGACGCTCGGTCCCGAAATGAAATCCACGGGCGAAGTGATGGGACGCGACCTGCAGTATGCCAAAGCGCTCTACAAAGGCTTGATCGGCGCAGGCATGAAAATTCCTTCCACCGGTGCGATTATCGTGACCGTAGCCGACAAGGATAAAGAGGAAGCGGTCGAGCTGATGAAAGGCTTCCGCCGCCTCGGCTACAAAATTTACGCGACGGGCGGAACGGCCCAAGCGCTTAGCGAAGCCGGCATCCTCGTGACGACGGTGCAAAAGCTGAGCGACGGCACACCGAACATTCTCGACCTGATCCGCAACGGCGAAGCGCAGTTCGTCTTCAACACGCTGACGAAAGGCAAAACGCCGGAACGCGACGGATTCCGCATCCGCCGCGAAGCGGTGGAAAACGGAGTCGTCTGCATGACGTCGCTGGATACCGTCAGAGCGCTTCTTCACATGCTGGATACGATCAACTTCTCGTCCCAAGCCATGCCGGCATTCGCCGACCGCTAGGGGGCTACGATAGATGAATGAACGATACAGGGAAATGGCGGGCCGCTTAATCGTGGCCCTGGATTACCCGGATGCGGATCAAGCCGCGGCGTTGCTGCGGGAGCTTGAAGGCATCCCGTGTTACATGAAGGTGGGCATGCAGCTGTATTATGCTGCAGGCCCCGATTTTGTGCGCGATTTGAAGACCCGGGGGTACAAAGTATTCCTGGACCTGAAAATGCATGACATCCCCAACACGGTCAAGGGTGGAGCGGAAAGCATCACCCGTCTTGGCGTGGACATGTTTAACGTGCATGCCGCAGGCGGAACGGACATGATGAAGGCTGCGCTTGAGGGCGCGGACAAGGCGCTGGCTTCCGACGGCTCGCTGCAAAAGCCGCTTGTCATTGCCGTCACCCAGCTGACGAGCACCGGCCAGGACATGCTGAACGATGAAATCGGCATTCCCGGGACGGTAAGGGACGCGGTGATCCGCTACGCCGAGTTGACCCAAGCCGCCGGCCTTGACGGCGTCGTCGCTTCCGCGCAGGAAGCCGGCGATATCGCCCGCGCTTGCGGCGCAGGGTTTATTACCGTGACGCCGGGCATCCGGCCTGCGGGGAGCGATCAGGGCGACCAGAAACGCGTTCTGACGCCGGGAGAAGCGATACGCGGCGGCAGCAGCTACATTGTCGTCGGACGGCCGATAACGGCCGCAGAGAAGCCGAGAACGGCAGCAGAACAAATCATTAAGGAGATGTTGGAAGCATGACGAATCTTGCAGAAATCCCTGGACGGATCGCGGCGTATTTGCTGCAGATCGAGGCGGTGGCCTTGCGCCCGAAAAATCCTTTTACTTGGACTTCCGGCATCAAATCGCCGATCTATTGCGATAACCGGTTGACGATGTCGTATCCGGAAATCCGCGAATTTATCGCGGAATCGTTTGCGGCGGTCATCCGCGAGCAGTACCCGGATACCGAGGTGATCGCGGGAACGGCAACGGCGGGTATTCCTCATGCCGCTTGGGTGGCGCAAAAAATGAACCTGCCGATGGCCTACATCCGCGATAAGGCCAAAGGCCACGGCAAGGAAAATCAAATCGAAGGCATCATCAAACCGGGGCAAAAAGTGGTCGTCATCGAAGACCTCATTTCCACCGGAGGCAGCTCGATCAAAGCCGCTAAGGCGGTTCAGGATACCGGCGCCGAGGCGCAAGCGGTGCTGGCGATTTTCAGCTACCAGCTGGACAAGGCCGTACAAGCCTTCAACGAGGCCGGAATCCCGTTCCAAAGCTTGTCCAATTACACGGCTTTAATGGAAGTGGCTTTGGACAAAGGCGTGATTCAACAAGACGACGTGCAAGCCCTCAAAGCCTGGAGAGAAGATCCTTCTTCCTTCGGCGCATAAAACCAGAAAAGCAGCCTTCAGAGGCTGCTTTTCGTTTCACGTTAAAAACCCTTGTCCTTTTTCGAAAAGAACAAGGGTTTTTCTTTTTGTCCATGCTGCATGCATTCGCTCTGTTTAGTGGATCGCGCTTTTTTCGAAATTGCCGCCGAGCACGTCCGATACATGCTCAATGGCAATGAACGCTTTCGGATCGATTTCCTGCACAACCGATTTCAGCTTGGCGAGCTCAAGTCTGGTCACGACGCAGTAAATCATTTGCGTATCTTCGCGGGAATAGCCGCCGCGCGCGTAGATAAAGGTGGTGCTGCGTCCGAGCCGGTCCTGGATCGTTTGCGAAATTTCCTCGTATTCGCTGGAAATGATCGTCACGGATTTGGATTCGTTCAAGCCTTCGACGACGATATCCATTACTTTTGAAGCCATATAATATGTAAAGATGGAGTACATCGCGGAATCCCAGCCGAACACGAAACCTGCGACGATAAAAATGAACACGTTCATGATCATGATGATCTGGCCCACGGGAACGCGGGTTTTTTTGGAGAGAAGGATGGCTACGATTTCCGTTCCGTCCAGAGAGCCGCCAAACCGGATCACCAGGCCGACGCCAAGGCCTAAAATCAGTCCGCCGAACAATACGGCGAGTATTTTTTCATTCGTAAACGGGCTGACATGATGCAAAAGCTGTGTCGTGACAGACATGACGACGATGCCGTACAACGTGGAGATGGCAAAGGTTTTGCCGATTTGCTTGTAACCCAAGAATAAAAACGGGAGGTTGATGATAAAGAGGAAGATACCGAGCGGGAGCGTCGTAATTTTGGACAATACGATGGAAATACCGGTAATGCCGCCGTCGATGATATCGTTCGGGACAAGAAAAACTTCGAGCGCAACCGCCATTAATACGGCGCCCGCCGTAATGAAGATAAATTTTTTCAGCAGTTCGACGGGAGTGAGTTTCCTGTGTGTTTTAGCCATTCGAATTCCTCGCTTCCAGAAAGTATGTTAAACAGAACCAATTTCATAAAGGAGCAAAAAGTACGGAACGAAACGATACATAGATATACAAAAACGTTTATGATCTATATATGTCTTGATTGAAGCAGCTAACGGTTTATGAAATTGATTCAAACTAAGTAAATATTATAAATTAATTTTGAAATAATCTCAAAGAAAACGGGAACATGCATGAGGAGCCCCACTTCCGGCAACAATAGCCATCGATGCCGATTCGACGAAAGGAAAGGAGGAAACGACATGCAGTGGGTTTATTTCGGCAAGCTTTACAAAACGAAATTTCAAGCAGGCTGCCTCGCAAAACGGCTGGAGCAAAACGGCTGGATTTACGGATACGACGATCCGCGTCTCGTTGAAATTTTCCGTTCGAGGAAAGGGAGATACGGCGTGCGGTTCATTCCATAAGCCGGGAGATGGATGTCCCGCGAATTCTCTTTTTATATTTTCCTGCAAAAAATACTTGACGTACCTATTGATCATGCTGTATATTAATTCTTGTCGCTATTTATTACGGCTTAACGACGCGGGGTGGAGCAGTCCGGTAGCTCGTCGGGCTCATAACCCGAAGGCCGCAGGTTCAAATCCTGCCCCCGCAACCAATTACAGCCATTATAATGAATCGATTTCCCATATTTGATCAGGGCCCTTAGCTCAGTTGGTTAGAGCGGTCGGCTCATAACCGACTGGTCGGGGGTTCGAGTCCCTCAGGGCCCACCAAAGATTCACGCGATATGCCGGGGTGGCGGAATTGGCAGACGCACAGGACTTAAAATCCTGCGGTAGGTGACTACCGTACCGGTTCGAGCCCGGTCCTCGGCATTACACGAAAAATCACGGTTACATCAACGTTAAATGAACGCTAATAAGCGGGAGGTCCTGCGTGTTTGGTACGGACCCGAAAACAGGTACACAGGACCCGTGCAAGAGACGCCTCATCTTCGTTTTATACGGAGGGAGGCGTTTTTTGTTTTGGTAAGAGTTCGCAGTATCAATCCGCAGGCAGGGGAACGGCCGCATTGGCGCGAGGCGCTCGCAGATTTTACGGACCACAAACGGGTGAACGACAACATCAGCGAACAAACGGTATCAGACTACAACCGGGCCGTCACGTTATTCATGAAACGATTTCCGGATGCGTGGGAGGCGGATGAAGATGAGCTCAAAGACTCGATATTTAAACATTTGTCGGAAGAGATCAAGGCGGCGACGTTTAACAATCGACTGGTTTACATTCGAGCGTTCTTTGATTGGTGTATTGAGAAACAGTATCTTACGTCAAATCCGCTTAAGGGTGTGAAAAAACGAAAAGCGGATAGCCGCGCCGTTTCAATTGAGGCTGAAATTTTAACCGCGTTACTTGAGGCGCCTAACCAATCAACTTTCGCAGGGCTGCGAGATTACTCGCTGATTCTATTGACGCTAGATACGGGTATCCGCCCGTCGGAAGCGCTAAGGCTCGTACCGAAAGATTTTAACGCATCGGCTCGCGAAATATACGTGCCAGCAAAAGCGGCGAAGACTCGCGTAGCCAGAACGTTGCCAATTTCGGAGCCCACCGTCAGGTCTATACGAAAGCTCATCGCAGTTCGGCCGACAGAGTGGTCCGAGGATACACCGATATTTTGCTCGTATGAAGGCCGGCCACTTAACCGGCATACGTGGGGCGATCGCATGGAATTGTATTGCAAACGGATTGGGCACCATATTCGGCCGTACGACTTGCGCCACGTATTTGCGCTTGAATTTTTGCGTAATGGGGCCAACGCGTTCTCGACGCAGAAGGCCCTCGGGCATAGTACGTTGGAGATGACGCGGAGGTACGTTGCGCTGGTCAATAATGACCTGCGGGCGGATCACAAAAAGGCTAGTCCGGTAAATACGCTGCTTCCGCAAAATAAAAGGGCGGGACGTATACAATAAAAGAATAATGTCAATTAAGCGCTCAGTCCTTCGGGATTGGGCGTTATTTTTTTTTTGCTGAAAAGTGTGCGGAATCGGATCGAAATGCAATAAGATTAGCGGCGGCTTCCGGAAATATTTTTAATCGAAAGTGTGAAAACCGGGGAGGTCGCTTTCTATGTAATAAGTGTAAGACCGAATATTCAACGTAAAGGAGGCCCGCATAATGGCGAACAACGCGCACACTGAACAAAAACTCGTCAGCGTCGAGTCCCAAACGGAATACTCCGTCACATCCGGCGCCACTGAAACGCGTATCTTCGTTAAAATGTACGTCGACGCCGCTAAAGCCGGTCTAATTGCGGATATGGGCGCCCAAAACTGGACGACGCTTTGCGTGATCGCATCGTTTATGGATGCGGAAGGGGACTGTTATCCAACGCAAGAACAGATCGCAAGATATCTTGGCGTTAACCGACAGACTGCGAATCGGTACGTTAAACGGTTGCTTGAATACCGCTGGAACGGGCGACCGGTTATCCGAGCGTTGAGAAAACGTGACGAACATAGCGGTAGGTGGGAAAACACGCGATATACGGTGCTTCCGATCAGTCAGCTTGCGATTTTTGATGCGCAACCAGAAGCGATTGACACAGGGTAATGGCCCATGTCCGTAATTGCCGACATGGTATCCACCGACACGGTAAACTAAGACACTAACTATAACCAGTCTTTTAACAAGAACCACTATTAACTAGATAAATAATATCGCGTGGTTTAAACCAAGAGGAAAACATATCGCTTCGGAATACATTCCTTGCGAAATAATTAATATCGAAAAAGACAAACGATTAAAACAATTTCGCGCCCTAAGGGATGTATTGATAGATTAGATGCGCTAAGGAAGTTTATTCGAAGAAGAAAAACATAACGGGACCCGGCCGCCGCGCCGCCCGCAAATATAACGAAGGAGGAATCGCAATGACAATGCTCAACGCATCAATCACGCAAAACTACCGCATCACCTCGGATGGAGCGCAATTTATCCTACAGCGCCGACACATCGTTGACCCAACGAAAGCGCCCGGCTACAAGGCGGAGGAAGGCGCGCCTGTACCGAAGACGTCCGAAGAGTGGCGCAATTTCAAGTTCTATCCGCTAAATGAAACCGGCCTGGCTGCCGCAGTTAAGTCCGCCGTACTGCGGGATACCGACGTCAGCCAAGCGCAAACGATCGCCGAGGCGCTGCGAATTTATGCGGACGCAACGGACAGGCTTACGGAGGTCATTACGGAGTGTTTACGTGTTCCGCGCCTACCTGTCGCCTAAAATTGGCGGGGAATTAGGCGGTTTGGCTGTGCGGTAGAGTATTCGTAATGGTACGGGTAAAGGGCGCTGAAAATAAGCGAAAAGGAGGACGATTAGATGTTCGATACAGTTTCGGTTAGGAAGAAAGTACGCGAGACATTTAAGGTGTTTAAACAGGCGGAGGTACATGATGAGTACGGACGAACTTACATTCCGTCTGCCCCCGTCTGTGGTCTCGAAGACATTATCGAGGTCCTCATCACGCAAATTGAGCGTGAACAGGAACGGAACCAGGCGATTATAGGTGGAGTGGAGCGAGCTCGAGATCGGCTTAAACATGAGATAACGAAAAACGTGAGGGAGGTGTTGAGATGAGGCTGCGAAAGTTTCCGATTACAGCGCCAAGCGGACGGCAGTACGAAGTCACTATCGAACGTAATTACGTTTGCCTCGGCGCGTACGGACTGGAATTTCGCGTCTATCGGCATGAGATCCGCAAGCAACTATTCGGTAGGACTCGCCTGGCTTGCATATTGGTGCGAGAGGAATCGTACTGGGAAACGGATGTTGAAGACGTAATCCCGATCGTGCAGAAATTAATCCGCGATGTCGAAGCGCAGATAACCCGGAAGGAAGCACGCGAGGCTTCGTACGTAGCATTCACCGCATGGGACGGCAAGATTACGGAGGAGGTGTCCACATGACACGCGATCAAATCGTCGCAAAGTGGAACGGAATGACGCCGCGGGAACGTAACGCTTGGGTTGCGGAGGTTGTAATGGGCTGGCGTAGAGTTTCGCGACCTGGCGGCGGTGGTGGATACATCGGATGGGAAAACGCAGACGGTCGTATTGTCGCAATCGAGTCCGATTGTACAATGTCGACTGGTCCGCAAGATTGGTTCCGGCCTTCGCAGGATGTTCGCTCAGCGTGGACGGTGTTCGAACACATGAACAAAACGCACTGGATTAGCATTATGCGGATAGCTGAGACATCGAATGTGACTGGGAATTACGTAGCAGAATGCGGCGGGAATAGCGCCGGGTCCAACTCCGCGTCAGAAGCGATTTGTCTCGCTGCCATCATTGCAAAATTAACGGATACCGTGTGATTCCGCACGACTTCCATATAACTACTATATAGCGAAAGGATTGACGCAAGTTGAACACAGTCGACGATATTATCGAACATTACCGAAAAGGAGGGCGCAAGTAACTATGTCAAACGTTTCTAATAACGCCCGAATGAGGCCGGCAATTGACCAAAAGTGAAAAACTTCAAAATAACGAGATTTAACTAGATATTAAAAGTATTTCAACAAAAACTGAAACGTAATTCCTATATTACACAGAATTTGCGGTGAACAGATGGGTTGTGCAAATACATTGTATTACGGTAGTACATTTTGTTCTGCGCGCCGTAATTAGCTGTTTTAAAAATCGCCGAATATGGCGTTCGACCATTTCGCGCTTATCATTCTATAATCAAAACGCGAACGAAAGAGGTGTCAAACGAATGACAACGGAAACTAGACGTGACTTGGCGGCAGATATGACGATTTGCGAGGCGGCGACTCCAGGGCCTTGGATACGTAGAGCTGAGTTTGACCGCGCTATAGCAAAAGAATACACGTTGGACGATGTGGTTTCCGCCGAAGGAGGCGACATGTGCCATGTAGTTATCGAACCGAGTAACGAACGCTTTATTATCGAAGCACGCGAAGGCTGGCCGCATGCAATCCGGCGGGCATTGGCGGCTGAGGCGGAGGTAACATGGTTGAAAGATAGTATGCGCAGGCTAAACGGAGTCCACGATGAGCAATGCGCGAGGTCAGCGGAATACTACGCGGAAATAAAGCGGCTGCGTATGGCGTTAGAGGCAACGCAATTTCATCTCTACCGCGAGCAGTATATGAGCGCCACCGATACGGTAGACTCTGCGTTGGAGGTGTCCGCAGATGCCACGTCCTAAAATCACCGCCGAGCAGCGCAAAGACTGGCGCAACCTTCCGCTCGAACACTGGAACACGGCGACAGTGCATGCGATGGTCATCGACATGAATGCGGAGAAATTCGGTGTCAGCAAGTACATTCCGCTTAGAGGATGGTCGTTCGAACAAGGCATCATAAAACGGTCACTCACCGAATATGGCGCCGCAGCTCTACGAGAATCGATCGAACGAGCCTTCGCAGAGTACCGGCCGAGCGCGCAGTATCCGCAATTGACGGCGGGCTTTCTGATTGCGTACATGTTGCCGCGAATCATGCCGCAAGTGCTTGCGGAGCAGAAACGGAAGGATCAGGCGGACGCGCATCCGGTTAATGGCGGAATGAGTGCGGAGGAAGTTGCTGGATGGCTTTAACATACACTTGCCACGTTGTCAAGGAAAATTCATCGCGATGAACGTTTGATGACAACTTATACACAGGTGGTTAGAATAATAATATAGCAAGGAGGAACGCAATGGCACACGCTGACAACTGCATATTAGCGCAGCATTGTTCGCTTGCCGGCTCGGATAAGTGTAACGCACTCTGCTCGTCCTACATCGCGGTCCACGGGTACAACGGCGCAGGAGGACGTGTAGCAGCGGCGGACATACCGGCCGACTATCGCGGAGTAACGCTGCAGAACTCGCCAGCTCGCGGGGATCAGGCGGAGGCTTATAAAGTTATCGACGCATACGTTAATACGTTCCAGCGTCAATTCGGTGAATCAGGAGAGCGAATTAAGTCGCTGTATCTCTTTTCGGAATCGCCAGGCACCGGTAAAACAACGTCGGCCGCTGCGATATTGAACGAATATATCATCCGCCACTATATCGGATCGATCCAACGCAACAGGCAAGCGCTGGACCGTCCGGCCTATTTTCTCGATGTTAACGCGTGGCAGACGTTATTTCTCGGATTCAATCGCAGCCACGTACCGGCTGAAACTGCGGAGCCACTGGCGGCAAAATATTACGCAATGGAGCAGCGCGCCAAAGCTGCCCCGTTCGTAGTGCTTGACGACATAGGCGTTCGATCCGCATCGGAACCATTTCGGGCGGACCTTCACGGGATCATAAACCATCGGGTGACGAACGGGCTGCCAACCGTTTACACATCGAATGTGACGATCGCAGACCTGGCGCAGGTATTCGATAAGCGATTGGCGGACCGCGTGCGGGATATGTGCGGGGTGGTCGAGTTTAAGGGTGAAAGTAAAAGAGGTATTCGCTAATAAACCCAAATTAACACAACCATTGACTATAGTACACAAAAGCACAATTGTTGACTATAAAACACAACATATTGTTTTTGTAGTTACAAAAATACTATATATTGTGTTTATGATTATGTTGTGCTATATTACGGAGGTGGAAATAAGTGGCGATATATGGCGAACAGATTCTCTCCAAAATTGTTGACGACGGTGATGTGTCAGTTATAACTAAATTCGGAATCACGCGCGATGACTTCCCGACGGCCAGCGAGCGCCAGGCGTTCGACTTTATCGTTCGATATGCGCAAGAAAACGGAGGGCAGGCGCCTAGCTACGCGTCGTTAACAGCTCAGTTCCCGGATCTGACGTATTTGCCGAGCGTGACGGATTCGTACGAGTACCTGGCACGTGAGCTAAAGGACGCAGCGGCAAAACGGATGGCCGTGGAGATTGTTAACGGTTACAGAGACGAAGAGACGGGAAAGCTCGTTCCGTCGGAGTTTGCCGAAGCGTATCAAAAAAAGTCGGCGGAAGAGTTCTCCGACTACTTGAAAAATCTGGCTGACAGGATTAAGATGAGAACATTAGTTCTTAGTTTCCAAAAGGCAACAGATGTTAAAGCAGATTTTGGTCGCTTTTTGGAAGAGTATCGAGCGCGGAAAGCCGGCAAGTCGTTCAAAATCTGGCGTTCGGCGTTCGGATACATTAACGAACAAATCGGCGGATTTTTTAGTTCGAACATGTATACGTGGTATGCACGTTCTGGCAGAGGCAAGTCAGTTATCGTAATGGTGGAGGCGCTAGAATCTGCAATCCAAGGCGCAACTGTTCTCGTATGGCCTCTAGAAATGTCCGGGTTCGAATGGATGGCACGCGCGTACTCATATCTCAGCGCAAGGGCTGGAATAATCAGTGCGGAGATCAATGGTGTAGTCTACGACGAAGCTGGTTTCGATAATAAAGCGATGTTGATGGGACGCTTATCGGAAGAGTATGAACAAGAACTCGAAAGGTTTCTGCAGACACTTAACGATAGCATTGCCGGCCGTATCATTATCCGCGCTGTTGACGACGAAACCTTTACCGATCGGTCAGTGCGGCAGCTTGAAGCGGACATTGCCGAGTATCAGGCAGATGTGATCGTGGTCGATCCGATTTATTATATGGATTACGAAGCGAACACGTCGAAAACAACCGGAGGAGACGCGGCGGCCACGTCGAAGAAGCTGCGCTTACTAGCCGGCCGGACTAAAACGGTAATTCACGTTATTACGCAGGCTGACGAGAACCCGAGCGAAAAGGACGACAATGGCGTGCGCGAGTTGAAGCCGCCTAAGCGCGCGGAGATCAAGAAGACTAAGGCAGTTCTTGAGGACGCGGCCAACACGTTCGGTATCGATACGCTGGCGCATGAAGGGCGTGGGATTATCGAGCTCGGGAAGGGCCGGAATGGCGGCGAGGACGCGCGCGTGGAAATCGTATATCTGCCGAATTTCGGGATTGTGCGAGAGATCGTAAGCAACGGAGAGCCTAGCAATCAATTTAATTCAAACTTTTAGTTGACACAGGAAAATCATGGTGCTAGATTATAGATTAGATAAAAGATAAGTAATCTAAAAGAGAGTGGGATTATTTTGCACACCAATCTAACGCCTGATTTGATAAGGGACAAAGCGTTGACTGTTCTTGTTAAGCATGCAAACGGAATAAAACAAGCTGACTTTTTTGCAGAGGTTGAGGCAGTGCTTTCCACTGAATTTGTAGTCCACAAACATTCAGTTAAAAATGCTTTATGGGACTTAAGCGATCGATTTCCTGAGTATGTAGTAAAGAAAAAATTTACATATAGGGATGTCAGATTATTTCCGTCCTCTAAACTATTGGTCGAAAGAAATGGGGCTACTGAGGATTATACTAAGGACCTGCTAAAGTACATGTTGTCAGATGAGTTCAAGGCAATAAAGCTGCACATGCTTGCGCTAAAAGTTAAGGATATCGAAAGGCACCTTTTTCTCAGTGAGATTGAAGGATTAATTAATGAAATTATATACGAGGGGGCGAATATCCATGTCCGAGAGTTAGAGGAGATTGTTGGGCTCAAAGTTGCCATTAAGGCTTTATCAGAGCAGATAAATCAAGTGACCAAGATATTAAAGGGAAGAGGAATAGAGGGGGATGCGATTGATACTGATTGATTTAATTGGCGAAATTCCATGGCGCAATCCACGCCGGCACCCGAATAAGCTGCAGGCATGTTCTCCGTTTCGTGACGGAGACGATACGCCATCCTTCTCGGTTAACCTCGACCCGTCTTCGGACAAATTCGGATGGTGGAATGATTCTGGCGCAGTTGACCGCCGCTGGCGCGCAGGTCCTCCGGAAAAGCTGATCGCATTTTTGCGGAACATTACGGAGGAAGAAGCTCGCGAGCTGATATACGGAGACGGACGCGCCGGCCCTGGCGAGTACATATCGTTAAGACTACCGCAAGACAATGTCAGGGCTCCGAGAAAACCGCTAAACATAACGTTCGAACCGCAAGTATCCGAATATCTACTAAACCGTGGGATATCAGCGGACATTCAGCAGATGTTTCGGACCGGGTACGATCCGCGCAGCAGAGCGGTTATACTGCCGTGGTGGGCACCGGATGGCCGCCGGATATTCAACGTCAAGTACCGATCGACGTGGGACAAGCGATTTTGGTACGCAAAAGGCGGCTGGCCGATACGTGACTTGCTTTACGGAATTGACATCGTGTATCAGCGCAACATTAAGCGCGTAGCCGTGTGCGAGGCCGAGATCGACTGCCTTTCGCTCTATTCGATGGGCATTCCGGCCATTGCGACAGGAGGTGCGCAGTTTAGCACTAAGAAGCGCGATCTTATTTTGCGCAGCCCAATCGAAGAGATAATTATCGTAAGGGATAGCGATACGGCCGGACGAGCCTGGCGCAACCAAGTATACGAGGCTTTGCGTGGGAAAGTTGACGTGAGTCTTGCGTTGGTGCCACGCGGGTATAAAGACGTAAACGAAGCATGGACAACGGGGGACAAAAGACTTGGGAAAATTCGCAAAATCACATCTAATTTCCAGATATTAGCGTGACAGTGCGTTATAGCTGTCGTATAATGTCAATATTGAGTAGGCATATTGGCAACTTTTAGCGCGAAGGCAAACCATTAGATTCGCCTCCGCTGCCTATCAGACGTCAACTTTTCGTATGACATACAAGTCACGCGGGCTGTATCTTATTCCCGTCTTTTCGAAAATTGTCTCCGTGATGATAATCGAATGGATAAATGTAATCGTCCTACTTCCTGTCTTGTACTTTGAGATGGTCCACTTGTCTATTCCGGTGTACTTAACTAGGTCTTTCTGTTTCCATCCGATATCACGCAAAATGTCCGAAAGAAGGCAGCGACCAAGTTCATAACTCATCGCCAACCTCCAGAGGATTAACATGCCGGTGATCTAAAAATATTTTATCATATTTTTCTTCTTCAAAGTGTGAAACAAGCCTAAGTAGCTTTCTATATAATACCAAGGAGGTTGATTCAATGGAGATTAACGAAAATATCAAAATGTTCCTACCGACAATCCGGGCTATAAGCTACGCCAATAGCAGATCGACCGGAATCCCGAAGGAGGACTTCGAGAGTGAGTTGTGCGAGGCGACATGGAACGCGCTTCGATCGTATGACCCGAACAAAGGATGTTCGACTAAAACCTGGGTTATGCGGCACATTAAACAAGCCACATGTAGGTTAATCAAATCGAAACATGGCACACACTATCGAAGGGTCAGGATAGTCTTGGACGCACCCTTCCCTGATGACCCGGATTCCTCGCAGACAACACAGCTTACGGACAATGTTACAACGGAAGAAGACTTCTTTGCTAGGAAACACAAAAAAGAAGCCGACCAGCGCCAACTGATCGACTCCTTAGTTCACTCGGGCTCAGAAGCCCCGGATGCAACGACGACTGCCATCGTCGAAGCTTTTCTAGCGCAGCCTAGCGCATCGGATGCCGCGATCGCCAAATCGTTAGGCATCCATCCTGAAACAGTTAAACGCAAGCTTCGTAAATTAGCACGCCGCTACGACGCCAATCGTTTCGGCAATATTTACGACTACTTAGCGGTTTAACCTTTATGAGAAGGGACGGTGTCATCAGGCACGAAACCCGTCTCTTTCTCAACCATAGTATAACACAACCGTCAAGTTAGTAATCAAGTGTTACTAACTGGCAGGCAATATAGATATAGTTTATCCTAAAAGTTTCCAAAATATTCTTTTCACGTTTTCAATAATACCTTAAAAAGTTACCTATTGTCAACGTTTATTTAAGTGCGCCTTAAATCACATTGGAGGTTGTTCCTATGAATAAACTACGCATAACAACGGATAAAGTTTCGTTTTCTAATAAAGTTCCGCAGCCTAATGTCAACAGTCAGTACCACGGCCGCCCCGAAGAGTACGAAGACCCTGCGGACTACTATGCGCTGCCAATTTCTACGAAAGGGGTACGCATCGCATGACGGTAGCAATTGATCCGAAAGCCGGTACGCATTTCGTCGGCAAAATATTCGTAAAGCCGCACGCATGCGATCGCGCAACCGAACATTTCGGCGTTGATCGTAAGGATGCTCCGATTTGGGTCATGGACCGGCTCCGGAAAGCTTCATTAATATCCGCGCATGTCATCGACGAGTTCGGCAACCCCGCGCGCATGTTCGGCTACCAACGAATTGTCTTTATCGTCCATCCGACGGAACAAACGGTGGTAACGATATACCCTCAATATAAGGCGAACGAAGTGATTCGTAACCCAATAGAGCGTATTATTCAACGAACAATCCGCACGGCCGAACGGAAAGTCCAACGCGAGACCAAGCGGATTAATATCGCGAAGGCTGAACTGGCGATGGAACGGGCCGGCTACGAGTTGCGACTTGCCAAGACCGATTCGGTCAAAGTAATCGCCGACATGAACGAGCGTATCGCCAGCATTGACGCAAAGGTTGCTGCATTTGATCGTGAGCTATTCGAACTTCAACGTGAGAAGACGAATTTGATGAAAAGCGTAGTTGCATATATCTAAAGCCGGTTCTGCGCCGGCCGCGCGGTAGTAACGCTGGCTTTACGTTGTTACCGTGCTGCGGACGTAGAAAGTTGTCCGGGCGCCTGGCGGAGCGTCCTAAAATATCCGACTATTCATATCGAAAAGGAACGTGATCAAATGTCCATCCGCGACCAATTGAAGAAACGCGAGGAAGAACGCAGCACTCCGAAGGGCAACGGCCTTAACGAAGGGCTGCCGGAAGGCGTCACACGGTATGTACGTCTTGGCTCCGAGTTGAAAGACGGCCGCCAATTCGTAATGCTCGCAGATCCCGACAGTTGGTACTTTTATTTCTGCCACGAAGACGGCGACTTTGCGACGCGAGCAACCTTCGTCAAGAAACACACGTGCCTCCACTCGCCAAAAGGAACGGGCGCCAATCTCGATTCTTACAAGAAACCGAACGGCGGCGCATGTATCTCGTGCAAAGCGAAGGCCAAGCGCAAACTCTACTTTATGATTCCGGTGTTTGACCTCGAATACAATACGTGGCGCGTTCTCGACGTTAAGGAGTTCCATGCGATGAACCTGATTGGGGATTACGACAAACTCGAAAAGGCTGCGAAGAAATTCAACAAGGAGTATTCGCTTGTCGGCGACGTAATCAAGGTTACGAAAACGTCCGATGGCAAATCGTATTCTCTTGAATCCGGCGACGCAGAGGTTCCGGCCGAGGCTGCGCAATTTGTAGGCTTTGAGTTCCCGTATGAAGAGCTCGCCAACTTCCGCGAGGTCGACGACATCATTGCGTTGCTGAACGAAGCCGATCCGGAGCATGTCGATAAGTCCGTACTTGGTGGCGCTGACCAGCCGCCAGCAGACGGCGCGCCAATCGAGGTTAAAGACGAGGACCTTCCGTTCTGATGGCGGCAACGGCGGCAAGACCTCAGACTTCGGCGGGCGGTAACGGAAGAAAGCCGCCTGTCCGGTTCCCTGTCGAGAGTGACGAATTTTACGAAAGAGGACGGTGAGTTGTATCGCACACGTAAATGAAGTCGTCGGCACTTATTCCGAGTTGGTGGCGCAAATTGCGTTACTGGCGAACGGCTGGCGCATTCACGAAAGCAAGACGGCCGAAGCTTACGACATTCTCGCGACCGATCCGTTAAACGGCCATCACGTTAAGATCCAGGTCAAGACGATCCGGCAACGTATGGACCGCGGCGGCGACCTCGTTATCTACGCGAAAAAAGGTGACCGAACAGCCTACGACCTTTCCGACGCTGATTACATCATTGGCGTATGGGCGGCCGACGGCGAAATCCCGCGCGTTTATATGCTCGAAAATCGGCTGCAGACCGAATACTGGGCGAGCGAGGCGACGGCGTCTGAGCGTTGGGTCGAATTGCCAATCGCACTGGATCGGAGTGTCTACGCGCCCGAGCCGGACGAGATTGCGGAGGTATTGGAGGCCGCGGCATGAGGCGAATACTTGACGCAATAAGACGTCGATTACGGAGGAGGCGCGGACATGGACCGACTGGACCGTTTCGCTTTGCCTGACCACGAGCCGCCATACGTAGCCGAGTGCGAATGGTGCCGCGGTGAGATCCGTGCCGGCGACGAGGTTAAACGGATTGACGACGGCGGCGGATATGTACACAACGGATTCGGCTACGACTGCGCGGAGAAGTACGCAGAGGAACGGGTATACGACGCAAGTGGCGTTATCGACGAACACCGCAACGTAAATTAAACGAATAGGGAGCGATGTATAAATGGGTAAATTGAACGTGGTAATTCCGGTGGCGGACGTAGAGGTAAACGGTGTTAAGTATCGCAGGGTTGACCGCCCGGCGCAGGAAGGCGATATCATCAAATTCACGGAGGCTCCGACTTCTTACGTAAGTGAAGGATTCTATCTTGTTGATGAATTGGACTCTTGCGGCGACCCGCAGATTACCGACGATGATGGGGACAATTATGACGCCTGTAATGACGATTACGAAGTCTACGAAAAGGTGGCGCCTCAATATCGCGAGGTTAAACGAAACGCCGAGGTGGGCGAGCGTATTCGTATCGTAAACACGATTGACTGTCGCTGGGATAACGGTGAGGAGTTTGTGGTTGACGGGGATGCTCTAGGCGGCGATGTCTTCGTTAAGCACCCGGAAGGGAAGAGTAATGGTCGAGCCGTCGTTAATTACTCCGAATACGTCGTTCTCGAACCGGTTGAGCAAGCAGAACAGACGCAGCCGAAGCGTCTGACCGTCGGAGATTACGCGAAGATTACGGACGTTGTACATGGGCATAAATACAACATCGGAGAAATTGTAAAGATTGTCACTGACGATGGATCGACGCTTCCCTACGTGGGAGAGACGCACGATAAACGCAGTGTAGGCGCTGAGTGGTTTGCACCTTCCGAGTGCTTGCCGGCGACCGAGGCGGAGTTCAACGCGCAGAAACCGCAGCCAAAACAATTACAGGTCGGCGATTATGCGAAGGTTATCGACGCAAGCGGCGACAGTTCCGCAAAAGCCGACGATATCGTCAAAATTGAATCGGAAGATTCTAGCGGCGGCCTTCGGTTGCTGAACGGAAAAACGTTTGATGGACGTGAGATCGATATGTTCGCTCAACGATTTGTCCGCGCAACCGAATCCGAAGTCGAAGCCGCCAAAAAGGCCGCTGAACGTGCGAAAGCGATCGGAGAATTTGCGGACGGTGGGTATGCGGTGGTGGTTGACGTGAGTAAAGGCGGACTTAACGGCTTCAATAACGGCGATTATGTTCCGGTAGAATACTCGCACGATGACGGACAATGGACGTATCTTCGCGTGAAGAAAGGTAGTCTATACGGATTCTGCAACGCTGACGCACTCCGCAAAGTTACGAAAGAGGAGTACGAAGAGGCGACGAAGCCAAAGCCGAAGTTTAATGTAGGCGATAAAATCCGGATTACACGTTATCAATGTAACTGGCCGGAAGGGACTGTCGTGACAATCACAGAACCTGACGTGGGCGGCGCTAGGAAAACAGCGTGGGCGAGAAGCGAGGATGGCCGCGTCTATCTGACCGACTACGATTCGTTCGAGGTTCTTACCGCAGAAGAAGCGAAATGGGCGAAGATCGAGCGCAAGGTTAACGAGTTTAAGGCGGGGGATGTAGTTCGCGTAATTAAATCCTGCCCTATCGCTGACACAAGAGTTGGGGACGTTACGACGATCGAACGGTTAGGCGGTCATAACGGTGTGTATCTCACGCAGTTAAATAGTGGCGGTAGCAGTGCGTTCATCTACGCGGATGAGATCGAACTCATCGTCCCCGTCGAACAACGTTTCGACACGCAGCAGGAGGCGGCATAAGTGGACGTTAAGCTCACGCTAAACCTGCGCCAGCCCACGCCGGACATGGACGCAAAACAGCGTGTGGTTGACGCGGCCAAACGGAAGAAGGCGGCCGAAGAATCGCCAGCCGAAGCAATCGAACGCATCAGCCGAATGAGCCTTACGGATCGCGAGCGCCAACTCGTTGATCTCGTAAAAGAGTACGTGACGGGGAAAACAGGCAATTCCCCGTCCGGACTTAATCTTCGGTCTGGCGGAAAACCGCGCGATAGCGGCCAGGTAACAAAAGCTGACGTAATAGCTGCGGGCGAACGGCTACTTGCGGATAGGCAACAGGCGGAGCGCGCCGAGAGGATTGCGGAGACGCTGCGGACGAAGCCGAATAATTTCTACATTATTACGGATGACGCGGACTTGCCGCGAATGGTCGACCGATTGCGCGAAGAAGTGCGGCTGCAGGGTGGCGACGAGTGGTTCGCAAAGGTGTTCGCGCTATTCAACAACACGCTGATTAAACGCAAATTGGCCGAACGCGGCATAACGATTCCTGACGCGCAATCCCTTACGGTATGGGATACGGAGACATCGGGCGTCGATAAAATGATCGACCTGACCGGCGGCTATTCGTTATGGCTTCCGCTTTTAAACGAAGGCTATTACGTCGCGTACGGCCACTTAACCGGCGAGAAACAATGTACACGGTCGGCGGCCCTGGGTGCGATTGAACGCTTCATGGCGCTACCTTCGCAGATCAAATCGTTCCATAACGCGCCGTTTGACTTGGCGATGCTGCTGAACGACGGGCTAAAACCACAGGGCATCCGTTACGACTCGCTCGAAGCCATGCGGACGCTTAATGACCACGAACCGACTTACAGTTTGAAGCCGCTGATAACGAAGTACAAGGCAGCGATCGGCGTCGACTGCCCTGATTATACATTCGAGGATCTATTCGGAAACGAGTCGCCGATGCTGCATCCGATCGAACTCGTCGGAATCTACGCGATATGGGACGTACTCAAAGGCTGGTGGCTAACGCGCTGGCAAATCGACAACTTAATCGCGACGGACAACTTGGCGACAGCGTATTTCGAAATCGGCCAGTATCTTACGGAGGTAAACGTTAATATCGAGCGGACAGGCTTCGTTATTGACCTTGACGGACTTAAAGCGCTTGGCGACGAACTCCGGCCGAGACTTGCGCAAGCACAGGCGGACGTTATCGAAGCATATGGCGTCACGAATCCGGAGTTTATCCGCGCAATGGACCGGACAATCAACGCGAAGAAGATTACGGACTGGATCGAGTCGCAGCGCAGGAAGATCGCCCGCAATGATGAGGCGCAAAGGAAACAACGCGCTATTATTGCGGAATGCGAGGCGGCCGGAAAAACTACGCTCAAGAAATATACGAACGCGGTCGAGCGGCTGAAAGAGCTGCAGGCGGAAGCGCGGGACCTTGTGCCGGCTGACGAGGAGCATGCGCCGTTATTTGTAACGGAGTTCTCGTTCACGAACGACAACCATTTGCGCTATCTAATTTATGACCACCTGGGCATCGAGGACCGCACGAAGCAAATCGTTAAGGATAAATCGAAGACGCGGGCCGTCTCGAAGGACGTGCTTGACCGTTACTTCGAAGAGGAAGAAGCGCTCCGGCCGCTCGCTAACGTGTCGGCGTTCGAAAAGCTACTCGGCACGTATATCGATAAGATTCCGGACGCGCTCGATGTTGATGGGCGACTGCACACGCAGCTTGATACCGTTTCGACTGGCCGTTACAGCTCGAAGGGATATTCGGGCAAACCGAATGAACTTCGGCCGGCTGCGGTTACTGATGCGAACTATCTTGCGATCATGCGTGCGCTCGTTGATTGCAGCTCGAAAGTAGCGAAAGGGACAAATATCCAGAATATACCAGCTCGTACTAAGGAAGGCGAAAGGGTTCGAACGATGTTCGTTCCGCCGCCTGGTCATTTATTCCTTGGCAGCGACCTTTCGTCGATCGAACCACGTTTGCAGGCGCACAAGATGGAGACGGAGCACGGCGACCCGACCTTTGCGGACATGTATCGAGCTGGCCTCGATCCGTACGTTGAGTTTGCGTCGATGATGTTCGATGTGCCGCGTGAAATCTGCCTAGAGAGCGCCTATAAGGCCGGGATTACTTCGATCCCTTACCGAAAGCTAACGAAGGACATGTTCCTTGCGAAGGGTTACGGCCAGGCCGAGGACCAGTTCGTTAAGACTGCGGTCAAGCGCGGCATAACGGAGGAAGCCGGCAAGCGTGCGTATGCGAAGTTCGACGAGATCCTGCCCGGTTTTAGCACGATGGTTAACGCCTCTTTCGCACACTTACGTGAACATGGTTGGACGCAGACTCTTTGGGGACAAAAGCGCAGATTTCCGGAATATCGCAAGAACTGGCAGCGTCTTTGCGTACTGATGAAGCGCGCCGGCATCCGCGACAAGAACGATCCGGAACTCGGTAAGAAATCGTACAAGCTTTCGCCGGCAGACCGTTCGGAGTTCTGGCAACTTATTCGGTTGACCGGACGCGATGAACGAGCTGCGTTCAACCACAGTATACAAGGCAGTGGAGCAAACATTCTCAAACTCTGTATGATTAGAAGTTACTACGAGCTGACGCTAGCACGTGGATGGGAGTTTTCCCTTACGCTCCACGATGAGCAGAAACATGCAGCTCCTAAAGAAGACATTACACCAGAAACTGTCGCTCTCTATACGGATATTATGACGAACACGGCCACGCTCGTGTGCCCATTAGAGTGTGACACTGTGATCGAACCTAGATGGATGGTTGAGGTTAAACCAGATGACTGGGATTTCGAAAACGGACGACCAAAGAACCAAGCAGAGGAGTGATCTGTGAATGAGGACCATCACATTGTCAAGAGGTAAGCAGACGGTTGTGGATGACGAAGACTACGATCAACTTTCACAGTTTAAGTGGTGGGTTGATGCCTACGGCTACGCACTCACTACCGTCGGCGGTCGTTTAAATAAAAAGAACATTAGGATGCATAGGATGCTCACTGGGGCGCAGCCAGGTCAAGTCGTCGATCACATTGATGGCGATCCCCTAAATAACCAAAAAGCCAACCTCCGCATTGTAACCCAGAAGGAGAATGTCCGAAACTCTAAACCGAAACCGAGTCGGTCGGGGTATAAAGGGGTGAGTTGGTACTCTCAGACAAACAGATGGGTGGCGCGCATCATTTGTGACGGAGTGTACTACCACATTGGATATTATCACGACCCAAAAGACGCTGCACGCGCCTACAACGCCAAGGCACTCGAATTATTCGGAGAGTACGCGCGATTGAATGTCATTCCAGACGACGAGGAGGCCGCCTAATGGCGCACGAAACCGCAACGTACACATGCCCGCAATGCCGCCGACAAATCTGCGTACTGGCGGACGAATACGGTGACCATCCGTGCTCTTGCGGCTGGGACCCGGACTATGAAAACGAAGGAGATGGCGAGGATATGGAAACGAACGTTATCGAAAAGCTGCGCGAATTGATCGGAGACGGATACGAAGGTGAAGCGTGGGACGAAGTACACGAAGATGTTGACGCTATCTTGGGCGTTTATAAGCCGAAAGGTTATTCTGTAAAACGCGTCGACGAGGAGTTCGAGGACGGAGGCCGCTGGTCGAATTACAAAACAACCGTTTACCGCGTAGAGCAAGACGGTCAAGTTGCGCACTTTTCCGTTTGGAGGGAGGAGCCAGCTACGGAAATGCAGGACGGTATGGACCTCGCATTACAGATTAACGAAGTAGTGCCGGAAGAGGTTACCGTCATTAAATACGTTCCGGGGAGGGCTGCGTAATATGAAGGTTACCGAAACGCACGATATCGACAACAGCGGATATGAGTATGACGGAAAGGGCTCGCTAACCATCGACGTAAAGGACGACAGAGGCGACTCAGTTTACGTTGACATTTGCGCGGGTGAGCCGGAAGACGCTGTGTTCTTCCGTGATCTTAACGGCGCGTACAATATCTCTCGCGCAATTAAACTTGCGTATGAGGCTGGGAAGCGCGGCGAGGCGTTTGAATACGCGCTTATCGAGGAGGGTGAGTAAATGGCCGGAAAGATTAAGATACCGCAATGTCCGCAATGTGGCGCGGTGAATGAATATGGATACTGTAGCAAATGTCGCTGCCGATGCGAAATGATCTCGCGGGACAAGCGCCAGGTATCCGATAATTTCACCGTTGTCGACTGGTTCTCATCGCGATCAAGCGCCGGTCTAATCGTTGAGGATACGACAGGGAAACGCTATCCGATCTACATGTCGGACGTATTTGCACACATTGACGGGTTGAAACTCGGCGAACTGACGCTTGAGGAAACGAAGAAGGGCTCGGCTTATGGGTGGAAAGTCATTGTGAAGGAGGCTGCGTAGATGCTGACGTCAGAAACCGTAACTGTCCTCGATCTCGAAACGACGGGCCTTGATCCGGCTACCGATCATATTACGGAAATTGCTGCTATCCGGGCGGAAGTTGGGGCGGACGGTTCCATTCGTGAGATTGGTCGGTTCCAAACGTTCGTCGGCTCGGATGCTGGCGTAGTAATTCCGCTGGAGATTACGGAATTGACCGGTATTCGTACGGAAGACTTGCGCGGCGCTCCTGACATGTATGTAGCGCTGACAGCGTTTTGGTACTTCGCACGGGGTTCTGTTTGGATAGCGCACAATTCTCCGTTCGACTTCTCTTTTATCGCGAAAATCTATACTAACGGCGACCATTTCGCCTGTACACGTGCCATGTCTCACTTAGTTGACCCGGACGAAAGCGCAAGTCTCAAAGACGTATGCCCGCGTTACGGAATCGAATTGAACGGACATCATCGCGCTATGAATGACGTAGAGGCAACGCTGCAGCTTTACGCAAAGCTTCGTGAGAAAGCGGAAATTAACGGAATTAGCTACCGAAATGTCGTGATTGACTCAGATGAGCGGCCGCTCAAGTATGTGCCGCCAGGAGCGATCGTACGGACTATTAGTAAAACGAAGGAGGCGGTTTAGTTGGCGAATAAAGAACAGGTATACGCAAAGATCGCGGAAGCAATCGAAGAGGCCGAGCATGACCCGGACATGAGTGGCGGAGAGATTGTCGAATACGCGGTAGAAACCGTTAAGTCGACTTTAGGCGTCCAATGCGACTCTACTTATTGTGGAGGCTTCGATAGTCCAGGGTACGACATTCATTGCTACGCGATCGCTTTTGTCACGAACGAAGGAGAACTCGGGCTCTACGACTATCAATACGAAATTTATTAGGAGGCGGTTTAAATTACGGTACCTAACCAATCAATCGCAGACAAAATCGCGCAAGACTTTACGGAGTTTCTCAACGCCTGGCATTCGGCGCCCGAGGTGTATGACGACGCACTCGACGCGCAAATCCACAAGTGGTATCACGATTACCTCACGGACAAATCACGCAAAGTATGGCCGGCCCGCGGCATCCCGTATTTCTCGCCATCGTCAGCCAACGCAGACGCACGCGGCCTGTACGAAAAGATGCGAGGAGCCAAGAAAGAGATAACGGAGCGCCCACCGCATCAAGGACGGTGGACACGCTTGGGCACGGCGATCGGCGACATGATCCAGCGCGATATCCTTTTCGCGGAGAAACATTATGCGCGGCACATGGGCGAGAATCCCCCGTTTAGTTTCGAGCGCAATAAATACGGCGAGCCGATGTTCGAAGACTTCGCGAAGGTCAACGCAATTATCGAGCATAACGGAAAAGTGTTCTCATTGTTCGGCACCGGCGACGGAATCATGCGCTACGTATCCGAAGATGGCGAGATGCTACGCGTCGGCCTCGAAGTCAAATCGAAGCAAACAACGGCAGCCATGACGTCCGCCTATTCGCGGCGCAACGGTCCAAAGGAAGACCACGTTAAGCAATGCGTCTGCTATTCGAAAATGTACGGCGTGGACTATTACGTTATCCTCTACGTTAACGCCGCGAAGAAATCGTGGAATATGGCGGAGGACGACTTTGAAAAGAATCCGGATATCGCCGCATTTGGCGTCTACATTACGGAAGATATGCGCATGGAAGTCCTCGATCATTTCGCCGGCATCGTGGAGGCAGCGGAAACAGGCAATCCGCCGAAGCTCGACCTCGGCAAATGGATTTTCAACGACTTCAAGCGCGCAATATCGCTGTCTCTTTCGGAGGACGAGTTGGCGGCGTTACGGCGCGAAGTCAGCGCACTCCAACGCTCAGGCCTTCCGGATTGGAAGAAGCGCGGGCCAGCGGAAGCACTCGAATTCATCGAACGTGTGAGGGCGGAAGGAGGCGGTAACCCTGCCGAAGAAACCAACGCAGCCTAAACCAAAACCTCTGCGCATCCTTGGACTCGACTTGTCGCTAAGTCCCGGAATTGCTGCGATCGAGGTGCGGAATAGACAGCCGCATCTCATCGCGGCCGATTCCGTCGCCACTTCGAGCGGTGATCCGGATGCCGTCCGCAGCGCCGTCGTCGAGTCGTTTGTATCGCAGTTCGTGTACGCGCATAGACCGTTTGACGTCGTTGTACGCGAAGACTTTACGGCAGGACGGAATAAGCGCGCTACGCAAACGGTATTCAGCGCATGGACTTCGGCTGATCGTGCGCTCTATCCTTTCGGTTATGTCGCGCTTGACATCGATGATCCGCCGAAACTGGCGCCTACTTACGTAAAGAAAACCGTGACGGAAATACTCGGCAAGGCCAACGGTAAGGCGGAAAAGGACGAGGTGGCTAAGGCCGTACGCAAGTGGCTGCGGCTGCCAGACGATTACCCATTCCGGAAGGGATACGACGACTCCGATGCGTGTGCAGTAATTTTAGCGTATTTGATACGCGAAAATCTAATCGATATGGAGGTTGCGGCATGAATAACGACTGGATGACGTTCGGGGAGATGCTTGATCGAATCAAACTCGGTCAGATAGCGGAGCCTGATGTGCAAAATTATTCGGACGTAACACTGACTCCGCTAGGTCTGCGGTATGTCGATAGGTGGACGCGAAAACCTTGGGAGAGCCTCGTGCCAGTAACCCGATCCTATATGGCGCTTAGATTTCGGTTTACGGGCGAGACATTGGATTCTAGCGCCGGGTTAGGTACATGACCGACGCTGACATCATTCGCAAACAACGCGCCGAAGTGGCCGCACTCGAACGGTCCGTCGCGATCTATACGGAGATCCTGGCGGACTACGAGCGGCGGTTGGCCGAGGCGCGCGCCGTAGAAAGGAGACTCCATGCGGATTATCTACGCAACACGTACGGGCAATGTGGCGTTGTTCGCGCGCCGACTCATTTGGCCGACGCAGAAGCTAACGGAGAATCTACACGTTAATGAACCGTTCGTGCTCGTTACATACACGGATAAATTCGGGGAGGCGCCAGGTATTGTGCGGCGCTTTCTCCGTGATAATTCGGAATATATGCGGGGCGTGGCTGCGAGTGGCAACCGGAATTTCGGGCGGGGCTTTGCGGGCGCGGCCGACGAGATTGCGCGTGAATACGGTGTGCCGGTGCTGCTTAAATTCGAGCTCGCCGGAACGCCGTCTGATATACAAAAATTCAACGAAGAGGTGACGCGGCTTGACGAAAACTTATCGTTACATTGAATTGAACAACGAAATTACCGCGATGAAGGACGGATTTTATCAACTCGAAAAGGACGCGGAGGCCGTAGCGGAGTTCTTGCGCTTCGTTGCCGATAACTCGATGCGGTTTGGCTCCGTAATCTCGCGTATCCAATACATGGTCGATAACGGCTATTACTATCCGGAAGTGCTGACGCAGTACACGCCGGAGCAGATTACGGAGATCCACCGCCAGGCTGAGGCGGCCGGCCTTTCGTTCGCTTCGTATATGGCCGCGTCCAAGTATTATACGGACTATGCGGTTAAGACACGCGATAAGAAAACGTTCCTGGAATCGCCGGCCGAGCGATATGCGATCGCGGCGCTTTACCTGGCGCAGGGTGACTACGAGATGGCGCGGGAACTCTTGTGGGGTTACGTTCACGGCGTACAGCCGGCGACGCCGACGTTTCTAAACGCGGGCAAAGCGCGGCGTGGCGAAATGGTGTCGTGCTTCTTGACGGAGGTTGACGACAGCCTTAACGCGATAAATCATGCGGTCGGCGTGGCGACGCAGCTCTCGAAGATTGGCGGCGGCGTGGCGATTAACGTCTCCAAGCTTCGAGGCCGTGGCGAATCGATCAAGGAGGAGGAAGGCGTCGCGAAGGGGATCATGCCTGTTCTAAAGCTTATGGAGGATGGATTCTCTTACGCGGATCAGATGGGTTAATTTTGGCCCCTTCCGCTAGGAATAGCGGTCGAAAATCTCTCTAATTCATGGGATATCCGAGAAAGGCGGACAATCATGAGCGAAGCAAGAGTACCGTGGAATAAGTCGACCATTGATGAGGATTTTATCCGTGCTAATTACTACAAAATGAGCGCAAGGGAAATCGGAGAGGCATTAGGGGTGTCTCGTGAATTAATAAACCACAGGGCAAGGAAATTGGGATTGCGGAAATCAAAAGTTCCGTTTGTCGCATTAGAGGGAGAGGAATTGAAGCAGATTCCAGAAGCTCCAAATTATGCGATATCGAACCTCGGCCGGGTGGTTAATCTAGAAAACATGACTTTGCTGCGGCCCAAACTAGACCGAACCGGATACGTAAAAGTGGTCATGTATGCGGGCGACAAAAGAGTTGAGAGGCGCGTCCATCGCTTGTTGGCAGAGGCGTTTATAGACAACCCAGACAACCTTCCGTTTGTCAATCACATTGACGGCGACAAGACTAACTACGCAATTGAAAATCTGGAATGGGTTACGCCTAAAGGGAACTCACAGCACGCTTCTGAAACAGGCTTGCTTCGAAAAGGGGAAGATTCTCCCCATGCGAAAATAACGGAAACGCAAGCCCGCATGATTTTAGATGACTCTAAACAAGGCCTAACCCCTAGCCAATTGCTTGAGAAGCACCCCTACGCCACTAAATCGATAGTCACAAAAATAGCGGATAGAACGCGTTGGAAACACTTAGATCGCGGTATTTCTTGAACGTGCAACGACTAAGCGAAAGCCGTAGGGTGCAAGCGATTGGCACTCGAAATGGGAGACGCCCAGAACGGGCGAAGATATAGTCTGCTCTGCGCAGTAATGCGTAGCTGCCGAAAGGCGGCGCGGAACTAGCGAACCCGCGCGAACATAATGCAAAGAAAAGGATCGGGCGCCGGATACTATAACATTTTCGGCTGGGACGTTATGGAGTTTCTTGACGCGAAGAAAATCAACGCGGATGAGAAGGTGCGGTTAAAAACGCTATCGATCGGGCTTATTGTTCCGTCCAAATTTATCGAACTGGCCGAAAATAACGAGCCATATTACGTTTTCGCGCCGTACACCGTTTACCAGGCGTTCGGTACACACCTTGACGATATGGACATGTCGGAAATGTACGATAAGCTGGTCGCACATCCGGACGTCAAGAAAAAGGCGATGAATGCACGCGACATGTTAACGAAGATCGCCACGACACAGCTCGAGTCTGGCTACCCGTACATCATGTTTAAGGACAACGCGAATAAAACGCATCCGCTTAAAAACATCGGCCAGATCAAAATGTCTAATCTGTGTTGACTTAGCACCCTCTCGGAGCAATCTGAGAGTGCAAACCCGCCTAAACGGGGAATCTCTCCTCGGAGACAATCCCGTGCTAACCCTCATCTACGTAGCCCCGAAAACTAAATCATTCGGAGGCAATGTTATGTTCGTAGTATACGAGATTGAATGTAAACCAAACGGGCGCAAGTATTTCGGAAGAAGCCAGGAAGTGCAGAAAAGATGGCGGGCTCACCGTAATATGCTGCGGAAAGGCGCACATAGTAATTCTGATCTACAGCGTGATTGGGAAGAATTCGGAGAAGATAACTTCAAATTTAGGGTACTACAGTTGTTCGATAACTACGAGGAGTCCGTCACTGCGGAGCAACACCTTATTGATTCTAGTAGAGGCGAATCGTACAACATTGCCAACTCAACCTACGGTGGAGACACCTTCACGTTTAATCCGAGGAAAGAGGAGATACGAAGGCTTAGACGTGAACAGATGAGCGGATCGGGAAACCCTATGTTTGGAAGAGAAAAGTCCGATTTTATAATCACGAGGATAAAAGAAGCCAACTCCAAAAGAATACGCATAGAGGGGAATCAGTACGCAAGCACGACGGAGGCTTCGAAAATCCTAGGGGTCGGCATTTCCACGATACACTACCGACTCAACGCTAAATCAGATAAATACCGTGACTGGGTTTACGTAGATGAGGAAATGCCTAACGACTATCGAAACCACGCGTGATGCGGAAGGGAGTAGAGTAGGGCGCAAGCGATTGGCGCTCGAAACGGCGGGCGGCCCAAGTGGTCGAAGATATAGTCTCTTCTGCATAGCGATATGCAGCAGCCTTTAGGCGGCGCAGACATAGCGAATCTGCGCGAAGATAAAGACCGAAATTTTTCAGCTTATGGAAACTAGCATCATTACGGAATACGGCCAGCCGGACGAAATTGGCCTCGATATCTCGTGTAACCTCGCATCCATCAACATCGTGACCGCGATGGCTTCCGGTGATTTGCGCCGCGTTGTTCACTCCGCTATGGACTCGGTCACCGCCGTATCCGATTTGACGAGCGTAGAGAATGCGCCAGGCGTCCGCAAAGCGAACGAGTTGATGCATTCGGTCGGGCTCGGCGCGATGAACCTGCACGGATTCATCGTTAAAAACAAGATCTCGTATCAGTCCGTACTCGGTCGGGAGTTTGCCGACGTATTCTTCGCGGCCATGAACTATTACTCGCTCGAAC
The DNA here is from genome assembly GCF_031583795.1 of Paenibacillus sp. VCA1. Taxonomy (NCBI): domain Bacteria; kingdom Bacillati; phylum Bacillota; class Bacilli; order Caryophanales; family Paenibacillaceae; genus Paenibacillus; species Paenibacillus sp. VCA1. The sequence goes on along the minus strand of NZ_JAVLSX010000002.1, from coordinate 273,042 downwards.
GTTCGATGCAAATCGCGAAAGAACGCGGCGGCACGTTCCACCGATTCGAGGAAAGTGACTACGCAACCGGAGAATACTTTACGCAATACCTCGAAAATGACTTCCGACCGCGCTCCGAAAAGGTCGCGAAGCTATTCGAAGGCATAGCGCTGCCTGGTCCGGAAGATTGGGCGCAGCTTAAATCGGACGTGCAAAAATACGGAATATGGCACGCGTACCGTCTGGCGATCGCGCCAACGCAGTCAATCAGCTACGTGCAAAACGCAACGTCAAGCGTTATGCCTATCGTTGACCTAATCGAGACGCGTACGTACGGCAATTCGCAAACGTTCTATCCGGCGCCGTTCCTTGCTCGCGACAACATGATATCGTACACAACCGCGTTCAACATGGACCAATTCCGGATTATCGATATGGTTGCGACGATTCAGCGGCATGTCGACCAAGGGATTTCGACGATTCTATTCGTGAACTCGAACACGCCAACTAACGAGCTTGCCCGATATTACCTGTACGCACACAAGCGCGGCCTTAAATCACTTTATTATACGCGGAACAAACGTCTATCAGTGTCCGAATGCACGTCTTGCGCAGTCTAATACGAGGAGGACGATTACTTGACGAACAAATTTAGAGCTGTAAATTGGAATCGGCCGGACGACGAATTTAGCTTGGCGTTCTGGAATCAGAACATTACGCAATTTTGGACGGATGACGAGATCCCGTTATCCGACGATAAAATGACGTGGATTACGCTATCCGATTCGGAGCGCGACGTCTACAAAAAGGTGCTCGGCGGCTTGACGCTTCTCGATACCGTTCAAGGCGGAATCGGCATGCCGCAAATTCTCGAACATGTCGACGGACTGCAGCGTAAAGCGGTCCTCGGATTTATGGCGATGATGGAGCAGATCCACGCGAAATCGTACAGCAGTATCTTTACGACGCTTGCCTCAACCGAAGAGATTGACGAGGTATTTCGTTGGGTCGAGGATAACCGGTTCCTGCAGCGGAAAGGCGAAATCATTAGCGGTTATTATCACGCAATCGATTCGCCAGAGCGCCTGTATATGGCGATGGTAGCTTCGGTATTCCTTGAATCTGCGCTATTCTACTCCGGATTTTATTATCCGCTACTCCTCGCCGGCCACGGAAAGCTTACGGCCAGCGCGGAGATTATTGACCTCATCATGCGCGATGAGGCGATCCACGGCCAATACGTCGGCACGCTGGCGCGCGAGATATACGACGAGCTGCCGCCGGAAACCCAGGCGGTACTTGATCGCGAAGTGTCGGCGCTGCTGACACGGCTTTACGACAATGAGGCGGGCTATACCGTCGATTTGTACGCGCCGCTCGGTTTGGAGGACGACGTGCTGCGATTCTTGCGGTACAACTTTAACCGCGCGTTGATGAACCTCGGCCGGGACACGCATTTTCCAGACGAAGAGATCAACCCGATCATCCTCAACGGAATCAATACGGCAACGAAAAACCACGACTTCTTCTCGCGTAAGGGCAACGGCTACCAGCGCGCCATGAACGTCGTGCCGCTGACTGACGCGGATTTCGTTTTGCCGGAGATTCCTGCGGTTTAATAGCGAGGAAGTTTAGCGGAGGGCCTGCGAGGGTCTTCCGTTTTTTTTTTTTGCGGAAAGTGTGAAAGTGCCCGCTCAACCTTTCTATATTAATTTACCGGCGCAAAAAGTTTCGCTGAAAGTGTGCGAAACGGATGCGGCCGGCAACAAAGTAAGTGTAAGGCGCAAATAACCGCGCCGAGCGCAAATAAAACAATCGGAGGGGATTCGATGTTTAACGAGGTTAAGCGTAAAGCAGCGGTGGGCGAGCGCATTAAGATTGTTGACGCAATGGTGACGTTTGGCAAGTACCAGAATGGCGATGAGTTTACAGTCAAAGAGTTGCGCGAAACCGGCATATCTCCCAACGAGGTGTCCGCAGGTATTTGGCATGAAGAGTATGTCGTTCTTGAACCGGTAGCCCCGGCCGCACTATCTGATGACTCCGCGGACTTGACGCAAGCCTTCGCGCAATTCGTTCGCGAGAACGCCGACGCCATCCGCAAGTATCTCGATCAAATCGAACAGCCGCAAGTGGTCGGAGCCACGCCCGTTCCTAAACCGCTGACCCGCGCAGATGTCATCGGGATGGCACGTAAGGATGTGGCGGAGTTGCTTCGGATTGGTCGCGATGATAATAGTCGCTTACCACAAGAGTCTAGTCCGTTTCGTAGCGAATGGTTTGACGTTGAGTTCCACGTTAACCGCGATAAGAGAACGGTTGTTGCGCTTGTCCACAAACTTAACGGATTCAGCAACGTACCATATCCGCGGAAAGCTGGCGGTCCTCACGCAAAAGGTATCGCAAAGTGCGCGCCCGGCGACGTTTTTCACGCAGACCTCGGCAAAGCGATCGCGCTGAGAAAGGCGCTTGGCCTGACGATTCCGACCGAATATACTGACGCGCCGCAGCCGGACGAGCCGCGTGTTGGGATGGTAGCGCTTTGGGATAGCTTCCTTAGCGGCCCTGTTCGCACGGCATTTACGAAGAGAGCTCCGCAACACGACGGCTCCGATTTCGGTAACTACGCGTTTTATCATACAAGTTTCAGCGGATGGATTGCGGACAAGCAGTACAAGGTCATCGACGACACCGACGTTGATTATAGCGTCGGCTCTGCGGAGGAGGCTGCGTAAATGGAGGATCTGATTACAATTCCGAAAAGTACGTACGAAAGGCTGCTCCGCGACCAGACGTTATTAGACTGTCTCAAAGGCGCTGGCGTCGATAACTGGTCCGGTTATGACGATGCAATGGAAATGTTCGCGGAAAGTGAGGACGCATAATGACAATGCGAATTATCAGCGCACTTGTTGCGGTATATTGGGCGCTCGCACTCATCGCGTTCATTCTCGGAATGTATGAGCCTGGCCGCATTATCATCGGATTCCTAATCGCATTCTTTGCGGTAGAGATGGTGATATCCGCGTTTTCAATCAATCGAAAGGAGGGCGCGGAATGAGCGAGATCCCCGTAAAAATCAAACGTCTGCATCCGGACGCCGTAATTCCGCAATACGCAAAGCCCGGCGACTCCGGCTTCGATCTCGTCGCGGTAGAAGACGTCATCATTGCGCCAGGGGAGACGGCACTTGTTCCGACGGGCCTCGCGTTCGAAATTCCGGAAGGCTTCGAAATGCAGGTGCGGCCGCGATCCGGAATCAGTTTGCGGACGAAGCTTCGCGTAGCTAACTCGCCGGGGACGGTGGACGCGGGGTTCCGCGGAGAGGTTGCGGTGATCGTCGATAACATTGCGCAGAAGTCATATAGCGTGTGTGAGGACGAAATTTACGAAGACGCAACGTTCTGTTTCACGCTGATCGACGGAGAGGCAACGCTGGGCGAGCCGGATAATTATGACGGAGATGAGGCAATTACAGCCAATACGTATTGGATTCGCAAAGGCGATAAAATTGCGCAGGGAGTGATCGCGCCGGTCATCCGCGCAACGTTCGAAGTTGTCGAAGAGCTGACGGAGACGGAACGCGGGTCCGGCGGATTTGGACATACCGGGGTGACGGCGGAAGTAGTCGCCGAGAACGTACGGAAAGCTTTCGACGTTCTGCCAACGAAGGAAGAGGCGGCCGAAAACGTACGCAAAGCTTTCGCGTCGTTACCGACAATGGCGGAGGTGATCGGGGAGTGATCGACGCGATATACGTAATGTTGATTAACGGACGGCCGTACCGCAAGAATGGCGCAATCAGGACGTACAAAACTCGGGAACGCGCGGAGAAAGAGGCGCAGAATCTGGCGAGATTTCCCTCATACCGCGACGACAAATTCGAGGTTGGCGTGTTTGCGGTGTTCGACGTACAGCCCGTGGAGACAAAGCCGTGTGAGCCTCCGGTGGAATGTGCGCCGTGGGGAGTGACGGCGGAATGACCGAGGTTGAGTACCTGGCGGCTTACCCGACGCTCGCCGAACGTGTTACTTACGCACAATGGTGTGGTGACGAGTCTTGCGGAGAAACACACGACGTGATCGAAGGCGGTGCGATTAAGAGTTCGGAACCCATGCGTCTTTGGTATTCAAATGGCTGTCGCATATTGACAGACTTGTCAGACCGGCCATGGTGTGTACCACCTTGCGCAATCAATGCGAACTATTATGTATCCTGCGTTTATGGCGAGTGGGCAATCCACTATTTCGCAGCCGGCGCGGGAAAGTCGTGGGATTCGCGGATCACGGACTTGGTTGACGGCGAGGATTGGCGCACGATTAATGACTGGATCGACCGGGTATTCAAAGTCCGCGAAGGAGATGCGCGAATCATCCGAATCATTAAGGCGTCTGTGATTGAGGCGCTCGAAAACGTAAAAAGGAAGGAGGCGGCGGCATGACGCAATGGGCGCTTGAACATCCGTTTCTTACGTTTTTCATTATCGTAATCGGAGTCGGATCAATATGCGAAGCAGTCGCTGCGTTCGCTAAACGAAATTAAGGGAGGACGAAAATTGAACGTTAAGCTAATAGCGCACAGCACGCTATCAGACGATTTCTCTGACGAAATCTTCGCTCAAACTGGCATTAATTACGAAGGTGACGACAGGGCCGCAATCGCCCTTACCGCAATCCGAACGTGCTACTCTCCGCTCAAGCCGACGGAAATCGTCGCAAAGGAGGGCGCCAAGTATTTCGGAAACGCAGCGTCAGACGGCGAAGGAGGCACGGACGCGGACCGGCTATTCCGTCACATAACACGCAGCGGGCACACTTCCACGCTCGAACATATCACGTACACGTTCGCGGTCGAAGGCGTAAGCCGATCGCTCCTGGCGCAATTGACAAGACATCGGCACCTTTCGTTCAGCGTACAGAGTCAGCGTTATGTCCGGATGGGGAGCGCGGACAAGAGTGGCGGATTCGAGTACGTGACTCCGCCGAGCGTTGGCCGACACGACGGTTCGATAGTGAACGAAGACTGGGGTGCATTCTCAAACGCATTCTCGCTATATGAGAGCGTAATGGAGTACTTGCAGTCCGCGTACGATGCATTACGCGCAGCCGGAGTCCCGCCGGAAGACGCCCGCATGGTCCTGCCGAACGCCGCAACGTGCAATCTCGTCATGACCGGGAACCTGCGCACGTTCCTCGATTTCTACGCGAAACGGCGGCCGGGCAACGGTGCCCAGCATGAGATCGCTAAGCTTGCCGTCAGTGTCCGCGACGAGATCGTGAAGGTCGATCCGTGGTTGGCCGCATACTTTGATGCGAAGGAGGACGAATAACTTTGACGCCAACAATAACGCTCCATTTCGAAAACTGCGAAGCACTCGACATCGCGCCGGAAGACGTCACGTTTTTGCATATGTCCGGCATTGCCGATTCCATGACGTATACCCCACGATACCAAAGCACGTATAAGTCTGTCGCGTTCGTAAGACTCAGCGTAGAGGACAAGCCGGAGTATCGTCGCATTATGCGCTGGAACGACGTCGTATGTATGGCGGTTGACGGCGTTGATTACTACGTCAGATGGCACGAAGACGACGAAGTGGACAACCGCTATCAGAAGTCGGTAATCGAGCCATATAGCGGAGACATTAGCGTTGTCATTACGAAGGAGGCGTAACATGGCCGAAATCATCCCGTTCCCTTGCGTACAGAACGAAATCGCCGCAGCACTCGAATCCCTCGCAGCTCAAGCGCGAGCCGGCCGCGTTACTGGCGTCATGTTCGCGGTAACCGGTCCGTTAAGCGGCACAGAGCCGGTCCTTACCGGATGGCACGGCGTCGACCTGGCGGAAAGAGCCGTCATGTTAACGCACCTGCAGTTCGATCTAATTGACGCATATCTCGACGAATAGGAGGCGATCGAATCCGGCAGCTAATCGGAGCAATCATCGCAATAACCATCGCACTATCAACTATCCCGCAGGGCGTGCCGCCGAATAACGCGAAGGAAGCGCCAACTTCTAGCGCGGTCAAGGCGCCAGCAAGGACGGAGCCCTCCGGTGAAACAGGGAGTTCCGATGAAACAGGCAATCATCGGCCCTCCTCGGACAATCACCGGAAATCTCCTCCGCAGAAATGGCGCACATTCACGGCCACCGCGTACACCGCGTTCTGTGATACGGGATGCATCGGTGTAACATCCACGGGAATTGACGTAAGTCACACGATAAAGTACAAGGGCCGCCGCATAGTCGCGGTCGATCCGGCGGTGATTCCGTTGGGGACCGAACTTACTATCCGCTTGGCTGACGGAAGTGAAATCGAAGCGATCGCCGAAGATACGGGCGGCGCGATTAAGGGGCGTAAGATTGACGTTCTGATGTCGAGCGCACGGGATGCGTGGGATTTCGGAAGGCAGACGGTAGAGGTACGAATCGACGCAACAAGCGGCGAAATAAACAAATAGGGAGCGGATTATATGAAGAAATATTTGCGTTGCTTTAAAAACGGTCGGGATATTACGGTAGGGAATCGGTATGAAATCGTAGGGGAAACAAAATGCCTCTTCGATATGTGTTACGTAATCATTGACGACGCCGGCGAACGTCACCATTTTACGATTGAACCGGACGAAAACGGCAAGAGTTACCTCACGTGGTTCACGCTCGAAACGGACGAGCAGCCGCGTAAAATTGACGGAAGAAAAGCGGAGATTACTCACCCCGGAAGACGGTTCAGTACGTATACAAGATTCGCTATAAAACATGGTTACCCGGAGGCTGCTCACGATTATAGTAAGAGCCAAAAGGACACGCGTGCAGCACCGAAAGAGGGTGAAATAGTTACGTTGCTTGTCTCAGGCGAACATGACAGCATGTATGAAGGTGACACGTTGTGGATCGTTGAGGCCGCGAACGGAGAGCGTCACATTTTTAACGAAAAGGGGCTGCGTATCTTGGACGAAAATAATACGTTGTTGCCGGACGAATCACTCGGCGGAGTCATGCGCGAGTATCGCGAGGTTAAACGGAAGGCGGTGAAGGGTGAGCGGATCAAATACGTGTGGCCCGGCAAGCCTTCGCACTATAACATCGCAAAAGATGTTAGGGATTCGGGCGATGTCGATATTGCCAATCCATACGATAGTGAGGACGGGGAAGGCGAGGTTGTGGGATGGGGCGCCGCCGCTTACGTTGTCCTCGAACCGACCGATATCATCCGCATCGATAACAAGCGCCTGCGCATGGTCGATCGGAAGGCTGCGGTGGGCGAGTGTGTGATTATTACGTTTTCGCGTCGTGCTTGTTTCACAGTTGGCGAAACGCGAACGGTTAAGAAGAACGAGACGGTACCCGCAGGTGACGCGTACAGTGTCGACGGGCCGGGATACTACCTTCTTCGCGCGGAAGACTCACGCGTGCTCGAACCAGTAAACGAAACCGCAGCCGTATCGGAACTCTCATCGCTTCCAGCCGCTGAACAAGCCGCGGAGAATATCGCCGCATTGGCTGCGAAGGTACAGGCGCTTGAGAAAACTGTCCGCAGAATGGCGATTCAACTCCGCGTTGCGCAAGAGGACGTTGTACTTATCGAAGAGGGCGTAGCGGACGATATCAAATCGCTAGAATCACGCGTGGCGGCACTCGAAAATGCGAAGGTACGGACGATGATTGATACGCATTTGAAGAAATCCCCGCAGCAGATCCGCGACGAAATCGTTGAGCGTGCGAAGGCTGACGTTAGGGAGTTGCTTGATCGCAATTATCCGAGGTCTGACGGATACCATCCAAGTATTTGGTTTACGAATAAGGACGGAGCCTCTATTACGGATAAATGCGAATTTATCGTAAATCGCGATAAACGCACGGTTGTTGCGCTAATTAGTCTGATTGGTGGCAAGCCGTTTCGTAAAGGCATCGCAAAATGCGCACCAAACGACGTATTCAACGCTCATATCGGGAAGGCTATTGCGTTACGCCGTGCGCTCGGCCTCGAAGTGCCTGCGGAATATCTGAACGTGCCGAATCCGACGGAGGTTCGAGTGGGTGACGTTGTTATCGGAATTCTCTCCGGCGTAAAAGCCGTTGTTCATCATGTTGGTAACGGTGACGTTATCGGCAATCGTTCCGGATGGGTTTACGGTCGATACGAAGACGGAGACGCGCTGAGTACGTATAACTTCAAGATTATCGACGATTCTCGCGAAGACAACGCCGCAGTACGGAAGGAGGTGTCAGCCGCCTGATGGAAACCGCATATATCGTCGTAGAAATTTCGACCGGGAAGATGGCGCTCGGACGAGTATATCAAACGAAGCGTGACGCAAAGCTGGCGATTAAGCAGCGTATATGGAAACCGAAGTGGCCGCAATACGCGGTCGCATCGTTTATCGGAACGCCAACTATCGTGAGTACCGTTAACGCAGACGGTAAATGGACGGAGGTGTCCGCTGAGTGACGCAAACTCATCTACCTAACATCGGCCTAATCGGCAAGCTCCGCGCAGGCAAGGACGAAGTTGCTCGTTATCTGGCGGAAATATACGACTACACGCGTTTCGCTTTCGGCGACGCGCTGAAAGACGATTTCCACCGCCGATACCCGGAAATCCCACGCGAACCGAAACCACGCGCCGGCTACAAATTTCACGGCCAATTCATGCGCGAACATCTCTACGAGGACATATGGATACGTAGATGTCTTGCGGAAGTAAAGCGCCAGTATTACGGTAGCCTCGACTTCCGCGCCGTCATCACCGACGTTCGCCAGTTAAATGAAGCTCAAGCGCTCAAATCGGCCGGCTACACGTTGGTTCGCGTCACAGCACCGGATACCGTCCGCATCGATCGCGCCATTAAATCCGGCGACAAATTCGATTACGGCGACCTCATGCATGGTACCGAAACGGCACTCGATGGGTTCCCGGCGGACTTTACCGTAGACAACGGCGGCACACTGGACAGACTGTATGCGCAAATTGACGAAATCATGGCGTACTTATCGGGGGATTGGCCGGAGTGAGAATAGACGAGATGTACGACGAAATCATCCGCGATGTTGTAGACCGTGCGTACGATGCGGGCTATCAGCGAGGATATGAGAGTGGTAATCGCGACGGAATGCTGGCGGTCCTTTGCGGTCGCATGCTTTCGAAAGGGAACGCGGTGATTGGCGAAAATAAGGCGGAGGTGGATGCTTAATGGGCAAGGCGTCTCGCGCAAGATGGGACGGCAACGTCCGCAGCATGGCGATCATTGCGAAACCACGCGAGGAAATAACGGCGGAGGATCTCGATTTCCTTCGCCAAAACTACACGTCAACGGGCGGGCTACTCCCGAACGCTTACGCCGGCGGCGCCTTTTACACGCCGACGCACGTTGCGCGCTTCATTGTCGAGGCTCTGCGCGGGCTCAGCGGCGGTTCATTTCCGGCAAGGTCCCGTTTCCTCGAACCGTCGGCGGGCAGTGGCGTATTTATCGAACACTTACCGCAAGACGCCGAGATCACAGCGCTTGAACTCGATGAGACAAGCGCCAAGGTAACTTCGCTACTCTATCCGAACGCCAACGTCATCCAGGGCGACGCGTTTAAGCACGGCCGGCGCGACCATTACGATTACGTGATCGGCAACCCTCCGTATGGCGTGAGCATCGACATTGCCGCCGAAGACGTACCGGATGATTTCGTTACGCTGACGAAAAAGAAGGGCGGACGTCTTGGCGGAAAGTCGGAAGCCGCGTTTATCGAACTCGCGATTGAAGCGGCCAAGCCCGGCGGCTACATTGCGTTCGTACTCCCGCTGGGGCTTAACTACGCTAATTATGCGGAAAAAGTCCGGCAACTTCTTTACCGAACATGTTGGCACGTGGCGACGATAATGCTGCCGGGAGAAACCTTTGCGCTGACAGGCACAACGATTCCGACGCAGATACTCATCACTCGCAAGGCACCGCCGGGAACTCCGCTAATTCCTTCTGCAGAAAAGCGGTGGGGGTCGAACTTCAAGCGTGGCGGCTATGGCGATATTACTGGATACGACGCCAAGTTCCTCGCAGGCCAGATGCCGGCTTACTTCGCGCAGATAACCGACATCGGCTACGACAAGGACGGAAAATCCACGGATAAATTGGGCGACGGCCTTACGCAATTGGACGAGCTACTCGAAGACTTTACGGACGATTACCTGATGCGCTCGAATTTATATCCGCACATTCCGTCGTGGCACAGCGTTAAGGACGTCAGCGCATTCATGTTCTCGCACGGAAATGGGAGCTGCGACGGATATCGGGAGGCAAGCGGAACATACAAGGACGGCCCCTTCCGCTGGAACGAGTTAACGCTGGGCGCCGGCGTTGAAGTCGAGTGGCATGGCGAAAGGGTAAGCACGTTCGATTTCGGATGGCAGGATCGGATAGTAAACGATTATTACGCGGAGTTGAGCGAAACAGGCAATCGCTTGACTCCCGAAAAGGAGGCCGCATAAATGGGCGCAGTCAAGGTTGATACGGAAAAGCAAACGCGAGCCTACGAAGTTAAATACGCACTCAACGACGTGGCCGGTGTTAAGGCGCTGCTCCGCGATCGCCACCGAATAGCCGAGCGCAGGTTCCGCGGGGACACTGCCGCATCGGACATCATTATCGACCTACACAGCGCAATCGAATCGGCGGGCCTAACGGAGCGCCAGGCGGAAGCGATTGCGTGGGTTTACGGCCGGGATCTGACGCAGAAGACAGCGGCGGCCATTATGGGCATCGCACAGCAAAACGTGGCGGCAGCGGTTGACAGGGCGGCCGAAGCGATTGCTAGCGTGTTCAAGCGATGGGAGTACGGAGAAATCACGGTCGAATTCGAAGTTGATGACGAGGAGGCTGCGTAATTGGGGACAGACTATAAATCGGAATTTATCGTGCATGTGGACGAGTTGATCGCGGCCAATATCGAAGACAGAAAGGAGCGCATGGCGGCCGTGGAGGTGTTGACCGACCGGTATATCGAGGCGCATGGGGAAACGCCGGATGCTGCGCAGCTTGAGCGCTTGACCGATTATATATTGCGCGAGGAATTGACGTGTACGGATCGGATGAAGACGCGAAATGAAGAATATCCTTTTTTATCCGAACGTCAGCTAGAACGCAGGCAAGAGCAGGAATATTCCGAAGGCCTGGCGGAATCGTACGACACAGACAGCGTTAACCGTGCCAAGCCGGAGCGCCGTCACAGGACTGCGAAAGAGCATCGCTTTGTCGATAAGGTAGCGCAGGCTAAGAACAAGAAGAGGAACGCACAGTATAAGCGAGATACGTCGCCGGGACCGGTTGTGACGTATAATCTTCGGGATACGGGCGGCGTGTTGGCGGACGAGTTCGTACAATGAGTCGGAATTTAAATAATGAAAAGAGCGTCGCGAAGCCGCGGCGCTTTTATTTTACGCATTTTCAACGGCGAGAACATCGGACACGCGGAACCACTCGCCGTCGACCATAAAGCGGCGGCCCTGCGGATCAACGCGTTCAATTACGCCGATGACATGTGCGTCGTCATATTCGTCGTACATACGTAGGTTGATCGGTTCACGCGTTTGGTGGGCCTCGATGAGATATCGCAAAATTTCCTCCGGCGGTGCTGGCGTCACGCAATTCGTTTTCATCCGTATATCACCTCTCCGGACATTATATAACGAACAAACGTTCTTATTCAACCGTTTCGACGCGGAATAATTCTTCGATTTGAATACCGAGAGCGCGCGAAATAGCGAATAGGTGCGCGTCATCGTGACGTGTATTCTTATCAAATCGCGAGATAGAGCCTTGTGGGACGCCGGACATCTCCGAGAGCTGTGTTTGCGTTAGCCCGCGTTCTTTCAGGATCTCGCCGAGCCGGGGCGTTATTTTGATTTCCATTCGTGGCACCTCCGTATTTGCTATTCATTATACGATAAAGAATTATTTTGTCAAAACTATTGCAATTCAATAAACGATATCGTATAATGAATATTGAAAGGAGGTCAAGCAAATGAAAGATTGGGTCACACTGATTACGGCAATCATTCAATGTTACACTGCTTACTTAGTTTACAAAACAAGCCGTAAAAAAGAAAAAGGAACCAAACAACGACGCTTCCCACGCAATCGTAAATAGGTTCCTCGGAGGGAGTTAGTGGCTCCCTCCTCCCAATCTTAACATAATCGATTCGGAATATACAATATGATGGCGGCGGCCTGACGCGGGAGGTATTCGATATGAAAGAAATGACAAGCAATCAATTTATTGTATGGTTACGGGAGAAATTCGCGGAACGAATCAGAACTGGAGAAACATCAAAAGACTTGGCTGTTCGCTGTATGAGAACGGCTCGGGGCTTTGTGGAACGGGAGGGATTCGAATGTTAAACGTAATCACTTGGGTTGTTGTTCTCGTGGCTCTCGTCTCCTCAGTGCTCGTTCTAATATCGGTGCTGCGTAACCGCCGGCGCTAACCGTTTCCAACACTTACCGCCTCATCATACGTTCAACTAGCGCTATAATCGGCGTAGGGTGTTTACGATGTTTATTAGCCCGATGTTACTCGAAACGGCGGCGGCCCCGTTCTCAGATTCGCGCCATATCTTCGAACCGAAAATCGACGGCCACCGCTTTATCTTTTCGCAAGAGTCAGGCACTGTCCACCTATTTACGCAGTACCAACGGAAGATAACGCAAAAATGCTGCCCGCCGGTATTATCGAGCTTGGCGCGACATCAACGCATAAGATGGCGTTTTATGGCGTGGTGCAGTAGCTAATCACCGGCGAGGACCGTAATTTTGTATACTTGGAGCCGCGTATCCAGGCGCGCGTGAAGATGCGTGGATGGACACGCACGGGGATGCTGCGGACTCCTGTGTTTATGGGGTTTATTTTATAGGTCCTGCCAATTGTTTTATAAGCTTAATTCCGTCCCCGCCACATAACGTTTCCCATTGAGGTGATTGCGAAGGGGTACCGGACCAATACTCATGCGCATACTGTGTGATTTGCTCTAAACTCAAGTAATTGCAATCTAACCACACCATATCAGCGTCGAACAATATTGCTGTTTCAGGGTTAGAGGGAACTACCTCGTATATACAACCTGCATGAAGGTGGGGATGATTGTCTCTGTACTCAACGACATCTTGGTAGTCGCGCATCACATAATTACATGCAAGTCGGCTCGGCCTTTCGTGGTAGAAAACCTTTCTAATTTCCTCAAAGACTACCTCCTTATTATATTGCGGCTGCATATCAGGCTTATTTTTATTAGAAATTAGATTAGCATAGTAAAACGATGGTGTTAGAGTTAAACCAACATCAATAGGCGCCCTTGTAGCGTGATATATCATCCTGTAGACCTCCGTTCTAACCAGCATATTTAAACGTACACACTCCGCGCATGTACCGTTCGTCCCCGATTTTGACGCTAATCTCCGTTATTTCCACGATCCGACCGGCTCCCACAAGCTCGTCACCGATGAAAACAACGACCGGCAGCCGGTCTATCATCGCGGTATGTAAGTGTATTTCGGAGGTTAACGGCTTCATATAACGACTCATTTTCGACCGCCTTTCGTATTAATACCGAAATTTTACCATATTTCGAAGCAGTCGAGTGCAAATATCGCAAAACACGTTGACATGCGATGGCGCACATTGTATATTATAGACATAAGGTGCGATGACGCATATTTCAAAGGAGGAAAAGTCAAATGATAGAGTTAATCAGAGAAGTACCGTTCGGCAAAGCTACCGCTCGCATTACGGTTAGTGGTTGGCAAGAAAAAGAGAACTTGGACGGTATTGAAACGGGAAGCATTAGTGTACATACGTCATCGAAAGTGGAAATTGTCGTGGGCGATAGAGTTGTGGAGAATGGATACTTTGCTACCGTTCTGGAGTATAACTTCTTGACAGACGTCTACTATGAAAAGGCTAAACTAGACCCATCCAAGAAATATACGAGAGTAGGCGACAAAGCAATTACACTCGGCGCAGAAACAGGCGAAGCAATAAACGCAACAATCAAAGAAATGAAAGAGGAAGTTGCCAAGGAGTTTGGCACGGAAACAGAGGAGCAAAAGCAACATAAGGAAGAAGTTGAAATCGCAAAGGAAATAGTCGAGCTGGCCGAGAAGGAAGGCGTTGATCGGCTTATGAGCGCAAGTGAGGTTCGTGATTGGCGGCGGCACTATAATGAATTAAACAACGAGGGCGGAGAAGGATACATTCCGACCAAGATCAGTAAAGAGCAATATCAGCGCGCGTTAGAAACTTTAAACAGTTGAGAGGTGCAAGAAATATGAATACAACAGATCGTGATATTAAATTTGGCCGGCTGCTTGCCATTGCCAATGTACTAGCGAATAAAGCGAAAGACAAAGACGAAATAGGAATTGCCGATAAGCATCTTACTCGGTATGACCGCAAACCCGCACTCACCTTGGAAAGAATCCACTCCGATCTACTTAAATATGCGGACCGGTTTGGAAAAGATGAAATGATGTTGCTGGATATGTTCGGAGAAATAATGGCAAGTCTTGACGGTGACGAATTTAATAACGAACCATTGAGTGGCAAGTATCTACAGGCGTATTACGCACAGCAACATGACCTCGATAATGTTATAGGCGTCGAGGAAGCATCTGAATTATGGGGATTGTCGCCTGGTACTATAAAGAACTACTGCGCCGAGGGTAGAATAAGCGCCAAGAAAATAGGAAAAACGTGGGTTATCGATAAAAACCAGAACAATCCAAGAATTTACGAAAGAGAGTAGCGTTTTATGTTTAGGAGGGGTCGGCGTGAGAGAGTGTCCTATTTGCGGAAAACCTCTTGGTCGCAATAAATATGCTTGCTCAATGGCGTGTTTTTCTGAATTAAAGTCAAACTCCAAAGTATGTATTGTCTGCGGTACAAAGTTTCCAAGCCCTAAAAGTAGTTTAACTAAAACATGCGGCCAAGAGTGTTCCAGTGAGCATAGAAAGCAGCTTGCGGCAGCGGGCGTTAATAGCGCGGCCTTGGAGAAAGCACACGACATGGCCGCAAAAAGTCCGTTAACTGGACGCTTTGATACGCACATGCACGCGAAAGAATGGGTTATACAAGCGCCAGATGGAGAGGTTTACAAATGCCGGAACCTTAAAAATTGGCTCCGTGAGCATTCCGACATGTTGGACGGAACTGTCGCGCAAGCATGGGACGGTATTTCGAAAATAAAATACTCGATGCAAGGGAAACGGAAACGTCCGGTAAGCCAATGGAAAGGTTGGCGCCTACTTGAGTACGGAGATTGACGCCTGGTTGGGCGTCTTTTTTGCGCTTAAATCGTGTATTTTCCGCTGTTTTGTGGCTACGGGTTATGAAAAGAATCCAGCGTCAGGGTCCACGCACGATCCGGGTAAACTCCGGACAATCCTGCGCTACATAATTAAAGGAGGCGTTGTAAATGGCGCACAATCAGCGCGAATTAAGCGACTTAACAGTTAAAATTAACGTAGACATTGCGGAAGCACTGACCGGACTTAAGGCGGTTCAACGCGAAGCTAAAAAGGCGACGCAGGCATTGCGTGAGTTAGAGGCGGAAGTACAGGCGGATGGTAGCGGAAAATTAGCGGTTTTTAACCGCGATTTTGTAATCCCGCGGAAAGAGTACGAGAAGACTTACGAACAGCGACTGGAAGCTGCAGGAGCGATCGATCTACGCGATAACCACCGCATTATCGATTTGGGTAACGGGTACACTCGTATTGAACCGATTGATCCGACGAAGTTATGGAAAGCGGAGGAACACGAGTAATGGCCGAGTATAAAACGTTAGTCGATCCGGAAACGGGCGAAAAGCACGATCGCGCTGTAGTCCTTGCGGAGGGCGACCGCATTACATCCGAGCGCCAACGCGAAGAATACCGCCGTATCCAGGCGCAAACCAACGGGCGCGCTCCGGAATTTACCGTAACGAACATGCATAATATCGACGAAGTCATTGAAAAGGTGTCCGATAAACATTGCGGATACCTTCTTTATTTGCAATGCTTCGTTAATTACGACGCGATCCTTTCCAATCCGGACAAAACCGCAATGAGTCGCGAAGATATGATGCGCACGCTTAAAGTCAGCCGATCGACCGTTTACGAATTTCTGGCGGAGATGACGGCAGCCGGCGTTATGTATGAGGACGGCGACCGATACAAACTTAATCCGCGTTACCATTTCCAGGGAAGAACGGATAACACGGCCGTCGTGAAAACGTTCGTGGCGAAAGTCAAGGCGCTGTATTCCGAAGTAAAGGCGCGCGATCTCGGCTTCGTGTACAAGCTGTTGCGCTATATTCATCTCGAAACGAATACGATCTGCGCGAATCCTTACGAGCGTGACGTTGAAAATACGTTGCCACTGACGAAAGAGGATATCGCGCAAGTGACGGGACTTACTGAAAAATCCGTGTACACGAAGCTGCGTAATCTAAAATTCGGTGACCAATACGTATTCGCCGAGGTAGTTTACGGGAAATACCGCTATTACAAGATCAATCCGTTCATCTTCTACCGGAAGAATGGCGTGCCTGACGCGACCTTGCGCGAGATGTTTTCCATTCGGAATAACTTCGCGAAGAAGGCCATGTAAGGTTTCATCGGTAAATTTTCGGACAAAATCGGCCTCTCATCGGTAAATTTTCGGACAGTAAAAACGGGCCTTGCTCCTTAGAGCGGCGCGGGCTTCCGTGTTTTTAGGGGTCAAATTTATTCTTAGTCTTTGTTGCGTATCCAGCGAGGAAAAGATAACCGGTCTGAACAGCGAGACCGGACACTGCGGCCGAAAAGCGCGGCCTTGAGTTATTAATAATCTTAGGACGCGAAAGTCCTTTATAAAGAGATTTAGCGCAGTCAAAATAAATAGTCTGGGACGGTGAAACCGGACCAGTGAGGCGAAGCCGAAAGCCTTTATGTATTAATCATGAAGCATACTCGAAGAAGTACATTCAAGAGGGCAAACCTCAATTAACTGCGTTACCACGCGTAAAGGTTGCGGATAGCAACCGTCAACACACGTATATAGAACGGAGGGATTGCGTTAATGTTGGCGGTATTATGCGTACTGCTATTAAGTACAGTTTCGTTGACCGTTGCGTATTCCGTCTTAGTGTTGCGTTATAGAAGGAGGGTACGTTAAAGCCATGAAACACACGCTAAACTTTCCGGAAGAGCCGGTTGATTTATCGCAAGTATCCACCGCTGATTTACACCGCGAATTAGCGCGTAGGGAAGGCGTGAGGGAGATCGTTTACGGTCCGGAAGATAACGTTTATATCTGCGGTAATGATGGCGTTATTATCGATGATTACGGACCTGTTCGCGTATTGATTAACGCAGATTAACCCAGCGCTGTTTGTCCGCTGTGCTTGAGCGGATGAGCGGCGTTTTCTTTTTATACGAAAGGAGGGCGAGAACATGGCGAGATCCTTAACGCAAGAACAATACGATGCGATCGCATGGTTGGCGCAGCCGAAGAAAGGCGGCAAGACTTACGACGAGATTGCGCAAATCGTTGGCGTGCATCGCTCGACTATTTTCGAGTGGAAGAAGAATCCCGCATTTGAGGCGGAGTTAAAGCGGCAGATGGTGCGTAATAGCCAGGATAAACTGCCGGAACTTATCGAGTCGTTGTCGGAGATTGCTATACGAGACGGCAACGCGGCCATGGCGAAGCTTGCGCTGCAAATCAACGGGTTGCTTACGGATAAGATCGAAGTGGAGACGAAGGATACGAGTGGCACCGATATCGAGTCGTTGAAGCAGCGTCTTGAGGCGTTGAAGGCGCAGAAGTCGGAGGATGCGGAATAGGTACGCATTATATAGGTAGGGATTGGCGCGAGGATGACGACTAAGCACGACATTGGGCCGGATTTATCAACGAGCGGCCTCCGACGCGTATCCGTCCCGAAATTTTTCGATGCTTTAACGGAACACAGCGTTATCGTGCGAATCACACGAACGGATGTGCGTTGTATAGGCGGTGCATAAACGGTGGGGTAGGCGCGGGAAATACGTGAATAAATTGCCAGCGATAGAAACGGTAGAATCGCGTAACGGCGCGGCTTATTCGTGTTCCGCGCTGGAAATGAATATGCGTTGAATATGGCCGTTTTATTCACGCGGGATGAACGTAGTAGTGGCGCGGGTTTGCGGCCTGGACATATACACATAACGCGTATTTTGTGAACATGTCCGTGCATAATCGGTGCATAACGTAATGGTTACGGATTGGCCCCAAAACGGCGATTTTTCGCTGATGCCCCGCGGCTTTAACGCGGTGAAGCGTGACCCCCAAGGGGGTGTCGCGAGGGGCCGCTTTCTGGCGCATCTACAATCCGCGCACCAAAATAAACGTTTGGACTTTCGGAAGCCTAACGCAATCACACGTACCTGTGACCGAATTTCAGCGGGGAATTAGCGCGTTTCGCCTTTCCGGAGTGTATTCGGTAGGGTTCGCATCAAAAGCGCTAATTCCCCGCTCATTTTCAAGTCTACGGAAAGGAGGGCGCATATCTATCGCCTGGTTAAACGGTAAATGGTTGTCGCGGCCTGAACGCGAAGAAAAAATCAACGAAATAGCGGCGTTGCTGGACGTACTTGAAGGCGTAGATATTAGCGCCCTCTCGCCGGACGACGCGGCCGAGATTGACGCACAGCTTGCGGAGTACGAACGGCTCACTCGGATACACCGCGCCGAAACGAACCTAATCGAGTTCGCGCTTGAATATTTCTCAGAGGCGCGGAATCCCGGCAACGACGGCAATTGGGACGGTTTCGATATCACGTCATATGACGAAGCGCCTGCGTTTCATAAGGAAATTTGCGCCCTGATGGACGATGTATCAAACGTGCATACCAACGATAAGGTAGCGGAGGCGGCGCCCCGATCGCACGCGAAATCAACGTATTTGTCTAAAGCGTTCCCGATCCGTGAAATCTGCTACCGCAAGCGTAAGTACGAGATCATTATTTCGGAAACGCCGGCGGTATCCAGCGCTAACCTCGATTGGATTGCGATGCAACTAAAAAGTAACGCGAAGCTGCGGGCGGACTTTGGACCGTTGTTATCGCCGAAACAACAGGAGAATCCGAAGGACAACAGCTCGGAATTTATCGCTTGGGAACCGCGAGAAGACGGAACGAAAAAGCTACTGACGAAGGTTGAGGCGGCATCGACGGGGCAGGCGCTGCGGGGCCGGAACTGGAACGGTGTACGGCCGGACCTTATTATCTGCGACGACCTCGAAGACATTAAGTCGAACGCGGCCACGCCGGAGCTTCGCAAGAAGTTGAAGGACTGGTTTTCGCAGACCGTTGTACCTCTCGGTGATCCGCGCGGCAAGAAAACGGCGTTTATCTACATGGGGACCACCGTCCACCACGAAGCGCTGCTCGTCGACGTCCTCTATAACCGATCGGATTTCAAAAGCCGAGTGTATCGGGCGGTAATCGAATGGCCCGAGCGGATGGACTTGTGGGAGGCGTGCAGACTCGTTTACAAGGACCCGGATCGGCCGAAAGAGGACCGTGTTAAAGATGCGCTTGCTCTGTACGAACTGAACCGCGAAGAAATGGACCGCGGCGCCGTCGTCTTGTGGCCGGAAGCGCAGCCGATTTGGAAGCTGATGACGTGGAAATGGGACAACGGAAGCAAAGCGTTCAATACTGAGTACATGAATAATCCCGTCGACGAAGAGTCGATGATCTTCAATCCGGAAACGTTTAGGTATTGGGACTCCGGGGCATTTCACGACTTGTTGACGCAGTATCCACGCCCGACCAACGAATTTGACATCTACATGGGCGTTGACTTCGCGATGGGGAAGACGCGCGGGGACTACTCAGCCGTCGTCGTTATCGCGCGGCATAAGGAGACAGGAACAAAATACGTAATCGATACGTTCGGGGAGCGAATCAAGCCGGACGCTTTTTTGCGTGTGATCGTCGAAAAAGCGCTACGGTATCAGCCGAACGCGATCGCGGCCGAAGCTCAGGCGGCGCAGGAGTTTTTCGTTATGCAACTGAAAGAAGCGCTACGAGCGAAAGGCTACCCGGCCAATACACGTGTCAAGGAAATACACCAACGGTCGCGTAAAGACCTCCGCATAGAGGCATTGCTTCCGGATATCGAGAGTGGCGCTATTCAATTTTCGCGGAAACACGCGCTGCTGCTTGAACAATTCGAAATGTACCCGGCTGGATCACACGATGATTTGCCGGACGCTTTAGAGATGGCCGTAAGCATTGCGAAGTCCGGGCGAAAGAAAATCCGCAACAAGCCCGCATGGGCGTAACTATGACGAAAGGAGGGTACAAATTTGACGAAGCTATTCACACCGGGACAAACATACCCGCCACCGAAGGATATTCCGCGCTTGGCCCGTTACAAGCGTGGCCGGATCATCTTTGACGGCCGGCACCCGGAAATATACGAACGCGCCTCAACGTTATTGAAAGATACACCACACGCTGCGCAGCTTCAAACGCTTTTCATCGCAGTCAACTTGATGGACATTTTGCTCACGAAGCCCGCGGATCTACTTACAGGCGAGCCGCCTACGTACGAATCCGGCAAGGGTCCCGGTTCTCGCGAACAGGAACGACTCGACTCCATCGTTGAAGAGAACGATTTAACGCAAATGATGCATGAGCTCGTAATCGGTGGCGGCTACCGCGGCGATTCGTTTATTAAGACGTATTACGGAGCGCGCGCAGACGTAAGCGAGACGGAAGCGCTTGGCTTGCCCGCGCCGGACGTACCGCTTGAGCCGATTATCGAAGCGGTGCCGGCAAACATTGTATTTCCGGAACTTTCGATCGGTTCGCGCAAGAAATTTAAAGCGATCAATATCGCATGGGTCGAATGGGTCGAGGAACCTGGCGGCAAAATTATTCGTTGGCTGACGGGCAATCCAGTGTCGGTCGTGCCTTACCTTAATGTCGAACGGCATGTGCCCGGCTACATCTCGTATGAGCGCTATAAATTGTCGGAGAGTGGCGTCGATACCAAATGGGGCGTGCCAATCGAGACGTTTACTATCGGGGACCCGGTGCCGACTGGCCGGGTAGAAGACGTGATCGAAACGGGGACGGACCGGCTGCTCGTCCACCATATACCGTACAAAAGCGTCGATGACCGGTGGGAGGGCATCAACGGCATTGAAAAACTCGAAAGTGTGTTGAGCGCGATTAATGAACGCTTGGTGCAAATCGATTATATCCTTTGGAAACACAGCGATCCGACTGCTTATGGTCCGGATATAGACGGGGACGGTGACGCCACGGCGAGGTTCGGAGGCAGGTACATGCCTTTGGAAAAGGACGATGTGACACCAGGATATATGACGTGGGAAGGGCAACTCGAATCCGCGTTTAAAGAACTCGACATCCTGCTCGGCCTCGTTTATCAAATGTCAGAAACGCCGCAGTGGTTGTTTGGTACGACCCTCGCGAACGATAAGGGCGGCACCGGCACGTCACACACCGATTCCGGCGCAATCAAAGCGCGCTTCATGCCGATCCTGGCGAAAGTAAACCGTATCCGCGCGCATGTTGACCGCGCATTCCGCGACGCAATATGGACGGCGATGCAGCTCGAAAACTACGCTAATCAAAACGTAGAGGGCTTTGAAACGTATGAGCCGATCTACCCACGTATTACTTGGCGCGATGGCATTCCGCAGGACCCGAAAGAGGCCGCAGAGGTGGCGCAAATCCGGACCGGCGGCAAGCCGACCCAATCGGTGGCCGATGCGATTAAAGGGCTGGATGGCGTGGACGACGCGACTGCCGAAGAGATGGTCCGTAGGATTGACGCTGACGAGGAACGCGCTAATGGCACCGTTGAGTCATCGATTTTTAACAATCTTGACGGCGAGGCTGCCGCATGACGGACCCGACCTATGAACGCCAAATTGCCGCACTAGTCCGCGCCTATCAAAAAGCCATCAAAGCGATTCTCGGCGAACTCGACCGCCTGGACATCGCTTATTTGTCGCGCGCAAATTCGGCCGCCGCGTTAATTGAAGTCACGAAAATACTGACGGAGCTTAACAAGGAATCCGCGCAGTGGGTTTCGGACAACATCCCAATCGCCGCGCGTGAAGGCGTCTTAACCACGCTTGTTTCGCTCGACGTCAAAGATGCGACGAAAGTGGCGGCATTTAACAAGATCAATCGAGAAATGGTTAAGGCAGCCGTTGCGGACACGCAGGCGGACTTACTGGCGGTCACAAAGAACGTTGAAAGGCGCGTAAGAACAGCGGTCCGGCAAGTCACGGCCGAATCGATGCGCGCCAATCTTGCTAAAGGCGTTAACGGCCGCAAGACGATAAGCCGCGATATACTCGACGGCCTTCGCAAAAAGCTCGGTGACTCTGTTAACTCCGGGATTGTTGACGCAGCCGGCCGCCGTTGGAAGCCGGAAGTGTACGTCGAAATGGTCACACGCACGAAGCTCGCCGAAACACACCGTGAAGCCGCGATGAACGAAGCGATCGGCCGTGGCGCACTTTATGCACGCATATCAAGACATGGCGCAACGGATGCTTGCCAGTTATGGGAGGGGCGGATAATTAAGTTAACTCCGGACGCCCCTGGAGATTACCCGTATATTGGCGATCTTCCGCGCCGTCAAATCTTCCACCCACGCTGCCGGCACACAATCACACCGA
Organism: Paenibacillus sp. VCA1; assembly: GCF_031583795.1. NCBI lineage: Bacteria > Bacillati > Bacillota > Bacilli > Caryophanales > Paenibacillaceae > Paenibacillus > Paenibacillus sp. VCA1. The sequence goes on along the minus strand of NZ_JAVLSX010000002.1, from coordinate 250,348 downwards.
TACGTGACCCAGCGAACGCCTTTTAGGGCGTTTTTCTTTTGTCCGAACGTTTATGACGCTAAACTGCAACGGAAAAGCAATGGCCGACGGGCCTAAAACGGGAGGAAACGAAATGAAAAACGAAGCTAATCGCTATAGATATCCGTTAAATCTGCAATTGTTTGCGGAGGAAGACCCGCACGACCCGAATCCGGCGCCGCCTGCTGATCCAAATCCGCCGGCAAATCCCGAGCCAGAAAAGACGTTTAGTCAGGCGGAGGTTGACGAGATCGTCGCGAAGAGACTCGCACGAGACCGAAAAGGCCGCGAAGATTACGACGATATCAAAGCGAAACTGGCCGAGTTAGAGAAATCCGAAGAAGAACGCAAGAGAGCGGAAATGACCGCAGCCGAACGTTTGGAGGCCGAGAAAGCCGAAGCACTCAAGGCCGCAGAAGAAGCGAAATCTGAACGTGATAAGGCGCTTAATGCCGCTAACCAACGCCTGATTAAAGCGGAGTTCCGGGCGGTTGCTCGCGAACTGAACGTCCGATCCGATGCGCTGGATGATGCGCTCGTACTAGCCGACCTGTCCGCGGTTAAGGTCGATGAGGAAGGTAACATCACCGGCATGGCGGACGTTGTTAAGGCGTTGTTGACGAATAAACCGTATTTGGCCGAACAGTCCAAACCGCAGCCGAAGCCGATCGGCGGCGCGAGTGGCGGCAATGAGCCTACGGACAAAACGAAGGAACAGTTGTTAAAGGAAGCCGCTGATAAAGCCCGCCAAAGCGGCCGGCTAGAAGATCAAGTGGCGTATGCGAAATTAAAACGAGAACTTGGAATTTAAGCGAAGACGTACCGAATATTGGGCGTCTTTTTGTTTTTCCAAAACAAACAACGGAGGTATTTAGATGTCTAAAATTCTGTCTGGAGAACTTATTGGTAAACGCGAGTCGGTAACGGATCAACTCTTGCTTTTGAATCCGTACCAGACACCGCTCATTTCGATGCTGGGGTTTAGTAATCCCGTTACGCAAGTGGAGCATATCTGGTTCGAGGACTCCATGTTCGCGGATGAAAGTAAGGTGACAACGGCAGCAGCAGCGGATGTTACGGAACTGGTTGTCGCAGACACCGAGCCTTTCCGTCCGAACCAAGTCGTCAAGGTTGGCGAAGAGTTGATCCTGGTCACTGGCGTTGATGTTACAGCCAAAAAGCTCGCGGTAATGCGTGGCTATGCCGGGACAACCGCGGCCGACATCGCGGCAAATGCGGAAATCGTCGTCCAGTTTGTTGAGGGCGCAGAAGGTGCGGATGCCCGCCAAGGACGGTTCAAACCTCGCGTAAGAAAGTCGAACATAACTCAGATTTTCGACGAAACGGTTGAAATTTCCGGTACGGCGGCCGCGGTTGCCAACTACGGGATCGACGACCTGTACGAATACGAAAAGGCGAAAAAACTGCTTGAGCTGGCGCTTCAAACAGAGAAGGCATTTATCGGTGGCGTGCGTTATGAAAATGGCGTTGTCCGTCAAATGGACGGCATTCGCAGCATGATTAAAACGAATGTAACCGACCTGAAAGGCGCCGACCTAACGCTTGATGTGCTTAACGACTCGCTCCAAGCAATTTACAATAAAGGCGGTTTCGCGACGGGTGGAAATTACGAAATCATTGTTCCGGCCAAGCAAAAACGCGTAATCGGTAAGTTTAGCGAGAACATCGTCCGCATCCCGAATGGCGATGAAAAACGCGGAACAGTCGTAAGCCGCTTGGTTACGGACTTCGGTGAATTTGACGTGTCCATTAACGATAACTTGAGCGCGGATGAAGCCCTGATCCTCGACAAGAACCGGACTATGATCCGCGCATTGAAGGGACGTGACTTCGGCCACGAATACCTCGGCAAGAAGGGCGACTACTACCAAGGTCAAATCGTCGGCGAATACACACTTGAGCTGCATCAAGAAGCCGCACACGCCCGCATCAAAGGCGCGAAGTAATCGAAAGGAGGACGAGTGAATGGCGGTATTTCAATCGAAGTACCGCGAACTCTCCTTCTACGTTGCCGGCGAAAGGTACTCGTTTTCGAGCGGGACCTTTTCGACCGATGACGCGGAGGTAATCGCGGTACTCGATACAATGGCGGATGCAAAACGAATTGACGAACCGAAGAAAACGGAGGAACCGAAAGAGCCGGACGAGCCAAAAGCCGTACCAAAGCCGCGTAAATCCTCCGGAAAATAAACGGAGGTGTTACGATGGCGCAAAACGTATTGTCAGCCGATGCGTACATTGACGCAAACTGTATCGATATTGAGGATTGGACGGACTGTGACGCCGCGAAAAAACAACGAATACTAAATGTCGCCGAGCGCACACTCACGAACAAATATCCGCAATACAAGATACCGGACGCAGCCGTGTATGAGTTTGCGAATGAACTGGCGATCGCATTTAACGACACAAACAGGCTGCAGCAACAAGGAATCGCGTCATTTGGCGTTACGGGCGTCGCCAATTTTACGTTCAAGGACTGGGCCAAGTCGGGCGTTGAGGCATGGATTCCGGAGTCGGCGTTCGATATTATTGGCGCGGAAAACGGCGTGAAGCTCGGCAGGAAAACGATGAAGTGGGTGACGATGTAATGTGGGTGCCATTACGCCAAACGGTTATTATGACGAAGCTGATTGGAACCGATCCGGATTATGGCGACCCCATCTACGGACCGCCCACTCTGTTAAAGTGCCGGTTTCAAGAAGGCGGCAGACTCGTCCGTAATCAGCGCGGCGAGGAAGTCGTAAGTGTCGGAACGTTCTTCTTTGATCGGCTTACAGATATTAAGTTTTCGGACAGCTTGACGTTCACAAACGAATTAGGGACGGAAACAACGTACACGCCAATCGCAATAAGCGTACGTAGGGCGCTCAACGGGAAGCCGGTTCTAACGGAGGTGGACGTATAATGGCGCGAAACTCGGTAACATTCGACTTTAACATTATCACGAAGGCACTCGACCGTACCAAAGCGGAAGTACAGGCGAGTGGAGTTGTCGGCGTACAAGACGCGGTTGACGATTTGCTCGCGACATCGCGCGATGAAGCGCCACTCGACGAAGGAACGCTGCGGATGACCGCATTTAACGAAGTCTCCGCGGATGGGGAAGAAGTCGTCGGAACGGTTACTTTTAGCGCGGTCAATCAATCCGAAAGCGGAGAACGGTATAACTACGCGCTGCGCCTACACGAAATGGGATCGTTTAAAAATCCGACAACCGCCGGGACCAAGCCGAAATACCTGGAAAGGCCGCTAAAAGCGAACGCCAAACGATATAACCGGATGATTGCGGATGCCATCCGAAAGGGGTTGCGCTAATGCTTTCGGTTGCTGAGATAAACGCATATCTCCGGACGATACCCGGAATCGGCTTGACGTTTGTTGGCAACGCATTTCAAACTGATAGTCCGGATGATTGCGCGTTTACACGAATAACCGGCGGGTATGCTCCGTCAGAATGGACGCCAAAAGCGAAGCCGTCGTTTCAAATCGTATTGCGTACGAAGCTAGCAAGCGCGGCCGAACCGAAGGCCAACGCGATTTATGCGGATCTCCACCGCAAGACCGAGTTTATGCTCGGAAGTACGCGCGTTGTGAAATGCCTGGCGGATCAATCGGCGCCGCTATATCTCGGAAAGGACGAGAATGGGCGAACTCTGTATTCGCTCAATTTTACGATAACAACAATTTAAACGGGGCTGTCCGAATATGGGCGGCCTTTTTGCGTTGCGATTAATCAAATAGGGGGAAACGATAAATGGCGCAACATTTCGAGAAAATCGAACTAGGGCCTGCGATTGTTGAGTATGGAGAAGGGCAGGAAATGGTCGTCTTTGAGACAACGATCGGAGGCGTCAACCTGCAGGTAGAAACGACATACCGAGAACAAAAGACGGACCAAACCGGGGAGACAATCGTGTCCAAGCGGATTACCGGCCGCGATGCTTCCGTACAAGTCCCATTCGCGGAATACCAACTCGACATTATTCCGAAGATCATGGTCGGGGCAGAGGCGGTAACGGATGCGACAAAAGGAACGAAAGTTAGCGTTAAAACAGGAGTCGGACTCGACTTGATTTCGGCCGCAAAGAAGGTCGTTATTAAACCGGTCGCGCATAAGACGGACCCTGCGTTTTGGGTTACTCTGCCGCTGGCTTATCCGGAAACCGACCTGCAGTACAATTACAACAACGAAAACGAACGCATCACCAACGTTGTTTTGCGTTCTACGCCGGACGATGACAACGTAATTGCTATTCTTGGCGACGAGACGATCACAAAGACACCATAACTTAACGGGCGGGCTTCGGCTCGCCTTATTTCTTTACTAAGGAGCGAATACAATGCGCAATATTTTGCGTTCAGATACAGTGAAAATCGGCGGAAAATCCGTCAAAGTCGGCAAGATTACGGTCGCGCAGTGGCGGGAGCTTTTTACAGTAGTTGAAACGTTGCCGCAACTGCTTATTACGGTATTGACCGCGCCACCAGACGACAGGTTGCCGATGTTTGTCGTTGCGATCGAAAAGTCGCTGACGGACGTGGTAAACGTGGTTTCCATCTTGACTGGCATTGATTCGGAATGGATTGAAAATAATGCGGGCATTGACGAGTTGACTACGTTTTTTGTCGAGACGGCTCGCGTCAATAATTTCGGCGACCTCTTAAAAAACGTGCGCGGCGCTCTGAACCTGGCGAAAGCAACGCCGGCAGCGGAAACGGTTTAGGGCGCAAGTACACAATTGACGATTACTTTTTGGAATGCGCGGTCCGGCTCGGCAAAACGCAAATCGAGTTCGAGCGCGGTTACTACGTGATGGACTTACTTGATGTGATGGACGCATTTAAACGGGTCAACGCACAGGATACTCTCGACGACCTGAATGTTGCGGTCATGTCGCATACAACCAGCGTTGAGGATTTCAAACGTTTCGCTGGTGGTCTCCAAAAGCAGGCCGGGTATGGCACGGAACCGAGCGAAAGTAAGTTCGATGAGTCCGGCTTTAAACAACTTCAAATGAAATTAAAACTTGGAATTTAGCGCCTTTAACCGGGCGCTTTTTATTTTGTCCGGAAAGAGGTGAGTTAGATTAGCGATGCAGTAGATATTGGCGGAATCCGCGCGAAACTTGAGCTTGATTTATCGGATTACAGCGCCGGAATCGACAAGGCCAAAGCGAGCATGAAGGACCTCGGAGACCAAGGGAGAAAAACTGCGGGGGACTTTGGGCAATTAGGGTCTGCGAAGGATAAGATCGCACCATTAGCGGCCACTCTCGACATGGTCAACGCGAAGATCGAGGTGCAGAAAAAGAAGCTGGCCGCGTTAAAGGACGAGTATAACAATACGTTTAATGACGCCAGAAAGTCGAAGCTGCAGGAGCAAATCGTCAATACTGAGGCGTCCATTTTGCGCTTAACGCAAACCTCGGACGCGACCGTCAAGAAAATATGGGCGCTCGAAGATGGCGCAAATAAAACGGCCGATAGCTTCAAAAACCTGAGCAACACGCTAAAACAACTCGGCGTTAGCTCGGCCGACATCGACAAACTTGAGCATTCGTTTAATAAGGCGAACCCGGAGGTACTCCGCAGCAAAATAACAGAAGTCTCGGCGGAAATGAAGCGGCTCGGCGCATCGTCCGAAGAAATCGATAAGGTTACACGTGCTATCGAGCGGAGCGGAACGGGAGCATACACCGCCAAAAACGAAATCAAATCGCTCGGCCTCGCGTATGCCGGACTTGCCGCAGCTATGGGCGCGATCATTACAAAATCCGTTCAGACGGCCGCGGACTTTGAACAATCGATGGCGAACGTTAAGGCCATTTCGCAAGCAACCGGTGCAGAGTTCGAAAGCCTTAAGAAACAGGCACTTGACCTCGGGGCGACGACGCGCTATACCGCGGCACAGGCGGCAGACGCGCAGGCCTTGCTCGCACAAGCCGGATTTAAGACGAAGGACATACTCGCGTCATTACCGGGCGTTCTATCGCTTGCATCCGCAGGTCAAACGGATCTCGCAACGACAGCGGATATTACGGCTTCGGCGCTTAATGGATTCGGTCTCGCAGCAGACCAGGCCGGGCGTGTTGCGGACGTACTCGCTAAGTCCTCGATTGATACCAACGCAGATGTAACGGACTTGGGATTCGCGATGAAATATGTAGCGCCGGTCGCTGCGAATATGAGCGTGAGTATCGAAGAAGCAACGGCCGCAATCGGCGAACTGAGCAACGCCGGTATCAAGGGCGAGATGGCCGGCACGCAACTTCGCGCTATTTTGCTGGCGTTGGCTTCCCCGTCTAAGGATGCGGCATTTTACATGGAACGGCTTGGCGTTAGTATTAAGGATTCGGCCGGAAACATCAAGCCGTTGAGTACGATAATCGGCGATCTGCAGAAGTCGTTTACGCGATTGACACAGGCGCAACAGGCCGATGTTGCTGCGACGTTGGTGGGACGCGAGGCTGCTTCCGGCTTCCTGACGCTAATCTCGCAAGGTAAAGAAACGCTCGATAAATACACGACCGGACTCCAAAACGCAGGTGGCACGGCGCAACAAGTCGCCGATACGCAAATGGATACGCTTAAAGGTGCGACGCTAGAGTTGCAGTCCGCGCTCGAAGCGGCCGGAATCGCGATGGGCGACAAACTAGCGCCAGCTATCCGTCAAGTCGCGGAGTTTGTTACTGGCCTTCTGCAAGGATTCACGGGCCTGAATCCGTCGCTTCAAACTGCGATCGTTGCGTTTGGTGCGGCAACTGCCGCAGTTCTCGGTTTGGTGGCGGCCGTCGGTGCATTGTCTATCGCATTTACGGCACTTAATGTTTCGTTTCCGATTCTCGGGGCGATTTCGCTGGCAATCGGTGCAGTTTCTGCCGGAGTTGCGGCGCTTGTTTCCGAGTCGAACCAAGCAGCAGAAGCAGTCAAAAAACACGACGAGGCGCAAAAGTCGTTGAATGAAACCCTTAGTAAATCGCCCTTGCAAAACAGCGTCGAGGAACTTGAAGCACTCAAAGAAAAAACCAAAGAGTTGCAGGACGTACTCGAAAAGCGCGCGGCAATCGAAGAACGGATAAAGGAACTCGAAGCCAATGGCGACCTGTCGATTGGACCGGGAATCATCTCTGAACTCGATTTGATGCGTGGCCTATTGGACGAGATCGACCAAGAACTCAACGAAATGGGCTACGACAACATCGACATGGCAAAACAAAAATTCGAGGAACTTACGGATGCGGTTAAGGCCTCCGTTCCAGCCATGCTCAAAGCGCAGGAAGCAGAGGTCGCGAAGCTCGCCACCGAAGTTGAGCACATCGACAAAATGAAAGAACTGAAAAAGCAATACGACGACTTATCCAGCATGGAAAAGTTGTCTGCGCAGCAAAAAGCACAACTGGCGGGCGTAGTCGAGGCGCTAACGAAGGAATATCCGGGGCTCATTGCGAAACTCGACGAGGAAAACCAGTGGCATATTACGAACGTCGGCTCGCTTAATGATTTGATCGGCGCGGAAAAAGCATCCGTTGACGCCTCGGCAAAAGCAGCCAAGGACCGCCTTAATAATTGGAAGGTCGAGACGGAAGCAAAGCTCAAACTTGCGCAAGCTCAGATCAACGCGCTCGAAAAAATCGAGAAGTTTAATTTCGCCAACTCTGCCCTCGGTAAACGACTTCCTGGCGAAACTGCCCAAGGCCTCGAAATCATCGGAGACATGGTAGTAAGCGGAATTAAGGCGAAGGCTCAATCCAACGCCAACGAATATCAAAAGACGTTAAACCAAATCAACCAGGACATTAATAAAATTACCGTTGGCGCCTACGATAAATTTACGACAAATCAGTATGGCTCAGGCATTGACTTAACCAAACCTGAAAAAGAAAAAAAGGCGAAGAAAAAGAAGGCGAAAAAGGGCAAGTCAGCCGAAGAACTGGCCGCAGAAGCCCGCAAGAAGGCATACGATTCAGATGTCGCGACCATCCGTTATCAGGCCGAAATGTTCGACTGGTCCGCGGAACAGCAGATCGCAGCTTACGAAAAATTGCGTACGAAGCACAAGCAGTTTCTAAAGGAGTCAATAGAAGACCGACGCACGCTCGACCTGCAGATAAAGCGCCTTACGGAAGACACCGTCAAGTCCCGTTATGAGTTTTCCGCGGAATGGATAAAGAAGGAAGAGCGGCGCATGGAGGACAGCGGCAAGAACGAGGTCGCCGTCGCGCAGATGAAACTCGATGCCTGGACGCGCGTGCTAAAGCGTTATAAAAAGGACTCCGACGAATATAAACAAGCGGATGAGGAGGTTTATAACGCACGCAAGGCGCTGGCGAGAGCGCAGGAAAACGAAGCCAAGCGCCAGTACGACGCATCCGCCGAGTGGATCAAGAAAGAGGAGCGCCGCATGCAGGACGCCGGCAAGTCCGAGCAGGAAATTGCGCAAATGAAGCTCGATGCCTGGACACGCGTTCGCGACCGCTACACGAAGGACAGCGACCTTTATAAGAAAGCGGACGAGGAGGTCTACCAAGCGCGTAAGTCGCTCGTCGAGAAAACGCAAAAGCTCGTCGACGAATCGGTCAAAAAGCAGAAGGCCGCGATTAATGATGCGAAGAAGGCCGAACTCGATGCGATCGAGGAACGCAAGAAAGCTGCGCTGGCCGACTATGATGCGCGCATAAAAGCGATTGATGACCTGATCGCGAAAGAGGCTGAACTAAACGTTGATGCCGATTTTGAGACGCAGATTGCCGAGAAACAGGCGCGGGCAGATCTGTTAGCGTCCGCAGTTGGTCCGGAGGGAATCCAAGAGCGCGAGGACATCCTCAAAGAAATCGAGCGCATGAAACTCGAACACGACCGCGAACTCCGCAAACGTGAGCTTGAGTCGCAAAAGACCGCATTGCAGGACGAAAAGGATGCGCAATCCAAAGCGTTCGACGACGAAAAGGCCGCGACCGAAAAGCAGTACAGCGAGTTGGCGCAAGCCTTCGAAAACTACAGCGGCGACATTAAGATGATCGAGGCGGCCATTTCCGTTTTTCGCGTAAATGAGAACGCCAACGCAAACGCGCAGATTCTCGCTGATCTTGACGCCTTCGTTGCGCAGTACAACGCTAAGATGGCAACGATTGCTGAGGTCAATTCGCGTGATTCCGACCTGGCCGAATACAACGCGAACAAGGACGCATGGGCTGCGGCTAAAGCTCGCGGCGACTCGGCGGAAATGGCGCGGCTGGCGGCACGGAACGATGAGTTGCGGAAGAAATACGGGATTACGAAGGACACCGGAAAGCTTCAATCGTTCAGCACTGGCGGAATTGTGCAAGGAAATCGCGGTGAACCGGTTATTGCGCAGGTACACGCCGGCGAGATCGTACTTAATCCGCAGCAACAAGCGGCATTGTGGGACGTGCTTAACGGAGGACGCGCACTGGCCCCGGCTACTGTAACTCCATCGCAATCCGTCGTTAACCATATCGACATGTCCATCGATAAAGTCGAGGTGGCCGATCCGGATACGGCGGAGGCGCTATACAACGAGCGCGAACGAGTGGCAGCCCGCATGCAAACACAAGGGGTGAAGGTGCGATGATTGATTACGATGTTCGCGTTAATGGGGTGCTAGTTTCGTCAGTAGGCGCGGCCTTATATGAGCGTCACTTGCCAATTCTCCCGGGCGAGGAAGAAAACACGCTGAAACTTGCCGGAACCGATGGCGTACTCGATTTCGGCAGCACCTACGGAACGCGCACGATTGACCTTACGCTAGAAATCCTAACGGGGCCCGCCGAGTTCCACCGGACACTTGCCCAGCTCGCCCGCATGTTTAACGCCAAGCGCGGCGAAATAACACTTGAGTTTACGGACATGCCCGGTAAATACTATCGCGGCGTTTATTCGGGTACTATGGCGCTCGACGGGCAAGTGGGCAGCCGCCTCGTTAACGTAAGCTTGCGCATGAATGACCCGTGGCCGACCGGCCCGGAAAAGGTAACGGAAGTTACGATAACGCGGTCGCCCGAAGTTATACCGATTGAATCCGCGGCAGATGTGCGGGCTCAACCGGTTATTGTGATGACGAATACGGGAACCACAACGGTCAGTTTTAAACTGACGAACGAATACACGATCGAATAATTACGAAACACACGAAGGCTCGCCAACACTGGCGGGCTTTTTTCGTGTGCTTAAAAACAGGAGGAAATCGAATGGCAATGCAAATTTCGGACTGGCTTTCAGCGCAATTGTTGAACGCGACACTCCGCGGCACGACATTTACGCCGCCATCTACCGTTTACTTAGCGCTATACTTGTCGGACCCAACTGCGGTAGATACAGGTACGGAGGTAAGCGGAGGAGGTTACGCAAGAAAGGCAGTCACCTTCGCCGCCCCGACGATTGAAAACGGTAAGCAGACGGTAAAAAACAACGCTGACGTTGAGTTTCCGGTAGCTTCTGCCGATTGGGGCCTCGTTACACACGTCGGCATTCGGACGGCGGCAACAGGCGGCAATTTACTGTGGTTCAAGGCGCTCGATAATCCGCGAACTATACTAAACGGGGACCGGCCGAAGTTTTTGAAAGATAGCACGCTTGTACGATTTGCGCAATAAGGAGGCGGAGTAATTGACGCAAAAACCAATGTATCCGGCGATGGTCAATTCGCCTGAAACAGAACTCACGGCGGACATTAACGTAACAGACACGGAAATAAGCGTACTTGATGCGACAAAGCTTCCGGCAGCGCCGAACCTGTTGACGTTAGGTAGCGATGAGACGGCCGAAACCGTGAGATATACGGAAGTTAACGGAAATACTCTTACAGTCGAACGCGGGTTCCAAGGCGCTGCAAAGTCGTGGAGTAAGGGAACGAAAGTAGCACGCTATTTTACCGCCTACGATCACGATGCCGCACGGGAAAACATCGATGGGCTATACGACCGGCTTGATACCGCCGAATCCGAAACTCTCACGCTGCAGCCTGGCGTACAGATCGTAACAGCTAAACGTGATGCGCGGTTTAAGCTCGGCAGCATAAAAGGCAAAACGGAGATTAATGGACAAGGACGGATCGGGATTATCGGCGTGGAAAATCCGTATGTGATACGGTATGGAAACCTTTTGCCGCCGTTTTATGAGTGGGCACAAAGTGGAAATATTAGAATGGATTCTCCTTATGACGTGACAATCACAGCGTCGAGCACGACCCAAGAGTTTTTGCAGTACGATTTTGCCTCCATGAGTGGTCAGACGTACACGATCACCGGCGCCAACATCCGGGTGGTCGACCTAACCAACGTTGTCATACTTGCTTTCACTGGTAATACAAAATCCGCTCAAACTTTTAGTGTGCCAGCAAGCTGCAAGCAATTACGTATTGTGGTGAGTAATGCAACACAGGCGACGGTAGGAACAGGGAATATTGTGACCTCGCCGGGAACCTACAGAACCCAAAATCCAATACTCAACTTCGGCGATAAATCGCTGTCATTTTCTCCACGCGAAGATGTCATGCTTGCTTTTCAAACGGAGCTGCACGCTAACCCGACCGATGGCAGCGAGCCGGACGAATTGTTTGAACGGGGTGGGCAGTATTTCAAGCTGGCGAAGTGGAGAAAACTCGCGTTAGATGGATCACTGAATTATTCATTCAGAGGTGCAGCCAGTGGATTTAAATCTATTTCGTTTTCGTTAACCGGGGTAAAGCCAGGTCAGGAGTCCGGATTCCTAATAAAGTATAACGGGACACAACTCATTAATCCGGGAAATGACATTTTGACCCAAAGCGATATGTGGTCAAATCGGACTTGGGAATCAACAGTGGTTCTCTCTATTGCTAACACGGACAGCGGATGGAGCGATAACTACACGCCGACTCCTGATGAGATTAAGGCTTGTATTTTGGGGTGGAGGATGTATGCGGAGGGACAGAATGCAGCAACAGGTTTATATGAAAGCGGGAAAAAATGGTGGGCATATCGTAAAGATGGAAAAACTGCGAATACTTCGGGAGATATGGCTGGAGGAACATCGGCTCTCCCGACTACTCAAGCCCCTAACTGGTCGTCGTATAATCTCTTATACAAACTTGCATCTCCTACAATCGAGCCGATTACATCCGAGGGTTGTCTGACGCTAACTGAGAGCGACAATCAAATCGAGGTTGGAACGGGGATTGTATTAAGGGAACAGGCGAATGCACAAGGTTCAACTTCTTATAGTGGATATTATATAAATGAAACAAACGTATTCCCAGCGAGTAAATTGAAACAAAAGGTACAAAAAATCCTAAGCGTTTACAAATACTCTCGGAAAGATAAATGGAACATTGTAACCGGGAATGCTTACGGGAATGAATTTGCGTTCAAGCCATTTGCTGACTTTGATCCTACGGCGCCTTACAGCGCTACCTACATTAAACTGGACAAATCGCCAGTCGTACCGGTCACTGGCTACGTGGCGACAAACGAAAAGGCGCAGCTCATTGACCTGACTGCGGGTGTGCAGGAAGCTCTGACTAGGGTGTCCGTAGCAGAACAGATGAAGGCGGAGAAGGATGCTTCAGGATGGATAACACCGACGTTGCTTAATGGGTGGATACCACTTTTAAACTTTGGAGTACGAGTAAAGGATAACAGGCTTGAGTTTAGAGGTGCGATAAAATGTACCAACCTTGTTCTGGGTACAGCTATGGTTTTGCCCTCAGAGATGAGGGCAAGCGTTCCTAAAACTATAGCTGTGGGTGCATTCGAAGGGACTGTCGGATCGTCGGTAGCTGTCGCTGACGTTTACACTAATGGAAATATCGATTTTATTGCACTTGCAAATAGAGTCGTAGTTTTTGAAGGATTATCAATTTCGCTTAATTAGAGGAGGTACCGCAGTGAAATCCGTACCCAAAGTAAATAGAGACGGCCTCTACATCGAGGACGCACTTGTGGACGATGCCTTTTCTGGTGTCGTCCCTTTTTATGCCGCCCCAACGGAACCTGATCCGATGGAGCCAGCGCCGGAGCAGCCGGAAGACGAAGAGCCTGAACGGGAGATTGCCGGGTATATCGTCGGCGTGCCGGTTGTACCGGGCTTGTACTTGCCGCGATTTGACCTTGCCGCCTGGGAAGCGCGAGAAGAGGATAAGCCGGTTAATCCAGCGGATTATTGGAAAGAGGGCTTGACGCCCGAAGAAATCGAGGAGCTGAACAAGCCTGCCGATCCGAGCGAACTGGACCGGATCGGTGCGGAGCTGGCCGCTCTCAAATCGCAGAGTACTGAGCATCAAACGGTAATTTCGAAAATGGGCTCGGATCTCGAACAAACCAAACTGCGAACAGAAGAACAGCGACAAACTATGGGCGCGATCGGGTCGGAGCAGGTTAAGCAAGACCTTACTACCCTTGATTTAAAACAGCAAAATAGCGTACTTGGCGGGGAACTCGTTAAAAAGGATATTTCAATCCTTGATTTGTACATGCAAAACCAAGTTCTCGGGCAAATGTTGGCAGCTTTAGAACTGAAAATTTTAGCTGAAAAGGGGAATTGAGATGTTTAACAGTGACTTCGAGAGACTTTCATATTATTACGAGAAAAAATGGGTGTCTGATGTTCAGTTAAAGCTATATGTACAGTTTGGTGTTATCTCAGCGGCGGAGTTTAAGGTAATCACCGGTAAAGAGTATAAGGCGTAAGGGGTGTCGCAATGTTTGGCGGTCCATTTAACCGGCTTTCATTTAACCGTACGGCAACGTCAATCGAAAAGTTGTTCTCCGTCACATTCGAATCTCTGACCGAAGCGGACGCGCGCCTGAACCTCGAAATGTCCATCGCGGTTACATACGATTCCGCTACGGAACTGGACGCGCTCATCACACGCGAAATCCACTTTGCGGCCGATATTGAAACGGCTACGGAGGTATTGACGCAACTAATACGCGAGCTATTTTTAGCTTCGACAATCGAGAGTAAGACGGATTTCGTCGCCGCCGTCACGTACTCCCATGTCGATGAGCTAACGTTCAATGGCGGGTTTAAGCCCGGAGACCGCCTCGTTATCGACACGAAGCGCAAGACCGTTACGTTAAACGGCCAGAATGCGTTGCACTTGATTGACGGAAACTTTTTCGAACTGATTTCCGGCGTCAATAAGATTACGTACACGGATAACGCGGCGGCCCGGAACATACTCACGCGCATCACTCATCGCGACAAGTATCTCTATTAACGGAGGGAGGAAAGCAAACTTGTCGTATTTGCAATCGTACGATAAAAATCTAAAACGCGTCGGCATTCTCGTCGACGCTTTCGATATTCAGCGCACACGCCGGATCAACGCTGACTATTCGCTCACGTTTTCGGTTCCAATGACGTCCGCCGATTTTCGCGAGAAGCTTCCGTTAAAAGGCCACGTATTGGACGAGCGCGGCCAGTATTACGTAATCAACTCGCGCCAACGTGTGCGGGACGGACGCAAGCTGACGGCAGCCATTTCGTGTTCTCACGTCATGTTCAAACTGACGGATTACAAGTTCCCGTATGCTTCGTACATCTCCGAGGGATACGGCGTCCACATTACGCAATTGACAACGCTCATCCAAGCGGCAACGGGTGGGCGCTTTACTATTTCCGTCGATGACACGTTCGATCTCGTTGACGTTAAGGACTTCGGCCGCGGCAATTGTTTACAAGCGCTAAACGACGTCATCAATATGTATGGCGCGGAGGTCGAGCCGGACAATTTTACGATTCACTTGCGCAAGAAGATCGGCAATCCCTCGTCGCCTCTGCGTTACCAACTCGCCAAGAACATCGTCAGTGCATCGTTTACGGACGACAGTGCTTCGTTATGTACGCGGCTGTTTGCGCAGATGAAAGACGGCCGGACGTGGATCGGGCAGCCGGCATCGATACTGACCGCAGATGAGCGCGCAAGATTGAGCGCGATACCTGGCGCGATCGTTAACGGAACCCTCGCCGTCAATTACCTCGTTTCACAATACGCGGGCACATGGGCGAGCGATAGCGTTCCGTTTTATGACGACGAGTTTATCGACCAAAACATAACGGACCCGGTAAAACTGCTAGAAGCTACGCGTAAAGCGCTGGCCGAACGCGAAGTCCCAACGCTTGAGGTAGCCGTCGACGCGGCGGATCTATATAAGCTCGATAAAACGGAGCCAAAGCCGGGCCTCGGCGATACCGTCCTGTGTGTGGACAACGAACTCGGCCTGACGGGCATTAGCGCACGGATAACGGAAATGACCGAGTATCCTTACGCGCGAGACAAACATACGCAAGTAACGGTCGCGAACGTAATGACGCGGGATTATGCGCAGATCATCGCGGATCTCGATAAGGCCAAGCGCGATTTCACGGATTTGATGAGTGGCGGCCGGATACGTGCGGACGTGTTCGAGGAATACGCGAAACAGGCGGTTATTGACGTCAACAACTCGAAGACCGAGATTAAATACGATACTCGCGGAATTGTGCTGCAGGATAAAACGGATGCTCGTAACCAAGTCATCATGACATCGAATGGTATCGTCTTAACTACGGACGGAGGAGCCACCGCAAGGACTGCGATAACAGCGCGGGGAGTGGTGGCGGAAACAATCGTCGGCCAGCTCGGTAACTTCGTTTCGCTGCTGATCGGCTCCGGCAATAATGTCACGCAGATCAATCCGAACGGGATTGCGGCCGGCCACGCGAGTTTTGGTAGCGCACCATTCCGGGTCGATATGCAGGGGAATGTTGTCGCGAATAGGCTTACGGCGAATAGCGCGAATATTTTTAGCTCGAATTTTACGAATGGCGCCATCGTCGGTTCGTCCATTAACGTCGGCAACGGTCAATTTACTGTCGATAGTGCCGGCAATATGTATGCGGGGAACGGCCGCTTTCGCGGGAGTATCGACGCGTCAACCTTCACTGGCGGGGTGATAACCGGCGCACTCTTACGAACGTCTGAAAGTGGCGCACGCGTAGAAGTTGACACGCGAGGTTGGCGGACTTATGACGCGAGTAACCGTCAGCGAATATCGATAAATGCGAATGATTCATACGGAATGAGCGCGATCAATTGGGCGGGAACTGGCGGTCAGGGACTCGGATACGTTAACGGTAACGATTCGTTGTTTACGATCCTATCTACGGTGCCCATGTTGATTTCGTCGACAGGCGGTTCGGTAACATTCAATGGTTACGTTAACTTTTCGAGTGTATACGGCATATCTGGGCTTCAAATGGGGCATATCTCGGGGCTAGAGTCTGCTCTTAACGGAAAGGCTTCGAGAGGGGACAGTACGTCTTTGGCATCCGGAGGTGCTCATAATCACGGTTTTCCGCATGGTGCGCAGTTTAAAGATATCAACGGAACCGTCCACACCTGGTCGGCATACAACGGATTTACTCATTCACACACGATATAAACCATTGAATCTATCGCCCCTCTAGCCGATAATACAGGTATATGAAAGATTTTCCAAGGAGGGGCTAGATCATGAAAAAGTTTATTGCTGGGGTATTGGTAGGTGCGTTGGTATTTGGCGCCGTTCCTGTACTTGCGGACTCTGTAAAGAACCTGGTCGGTTCTAAAGTCGCAGGTGTATATGTCATCGAAGAAAAGGGCGGAACAAAAATTGCCGATGCGGCAATTATTAACGGTTCGGCGTACGTTCCCGTCCGGCCAATTTCTGAGGCAACGGGGACAAAACTGACTGTGGAAGGGAAGAAAATCATTTTGGAGAAACCGACATCTACAAGTAACGTTCCCTTAGAAGGCGACGCACTTAGTGACGGGGACTTAACTATTGCTAACCAAATAACATCATTGAAAAACTCAATCAGGACCTATGAAAGCAACATACAGGTCGGCAATTTAGATATTGCTAATCTGAAAAAAGAGATAGAAGAAGAGAACGCTCGCAATGAAAAAATGCCAGGCCGACTCGAAGCCTTACAGCACAACCTTGCCGAACGTCAATCCTATGTCGCCGATCAACAAGGAAAAATCGATGCCGCCAATGCAGAAATCGCAAAGTTACAGACGAAATTAAACGGAAATAAATAAACGAACTCATAACGAAGGGCTCGCGCCACCAGCGGGCTCTTTTTTTATTGTCACGAAAGGAGAACGCAAATGAAAATACGTCAGTTACTCGAATGTACGATCGATGTGGCGCAGCCGGTCGCAGAGATTTCCGCAGTCATTTCCGCAGTCCTTCACGCTATCCCGGACGTTGACCAGCGTGCCGAAGTCTTGCGTAAGATTGACGACGAAATTGTTAACGCGCTAATAGCGCTAGAAGAATCGAAGGAGGCGGCTGCTGATGGCGGAGATGGATCTGCTTAAATATTTTATCACGCAAGGCCCATTCGCAGTCGGCTTCGTTTGGCTCCTTATTTACGTCATGAGAACGAACAAGGAGCGCGAGGGCCGGCTGCAGGACTTGCTCGATAAGTTTAGCGAAAAGTACGACCTCATTATCGGAGAGCTGCGCGATATGAAAGAGCGGCTTCCTCGCGAAAAGGAGTGACGGGAATGGAGAAACGCGGAAACTTTCTGCTTATGAACCGGTCGGAGTTTCGCGATTGGCTTGCCGGCCAAAAGATCACGCACAAAATCACGAAGCTGCAGGTGCATCACACGGCGTCACCCAACTATACGACGCGTAAAATCGTTAACGGGATCGCGTGCCAAGATCATTTCGCATGTCTTGAAGGGATGCGTGCTTACCATCTTAGTCAAGGGTGGTCCGGCACCGGCCAGAATATCACGACGTTCGAGGACGGCAAAATCGCGATAAGCCTTGACCGGGACCTTAACGCAACTCCGGCCGGAATCAAAGGCGCAAATACTGGCGCACTCTGCGTCGAAAATGTCGGCAATTTCGATAAAGGCGGCGACGTGATAACGCCGGCCCAGCGCGAGACGATCGTTCACCTGTACGCGTGCCTGTGCGAAAAACTCGGACTTGCCCCGAGCATTAATACGATCGTTTATCACGCGTGGTACAAGGCGGATGGGACGTGGCTCGGTGATTATGTTGCGGGAGAATCGAGCAAGACATGCCCAGGAACCAACTTTTGGGGCGATGGTAACACGAAGGCGGCTGCGCTAAAGGGATTCATTCCAGCAGTCGTTGCGGAGTTGGAACGATTGAAAAACGGAGGGGATTGCGAAATGACAGCGGAAGAAAAAGCGGCATTTAAGGCGTTGCAGGAAACGGTAGAAGCGCAGGCCAAGAAAATCGCAACGCTGGAAGCTAACGCAAAGATGGTGGATATCCCGGCATGGGCGGTCGATGCATGCGTGGCGGCCAAACGTGCAGGCGCGGTAGATACAACGGCCGGCGGGTCGTACGACTTCTACCGGTTGATTACCGTTATGTACCGGCGTGGATTTTTCGATACGAAGGAGGCCGCGTAATATAATGAAGAAAAAATTATCTTCGCGTAAGTTTTGGGCGCTGCTGGCTGCGTTGGCAACTTCGATTTTGACGGCGGCGGGCGCGGGTGAGAACGTGACGCTACAGGTAACGGGAGTTATCGGAGCATTCGGCGCGTGCATTGCGTATATGCTGGCGGAAGGTGCCGCGGATGCTGCCGGATCGAAGGGTAACGATAAAACCGAATAGAAACGAAGAGAAAGGGCGCAGTCATGCGGATTATATCCGTTGTGATTGCGCCCATTTTTTTGTTTACGTATGTATTAAGCGCCCGTCAGATGTACGTGTGACTCGTGATCTACACTTCGGACATTTGTGGCTACCGTTCATCAGCCGGAAATTGCGGCCGCAGACCGGACAATCAACTTTCTCTGCGCGTAACTGTTGTATCGTGACGTAGATAAACGCTATTGGTACCGCGAGAATGATAATCAAAAGTAGAAATACCATACATAATCCCCCATACCCGTTTTCCGCATTTTACCACAAAACGCTACAATAAGTCATTGATTTATACTACTCATCCGCGCTCACACTGAGAAATTTCCGCATTAAAACTCCGGCTTCGGCCCGAACCAGCCCATCTAATATCGAAAATGTCCGCTGATATCCCCGACATAAATAATGCGCCGTGTATCCGATTCGTGTCCGTTCCAATTCGTACACTTTAATTCCACGCTTCCTAAACTCGTGCCGAAGTTCCGTTAATTCATGCGTAGCCCGATCCATCGCCGTCGAGAGTACGTCGACATACGGGTCCGGCGTCTTTACCGCCGCTTTGATTGCGTTCATATCGCGTTCGAATGCGGAAAGGATAAGCGGCAGGAGTATGTATGGTTTGATTAGCGCGTGATCCTCTTCGGTAACCTCGGGAACCATGGCCGGGCCTCCTTCGTTAAGTATACGAACATATATTCGTATTATACTGCGAGATGTTCTATTGCGCAACTTGTACAAACGCTATTATTACCGTATAATTACAAATGTAGCCAGGCGCACAGTACCGCGGGCTGCGAAAATACATAACGTATAAATGAACGATGAGGTCCTCGGGTAGTTAGCGAGTATTTAACGATAGATAAACGGGGAAAACGCAGTCGTGGCGCGGGATTTGCGCGTTCGGCTATCGGAACAGGACTTAAAATCCTGCGGTAGGTGACTACCGTACCGGTTCGAGCCCGGTCCTCGGCATTATAGTTTTCACTCTGAATCCCTTGATACTCAAGGGATTTTTTATTTTTTAGGAATTAAGATCACGACGCCTATATCACTGGGGGTTGTCGCTTTTTTTGTCTTTGGGGACGGATTGGGGACGAACTCTTGGATCGAAGACATCAAGGTGGGCTGTCGTTTTACGGCTGAGCTTCTTGGTGACATGAGCATAGGTATCTGTGGTCACCTGAGATGTAGAATGCCGCAGCCGATGCTGAATCTCCTTAATGGATGCTCCTTGCCCAAGCAAATAGGTTGCATTTGTATGACGCAGCCCGTGAAGGGAGACATTACGGAAGCCGTTCCGTTCACACCAGTTTTTCCACTGCTGGGACGGCGTTGTATGGTAATAGGGTTTCCCGGTACCTGAGTGAAAAACAAAGTTGCGATCGCCGCCTTGCCAGATCCCCATTGCCTTTGCTTTAAACCGTAATTTTCCTAATATATTGCCATAAACCGGGACGACCAAAAAAAAGAAATACAATGGAACTTTGGACAATTGAACAAATGTTTTTGATTGATAAATTTAGTCGCCAATAGGCGGCTTTTATTTTATACAACAAAGGTCAGTAAAAGTTTTCTTACCTCAAATAAATAAAAAAAGCGGCAAACTCACGGCCGCTTTTCTATACCCAGTGCTTCACGAACAGATTGCTGCAGCAATTGGGAGAAGTTTAGTCCTGCTTCTTCCCCGGCATCGCGCAGCCATTTTGGCATTGTACAGTTTTTAGTGACAGTCTTATCATCAGCTGGTGGAATTACAAAGACTTCAACATAAATAATTCTGTCGCTCGGGTCCTCCAGCTGGATAGCATCAACCTCAGAAGGAGCGGGTACAGATTCGTTGTTGTCGTGCAGTTCTTCGATACGGTGAACTAACATGACCTTGGCATCTTTAATACCAACTACGATAGAAGGAGCTGCTACCGCAGTACCGGGGAAATCAGGAAAGTACATACTAACACCGGTTTGTGTCTCTTCAACAACAACAGGATAGATGTAATTTGGCATCACAGAACCTCCTTATAGTTCGAAGAAGGGAGAGAGAGTTTTGGGGAACTCAGGGGCTAAAATTTAACCCCTGATGTTCGTTCAATGCTTTTTAACGTTCCCTTTGCTAGTATATCGCCGCTGGAGTGAAAGGCTACATCGGCATATCGCGTTGGGTCGTCTTTGTGTATGTACCGTTGGTGGCTAGTACCTTTGCCGTGATTGGGTGACTTTTGAAACCCAGCAGCTTTAAGTGCTTTTAAGACTTCCCTAACGGTACGTTGTTTCCCCATTTAATTTCTCCCTCCCTTCTGATACTATTATAACACGCATTATTTATGCGCGTCAATGGCTAATACGCATAAATAATGCGTGTATATTTTTTGGTGAAGGAGATGGTAGTTCGAGAATTGATTAATGAAATCCAATTGTGTGACCGATACATTATTATTATAAAAACAGGAGGATTTACCTATGAGGAAAAAGATTGTCTTTCCACTAATTCTAATATTAATGCTTGTTATGGGCACTAACCCAGCTTCAGCTGATAACAATCAATGGATAATAAAAAATGATACACCTAATCCAAGGGTAGGGGCAGCCGTTGTATCAGTAAACGATAAAATTTATGTTATTGGTGGGGCTGTCGGTACGACGTCTTATGCTGATGTTCAAGAGTACGATCCGATTTCCGATACATGGACTACCAAGTCGAGCATGCCTACAAAGCGTGGAGCCACTTCTGCAGCTGTTGTGAACGGGAAGATCTATGTAATTGGCGGATATACTGGAAATCTTCAAAGTATATCCGGAGGAGATTACTCAGCAGCAGTTGAAGAGTATGACCCTATCACTGATACATGGACGAGTAAGAAGCCAATGAAAACTCCAAGAACGTGGGTTTCGTCAGCATCGTACAATGGGAAGATCTACACGATGGGCGGGGTAAATGCTTCTTCCGATATGTTGAATGTTATAGAGGAGTACAACCCTGAAACAGATACGTGGACTACGAAAAAAAATATGACAAATGGTTATCACGCAATGTCCCTAGTCTCGACAAGCAACGGCATTTACTCATTTGGAGGTGGAGGGCCATCAACAGCGACAACAAATGCTGTAAAGCTTTATCATCCAGAGACAGATGTATGGGAAGTTGTTGCTACCATGCCTTATGCTGCTGATGGTATTAGCTCCAGTGAATATAATGGCAAGATTTATGTAGTTGGTGGTACTAAAAGCTCGACAGAAAAAGCAATTTCAAATGCACTTGTATTTGATATTAAAACGAATACGTTTAGTCCAATTGCATCTTTAAACACTGCGAGAGTTGCACATGGAGTAGCTGTAGCAAATGGGAAACTATACGCTATTGGGGGAACTGCCGTAAAACCATGGTATGGTGGTGTTAATATGGTGGAGGAGTATTCTTTAGGAGATTCAGAGCAGCCTACTGATCCCGAGAATCCACCAACTGAGCCTGGGAATCCGAATCCAGAACCAATTGGAGAACGAGCTATTCTTGAAATTATGTTACAAAACGGTGTTGTTAAAGAATTTGATCTGTCTATGAATGAAGTTCAGTCGTTTATTAATTGGTATGAAAAAAAGTCAGAAGGTCAAGGGCCGGTAACTTTTGCAATCGACAAGCACGACAACAATAAAGGACCATTTAAGGCAAGGAAAGACTACATTATATTCGATAAGATTATTAATTTCGAAGTAAATGAATATTAAGATTACAGGGTCGCTCTAAAACGAGCGCCCTTTTTTGTAAAAAGAAAACCATACGCTATGCGTATGGTTCAGGATAGCTTAAGCGTTGTATAAAAAAAATCCTCCGAAGTGTTAAGATAAATTCGGTTCGCCAACCAAATTTAAAACACGAGGAGGAGATCAGATGCCATCTGATGTGAACAGTTTAGCACATACAAAATGGAATTGTAAGTATCACATAGTGTTTGCGCCAAAGTACAGAAGACAAGTGATCTATGGGAAATTGAAAAGAGATATAGGAAAAATACTAAGACAATTATGTGAAAGGAAAGGTGTAGAAATTATAGAAGCAGAGGCATGTAAAGATCATATACACATGCTGGTAAGTATACCGCCGAAAATAAGTGTGTCATCATTTATAGGGTATTTAAAAGGGAAAAGCAGCTTAATGATATTTGATCGCCATGCAAATTTAGAATATACGTATGGGAATCGAAAATTCTGGTGTAAAGGGTTTTATGTGGACACGGTAGGAAGAAACAAGAAAGTGATTGAAGAGTATATACGAAATCAGTTACAAGTAAGACGTGGTTGCAGAGCAAATGACGCTGGAAGAGTATATAGATCCATTCACAGGAGAAGAAACAGGAAGCAAACGAAAGAAGAAGAACTAGAAGACCCCTTAAGGGGTAGCCGAAAAAGTAGTGCGGTTGGCGAACGATTCAGTGCCCTTTTAGGGCTGGCCTGTAACAAAGGCTTTCAGCCGCAGAGCAAACCACCCGTTCTGAAGTGACCCCATAAAGTTAGACAGGTTATATTATTAGGCGGCTTGTTGGGCATGAGTCCGGTACAGTACCGGACTCATGCCTTTTAGTTTTGCCTTAATTCGCTTGTTGTTGTAATAATCGATGTATTTCGATAGTTCTTTTTTTAAAATGTGCGATACTTTCAAATTCCTTTAAATACAGGAATTCAGATTTCATGATGCCAAAGAAGTTCTCCATGACGGCGTTGTCGTAGCAGTTACCTTTTCGGGACATACTTTGCTTGATGCCACGTTCTTTGAGGGCGTGACGATACTGTTTCATCTGATAGTGCCAACCTTGGTCAGAATGAATAATGGGCTTCTCTTCATCTGTTAATCGCTTAAATGCTTGATCTAACATCGTTGAAACAAGTGAGTAGACCGGTCTTGAACCGATCGTATACGTAATAATTTCGCCGTTATATAAAGCTAGTATTGGAGATAAATACAGCTTTTCTCCAAATAATTTAAACTCTGTAATATCTGTAACCCACTTCTCATTTGGTTTTCCAGCGTAGAAGTTTCGTTCCAATATGATCGGTGCAATCTTGCCAATCGTCCCTTTGTACGAACGATATTTTTTCATGCGTACTAAGCATTTTAATCCCAGTACTTTCATCAAACGTTGTACCTTTTTATGATTTATATGGTATCCACGATTCGCTAACTCGTCACGAATACGGCGATAACCATAGCGCCCCTCATGCTCCTCGTAAATTGCTTGGATAATCTTTTTCAACTCCATATCTCTGTCTGGCATACCAAACGTTTTTATTACAAAATAATACGTGCTACGAGGGATATCTGCCAGCTGTAGAAGTGCGTTCACCGAGAATTCATTCCTTAGTTCATAGACTACTTGAGCCTTGTCTTGTTTGGCGATTTTTCCTTGTTTTGAACTAAGGCATTCAACTTTTTTAAATATGCATTCTCCATTCGTAAACGCTTAACCTCTGAATGTAAAGCCTGTATAGACCCTTCTACTAACGTTTGATTCTTTCGCTTATTAGATTCTTTTTTCATGGATGTACGCCCCTTTTTCTTTGGTTGTAGGGCGTCCATTCCATGCAATTCTAAGCTCCTTTGCCAGCTTAAAATAGTACTATGGCTTGCAATATTAAACACTGCAGCCGTTTCTCTTTAAGTACGTCTAGTTTAAACTGTACAGGATATGATGTATAGCTCTTTTTAAAGGCTTCTTCACCATGATACTCATATTGTTTGATCCAATTTAATAAGACGGTATGATGGAGCCCTAGACATTTGGCAATCGATTTCACGCTTTCGGATCCATCTTGATAACGTATAACTGCTTTCATTTTTTCGTCTGAACTAAACTTGGCCATAGAAAAAACTGCACCTCCAATGTTAGATGGTGTCTAACAATTGGGGTGCAGTTCATTCACACGGGTGGTTTTGATTTTACTAATGCTCTTTCCTACATTGGCAATTCTAGCAGCATGTGGGTTTCATTGGATTGGGTGGATAATGCTCGTAACCTTGATTTATTTCTGCTATATGTACATTCAAGTATACGAAGAAATTCACTTCACTTATTATATAAGACAAGGAGATGATTGCTAATTACCGCGAATCGTTAGCTTCTGTTTGTATGTGTAATATGTTGTTGTAATTTGAATGTTTAACTTCTTAAGTTGATCTGAAACAGCTATTCCTTCTGGGCAGAAGACTCCTCCTGGAACTAAGATTTTTTCGCTTTTATGATAGTCAAATGTGTTTAGGGTGTATGGTTTTTCTTTGTCATTAAACTCGAAATCAGAATCATGTTGGATGCGTAGGATCGAAATAGGTCTAGTCGATACATTTTTGATTACTAATTCAATTGATTTGTAATCCTCAAGAAAGTGTTTCCCTATTTCGTTATGGTTTCTGTCATATAGTGTTTCGAATAATTCTTCCCGTTTGATAGTATGAGACACAGCTATTCTTTTGTTATCTTGGATGAATCTAATAACAGTAAAAATAAAAGCAACAATGCCCAAGACTGAGGATATGTACAAAAATACATCTTTTAACATTATGATTCTCACCACCAATTCTAACTCTATTGTTATTTGCCCAGCATTTTGAATATATACAATCCTGAATCAGTAGTAAATACAAACCAAAAAGAAATTACAATTTAAGTGTGAGAACCTCTTCAAAATCATGGCTGAAGAGGTTTTTCTATGTCTAAAAGGAGGTGCAAAAAGATGAGGTCGGCACTGAAATATGAAATTACAGCTGACCCGTCAAAGCCGGTTGAGGAAATTTCAGAATTCATTTCTCTAATGATTCAGACTCATCCAGATAAGCAGATTGAAATACTTCAAAAAGTGGATGAGAACATCGGAATTGCTTTGGCGAGTTACAGCGTAAAGAGGAGTCAACTGAAGATCCTCATTTAGACGTTACTTAATTTTATTTTGGGAATGGAGGAAGGGGTATGGACGGGGTACAAACAGAAATGCTTCAACGGATGACAAGGGTTGAGACCAAGGTCGATAACATGGATGAGAAATTGGATAGAGCTATTGCAGCAAATGAGACTGCAGTCGAGGCTTATCCTCTGCGAAATCGGCGCATCACAGGCTCGACAAAATCAAAGACAATCAAAAATGGCTATGGCGTACATTTGCCGGGGCTATTCTTTTGGCAATCGCATGGATTTATCATTTCCGGCGGGCTTAAATAAGGAATTGGGGTGAGACTATTGGACAAGACAAAATACAAGATTGAACGGCGTTACATCGACGTGCGGCACAACACAAGGCCAGGACTCCGGCTTACAACCGGCAGCCCGGCCTTTTTTGTTGCCCACGACACTGTAATCCCGGAGCGACGCCGATAACCATTACACGTACTTCAATAATTCGAAAGATCGATCTGCTTCCGCCCAGGTGTTTATAGACGACACAAAGATACTTGAGATCATCCCAACCGGTATCGGTCCGGATCCGGCGGAAAAAGCGTGGCACGTATTGTACAACGTCAAGACCGATAACGAGCGGTTTGGTTATGACTCCAATGATGCGGCGCTTGGTATTGAGCTTTGTTACGGTAGCAAAATCAATTTTGCAGAAGCATACAAACGCTTTGTATGGTACCTGGCATTCTGCTGCGACAAGTGGGGGAAGAACCCATCCACGCACATCGCCAGCCATAAGCAGCTCGATCCGGGGAGGAAACTGGACTGCGAGCAAGCGCTGTTCGCTGGGAACAAAACGTTCAAAGATTTGATCATAGACGTTGCCGCCAAGATGGCTACACTCATCGTCGCGCCGGACTTTACGCCGCTGCCTGCCAACATCGCGCAATCGCTGATCGATAATTATGTATCACCTGCATGGTTTGCATCTCATGAGGCCGGGGATCTGACTGCCACGAAGCATTACAACAATCTTGCTAATTACCTGCGGTGCGCCGCGGGCATTCCGGAAGAATAAGAGGGGGGTAAATAATCATGAATAAGAAAAGATGGCGTAACTATGCATTGTGGGTAAGCACAACTTCCCAGTTGTTACTTTTGATTCAATTGATTGGACACTTAACCGGCGCATTTAATATCACGGAGGTTATGCAACATGACATTCTTGTGGTGATTGATGTAGCTCTTGGGCTACTGGTTACACTTGGCATCATCTCTAACCCAACGAAGCAGGAAAGCGGCGGATATAATTTGTAAAGAAAAAGAGCCTCTGCATAATTGACATTGCAGGGGCTCTTTTACAAGTCTAATTTTGGATATCCAATGGCATAATTGGTTAACCTTAAGTATAATGATTAGAAAAGGATGGTGTTTAGTATGTTTTCGAACAAAAACATCAGATCGTTTGTTAAAGATGGTTTTAGTAAAACTCGTAGAGAAAAAGATGTTTTTGATTCCGAATTTAAAAATGTATCAGACCGTATTTCTGCTGGCAAAAAAATGATGGAAGAGAAATCGAAGAACAGAAAGCTTATTCAAAATAAATAGCAACCGGAGAAATGATGAGGTCTCCTGCTTCTATCGTATTTATCTGATTTAAAAGCATATGAATCATATCATTTATGGCGCCTGACAAATCATTGAAGTTCCCTTCCTCTTTAAATAACCCCGCATCAAATGAATCAAAAACCTTTGTAACACGCCCTATAACACAAACTTTCAATTTAGAATCTTCTCCATATTTAAAATTAAGTTCTGAACTACTTTCCCTGAGAAAATCTGATTTTAGTGGAGAAACAAAATTTCCTTGTTTCAAAAATAAATTAGTAGGTAATATTGATTCAAGATATTCTAAAAGTGTATCCATCATAAGAAAACCTGATTCAAGCTTAGGAGATAGTTTTCCGTTCTTGTATTGCTGCGGTGAGGCGATTCCTGGAATTTTGAAAAATTTCTTCAACAAAGTTGAATTTGTAAGGTTTTTAACGTATTTCAAATCGAATAGAATGAATGAGGATTCCAATTTTATGTATTTTCCAATGTAGTTTTCTCCACGATCAGAATTACTATCGATCTCATGAAGCGCAGAATTCTCAACTAAGTACTTTTCGAACTCATCCAAAGCATTGTCGTGCAATTGTTTTGATATAATTTCTTTCCCTGCTTCTACTTGGGCAAGTGTAAACGTTTCAGAGAGTTGCGAATCGATACCATATTTATACTTCGCTCTCCCACTTGGAGTTGAGAAAATACCTGGTATACTAAAATCGCCAGATTTAATTTCGCCTTCAATCGCATGAGCGGATTTTTTTTGAACGCTGTCATTGCTTGTCGTAGTATCTTGTTGTGAATTCTCCATGGTCGTGCTGATTGGAAGACCTTCAAATTGCTGTGCCATAAAAGAATGTAGAAATTCAGTATTAAGATAAATTATTTCCTTCATATTATGACCCCCTCCTACAGAATTAGTTAAATTGTACCATATATTTTGGGGAATGAAATCCTTCCTGACAGCCATAATTGAGAGGTTTATATTCTTTTAATCATACTTTGTTGAAATATGGTAAAATTTCGGGGAGAGGTGAAACACGATGAGCAGATTTATGAAGCCCTTGAATTCCCGATCCATTTCTATACCGCTATGATTGAGCGAATACCCGTTGTCGTCTTTATGGGTCAGGAGATGATCGGCAACGGGAATATCGTTGAAATTACAGACTTCGCAGTGAAAATCGGTGGCGAATTCTACGTACGCAAAGCCTGCACGTTAAAATACGCGGTCTAAACTTTAACCGTGTGAAGACTGAATTTCGAAGCAGATCAGTAATTGGCCATCCTAAAAACACCATTTTGATTAACTTCAAAGTATAAAAAAGGAGCAGCAGCCGCCGGCAATTTGCTCCTTCTTTTGTTCAACTAACGTTTCCCGCTAGTTCAACCCGTTTCGTTACTTAGGGCCTGTAAATTAGCGTGCGGAGTGATAGTATTTTGGGGTTTAAGAAGGAAATTTAAAACATTAAAATGAGGTACCACTGAACGAACTAAATATGTTCCAGAATATATAGGAGGAATAATCGATGAAAAAAATAGTTATTCCGCTCACCGTGGCTTTATTCGTGTTGTTTGCTGCGGCTGGCGCTGCATCCGCACAGGAGGGACAAACTCAGATCAGTATTACAAATGTAGAGAGGCTCATTGATCAAAAGATGGCTGAGGAGAAGCCACTTACAGAAAAAGAGTTGACTAAAGCACTCCTCGAAATGAAAGATGAGAAGATCGCTGATTTGGATGGTAATGTATCGAAAACGATTGACCTGTTTGCTGGATTTTTAGCTATTGCAGCTCTACTCTTAGCAATTGTAACAGATATTATTGGTTGGATTTTCAAACGGAACGTTGATGACAAATTAGCTAAAATTGAAGCAAAAGAAGAGAATGTCAATCAAAAACATACTGACATTCTAGCGAAAGCGGCTTCCGTTGAGGAGCACTATAAGGAAGTAAAGAAATTCAGGGATGACCTTGAGAAGTTTAATAAAAGGCTTGATGCTATTTCAAATGAAACTGAAGAATTAAAGACCAATTTTAATGGATTAGGCGATTATGTTCAAACTATTGAAGATATTACAGATGGTGCTGTGCTAATGATTCAATTCATCAACCGAAGAAATGAATCTGAACGCATTGTTAAAGAAGCAATAGAAGTGATTCAACAACCCCAAAAACATTTACAGCACACTTTGCTTAGATTAACTAAAAAGTTGGGGGGAGTAACCCAATTTTCCAACATCCATTAAGTTGAAGAACATTTGGAATACCTCATTCATTCATTAGGACAAGAGGAAAAGAACGTTTGTGAAAAGATCGAAGACTATAAAGGGGTTCAAACAGAACACGACGACCGAGATGAAAACACCATGAAATATTACGAGGAAGTAAATGGTGTCTACGAGGATTGGAAAGGTTATTTAGAAGAGACCAAAGCAATGATAGATGTCTGGAAAGTACAACTTGAAATGAATCCCGTAAATCCTCCAGACGATACAAAGCCAGCAAGCGAACCAAAAGTTCAAGAATAAAACTAATGACTCGCTTCTTTTCAAAAAGAGGATGGGGTTTCCCTTTACATAAGAAGGTTCTTCGTGGAAGTTTCGGAATTAAAACCTTTGACAACTAATTCTGTTCCACTAGCCTGCCCGTTAGCATAACGTAAAATGGAGCAGTTGCCAACGGCAAACTGCTCCATGCTGGGCTAAACTATAAACCGTGTGAAGACTGGATCACGCAACATACCCGACTTGGTCCAGTTTCGCATTTTGACCTCAGCGCGAATCCGCGGCTCAAGATATACAAAATTTTTGTCTTCCCCGGAAATAATCCCCTTGCTCACTCTGTAAAATGCCTGCTTCGCTTTTTGACCTGGGCCATGTTCCATAATCCCGGTCGGGCGCATCCTTCCTGACCCATCCAAAACAGCGGTAAGCCATCCAAATTCCTTTTTACGGTATCCCGTGATAAACACTTCGGCGTATGACCAATTGATGATCTTTTGCCAGGCTTCGGACTGGCGGCTGACGTACAGGCTGTCTTTACGTTTACCGACCATGCCCTCCATGCCCCAAGATTCGATCTGCTCAAATAATGCCTCGCCGGCGCCTTCGACGTATGGTACTATCCAGAATGAGGGGCCCGGAAGGGAAAGCGAACCAAGGATCGCCTTACGCTCCATTAGCGGCAGCCGCCGAAGATCTTTCCCTTTGTACATCAAGATATCGAATATGACAAACGTGACCGGCAGCGAGCGGGTCAACCGAATGATTTTGTCGTGCTTTCCTGCCTTCAACCTGAACAAAATCGCCTCGATATCTGATAAACCGGTCTCCGGATCAACGCATGCGACTTCGCCGTCCAAGAATATCATGCTCAAAAAGGGTGTGCAGCTCGGGATACTGCCGGGTGCAATCGTTGTGATGTCGTGTATATAACCGGATCGCTCCGGACTCTTGCGAGAAAATCAAACGGTGGCCATCAACTTTCGGCTCAAAAATATAATCTGAATGCGAAAAAGGAGAGAGGGCCGTGGCAAGTAACATCGGGTTGATAAACATTAAACCACCTCTGTACTGATTATAGTGCCTGAAATGGTAGAGATGGGTGGAAATTACTGGGGCATGTTCTACCTTGATTGAGTAGGTCATTTAAATATCTCTTTATAAGTTTGAACACATTAGATGTAGTCCGGTTATATTCTTTAAGACTTTTTGTTTTGATAAGTGGCTGAAGTCACTGTACTGTATTCACTTACTCCAAACGTAAGAATATTGTTGAAAATCAGGTAGTCGGTGCGTTTGCTGAATGGGCCTTTGTTATTATCGTGCTTATCAATCGCATATTTTGATGGGCCGGAACCTGCATCCTTAGCATCGTACCAATTAATGAAGGCATTTACTTCGTCCATGGAGAGGTCGTACTCTTTTTCAAGACCGGTTGTCATTGTTACCACTAGAATAGCACGTTTAGAGCTGGGCTGTTCCGGCTCTGGCTCTGGCTCCGGCTCCGTTACAGGAGGTTGAGAAATAGGAAATAATTCGCCGTCTATGTCAATTGCATCAACTCTTAATCTTCCTGAACGAGTATCGAGATTTTTCAATTCCACCGTGTGATTTCCTTGAGCTAAATTCAACTTTTCATAAACTAAAGCGAAGTTTGTTATATCTGTAGTTTTAGTATTAACGATTTCAGATACTCCATCTATTGTGATTGAAACCGCTTGAGAGTTATTACTTGCTAGGGTATGTATGAATCTAATTTTCGTCCCTGTAAATCCGAATTTAGCAGTCGCGTTACTATCAGTAGTGAATGCATATCCATTATTCCAGTTTGTTGAAGATCCGTTGCTGGTATTCCATATTCCATCGTAAGTAATTCCTGGGTTGGTGTTGTCATATCGGGTCCATCCTTCTTCGGGTTGGGGGAGCGATCCTCCTATTGACGCTGCAAATAGTGTGTTTTGATTAAAGCCAACAAACAAAATTAAGCTCAGTATTGCTGCTAACGAAACTTTTTTTAGTATACTCATATACTTTCCTCCTAAATGTTTTGATTCGAATTAATAGTATCTATTTTCATTTACCATGTCTAAACAAAAAATACTATTAATGTTATAAAATGAAATTATTTATTTTTTTGTATTCAGGAAGTTTGTACTCAGCTTCAATCAGTACGTTTTTTGTGATCTCTCACAAGTTAGGGGAAGCATTAAAAAGTGGTGAGCAATTAAATTTAACTGTTTGGCGTATAGCGGATTTAGTACATCTATTATTGAAAAGCTTGATTATCCTGAACGCATGGAGTAATGTTCAGGCACAGTTCGGCGGGATAATAAAGATGCTTTTTTGATATTGTGAAAGCAAAGGATATTTTATAAAAATATGCAGCAGTTAGGTCCTGACAAGCCGCTATTGCACGTTACCTGTTAGGAATTACCCCATACGAGTATAAGCAGACGAGCGGCCTTGTCACCGTCGTGCATACGTTCCGGCAGGAGGTGAATTGCGGTACCCTGACGAATGGGATTGGATTAAAATATGGTGATATTTATCTGTAAGTACATAAAAAAGGCCCCGATGGCTAAATGCCACGGAGCCTAAATATTGGGGACGGATTGGAGACAGACTGTGGGCCAAACCATAGATTACAGTCTAAATAAGAACAAAATACGAACGACTTAAAGCCTTGATATTACTGGATTTTAGAACTGTATTCCATTTCAGTATGTTAAAAACTCATGTCTTAAAATCCTGCGGTAGGTGACTACCGTACCGGTTCGAGCCCGGTCCTCGGCATCATAGACCTCAGCCCTTGCGCTGAGGCCATTATTTTTCAAAAGCCAATACATAAGAAGTCCTGCGTGGTAATGATACCATGTTAGGGCTTTTTTATTTCTCTGGCTACACTCGCTTTTTGCAACGCACAGGATTTAACATCCTGCAGGCATGAACCTAAATCGGTTTTTTCATTGATCCATCTTCCCACGTCGTGGTACACTCGAATTTGGCATTTACATGCGTCGGCAGCGGTTTTATTTTTTGGATTCATATTTTCATAGAACGACATCATCGGAGAGGAGAATGGGGAATGTTTAACAATGATTGGGATCAGCAGCTGAAGGAAGAAGTGGAAAAGCCGTATTTTAACGATTTGCGGTACGCGCTTGCCCGGGAATATAAATTGCATACGGTTTATCCGTCCAAAGAAAATTTGTTCCAGGCCTTGAAACTGACGCCCTATGAACATACCAAAGTGGTGATCCTGGGGCAGGATCCCTACCACGGGCCGGGACAGGCGCACGGGCTTAGCTTTTCCGTCATGCCGGGGGTCAGAATCCCGCCGTCTCTCGTCAACATCTATAAGGAGCTGAATAGCGACCTTGGCGTTCCGATCCCGAACAACGGTTATCTCGTTCCTTGGGCGAAGCAAGGCGTGCTGCTGCTCAACACGGTGCTTACCGTCCGCGAAGGGCAGGCCAACTCCCATAAGGATCTCGGGTGGGAACGGTTCACGGATGCCGTTATTGAGAAGCTGAATGAACGGGACAAGCCGGTTGTTTTTATATTGTGGGGAAGCCATGCGCAGAAAAAGGGAGCTTTCATCGACCAAAGCAAACATCTGGTGCTGAAATCGGTCCATCCTAGCCCGCTTTCGGCGCATCGCGGTTTTTTCGGCAGCCGGCCTTTTTCCAAAACGAACGAATTTTTGGAGTCGCATGGCATGGAGCCGATCGATTGGTCGATTCCGAATATATAAGCAAAAGATTAACAAGCGAGCGGGCCGCGGCCCGCTTTTTTATGATGCTCCAGCAGAGGACTTGAATGGGGCTTCGAACCTAAGTCCCGACTTTTATGGTTTATTATTCCATCACGTCGTCGACCTTTTCGGAAAGGAACAGCTTGTAGACCCGGATGATGATGATTTTGGCGACGATATACGCCGGAATGGCCAAAATGATGCCGAGTATGCCGGAGATGTCGCCGCCGATCAGCAGCAGCACGATAATCGTCAGCGGATGGATATCAAGCCTTTTTCCGTAAATGATCGGGGTAAGCAGGTTGTCCTGGATTTGCTGCGCCACGATGATGACGACAACCGACCAGATCGCCACGGACGGGGAGTCGATAAACCCGACGATAACGACCGGGATCGCGGCAATGACGGCGCCGACATACGGGATCAGGTTCAGCACGATCGAGATCAGCGCGAGCAGCAGCGAATAAGGCAGTCCGATGATTAAAAAGCCGATGTACAACAACACGCCGAGCATAATATTCAAGAGTACCCGCCCGACGATGAAGTTGCTGAGCGCCGTATCGATTTCCTCAAGCGCTTCGCGGCCCTCCTGCCGGTATTTCCGGGGAACCAGATGAAGCAGGATCGGCCCCAGCTTGCTGCTCTCTTTCAGCATGTAATACAACACGATCGGGACGGTGGCGATGATGACCACGACGTTGGACAACACCGCGATGAAATTGGATACCGAGTTGGTCACGGCGGTGACCAGCTTATTGAGGTATTGGCCCAGGCGGGTCATCAAATCGGATTCGCTCGGAACGAGTCTTGCGATAAAACGGTTATGCTGAAGCTGGTCAAGCTGCTTTTGCACCTGTTCCACGAAAAACGGCGCGTTATCCACAAAATTTATGACTTGCTCCCGCAGGGTCGGCCATACCAGGATGATAAACAAGACGATCAGTCCCGCAAACACGAGGTAAATCAGCAGGATGGACAAAGGCCTCGGCCAGCGGTGTTTCTCCAAAACATTGACGATCGGACGCAGCAAATAATACATAAAGCCGGCCAGCATGACCGGAATAATCATAATGTTGAACAAAAGGATAAACGGATTGAAAATAAAACTGACCTTCGAGCCCAAATAGATGATAAGCAGCGCGAAGATCACCCCGAGGCATGTGCGGTAATATTTGCTTTGCGGCAAAAGGATCCCCCCAACGTTTTATAGACCGGAACGGTCTTTTCCTATTTATATCCCTTTAACCAATATGAATGTCATTTATTCACCAAGACGGTGCCGGAAACGAATCCGTCGACCGGCTGGAAAACAGGTTCCAGCATCCAAATGACCGGAAAACGTTTCACAAACGATTGGGTGAGCATGGGTTGAAGGAGGGAGTATCCACGAGGGAAGCGGTTGGCGGAGCGGGATACGGGTATCCGGGCGGAGCAGTCCGTTTCTCGGCGGCGATTTTGGTTCTCTTCATTCTGCTTGTCATCGTTACTCGCGCGATTGTTTATTAATAAGTACGCTTTATGCATCCCGGCCATCCTTCGCAGGGGTGTTTTTGCGTTTGGACGAAGCATGTTCCGGGGAAAACGGGGGTTATAGGCGAAAAAAAACCGGATCACTTATCGTCAATAAATGATCCGGCGCTTCACTTCAACGGGCGTCCCGTACAACCGGCTTAACCGCCGGGCTTCTTCCGTCACCTGGTCAAGCATCGCGTGCAGCCTCTGGCTGATGGGGCGGATTGTTTTCTTTACCTCTCCGTGCACGATGACGTCAAAGACGATCATGTCGTTTCAGCTCCTTCTTACTCTTTTTTGCGGGTCTGTAATCATGTTAGAATATGGTTGTTAACAGGCCATGAAATGAAGCAAAGAGTTATGTTAATTTTCCGAGCGATGGAGAGGGTGGAGGCTAAAAGGACATGGGAAACGTCGTTAATTTTGCGCATCGGGGCTCTTCCAAAGTTTGTCCCGAAAACACGATGGCTGCTTTCAGGAAAGCGCTGGAGCAGGGAGCGACCGGCATCGAAACGGACGTGCAGCTTACGAAAGACGGACATATGGTGCTGATTCACGATGAAACGCTGGGGCGGACGACTGACGGCACGGGTTGGGTGAAAGACCATACGTTAAACGAACTGAAGGAGCTGGACGCGGGAAGCTGGTTTCATCCCGATTTTCGGGGAGAACGCATTCCGCATCTCGACGAGCTTTTGGAGCTGGTCAAAGACACCGGGACGATCGTCAATCTTGAGCTGAAAAACGGAGCCGTTCCATACGAGGGGCTGGAAGAGAAAGTCATCGCGCGGGTAAAAGAATACGGGCTGAGCGGCCGGGTCGTCATTTCAAGCTTCAATCATTACTCTTTGCTGCTCTGCAAACGGCTTGCGCCTGAAATTCGGACGGGCATTCTTTATATGGAAGGACTCTACGAGCCCTGGGCTTACGCCGACACCTTGCACGCCGACGCGCTGCATGCTTATCATGTTGCGGTGCTTTCCGAATTCGTGGCTGCCGCCAAAGCGGCCGGAAAAGCCTATCATCCGTTTACCGTCAATGACCCGAACGAAATGTTGCGGCTTCTTCAAGCCGGGGTCGACGGCATCATTACGGATTATCCGGATCGGCTTGCCGAATTGCTGGCGAAAGAAAAGTAAAAACGGGGCAAAAAATAAACCGGGTCCAAGGCGGACGCCGGTTTATTTTGGCGGGGGGAGAAATCACGTGCTCCGAAGGCGCGAAACAAGGAGACTGGCCGGAAGCTTACTCGTCTTCCTGTTTGCGCTTGGCCGCTTCCTGCGAGCCCTCCTCCAAAATCTCTTCGATCATGCTGGTGGAAGAAGGATTTTCGCGTTCAGGCTCCGGAATCGGATCGACTCCGGGAAATCTTTCTTCTTCCTCGTGTTTATGAGGTTTACCCATACCAATCCACTCCTTTTCAGATACCGGAAGGATGCTGCACAGGTTCATAGGATGTTCCCGAAACGTTGTTCCTATACGGCCGGCAGCGGTGCGGCTGTTCCTTGACGCTCTTATGTAAGGATAAACGGAGGGAGCGGATCTGAAACAGGAAACGGTATGCGAAAATCAAGAAAAAAACCGCTGCTTGCAACAGCGGACGTATGCCGATCAGGTTATTTGAATGCGATCAAGCGCGACACATGGCTCACTTCGTCCAGAGGAATCCAAAAATGGCCCAGCGGCGTGCGTATTTTTAATTTGGCGGGGTCGGACGAGGGCTCCGGGATGCCCGTTAACGTGCTGCCGTCCACGCTTTTGACGAAAAGCGTATGCCCGTGTTTAATGGCAAGTTCAATGACTTTTTCCATGCGACTATTCTCCTGTAGATACAGACTATAGATATTTCGTTCTAGTTCTATCATACGGGAAACGGTGCCGGATATAAAGCTATTTTTTCACGAATATAAGCAAATAGACCCAAAAAAATATAGGACCTTGTGTATTCATATGAAAAGGTGACGGGAGAAGCTTTCGCATACCCCCTTCCTATGACGCCTTCGATTTCTTCCTCGTATTTAATTCGTGTCAAACCCGCGTAAAACCTGCGTAAAAAATGCGTAAAACCTGTATGAAATCTGCGTAAATGCCGCAATTCCATAAACGCCGGTGGCGAAAGTTCGTGCTTGACCCCATTTGATACCGCTGTGTATACTTTTGTATGACCAAATGTTCTCATGTGATATAACATTTGTTCACGGTTTCAACAACAACAAAAAGGGGAGAGTGTTGTTTTTGAATTTTAAATTGAAAGCGAAAACAATGGTAGTCACGGGGCTGATGTCCACGCTGCTCGCCACGTCGGCGTTTGCTGCGCCGCTGCATCCCGTGCAGCACAGCGACTGGATGCAGGAGAAACACATTGTAACCGGTTTCGAAAAAGGGGATCTGATGCTGGCGCAGCATATTACGCTTGGGGAAGCCGTCGCGTTGTTCGCCAGAGTCCAAGGCCAGCAGTTTACGGCGACCAATGGCTACTGGGCGATCGATTATTTGAATTGGGCCGCCAACAAAGGCGCCATTACAAAAGCCGAAACGGCTCAAGGCAGAACATATCCTTCCTCCGACAAATTGGCCGGCATCGCCAAAGGGCTCGGGATCGATTTGAAGCTGGATTCCGCGACGCAGGTCACCCGCGGCGACTTTATCAATGCACTCGGTGAAGCCGTGACGGAGCATATCACGATCGCGCATACGAATGATGTGCACGGACATATCCAAGATAACTCGAAGGACAAAGAATTCGGTTATGCCAAAATCGCTACGCTCGTCAAGCAGTGGCGCGAAGAGAACAAAAACTTCCTTCTGATGGACGCGGGCGACACGTTCCAAGGAACGATCTACGCCAACCAGTTCAAAGGGGAGTCGATCGTCCCGATCCTGAACAAACTCGGTTATGAAGCCATGACCGCTGGGAACCATGAGTTCGATTTCGGTTATGAGCAGCTGCTTAAATTGCGCGATCAGCTCGATTTCCCGATGGTTAACGCAAACGTATACAAAGCGGACGGCTCGAACCTGCTCATTCCTACATACACGGCCGAGGTGGGCGGCCAAAAAATCGCTTTTATCGGGTTCGTGACGGAAGAAACGCCGATCGTGACCCATCCGAACAACGTTATCGGTTTGACCTTCAAAGATCCGGTCGAAATCGCGAAAAAGCTGGTGCCGGAAATGAAGGCGAAGGCTGATCATGTGGTGATCGTATCGCATATCGGCGTGGAAAAAGACCGCGAAATCGCGAAAAACGTATCGGGCATCGACCTGATCATCGGCGGGCATTCCCATACGCCGCTCCGTACGCCTGAAAACGTAAACGGCACGTACATCGTGCAGGACTGGGAATACGGCAAATCGCTCGGACGCGTGGACTTATACTATTATAATAAAGATTTGGTCGGTTTCAGCGGCGGTTTGGTCGAATATGACGAAAACGTCAAGGCCGATCCGGAAATCGAAAAACTGGTCCAGGACGTCGTCAAGAAGGTTGACGATGCCATGGGCGCAGTGGTCGGGAAAACCGAAGTCGATCTCCATGGCGAAAGAACCGAAGTGCGCGCCATCGAGACGAATCTCGGCAACTTCATCGCGGACGCCATTTTAGCAAAGACCAAAACGATCAAAGGTTACGAAGCCGATGTGGCTCTGGTGAACGGCGGCGGAATCCGCGCCAGCAAAACAGCCGGGGATCTGACGAAAAAGGATCTTTATGCAATACTTCCGTTCCCGAACACGCTGACGATCGTCAAAGCGACGGGTGCCGACATTAAAGCGGCGCTTGAGGTATCGGTCAAAGGCGTTGAAAAGAAAGACGACCTCCCGGGTTCCTTCCTGCAAATCGGCGGCATGTCCTACGTCTATGACGTGACGAAGCCGGTAGGGGAGCGCGTTCAGGAAGTAAAAATCGGCGGCCAGCCGCTCGATCCGAACAAAACGTACACCGTGGCGACAAACGACTTTATTACGTCGGGCGGTGACGGATATTCGATGCTGAAAAAAGATCAAGTGCTGAATACCGGTTACACGTTCTATGACGTCGTGGAAGAATATTTGGAAAAGGTCAAAGTGATCAGCCCGAAAACGGAAAACCGCATCGTCGAGAAAAAATAAAATGGATCGTCAAAAGGAACCGGCTTGCCGGTTCCTTTTTGGTTCAGGATTTTGCAAAATTCGATTCCTGCCGCTCCAGAGTACAATAAGTAGACGAATTAAACCGCTTCGCTCTATATATTGCTGATGGAAAGCCGCTTTTTGGATTTTTGCAAAATCCCCGGTTTCATGATCTTAATCTTTTAAAAAGAAGGCGATTGCTCCAATGCATATAAACATGATTCCGCTAACGATCCCAATCGAACCATTTGAGCGTATTTCTTGTCGGTCAGCATCATGCTTCGGGCGGCGGTTCAATATTTTAACCAGTTTGGAATTTGGATTTTTGTAATCGTATAAGCCGAAAACAATCATGATAACGCCTAATAATATCATAACCATTGAATAATCTCCCTTGTTGATGGATAATCAACAAACACTATAATACCTTTATATGGGCATAAGTATAATTCATGGAATTCTTGTTACTATTTTAACAAAATTCATTGGACGATAAATCATTGAAAACAAAAAAGTGGGGCCATTTTCGGCCCACTTTATATTAATAAAGAAGTGTGCATTAAACTATTTTGATAACCATCTTAAAAACCATTGCATAGTATGGAGTGGGTACAACGAATCCACTCATGTGTAAAACCTCCTGATCCTTAAAGGCCTCTTCCTACATCGCGCCGTAGGTGGGGCCTTTTACATTCATAACTATTAGAAATCAAACAACAGCCTACCAATTTTTCATTATATTTACCGAATTATCCCTTACCAGCTACTGATTCATACATAAGATATAACGTATTCTAAATCAAGGAGGAGTGTAGGATGAGCGAAGTCGGAGGAGTAGGTTACGGTTATGGTGGTATGGGCACTAATATGGCAGCAATCTTGGTTCTCTTCATTTTGCTGGTCATCATAACTAAATCGTTCTTTTACTAAGTAAATAATATCTTTAAGACCCTGTGGTATATATAACCACAGGGTCTTCATTATGTACGCCCAGCATGGGCGTCATCTCTAGGGTGAAAGTCCCGAACGGGGGCTGGCGAACGCCTACCGTTAGCCAAGAGCAAGGGTGTCGACCGTGAGGCCGAATCTGAAGGAAGCTGGAGGCAAATGCACGAGCCAAGGTACACGCACTCAATTCGAGGCGGGGAAAGTCGGAGGAGTCACCAACATGACAAAATCCCAAGTCGCCAAAGGCTTACCTCGTAAACTTGAGTGGTTGCGGGCAGAAAGATGACGTTCTTATCTGGGGAGGCCTGTGGAAAAAAACGCGAAGTAACTTCGTAACCGCAACCGTGAGGTTGCGCTGAATCCACAGGAGTCAGCAGACGCCATAGTACGGGAGTACGGGACGCCGGAAACCGGAAGGGCTGAACTTAAAGGAGAGAAGAAATGATGCGTTCGCATGAAGAACAACGACAGCAGCCAACTTCATATGAAGGTTCGCGGCAAAGAGTAGTGGTGAAACCACGAGGGTATGTCGGAGCGCCTAGTTCTTCGTCGGCACAAACCAAACCTTCTTCTCGCGAAGACCAGAACGACTTGTTGGAGAAGATGCTCGAAGGAAACAACCTTCGACTCGCATTCAAGCGAGTGAAACAGAACGGAGGAGCTCCCGGCGTGGACAAGGTGACGGTAGAACAACTACAAGCGCACCTATGGGAACGATGGGACACCGTAAAAGAGGAACTCCAAGAGGGGACCTACAGACCGATGCCAGTCAAACGGGTTGAAATTCCCAAACCTGGAGGCGGGGTACGGCTGTTAGGTATACCAACCGTAATGGATCGCTTAATTCAGCAAGCCTTGATGCAAGTGATGACACCGATTTTCGATCCGCAGTTTTCACCACACAGTTATGGCTTTCGTCCAAGGAAGCGAGCCCACGATGCAGTCAAGCAAGCACAATCCTACATTCAAGAAGGACATCGCTGGGTGGTGAATATGGACTTAGAGAAATTCTTTGACCGAGTGAACCATGACAATCTAATGGCGAGGATCGCAAGGAAAGTTTCGAACAAGCGCGTCCTGAAGCTTATTCGAGCATACTTGAATGCAGGTGTCATGGTGAACGGAATGAAGCAAGAAATGGGGGAAGGAACTCCACAAGGAGGACCACTCAGCCCTCTATTAGCTAACATTCTACTAGATGACTTGGATAAAGAACTGACAGAACGAGGACTGCATTTTGTGCGTTGTAACATCTTCGTAAGAAGCAAACGCGCTGGAGAACGCGTGATGGAATCGGTGACTCGCTTTGTAGAGGGAAAACTTAGACTGAAAGAAACCGGGAGAAGAGTGCAGTAGAGCGCCCTTGGAACCGAAAGTTCCTCGGCTTTAGTTTCGTGAGAAACAAGGAAGCCGCCATCCGAATTGCACCTAAGAAATTGGAACAACTCAAGGAACGTGTGAGATGGATAACCTCTAGAACAAAGGGAAACTCCATGGAACAGCGGATTAAGGAGCTAAACCGATACCTGATGGGTTGGATCGGCTACTTCCGTCTGGCATCCGCAAAGACGCACTGCGAGAAACTGGACGAATGGATTCGGCGTAGACTACGCATGTGCTTGTGGAAACAATGGAAGCTACCACGAACCAGGCTGAGGAACCTACGTGCACTTGGTGTTCCAGAATGGGCGGCAAGGAAGATGGCAAATTCACGCCGAGGATGCTAGGAAATGTCTCGAAATACAAACAATGCCATTAACCTCTCTTACTGGAGAGACAAAGGGCTGTTAAGTCTGACTACTCGTTATCTGGAAACTCGTTAACCTTTAGGAACCGCCGTATGCGGACCCGCATGTACGGTGGTGTGAGAGGTCAGGGGCTAGCCGCCCCTATCTACTCGATCTCAATGTACGTCTTTCAGCAGTTTGTCGTGGGAGGGAGCAAAATGGGTATGTGGATGGAGCAAGAGGGCGAATGTAACACGAGACGAGTTGGATATTGTAGTAAACCGATTAAGGGAAAATTTCCTGACTTGATCGGAGGGAATACAGAACAAATCGTTGGAGATGCAACTGAAAGTTATTTAAATGGAATAGTGGAGACCCTATTAACACTTGTTGGTAGGGTTACTTGTGTGAAATCATACTTATTTCAACTTGAAATCATCCCCAAAACAGTCTTCAGATTGATCCACATAATCTAAAATTATTCATGTGACACAGTTGGATGTGCTAATTCAAATTGGAATAATATTGAGCTCTTTATCATTAATAGTACAAACGGAGGCGAGGAAATGAAAAATCTTGAGAGCTTGTTGGTGCCTGGAGCTGTAATTAATATGAAAATTACAAATGTTAAAACCAAAGAACAAATAATCTTATTTGCTGTTGATCTAGATGGGCATTCAGTACTCGTTGGACCTGTTATAGGTAGAACTGAACATAATTGGTTCGAGAAATGTTGGACTCTAGATAAGAAGGAAATTCTTAAAGAATATTTTCTGGATTAATTTATATGAATTCTAGTTGCCCCTGCTCTAGTAGTGGTTTATTCTGAACATGTGAATAAATGGAATGGGGTGAATTTTTTGAAAATAGAGAGACTAGATATCCAAAATATCGCTGGTATAAAAAAATTAGCATTAGAATTTATTGACGGTCTAAATTTAATTTGTGGAATAAATGGCGTAGGTAAATCAACAATACTTGATTGTATAGCTAGCAGTTTCTCTTTGTATGCCGCAGATAATCTAAAAAGAAATTCCAATTCAGAATATGGAGAGTGGTCGATAACTGTTGATGGAAACACAGTGTCAAATCATGTTCAGATTTTTAGACCTGAGGAAAGTTATACCCCTCATACTCCTTTTCGAGATTCGAGTAAAAAAGTCATCTTTATTAAAGAACAACGATCAATGAATTACACAAAATTAGAGTATATTGCAAGAGACAATAACAAGAGTAATGTAAATTATAGCGCCGATCTAACAAGAGGACTTGATGGAGGGTTGACCAAAAACTGGTTTATTAATAGATTGGGTTTCGAAAGTCAAGGAAGATTCTCGTCTGAAGAGATACATAATTTAAATACCGCTAAAAATTGTTTTAGTTTATTGGACTCCGATGTGGAGTTTTCTCATATTGCTCATGATACGTTAGACATAATGCTGAAAACTTCAAGGGGAGAAATCTATTTAGAGTATTTATCAACTGGTTTTAAATCTTGTCTGTTTATCATCCTTGGGATTATTAGAGAGTTAGAGTATAACTTTAAAGATCCTAAAATGAAGGTGAGTGAGTTTGACGGAGTCATTTTAATTGATGAGGTGGATGCACATCTTCACCCATATTGGCAAGGTAAGTTTCTGAAAGTACTCAAGGATGTTTTTCCTACTGCTCAAATAATTGCCACAACACATAGTCCTCACATGATCCAAGAAGCTGATGCAAATGAAATTATAGCGCTGACCATTGATAATAATAGCGAAGTAACAAAACTGCCGTTAGATCATTTAGAATATGGATTTAAAGGGTGGACAATAGAAGAAATATTAGAGGATGTTATGGGGCTAAAAGAAACCCAATCTAACTATTTTTTAAAGGTGAAAAAAGAATTTGAAGAGGCCGTCGAATCGGATGATCTAGCAAAGGCGACTTCATCTTATGATATCTTGAGTAGAATGCTCCATCCAAGAAGCCCAATGAAAAAGATATATGAATTACAACTAGGAAGTATAGGGTGACGGATATGATTAAAATTAAGAGAATTACGTGTCCAAATGAATTAACTGAGGATGTAAAAAAAAATCTGACTCAGGAATATAAAATCAGTGGTAAGAATGTGTGGAACTTAGAATATATCAAAAATGCTTTGTTGGAAATGAGCAAAGGGAAATGTATCTTTTGTGAATGTAAGTTAGGTGAAGAAAGTAAGTTTGTTGAAGTGGAACATTTTCATCCCAAGTCGATATATCCAGATGAGGTTGTTGAATGGACGAATTTACTTCCTATATGCAAAAGATGTAATGGGAAAAAATTAGACCATGACACCAAAAAATATCCAATTATTAATCCTACAATCAATGATCCGAAAACACATTTGAAAATGAAAAATTACAGATTTATTGGTAAGGATCAGATAGGAAAGGAAACAATTGGCGTTCTCTCGCTCAATGATTTAAAAAGGCTTGTGTATCCTAGATCAATAATTGGTAACAAAATAGCAGAATTATTAGAGGATTTATTAGAAAGAATAGACGATTTAAGTCACAAGGAAGAATTATCACGTCGGGAAATAAACAGTATAACTCACAAACTTGAAAATTTACTTAACTCCTGCCAGTCAGATTCAGAATACAGTGCCACTTGTGCCTATTCTCTTTTCGGTGACGAGAATTATTATGAAATTCGCTGTTTTTTTGTTGAAAAGGGTTTATGGGATACAGAATTTGAGTTATTAGAGACTAGTGCTAAAAATAATTGGCTCGAAGTAGAATTCGTGAACACATAGATATCAAAATATATTCCTTGGTAATGTGTTACGGATACTTTATTTACAGGCACGGTGATATTTTGTAAAATAATCAAAACATATACGGAAACACCGTTGTGCAATCCGGAGGCACCGGTAAAAAAGACCCTGCTGGCTACGTGCTGGCAGGGTCTTTTTTATCTTATTTTAAATTATCTACGGCATATTTTGCTTCTTCCTTAGTAAATTTTTCTCCGTATTCTGAAATCAATTGATCGTAAATAGCCGAATTTGACATATTCATAGATTCTGCATATTGCTCCGCCTTTTTCAATGCATTTTCTTTCCAATCCCATACAATGTTATTGATAGCATATTTAGCGGCTTCTGGAGGAAAATTCTCTCCATATTCAGAGGTCAATTGATCG
Organism: Paenibacillus sp. VCA1; assembly: GCF_031583795.1. Lineage (NCBI taxonomy): Bacteria > Bacillati > Bacillota > Bacilli > Caryophanales > Paenibacillaceae > Paenibacillus > Paenibacillus sp. VCA1. The sequence continues at coordinate 205,438 of NZ_JAVLSX010000002.1, read as the reverse complement.
TAAATAGCAGCCTTTGACATACTCATTATTTCCGCATACTGTTCCGCTTTTTTTAATGCCGATTTGTGTTCTCTAGGGACGTTATCTTCTTCTGCCTTTTGTTTTGCCTCAGCCTCGGCCTTTGCTTTTTCCTCTGCATCAGCTTTGGCTTTCGCTTCAGCCTCTTCTTTTGCCTTCTGTTCTTCTTGCGCTTTCTTTTCTGCAGCTTCGTTCGCTTCTTGCTCAGCTTTTTGTTTTTTAGCTTCATCATTGGATGCGGTATCCTCTGTTTTAGCTACTACTGTTTCCGTCTTAGTACGCGACTTCTCTTTATCACTAGCAATTTCAGTTTCTGTGTTAGGATCAGCCATTGCTGCAATAAGTGTTATTGCGAAACACGCTAATGCCGACAGGAGTAACCTTTTTGCGTTGCCAGTTTTTTTGAACCGCGATATTAGTCCTAATACAAGCAGAACAATACAAGCGATAAAGCTAATTAGCCCTAAAGCCATCCACATTTTATATATCCCCCTAAGAATGAAGTAAGAAGCACATTCAGTCTAACAAACCCGGGAAGATATATCCATAAAATTAAATCAAAAAAAGGATTTCAACCCATTGGTTGGAACACTAATTATGTGCTTCTATTAATGCAATTTAACCAGTCGTTTCACATATTCAATATCCTCATGAGGCATCCACGCAGGACCAGATCGTCTGAATCTTAGTACTATCCGGGTAACATGTAGGTTCGACCTTGCCTGTTATCTTTTCCCAGTCTTGCAGCCGTATAATAATCTTCTGACCGAATTGAGCAGCTATTTGTAATTCTTCGATCATGGTAATCACCTCTATGTATTAATTCGATAATTTAATGTTAACTCCCTTTTTAAAGAAGAAAGGCCCTCCATAAGGAAGAACCTTCTTAAATAATAAACTTCGTAAACACCGGATCACGCAGCAGCCCTGATTTGTACCAGTTTCGCATTTTCACCTCAGCACGGATTCTTGGCTCCAGGTACACGAAATTACGATCCTCTCCTGATATAATCTTTTTGCTTGCCGCATAAAATTCCTTCTTTGTCGTTGTCCCCGGGCCATGCTCGATGATCCCAGCTGGACGAAGCCTTCCGGATCCATCCAGAACGGCGGTTAGCCATCCGAAATCTTCTTTACGATATCCTGTGATAAACACCTCTGCATATGACCAGTTAATGACCTTTTGCCAGGTTTCGGATCTTCGCGTTGAATTTTCAATTCCAAATAACCAATTATTTAATGTTTTTAGAAAATAACGTATAACCTTGTGTAAAATTACTTGTTTATATATATATCAACCAAAAAAAAGGTGGATCGCACTATTAAGGTATAGATTGGAATACTTCCGGCATCAATTACATTAATGAAGCATGGGTTGTCGAATCTTTAGATAGCAACGTAAACTCTTATTTGGCAACTTCGCTTATTTAGTGCGATCCTTTTGGATCGAAATTGTGATTTTTCGAATGAGGTCAAAAGATAAATATCAATGATCTGCTGAGGGATTTTATGCCGTTAAAATTTTAATCCGGAGAAGCTACGCTTCCCACTTCCCACATAAATCTTAATGATTTCTGTGCGGTAATGGCCAACTTCCGTGAACACAATTTAAATGCTTCTTCCCAAGTGATATACAAATTAAAAGGCCCTACCCGCGTGTGCGAGTATGAGCCTATTACTGATTATTAATCATTTAATTTCATTATTATTCAATTACTCCATATACATAACCATCAAGTATTCCTGAGCCTGTTAATGTCTTAGGTGTATATCCCCATACTGTTTCTGATTTAACCAAAGAAAAATCAGCATAGGTGTCTTGTTTTCCTTGAGTATAAATCTTATGAGGTATAAACATTAGATATCCTGTTTTTCCCTGTGTGATACTTAATGAATAAGTGTTTGACACAGAAGCGGATGATGACCATGTATAACTGCACTGTAATTTAATTTGCTTCAAAATATCTCCATTGGCTACATTAGCTGAAAATGATTCGGATTCAGTTGCCGAATATGTAGCATTACTGGTGCATGGATTAGGGGCATTAGAAGGACAGTTGTACGGATCAGTTACCCGATAGGCTGAACCTGTCACTTCAGAATCTAGTTGCTTAGTATATTTAATGGTGACAAGAACACCGGTAGGTATGATATACCGAGAAAGAGGCGTAAGCTCGTCTTGTGATTTGGCTATCTTATCTTTTATTTCTTGATCTTGCTGTCTGATTTTAACAAATTCTTCGAAATCGACTTTCTCTAATCCTCCATCAGGAGTTGTTTTGTAAACTGTTGTGATAGTTTTACCAGTTATCGGGTCCTGAAAATACTGATCGCCATCTACATTCTTGGTTGCGGATGTTTCATCCGATACTGGATTTGCACTAGCACTAAATGCAAAAACTGCGAAAATCAAAAGTGATAAAAATCCGGTAAACCCAATTTTAAAGATTTTCATACATTTTCATCCTAATTTGTAAAATTATTATAATTCAAATTAAATGTACTATTCTTTTCTATTATGTGTCAATATAAATATAAAAAAAGTTAGGAGAGATCAATATGAATAAGCGAGGAGCAGGCATATCATTTATTGGAATAGCAGCATTCCTTTATGGAATTCGGTATATAGCTGCAGCAATCTTTGGGTCCAAAACAACAGTACTCAGTGACAAGTTTTTTAATGCTGCTTTAGAATATATAGGACCGAACCTTTTTTATTTAAGTGTTATTTCTTTTATAATAGGTCTGATCTATCTCTATTTTGCCGAGATTGTGGATAGTTCCAAAGGCAACAAAGATTCAGAATAATTAAATGTGGAGGCTGATCGTGTAAACGGAACTAGAAAATCAGCACTCAGAGCGCGGTGTAAAAGGAGATCATTGAAGTCTTGAAATTAAAGGATGTCTCAGAATTAATTGAATACGTAGATGAAAAGGCCACCATGGCATAATTGCCTGGTGGCTTATTTTTACATTGATAAAAGAACTAATGTTCGTATACAATACAAACAAATGTTCTTATTCGGAGGGGTTGCTATGCCAGAAAGATACATCGGTCAGATTATTGAAATTGTATATTTGGATAGCAAGGGCAAAATAACGCAACGGCAAATAGAGGTGAAGGCGATTCGCGATGGAATAGTAAGGGCTACCTGTTTAAGGACAGGATCGCCGCGAGCATTTCGAAAGGAGAATATCCTGGCGTGGAAGCCAGTGAACAAAGGAGCTGGTCGGAATGCTTGCTGATATTGAACGGAAAATACTCCAGATTCTTTACAATTATTCCGCTGATCGGTACCGTTTGCCATCGATGAAGGAAGTGATAATCAAAACCGGGAAGAGCCAGAAGGATATAACACAAGCGCTGTTAAATCTGAAGGATCAAACTAGTTCGCGAGTTTATTGAGGCATTAACGAAGGAAGCTAAGAAAAATCAAGATACTAAGCTTGAAAAATATATTAAATGGGCGGAAAGTAAAGCTGATTGGTTAGATCCATTAATTGCGAAAGAGGATGAAATTCTTGGTCAAAAGCATAAGAAAGTGTTCAGTAATCCCGAGTAAGGTTAAAAGAATAAAATAAACAATTAATAACTATACATCGATATCATGAAGATAAATTTATTTGAGAGTGCTCTAAAATACTTGGAGCTGGAGAGTGTGATATAGTGAACCGAGATATCCATGGGTTAAATGACCTTATTAAGATTGAAATCAATAATGAGGAGGTTCACAAATTATTGCGTGAGCAACTCACATTAATAGTTAATGAAGACAGTATTTTGGATTATGTTTTTTGGGACACAAAGGAACTGAAGCGTCGCACATGCATGTGTTGGAACACTATTCAAGAAACGTTCTTCTATGATCCCGAGTTTCCAAAAAGAAAGATTGGAGGGAAGTGGTATTACCCTGCTCGTGAAGCAAGACAATATCTGGAACTTTGGTTAATGAATCAGTAATTAGCAGGTATTGATGATTTGCGTCAATCACCATTCGAGAAGGGAATAGGAATAATGAAAGATAATAAAAAGCCCTTGCTACGCAAGGGCTTTTACTGATGATCTGCAGTGGGCTCGAACCACTGACCCCCACCCTGTCAAGATGGTGCTCTCCCAGCTGAGCTAGCAGATCGTATCGGAGAACAATTAATATAATATCAGGCTGCGATTTAAGTGTCAACATTTTTTTTGAAAAATATAAAACAGCGACCCTTCCGGCGATCCGGAAGGCATATTAGACTACTATTTTTTTGAAATGAACGAATACTTCGCCGCATGATCCGGGAACAATGAGCGATAAAGCCTGTTTCAGGCCGTTTGCGTTTCGAAACGGGCAAAAAGGTTGTATAAGTGAGTAAACCGGCTAAAGGAGTGGCATACCATGCCGAAAACATGGCGGTACAAAATTTGGGGCTGCTGCCTGATCGTTTTGCTTTCCGGCTGTTCGGCGGGCCAGTCCAGCGCGAACAGCGGCGACGGCTCCCCGGTGATGAAAGATATCTACAACCGGTCGGTCCCGGCAGACGTGTACTCCAAAGGCGAAATCACCCCACCATGATCATGCGACCAAGTGCAAGAGAGGCAGCCGCCGCTGCCTCTCTTTATTCTTCATCCCATTTGCGGGAATATCCTTTTTTCGTCACGTAAATAAAAGAATAGATCAATACGGCAGACATTACCGCGCAAAGAAAGATCGTGAACCCCATCCCCATATCGCCCTTTCGGCTCCTCTCCGTGATTATAGCTTAACTATACATGAAATTCATTTTTTTGTATAATAATCGAACCGTGCTTTTTCGCAAATGGAAGCGGCAAACGGAACAATGAATGACGAAGGAGAGGTTTCATCATGGCTGCCGAAATCATCACCGTGACGACGCCGGAACAGCTGCAGCAAGCTCTGGACATCCGGAAGAAAGTATTTGTCGAGGAACAGCTCGTTCCCCTTGATCTTGAGATCGACGAGCACGATGCGATCAGCGAAGACGTGCATCATATTTTGGTGCAGAACGAAGACGGGGGGTACGTCGCCACCGGGCGGCTGATCTACTACAACAACGACACCGCCAAAATGCAGCGGATTGCCGTGCTTAAGGAGCATCGCCAAGGAGGGTACGGCCGCATTCTGTTGATGGCGCTCGAGAACCGCGCGCGCGAACTGGGGCTGGCTTACTCCATTTTGGATGCGCAGTGCCAGGCCGAAGGCTTTTACGCCAAACAGGGCTACGAGACCATCTCCAAGGAACCTTTCGACGACGCCGGCATTCCCCATGTCCGCATGAAAAAATCGCTGTAAGGCGAATAACGGCTCTTTTGACAGGGGATGCTAAATGAAGCCCGCAAGCTGGGCATCTCACCTGTAAAGGAGCGATGACACAATGGGAACTCCAGGCCGTGAACATTTTATCGCCGTCCAAAAAAACGGTGACGGAGATTTGACTGCGTTCAAAACCTCGTCGGGGCGTGTCCTCAATTACGAGGAAGCGATGCAGGAAGTCAAAGCCGGTGCGATCGCCGGCGTGAACGTGTTTAAAGGAAGGGACGGGGAAATGTATATCCGCGGCGACGCGGATGGCGATCCATCAAACAATTTGGATAATTTGCCCCGCTTTGAATAGGATAACGCAAAAATCCGGTGCAAGCATGTCCCCATGCCTGCGCCGGATTTTTTTTGGGCTCCCCGAAAAGTATCCGAACCCGCTTCGAAGCCGAAGACGCGCTTTGCAGGGGGTGTTTTGCGAAGCCTCAAACCGTATAAATGCGCCCCTGCTCCATGAAGGTCATACCGGCCGTTTTGCCTACGAAATCATCTTTGTTGTCCCCGTAATGCATCAAATAAGTCATGCTGCGGATGCGTTCCGGAAGGCTCCTTAGCTCGGTCAGCGTCGTGTGGACGTTGCCCGGGCCTTCAAGCTGGCAGTCGTGCATGATCATGCGGCACCCGCGCTGCTCGACCAGCCGCTCCAGCAGTTCGGGATCGAAAACCATGTCGGAGCTGTAGAACAGCTTTTCGTTTATGTACAGGGAATAGCTGTTTTTTCCCGGAATATGCCGGTTCGGAATCAGCTCCAACCGGATATGGTCCGAAATGTCATAAGGCTTGTTCGGCGCAAGCGGGCAAACCTCGAACAGATCTTCCAAGCAGGTGATTTCCCCTTCCTGATACAGGCCCCCCTTTAACGTATGCTCCCACAAGATTTCGGTCAACGTCTCGGCAATGTACAACTTGATTTTTCGTTTGTAGGTGAACTTCATTTTAAACCCGAGCTCTTCGAGCCCGCCGACATGATCCGCGTGGATATGGGTGATAAGCACGGCGTCCACGTCCTCGAAGGATTTGCCGAGCCGGTGCAGCGCAAGCGGAGCGGTCACTCCGCAATCGATCAAAAGCGTAAACGCACCGTCCCGAAGCAAAGCGTTGTTGTTGAAATAGTTTTTGGCAAAGGCGCTGCCCGTGCCGATCATTTGCAATTCCAAATTCAAAACAATGCACCTCCCGCGTTGGTTTAGAATTCATTATATACCATAAGTTCCACTTTTGTTTTCATCTCCATACAATGCAGCAAAGGCATTTAGGAAAGCGGGGGCTTAGGGCATGGTTAAAGGCAAAAAACCGGCGAAAGCCAAAGGGGAAAAGGTTTATAAAGGCATGAGGCTCGTCACGTCGGATGTATGCGAAGCTTGCAAAACGCCTTGCGAACGCGGCATGGCCTATGCGGCACGCATGAGGGAACCCGGCGCCGTCGGCAAAGGCGTTCCTTGCATATTAACAAAGGTGAAATAAACGCCTTGCACGAACACAACCCAAACCTGCGCGAAATGCGCAGGTTTTTTCGATACCAAGAACGAGCATTTCAATTTTCAGGAAATTTCAGAGTTGAAAAATTAACCTGATAAAAGGATGGTTGGACCGCAACTTGCGCACTTACTTTTAGTATATATATACAACAGCATGAAGGAAATGGAGGGAATTAAAGGATGAGAAACTGGAAAAAGATATTGGTATGCGTCTTCGCCTTCTCCCTGATGGGCAGCTCCGTCATGTTCGCGGATTCGGTGTCCCAGAAGATCCGGGTTTGGATCAACGGCCAGGAAGTGCAGGACGGCGGTTACGTCATCGACGGCAAAACCTATGTCCCTATCAGGGAATTCAACGGTGTGGTCACGTACGACGGCGATTCCAACCAGGTGAAATTCATTAAGCCGAATGTGCATATTTTCCTGTTCAAAGGCGATACGGTGTTCGGCAATGTCAATAAAGGCAAGCTGAAATTCAACGTATTTTGCCAAGTGGACAGCCTTTCGGAGAACGTGTCTTCGGTCAAAGTCGCCATCACCGATCCGTCGGGCAACGTGAAGGACATCCAGTCGCAGGATCTCGGCAGCAGCCAAAAGGACAATTTTTGGTTCCGCACATACGATTTTACATACGACTTTAAGGTGGCCGGCAAATACAAGGTTGGATTTTACATAAAAGCTTCCAAAAACGCCGATTACGAACTGGTTGCCGAAAAAGTGATCACCGCTCTGAATTAAAAACCCCTTTTTGGAATAGGATAAATTGACCAGAGCCTTCCGACGTGATACGATACGAAGGTATGACTATATAACCTAAAGCGAGGTTTTTGTAATGAGCGATCACACACATGAGCACGGCGATGCATGCGGCCATGACCATGATCACGATCATGAGCATGAAGAATTTGTTTTGACGCTGACCGATGAGCAAGGAAACGATGTAGAAATGGTTCTTGTCGAAACGTTTGACGTTGGCGAGAATTTGTACGCATTGCTGCTCGAGCGTGAAAATCCGGAAGCTGACGGCATCATTCTGCGCGTGGAAGAAGAAAACGATGAGATGATGCTTTACAATATTGAAGACGAAGAAGAATGGAATGCTGTGGAAGCGGCTTACAACGAGCTCGTTGCCCAGCTGGAAGACTGATTCTTCGCGAAGCGCCCCGAACGTAAAGAAACCCGGCACCGCGATAAGCGGTACCGGGTTATTTTGTTTCCTTTTCGGATTAGAAGATCGGATCGGTTTCGACGATGACCTTGACGTTTTGGATATAGCGGTCCTCAGGTCCTTTGACGGGAAGGCCGACATCCACATGATCCACGATGTAATCGATGTTGTCCTGGGAAATGACTTCGCCCGGAAGCAGGATCGGAATTCCCGGAGGATAGACATAAATGAACTCGGCGATGATCCGGCCGGCGGATTCCTTGAACGGAATCACTTCCGTGTCCCCGTAGAAAGCATCCCTTGGAATGAGGGAGAGCTGGGGAATTTCCGGAATTTTGACGATCAGTTCATTGGCCGTGTTGACGTTGTAATACGTTTCCGACAGCTTGCGGAGAGCTTCAAGCAGGATCGAAACCGTCTCCTCGTTGTCGCCCGGCGTGACCAGGCAAAGGATGTTGTACATATCGCTCAGCTCGACTTCGATGTTGAAATGATCGCGCAGCCAGTTTTCCGTTTCGTAACCGGTAATGCCCAAATGGCGGACATGGATGGTCAGCTTGGTCGGATCGTAGTCGAACGTGGCTTCCCCTCCGAGGATTTCGTCTCCGAAGCAGTACAAGCCGTCGATTTCGTTGATGCTGCGGCGGGCTTTTTGCGCGAGCTCAATCGTTCTTTGCGCCATGTCGTGGCCGTTGATCGCCAAATTGCGCCGGGACGTGTCCAGCGATGCCAGCAGCAGGTACGAGGTCGAGGTGGTCGTCAGCATGCTGATGATCGTCTGCACGCGCTGCGGGTTGACGTAACCGTTTTTCGTGTTCAGATTCAGCACCGAGCTTTGCGTCATGGAGCCCCCAAGCTTGTGCACGCTTGTGGCGGCCATATCTGCGCCGGCTTCCATCGCCGACATCGGCAAATCCTCATGGAAATGGATGAGCACGCCGTGAGCTTCGTCCACGAGGACGGGCACATGGCGGCTATGGGCCAGGTCGACGATTTCCTTCAGGTTGGCGCAAACGCCAAAGTACGTCGGATTGATGACGAGCACCGCTTTCGCATCCGGATGGCGGTCCAGGGCGCGCTGTACGGATTTGGTCGTGATGCCGTGGTCGATGCCCAGATTCTCGTCGCGGGCCGGGGAGACGAATACCGGTTTGGCGCCCGAAAAAATGATGGCCGACATGACCGATTTGTGAATGTTGCGGGGGACGATGATTTTTTCTCCCGGCGAGCATACGGACAGGATCATCGTCATGATGGCGCCGCTTGTCCCCTGCACGCTAAAATAAGTATAATCTGCGCCGAAGGCGTCGGCGGCAAGCTTTTGCGATTCTTCGATAACGCCGGTCGGCTGGTGCAGGTCATCCAGCGGCGCAATGTTGATCAAATCTATGGATAGGGCGTTGTCACCGATAAACTCTCTGAACTCGGCGTCGGTTCCCATGCCCTTTTTATGTCCGGGAATATGAAACTGTACGGGATTTTTTGCCGCATGCTCCTTCAGAGCGGTAAATAGCGGCGTACGGCGATGGTCCATCGTATGCTGTCACAACCTTTCATCTGTTAAAATTACAAGGATGAGTATAGCAAAATGGGGGGCGATTGCAAGCACGCATTTTGCTCCCTCGTGAAAATATGGAAAGATTATGGGGTACATTATAAATATGCTTCATTTTCATGCCGGGATTTATGAATGGAAATTTCGCCAACAAGGAATAAAGGAGTGAGAACATGCCGCCGAAAGCGGGAGCGGCTGCCGCCGTGCAACGGCTGCGGTCCCCCTTTTTTATAGGACTGCTTATCATCATCTTTTTGGTCGAATTCATGAAAGGATCGCTTCTAGTGGCCGTATTGCCCGTATATATGAAAAACTCGCTCGGGCTGTCGGCCCATACGATCGGAATCGCGTTTTCCCTTCAGTATATCGGCGATAACCTGTTTCGGAGCCCGTTCGGATGGATCGGGGAAAGGCTTGGGTACCGGAAAACGATGGCGGGGGCGTTAATCATGACGGTTATTGCCGTTTGCATGATCGCGTTTTTATCGGGGGCGCTTTGGCTGTCGTTGGCCTGCTTTATTCTCGGGCTGGGCACGTCGCCGCTGTGGCCGACCGCCATGACGGGGACGACGGAAATATCGGGGCCGCGAGGCAGCAACGGGCAGGCGATGGGGACGCTGGAAATGGCTTCGCTCGCCGGCACCGGCTCCGGGCCGATCGTCATGAATTTTTTGATGGACCGGACCGGAAAAAATTATCATACCGCTTTTTTGATCCTGATCGGCGTCGGCATCATTTTGGTGCTTGTCGCGCTTATGCTGCCGTCAAAAGTGAAAATCCCGCTCCATGCAGCGGCCGCATCGGCGGCTGAAGCGGGGAGAGGTTTTATGGCGGTTTTCGGCGGCAAGCTCGTCCAACTGTTCGGAAGCGTCAAGGCGACGCTGCACGAAGTCAGGACGACGCTGAAGGTGAGCTGGATGGTATATCCCGCGCTGTTTCTTCAATCGTTCGTCATCGGGCTTTTAAGCCCGGTCATCACGTTGTACGTGCAAAACGAGCTCCGCCTTTCGCCGAACATGTACAGCCTGCTTCTGATCGCCGGGGGAGGAATTACGGTACTGGCCTTGATTCCGAGCGGCAAGCTCATCGACCGGTTCGGAACGGGACCGTTTTTGAATACGGGGTTCCTGCTGGCCGCGTGTTCGCTCAGCGTCTTTTCGATGGTGCGTTCCTTGCCGCTGATTTTTGTTTTCGTGTGCATTGTCGGCGTCAGCTACGCGATGATCCTCCCCGGCTGGAACACCTTCGTGTCGCAGCTGGTTCCCAAAGGCGAGCGCGGGGCGGTATGGGGATTTTTCCTTACGCTGCAAGGGTCGGGAATGGTCGTGGGGCCGATCGTGTCCGGCCAGCTGTGGGACAGGCTGGGACATTCGTCGCCATTTTTGGCCAGCGCGATCGTGATGGCATTGCTTTTCGTGATCCACCTTATCCTCTCGCGGCGAATGAAGGCCGCACTCCAAGTCTCTTGAACACGCCACGCCCCAGGTAGCCAATGCTTGGAAAACAACAAAAGCTGCATCCGTTCCGGCGATTCGCCGCGAACGGACTGCAGCTTTTTTAACATTGCAGCGTTGCAAATTTCGGGGTTCCCCGCAAAGTACCTGAATCAGCTTCGAAGCCAAGGCCCCACGTGTTAGTTAAACGGCTAAAACGCCATTTTGTACAGGGGAAGCAGCGTCTCGAAGGTGGATTGGATCAGGGAGACCAGCTCCGGTCCGTTTTCCAGCACCGCTTCGCCTTTCGGGATGCGAAGGCCGCAAAGCACTTCGGCTTTTTTTACTTTTTCCAGCCTTTCCGCCATCTGCGAGAAGTCTTTTGCGCTCATCTCCGCATGGGGCGTGAAGCCCGGATCCATATGGTCCATAGACCAATAGAAATGATCCGGCAAGCTTTTTTTCACTTTGCTGCGGTTCTTTTCGAGATGCTTCGCGAAAACAACCTTGTTTTGGCTTTCGTAAATGACGGCAAAAATGATGAACAGATGGGATTCGAACATCCCGACCTGAAAATGGGGCAGCGCTTTGTATCCCCTTTTGCTGGCCGCCCAGGCAACCCAAGTGTCATTGGGCGGATTGATGGTGCGGCGGGCGTGTTTGGCCACATGGGGAAACATTTCTTCGCCGCACAGCGCCGACAGGAACGGAGTCATTTCCTGCCCCAGCTCCTCGAGCTTCGGTCTGACGTTAGCGATCAAAGCTTCCATCCGGGGTTCGAGCCCGGGCACGGTAAAAACTTCAAAATCCTTGGATCGGAATCCTTCAATCGGCATGTTGCGCCTCCTCTAGTACGATGGATGTGACGTTTATTTTAACCTGGCCGCGCACGCTCAGCTGCCTGTTTGGCAGAGGCGGGAGGCGGGTAAAAATAGTCAATAAACCAAGTTACCCTTACATAAGATAAAGTATAAAATAGAACAAAACCTTTTTTCAACGTACTCGGGACGTTAAAACATTCACCCTTTCCCGCAACGCAAAGTCATGCATAATCCTAAAGTCGCAGGTTGTTCGTCAAAGGCGGTCCAAAACTGAAGGAGGGAGTGCCGTGAACAAGAGCTATGAAGTGGAGTATTGCAATCTGGAGCTTCGGTTTAACCGGCGGCATATTCAGGACCTGATTAAGGAATTGATACAGGAGGGATATTCCCTGTACTGGAGCGAAAACGAATCGTTGTTCATCGTTTCCGTCAGAACGGGGCGCAAACTTGTCAAGCTGCGGTTTAACCGGACTAAAAACGGCTACAAAATGGTTGGGGATTACGTCATCCGCGACGCCAAACTGGCGGAGTGGATGGAGAAGCTGATCGAGGATACGCGGGGCCATGCGGTGGTCAAAAGGTTCAAGGACCGCCAGATCCTGGTGGAAAGCATTTTATTCGGCGAAGTCATCCGTTTGGTTGAAATATCCGGATACCAGCAAAGGGTGCTGTATCAAAAGGGGCCGTTCATGACAGAGCAAGAGATATCGAAGCTCTATTTCTCGAAGGAAGGCGAAATGCGCCTGCTTCTGCTGCGGCTGGAAGTGGATGATGAGCTCGAACGGCTTCATGAGGCGCTGCAAAACGGGGATGAGGAAAAAGCGGAGCTTAGCCGCCAAAAGCTGGCCGAAATGTCCAAACAGCTGCTTATGCTTGAATGGTGACGTTATCGTCGGGATGGATCCGATGTTCCGGATGGTCGGGGATGATATGAAGCAAAATAAAAGCAAGTGACGAAAAGCACCTCTGCCGGCAAGAGCGGGGTGTTTTGTCACGAGATGTTTTAAATCGTGGGGTTCACTTTGGCGCGTAAACACGCTAAAATAGGCTTATTCTAAATTTTTCCCTAAAAAAACAACGTAAAGGATGGAGGACCATATGTCGAAGCAACAAATCGGTGTTATTGGCCTTGCCGTCATGGGCAAAAACTTGGCTCTCAACATTGAAAGCAGAGGTTTTACCGTTTCCGTATTCAACCGTTCCCCGGAAAAAACCGAGGCCCTTCTCGAAGAAGCGAAAGGGAAAAAACTGACGGGCACTTTCTCCATGGAAGAGTTTGTCGAGTCGCTCGAGAAACCGCGCAAAATTTTGATCATGGTACAAGCCGGCAAAGCGACGGACGCTACCATCGAGCAATTGATTCCGCTTCTGGACGAGGGCGACATCATTATCGACGGCGGCAACGCTTATTTCCCGGATACGCAGCGCCGCAGCAAAATGCTTGAAGAAAAAGGCTTCCGCTTTATCGGCGCAGGGGTTTCCGGCGGCGAAGAAGGGGCTCTTAAAGGACCATCGATCATGCCTGGCGGACCCAAAAGCGCTTATGAGCTGGTCGAGCCGATCCTGACATCGATTTCCGCCAAAGTGAACGGCGAGCCTTGCTGTACATACATTGGTCCGGACGGCGCCGGCCATTACGTGAAAATGGTGCATAACGGCATCGAGTATGGCGACATGCAGCTGATCTGCGAAGCCTACCATCTGCTGAAGGATGCGCTGGGTCTCGGCGCGGAGGAGCTGCACCAAATTTTCAGCGAGTGGAACAAAGGGGAGCTTGACAGCTACCTGATCGAAATTACCGCCGACATCTTCTCGCATAAAGATGAAGACACGGGCAAACCGATGGTCGACGTCATCCTCGACGCCGCCGGCCAAAAAGGAACCGGAAAATGGACAAGCCAAAGCTCCTTGGATCTCGGGGTTCCGCTGTCCATGATTACCGAATCGGTATTCTCCCGCTTCTTGTCCGCCATGAAGGAAGAACGCGTCGAAGCAAGCAAAATCCTGAGCGGTCCAAAAGCGGCGCCGTTCCAGGGCGACAAAGCCGAATTCATCGAAAACGTGCGCAAGGCGCTGTTCGCCAGCAAAATCGTATCCTATGCCCAAGGGTTCGCCCAACTTCGCGTCGCTTCCGACGAATACGGCTGGGATTTGAAATACGGCGACCTGGCAAGAATCTGGCGCGGAGGCTGCATCATCCGTTCCCGCTTCCTGCAAAACATCACGGACGCTTACGAAAAAAATCCGGGGCTCAAAAATCTGCTTCTTGATCCGTTCTTCAAAGACATCATCGAGAACTATCAAGACGCATGGCGCCAAACGGTGTCCGCTGCCGTTGGCCGCGGCATTCCGGTGCCGGGCTTCTCGAGCGCGCTGGCTTATTTCGACAGCTACCGCACCGAAAGACTTCCTGCGAACCTGCTGCAGGCGCAGCGCGATTACTTCGGCGCGCATACGTTCAAACGCGTCGACAAGGAAGGCGTCTTCCATCACAACTGGATCCAGGAATAAGAGGAGCGTGAGCCGTTAGGACCGTTCGCCGGAAGCCGGCGGGACAAGCCCGTGCATCGCCTCCTGAAGGCAGATCCGGATCCGCTCGTCTTGCGCATGGCCTGCAGCGGAGCGGTCCAGCAGCAAAAGCGCGGCTTCGCCGAAGAACTGGAAATTTTGCAATAATCGTGGCTTGGGGAGCTCCAGCAGCGCTGGTTCTCCTTGAGCCACTTTTTGTTGCACGTAATGCAAAACCCATAACATATCCTCCCGGCAAAGGATATGGCGCGGGTCGGCGATTTTTTTGATTCTTGACAACGTTTCTGGCGAATGGGAACGGGATTCTGGCATGACGGATGCTTCCACTCCTTACGATACTCCGATTTTTTCCTGAAAATCGCATCGCTAGTCGTCGTATTTATAGTCCATAGAATGTATATGCTAGACTGGCAAAAAATAGACTGCCGATGGATCCAGCTATGGATCGGGCTTCCCATCCGTGCAGCAGCGGCAATTCAGGATATATTTGCGGGCATATGCGGGATAACCAGACGAAGGAAGACCGAATGGTTTTGCGAGATTGTCGAAACTTTTTGGCCTGTGTTATGATATGAAAAAGCTTGAGAATGACAGGAAGCAAATGGGGTGCAGGATTGAGCCAGACGAAACGAAACATCATATTGATCGGAATGATGGGGACAGGGAAGTCGACGGTCGGCGACATTTTGGCGAAGAAGCTCGGATATTCGCTGGTCGATTTGGATGCGGCCATCGTGGCCGAAGAAGGCATGACGATTCCCGAAATGTTCGAGCTTCACGGGGAGCCATATTTCCGCAAGGCGGAAACCGGAGTTTTGCGCAAAATATTGGCGCAGGACGGCAGCAAGGTCGTGGCCACCGGCGGCGGTTGCGTTTTGCGCGAAGAAAACCGCGACCTTATGCTGCAAGGCGGATTCGTGGTGGCCCTCACGGCCGATGCGGAAGCAATCGTAAACCGGGTAAAAGGCGACGCCAACCGGCCGCTGCTCGCCGGCGGCGCGGAGGAGCGGGTCCGGACGATTTTGGAAGAGCGCAAGGATGCCTACAGGTTTGCCCACTCCACGGTGGACACGAGCCGTCTCGGCGCCGATGAAGTGGCGTTAAAAATTTTAACGCATTACCGCGTCTAAGCCGTTTTGTGTTAAGATAGTATAAAAGAGGTTTAAGGGACGGGCATTCGCAAGAAAACCGGGAAACATAAGGAAAACGTCTATCGTCGTATTTTGACAGAAGACAGGCCGCATTTTGCGGGAATTTTCCTTGAGATATAGGGAGGGAATTCGCTTCTTATATCTTAAAAAAACGGCAAGCCCTTATCAGGCCTGCCGCTTTCGTCAAGTCATTAAGCTTCGTCTTCGTTCCATTGGAGCATGCCGCCCGTCATGTTGACGCATTCGATGCCAAACTGCTGTAGATATTGACATGCTCTCATGCTGCGGCCGCCGCTGCGGCAAATCATGATGACTTCGCCTTCCTTCGGTATTTCATCCAGGCGGTCCGGAATTTGCCCGAGCGGGATGTGTTTCGCTCCGCTGATCATGCCCTGCGCGACTTCGTCATCCTCGCGGACGTCGATCATCTGGAGCGTTTCCCCGGCAAGAAGGCGCCGTCTCAATTCGGACGGCTCTATTTCACGAATGGACGTCATTGCAATAACCTCTTTTCAGTTGTCGTTATTTTGGACTTCGCAAAAATTTCCGATTCAGTCGGTTAAGGGAAACAAGATGCGGACAAAATGCGGTCCGTTCCTTCGAACGCTCCCATGCTTGAAAGCCGCTTGTTTCGGATTTTGCAAGATCCCTTATGTAATTATATTAATGATAACCAAGCTTTAAACGGGCTGTCAAATCGCATTTGCATCCCGGCTGAAGCGTGAACTTATTCGAGAAGGAGACATGGGGCATATGGATTTGATCGTTAAACCGACTCCGCGGTTACAGGGGGAAATCGGAGCGCTTTCCTCCAAAAACTATACGACGCGTTATTTGCTGGTCGCGGCCTTGGCCGAAGGGACCAGCACGGTATATTTTCCGGCTCATAGCGAGGACAGCGACGCGATGCGCCGCTGCATTCAGGATTTGGGAGCCGTGCTTGTCGAAGACGAGGAAAAAGCGGTCATTACGGGCTTCGGCCGCCATCCGCGGGACGTGAAGGAACTGAACGTCGGCAATGCGGGAGCCGTTCTCCGATTTTTGATGGGCATCGCTTCGCTTTGCCCGGACGTGACGTTCGTGAATGCATATCCGGATTCGCTCGGCAAACGTCCGCATGACGACCTGATTGTAGCGCTTGAGCAAATGGGGGTTGAGGTGGAGCATAACGACGGCCGCCTGCCGATCCGGATTCGCGGCGGACAACCGAAGGGCGGCCGCATCCAAGTCTCCGGCTCGGTCAGCTCGCAATATTTGAGCGCGCTTTTGTTTTTGACGCCGCTGCTTGCGGAAGACAGCGAAATCGAAGTGACTGGCGACCTGAAATCGAAGGTCGTTGTCGGCCAGACGCTGGAGGTGCTGGAGCAGGCGGGCATCGTCATTCATGCGAGCGACGATTACATGCGGTTCCGCGTCCCGGGCAACCAATCCTACCAGGCGAAAACGTACACGGTCCAGGGCGACTATCCGGGCTCGGCAGCCGTTCTCGCCGCCGCCGCGGTGACGGAATCCGACGTGCTCGTCAAACGCCTGCCGGTGGAAAGCAAGCAAGGGGAACGGGCCGTCGTAGACGTGCTGCGCATGATGGAAGCGCCGCTGACGCATGAACATGACGAGGTGCACGTCAAGGGCAACGGGAAGCTGAAAGCGGTCGAGTTCGACGGCGATGCGGCGACGGACGCGGTGCTGGCGATGGTGGCGGCCGCCGTGTTTGCGGAAGGAACGTCGCGTTTCTATAACGTGGAGAACCTTCGTTACAAGGAGTGCGACCGGATCACCGATTATTTGGCGGAGCTTCGCAAAGCCGGGGCGAACGTAGAGGAGCGACAAGCCGAAATTATCGTCCACGGGCGTCCGGAAGGCGTTGAAGGCGGCGTGGAGATCAACGCCCATTACGACCATCGCGTCATTATGGCGCTGACGATCGTCGGGCTGCGCGCCAAACAGCCGATCACGATTAAGGACGCGCATCACGTCGCCAAGTCCTATCCGCAGTTTTTTGAGCATATGAAGGCGCTTGGAGCGCAGGTTGAATGGGTAAAATAAAATAGTGGTTTGTCATAAGCTCTTATCATGAAGTTCATATAATAAGGAAGAAGGGATCGAACATGGCATTCGAAAATCCGACGCGCGACGAAATCAAGGTGATTTTGGAGCAGGCCGGGAACATAGCGGTCGTAGGATTGTCCGACAAACCGGACCGGACCTCCTATATGATCGCCGAGGCGATGCAAAACCGCGGCTACCGGATCATCCCGGTCAACCCGAATGCGGCGGGAAAGCATATTTTGGGCGAAACCTGCTACGCATCGTTGAAAGAGATCCCCGAGCCGGTCGATATCGTGAACGTATTCCGCCGGAGCGAATATTGCGCGGACGTGGCCAGGGAGGCCGCCGAAATTCATGCGAACGTGCTGTGGCTTCAGCTCGGCATCGTCAACGACGAGGCTGCGGCGATCGCTCAAGAAAACGGCATGAGAGTGATCATGGACCGCTGCATCAAGGTGGAAGAGGCGGTTACGCAGCCGGACCGTTCCGGTCGCCGGTAACCGGCAGGCTAAACATCTCCGGGGAGCGAAGCTTCCCCGGGGATGTTTTTGTGCCTGCCCAAACGGGCGGACGCCAGGATCGGAATATGCAAAATCCTTTTTGACAAAACGTGGATCTAAGCTTACCATTTGAAATATGCGCAGATTTTGCAAGGATAGGCAAGCTGGGATTTTGCAAATTCTGATCTGTTTTTTGAAAGGAGAGTGCCTTTTCTTGAATTGGCTCGGATCACTGCAGCAGCTCGGAAGAGCGGTTATACTGCCCACGATGGTCCTTCCATCAGCCGCCATATTGCTGAGCGTAGGCAGTCTTCCCTGGGCCGCATGGGGTCTTCCTCACGTCGCTGAGGTTTGCACGTGGGCCGGACAGGGCATTTTCTATTTCCTCCCGTATTTGTTTGCGGTCGGCGTGGCCTGGGGGCTTTCGAATCAGGCAGGACCCGCGGGGCTTGCGGCGCTGGCGGGCATGTTTATTTACGACCAAATCACGCGGCATATGGGCAGCGGCGGCATCCAGCCGACGACGCTGATCGGCGTCTTGTTCGGGATTTTGTCCGGCGTCGCCTCGAACCGTTATAAGCACATCAAACTCCCCGAAGCGGTGCAGTTTTTTGGCGGGTCGAGGTTTGTCCTTTTGTTTATGGGCTTGTTTTCAACGTTGTTTTCTTGGGTGCTGCTTTTCATCACCCCGTATTTGCAGAAAGGCCTGGATGAACTGACGCTGCTCATGAGTCATTTGGGCGGTTTCGGCTTGTTTTTGTATGGCATTTTGTACCGGGTGCTGACCGCATTCGGTTTGCATCATCTGCTCAACAACATTTTCTGGTTCCAGGCGGGTTCCTACCAGACCCCTTCGGGGAACATCGTGCAGGGCGACCTGCCGCGCTTTTTTGCCGGTGACCCGACTGCGGGCGGCTATATGGCCGGCCTGTTCCCGATCATGATGTTCGCGCTGCCGGCCATCGCGCTGGCCATTATACAGGAAGCGCGCGAAGACTTGAAACCGAAGATAAAAAAGACATTTTTGACGGCGGCGCTCGTATGTTTTTTAACAGGGGTGTCCGAGCAGATCGAGTTTGCGTTTCTGTTCGCCGCGCCGTATTTGTTCATTTTGCACGCGGTGCTCTCCGGGGCCGCCATGTGGCTTACCTATGAACTGGACATTCATCACGGCTTCTCCTATTCGGCGGGGGCCATCGATTTTTTTCTCAACCTGCATTTATCCCATCATGCGTGGCTGCTGATTCCGATCGGCATCGGCTACGGCTTCGTCTATTATTTTTTGTTCCGGTGGGCGATCCGCAAATTCCAGATTCCGACGCCGGGGCGCGAGGAAGGCTCGACGCTCGAGGATTGGGCGGGAAGCATTCCGTATCAGGCTCCGCTTATTTTGGAGGCGCTCGGCGGCAAGGACAACATCGTCCAGGTCGAATCCTGCATCACCCGGCTTAGGCTCACCGTCAAAAACGACAGGCTTGTGGACGGCAACGCGCTGAAGCTGCTCGGCTCGGCAGGATTGATCAAGCTTGGAGGAGGCAACGTTCAGGTCGTCTTCGGCACGTACTCCGAGCTGATCCGCGAGGAAGTGAACAAGCTGCTTCAACGGGATTTGCCGCGGGTGCTGTTCAGCGCGCCGGTGCAAGGCCGGATGCTTCCGATCGAGGAGGTTCCGGATCAGATCTTCGCGGCCAAGCTCGTCGGCGACGGCGTCGCCTTCATGCCGGAGCGGGGAGAACTGGTCTCGCCCGTGTACGGCACGATCGTTCACATCTATCCGACGATGCATGCGATCGGTATTTCCACGCCGGATGGCCTCGAAGTGCTGCTGCATATCGGCATCGATACTTCCCAGCTTAAGGGAGGGCATTTTACGGCGGTCGTTAAAGAAGGCGACGCGGTCGAACCGGGTCAGCTGCTTGTCAAGTTCGACCTGGCTTACATTAAGGCGCATGCCACCTCGATCGCGACGCCGATGGTCATTACGAATCCGGACCGCGTCAAATCGTGGAGCTTCGCCCCGTTCAAAGCGGTCAAAAAAGGGCAGACATCGGTTATGTCCGTAGTATTACACGACAGAAATGTTGGGGGTTTGGAATCATGATACAAGGCATCGGAGCATCTGCCGGCATCGCAATTGGAAAAGCATTCGTTCTGCCGAACTGGGAATGGGATTTGCCCGAAACCGGTATAGACGCAGTTGATCTGGCCAATGAGTTTGAGCGGCTGTATGAAGGGATACGCACCTCCAAAAACGAAATCGAATATATCAAAAACGAATTCCGGGATATCGTCGGGGAAGAGGAGTCCAGCATTTTCGACGCCCACCTGGCCATTTTGGACGATCCGGTGTTCATGAACGAAATCCAGGGCGTGATCGAACGCCAATACAAGGCAGCCGAAGTGGCGGTCAAGGAAGCGATCGACCATTTCGTCACGATGTTTGACCTGCTGGATGACGAATATATGAAAGAACGGGCGATGGACATCAAGGATGTCGGCAACCGCCTGCTGAAGCATCTGCTTGGGGCGCCGGAGATTACCCTTCCGGCGGATACCCAGCCGTACGTGCTTGTGGTGAAGGAATTGTCGCCTTCCCAGCTGGCGCACCTGAACCCTGCCCATGTGCTCGGCGTCGTTACGATGCTGGGGGGCAAAACGTCTCATGCCTCCATTATGGCCCGGGCGCTGGGCATTCCGCTCGTCGCGGGCATCGAAGGCAAGCTGCCGGACCCGATTCAAACGGGCGATCTGATCGTTATGGACGGCGAATCCGGACGGCTGTTCATCAACCCGGACAAAAAAACGGTCGATCAATTTGAATGCGCGCGGACCGAGCAGCAGGTACGGAAAGAGCGCTTGGAGCTGCTCGCTTCGGTCGACGCCGTCACGAAAGACGGCACGGAGATGCGTTTGTCGGCTAACATCAGCTCGGTGAAAGAGCTGGATATGGCCGTGAAATACGGCGCGCTTGGCGTCGGTCTGTTCCGGACGGAGTTTTTGTACATGGACCGCGCCAGCTTCCCGAGCGAAGAGGAACAGTTTGAGGTTTACCGTCAAGTCGTACGCAAAATGGAAGGACGCCAGACGGTCATCCGGACGCTGGATATCGGCGGGGATAAGCAGCTCGATTATTTTCCGCTGCCGCAGGAGGACAATCCGTTTCTCGGTTACCGCGCGATCCGGATCAGCCTCGAACGGCAGGAGCTGTTCCAGACGCAGCTGACGGCCATTTTGCGCGCGAGCGCGTACGGCAAAACCAAAATCATGTACCCGATGATTTCCTCGGTGGACGAAGTGAGACAAGCCAACCAGGTGTTGCGCCGGGCCATGGCTGATCTGGACGCGAGGGGCATCCCGTATGATCCCGAAATTCCGGTCGGCGTGATGATTGAAATTCCGGCAGCGGTCACCATCGCCGATTTGCTGGCGAAGGAATGCGATTT
Organism: Paenibacillus sp. VCA1; assembly: GCF_031583795.1. Taxonomy (NCBI): domain Bacteria; kingdom Bacillati; phylum Bacillota; class Bacilli; order Caryophanales; family Paenibacillaceae; genus Paenibacillus; species Paenibacillus sp. VCA1. The sequence goes on along the minus strand of NZ_JAVLSX010000002.1, from coordinate 183,972 downwards.
TTTCAGCATCGGCACGAACGACCTGGTTCAATACGTACTGGCCGTGGACCGGATGAACGAACAGATCGCCCATATGTACCATCCGTACCATCCGGCGATCATCCGCATGCTGCGCACGATCGTGGAAGCGGCCCGCCATGCGGGCATTCCCGTCAGCGTATGCGGGGAAATGGCGGGGGACGAGCGGTCCATACCGCTTTGGATCGGGCTTGGCGTGCACGACTTGAGCATGTCGATCCAGTCGTTGCTCCGGGTGAAGCACCGGATTCTGAACACGTCCGCCGAAGATGCCCGCGCGGCCGCCGAGGAATGCTACAAGCTGACGACCGGCGCTGAAATCGACAAGCTTCTGACGGATTTTAACGAATCCAGCCGTTTTGAAAATCAAAAACCTTGAAAGACTCAGGAAAAGGCAGCCACGTTTCGTGAAGCGAACAACCGCCGAAGCATGTTTATGGCGGATAGGCGACCAAAACCCCGGTACTCGTAACAGAGTGCCGGTTTTTTTTGGAGAAAAGGTCTATAAGAAAGTGATGGGCTTTTTGGTAAATAAAACAGCGGCGCGCGGGAGGAAGGAATTGCGGAGGGCAGGGGCGAATACCATCAGCAGCTGAAATATTAGCACTCATTCGAGCAGATAGATAGAAAGAATTAAAGTTTTTACTTGTCATTCCTTGATCCACGGGGAATATCCGTTTCAAAAATGTGACTTGCTTTAATTCAATCTATATAGATAGAAAAGATTGAGGTGGGGTATTGTGTCAATGAAATGCAGCTGCGAACAAAGCCTGAAGCTGGAGCTTCGGACCGTTAAATACACCCGGAGCGTAACGATCCGCCATGTGCCGGTGCTTGTTTGCAATCAATGTTTGACGTACGAGCTTATACCTACGATGAGATCCGATTTAAAGAAATATGTCGAATTGCTGGGCCCCCGGCCGAAACAAACGACCTTTTCGATGAAGGATTACCACGAGCTGGCCGACGTGATTTACGGTGTGCTGGCCGATGCCGCATGTCCCAACGAAGGGCTGGACGCCAAAATTGAGCACGAAATACAGGAGCGGATCAACCTTCTTTTGGATATGTATCGATTGGCCGAAAGCATGAACGACGATGGCTGGATTTCAGACATTCGCCAGCGGCTCTCACAGCTGTCCGTAATCCTGCCGGAAATGAATGTCTTCCATGCCGATGTATGAAAACACAAAATTTTCAGAATTATTTTCATAGTTCGTTGGATTTTTCACGAAGTTTTTGATACGATAGAGGAAGGAATGAATCGAAAAAAGGAGATGTATATCAAATGGCGACGATGACCAAACTGACTACTAGCGAGGAGCTTAAGTCCGCATTGGCAGCTTCGGTTGACAAGCCCCTGCTCCTGTTCAAGCACAGCACCCGCTGTCCGATCAGCACAGGCGCCTATCGGCAGATGATGTCATATTTGGAAGACGAGCCGAACGAAGACGTAGAATACGCATTGATTCACGTTGTCGAGGATCGCCCGGTCTCGCTTGAAGCGGCCGATTTGCTTGGCGTGCAGCATGAATCTCCGCAGGTTATTTTGGTCAAAAATCAGGCGCCCGTCTGGCATACATCTCATTCTAATATCACTGAGGATGCTTTGAAACGGCATCTGAAAGGATAGTAAAGCGTTATCATTGCAGAATGCGACAATTTGTCGTATCATAATTTTAATGGGTTGACGAGTGAAAATTTATTGGCAATGGAGAGAAGGAATTTGACGGTAACCATTTACGATGTGGCACGTGAAGCAGGCGTATCGATGGCAACGGTATCGCGGGTTGTAAACAACAACCCCAACGTGAAGCCTCAGACCCGGAAAAAAGTTTACGAAGCAATCGAACGTTTGGGATATCGCCCTAATGCGGTGGCAAGAGGCCTTGCCAGCAAAAAGACGACGACGGTCGGGGTGGTCATTCCCGATATCTCGAACTCTATTTTTGCGGAAATTGCCCGGGGCATTGAAGACATCGCCAACATGTACCACTATAATATCATTTTGTGTAACGCCGACAAGAAGAAGGAAAAAGAAATCCGCGTCATCAACACGCTGCTCGAGAAACAAGTCGACGGCCTGCTTTTCATGGGCGGCACCGTAACGGAAGAACATATTCAGGCATTCCAGACTTCGGCCGTTCCGATCGTGCTTTGCGCGACGCGGGACGAGCAGGGGACCTATCCTTCCGTCGATATCGACCACGAAGCGGCGGCGTTTGACGCCGTTAATACACTCATCCGCCACGGACACCGCGAAATTGCGATGATCAGCGGCACGCTGCAGGATCCTGCCAACGGCTATTCCCGTTTCCAAGGCTACAAAAAAGCGCTGGAGAATGCGGGCATCGAATACCAGGAGGATCTGGTCCGCATCGGCAATTACCGCTACGAGTCCGGCGTGGAAGCGATGAAATATTTCCTGGGGCTGAAGAAAAAGCCGACGGCCGTTTTTGCGGCCACGGACGAAATGGCGATTGGTGCCATCCACAGCATTCAGGACGAAGGCCTGAAAGTGCCTGACGACTTCTCCGTCATCAGCGTCGACAATACGCGCATGGCTTCCATGGTGCGTCCGCTGCTGACGACGGTAGCCCAGCCGATGTATGACCTCGGCGCGGTTGCCATGCGGCTTTTGACGAAGCTGATGAAGAAGGAAAATGTGGACAACCCTCGGGTGATTTTGCCGCATGAGACGATTTTGCGTTTATCCGTAAGCCACGTGAACGAATAAGAAATAGAAACGATATGAAAAAGGTTAACATACGCTGAAAAAAAGCTCCCGCCAGGAGCTTTTTTTCACATGCCCGGTCTTGAAACATCAATTCAGAACAAGGGGGAATGAAAGATGCCGGAAACCATCGGAATCATCGGGGCAATGGACGAAGAGGTGGAACTGCTTTTGGCCGGAATGAACAGCTCGGAAACGGTCGAGAAGGCCGGAATCCGCTATCATAAAGGATCATACCGCGGCAAAAACGTCATCGTTTGCAGATCGGGAGTCGGGAAAGTAAACGCGGCGGTGACGACGCAAATTTTGATCGATTTTTTCGGCGTGTCGAAGGTGCTGTTCACGGGAGTCGCGGGTGCCGTCCATCCGGAGCTGAATATCGGGGATATCGTCGTTTCTTCCGAATGCCTTCAGCATGATATGGACGTTACCGCGCTTGGTTTCGAACGGGGAGTAATCCCTTATCAGGAGGTTTCCGCTTTCCAAGCCGACAAGGAACTGATCGCGCTTGCCGAGCAAGCGTGCAGGGAATTGGGCGAAGTGAACTGCCGCGTCGGACGCGTGCTTTCCGGGGACCAGTTTATCGCCAGCGTGGAGCAGGTCGCGTGGTTCTATGAACATTTGCAGGGAGCTTGCGTCGAGATGGAAGGGGCGTCGGTCGCACAGGTTTGTTACATGAACGGGGTGCCTTTTGTGGTCATTCGTTCGATGTCGGACAAAGCCGACGGTTCGGCGCATGCGAACTTCGCCGAGTTTACCGTGGCGTCTTCGCGCCGTTCGCACGCGATTTTGGATTACATGCTTGAACATATGTGAGGATTTTGCAAAACTCTGATGTAACAAAATAAGCTTTTAAAAAAGAAGAAGCTGCCCGAGACGGCCGACATTGGCCGGGGGCGGCTTTTTGCTTTTGAAAAAGAGGTAGGTTGTTAGCATTGATTGCTGCGGCCAAACAAATAGGCCTCCTGCAAGCAATGGCGCTTGAACGCGGGACGGCCTACGTTTCTGGTGTTTAAACAAATGGGATATATCAATAAAATGGACTTTAATACATGAAACGATGCTGAAAACGAACGCGGTCGAATTGTTCCTTCGACGAAAGCGGGACGTCCCGGCCGATTCTGACCATCAAGCAGTTCGCGGGATGCGAGCAAATTTCCGGATCGTCGGTCGCATACCAGACCATATCGACGACCTTCATCAGCCGTTCCATCATTTTGCGGTAATCCCATACGCTGAGCCCGCTGCTTTTTAAGTCCCAATGCCAATAATATTCGGTCGTGAACACGATATATTGTTCCATTTGTCCACCCTCGAAGGCGGTTTTGATCATTTTCTGGCCAAGCCCCAGCGAACGGTAGTCGTTGGCCACTTCGATCGCGCCGAGCTCGATCAAATCCTGCATATGGCCTTGGGACCAGCGTTCCTGCTCGTCCGGGTAATGGAAGGTTACGTAGCCGACGATGACGTTTTCTTCCCGGGTGATGATGATTCTGCCTTCCTCCAGGCCGGCGATCTCCACCAGCGCTTTGTGCTGGTCGTTCGGACGGCGGAAAGCGTCAAGGTCGGGATGCATGGTCAACTCGGACAATCTTCCGGGCGGCACGGGTCCTTCAACGACCAAGCAGCGATCGCCAAGAGGCACGGTTTCGACATGGTACAGTTTAAGGTGTTCCATCTGGACGCTCCTTTCAGCTTCTAACCTACTTATAGCAAAAAAACAATTAAATGAAAAGCGATGGCAGGAATTTTCATCCTATGTTATAATGATTTCTGACATAAAACAGTCACAATTTTTGATCTGAACATCTGCCAGACCTGCTGTATCATGTATTACGCTTAACGGAATCATCAAAGCTTTGTTTTGAAGACTGATTGCGTGTGTATGTTGTCATTATGGCATGAACTCATACAGATTGTAAGCGCTGCCCTATCAATTTTTGGGAGAAACAGAGGGAGGATGAAAGAAATGGATCAAAATCAAAACGAAATTCTGCCAAGCGTCGCGACAACGTCCAACCTGGGCGATTATGAACAAGCCCGCTCGAAGTTCCAGTGGGAGGAAGTGGAGAAGCACTTCAGCTGGTACACGACAGGCAAGGTCAATATGGCGTACGAAGCGATCGACCGCCATGTCGAGGAAGGCCGCGGCGACAAAAAAGCGCTGCTTTACAGCGACGCTTCGCGTGATGAAAGCTATACCTTCGCCGATCTGAAGGAGCAATCCGATAAATTCGGCAGCGTTCTCCGCAAATACGGCATCGGCAAGGGAGATCGGGTGTTTATTTTCATGCCCCGCAGTCCGGAACTCTATGTTTCTCTCATGGGCATTTTAAAAGTAGGCGCGGTTGTCGGTCCGCTGTTTGAAGCGTTTATGGAAACGGCCGTCAAGGACCGGCTCGAGGACAGCGGCGCGGTTGCGCTCGTTACGACCAGCCAGCTGCTTGGACGCGTGAAACGCGACGAACTGCCTGATTTGAAGCATATTTTCGTGGTAGGCGATCAAGTGGAGGATGACGGCCAAATCCACGATTTCTTCGGCGAAATGAAGGAGGCTTCTTCCGAGCTTCAAATCGAATGGCTTGAACGCAACGACGGCTTGATCATGCATTACACGTCCGGTTCGACCGGCAAGCCGAAAGGTGTCTATCATGTGCAGAACGCGATGGTTCAGCACTATTATACGGGCAAAATGGTGCTCGATCTGCGCGAGGACGATATTTATTGGTGTACGGCCGATCCGGGCTGGGTTACGGGAACCTCGTACGGGATCTTCGCCCCATGGCTGAACGGCGTAACAAACGTCATCCGCGGCGGCCGTTTCAGCCCGCAGGACTGGTACGGCACAATCGCCAAAAATAAAGTGACGGTATGGTACAGCGCGCCGACGGCGTTCCGTATGCTGATGGGCGCCGGATCGGACGTCATTTCCCAATTTGACCTGAGCAGCCTTCGCCACGTGCTTTCCGTCGGGGAGCCGCTGAATCCGGAAGTCGTCCGTTGGGGACAAAAGGTTTACGGCCAGCGCATCCACGATACGTGGTGGATGACGGAAACCGGCGGGCACTTGATCTGTAACTACCCATCCATGGCCATTAAACCGGGTTCGATGGGCAAACCGATTCCAGGGGTGGAAGCCGCGATTCTTGATGACAACGGCAACGAGGTGCCGCCTTACACGATGGGCAACCTGGCCATCAAAACGCCGTGGCCGTCCATGATGAATCAAATTTGGAAAAATCCCGCCAAATACGAGGAGTACTTCCGTATCCCCGGCTGGTATGTCTCCGGCGACTCGGCCTTCATGGACGAAGAAGGCTACTTCTGGTTCCAGGGCCGCGTCGACGACGTGATCAACTCCTCCGGCGAACGGATCGGACCGTTCGAAGTCGAAAGCAAGCTCGTCGAACATCCGGCCGTAGCCGAAGCCGGCGTCATCGGCAAACCCGATGCGACGCGGGGCGAGATCATCAAAGCGTTCATTTCGCTACGCGAAGGTTATCAGGAATCCGAAGAGCTCAAAAACGAAATCTACAAATTCGTAAAAGAAGGCCTCTCCGCTCACGCGGCGCCGCGGGAAATCGAATTCCGCGACAAGCTGCCGAAAACGAGATCCGGCAAAATCATGCGCCGGGTGCTCAAAGCTTGGGAGCTGAACCTGCCGACAGGCGACCTTTCTACGATTGAGGATTAATCATACAATATCAACCCAGGAAGCACCGGATAATATGTATCCCGGTGCTTCTTTTTTTCGTGCCGGGCCAAACGGAAAAGGGGAAGAGGCAAAGGGCAAAGCTGCCTGCTTGCCTTCCCGCCATCGCTTCAAAAAGCGCAATTTCAACGTTGCAGGCTTGGAACGGACACAAAAAAAGCTTACCCTGCACAAGGCAGGATAAGCTTTTCGGAGCGTTATTTTTTCTCAAAATATGACGCCGGAGACGGGGCGGATTCTCCCGCCTTATTGACGGCCGTAACCCGGAAATACCCCGCAACCGGAGCTGCAGATGTATATTGTAAGCCCGGATCACGGCTTGTGCCGATTTTGGTATATGGCCCGGTTGGTTTCTCGCTGAAATAAACATAGTATTCCGTAACGTTCTCTTCGGGATTTGACGGATTCCATTGGAACAGGACTCCGTTGTCCAGCGGCGAAATTTGCAGGCTTACGGGTGGAGCCGGCACTTGCGGTTGTTTTGAGTCCGTATTGGACTGACCCGGAGGGTCTTGATCGTTCGATCCCGGATCGCCCGGATTCTCCGGATCGGTCGGAGGCGTGACCGTTCCATTCCCTTCAGGCCCCCCGACTGTGCCGCTGCCCAAACTGTTTACCGTCGCGCTTGGTCCCGACTCCTTGCCTGCGACATCGACGGCCGTCACATAAAATACCGATCCGGCGTCTGCAGGGCTGGTGAAGGAGGTCGAAGCGCCTGCCAGCACCACTTTTCCCGTGTTTTGGAACGGACCGCCGTTTTTGGAAACGTACAGCCGGTATCCGACGACGTCGGCTTGACCGGAAGGATTGAAGGTAATGGTCGCTTTGCCGCCGTTTAAAGCCATTCGAACGTTGATCGGCGCATCCGGCGCGGCTCCGTCATCTACGCGCGGGTCGATTTCGGTCGGCATATCCTCGCCTGCATCCCGCGGAATATAATACGATAACGGCTGATGTCCGCCGCGCATTTTGGCAAAAGCAGCCTCCAGTTCTTTGATCAGATCCGGAATCGGCTTCTCGCGCTTGACTACCGTTTTTTCCGCCAGCATATCCTCAGGCGTTCCATCCCTAGGGATGTAGTTGACCCCGTTATACGTAATGTATTTGACTTTGGCGATGCCGTCATCGCCTTCTTTCGGCACGTATTTAATGTTAAACAGATCCGTCACGAATTTATCGGTTAAGGAAGTCGGAAGCTTTCCGCTATATGCGGACACCGTTTTGGAGACGATGCCATCGGGTTTATCGAATTTCGCGGTTTTGAACAAATCCGGCTCTTGTTCCGTCACCTCATTCATGATCAGCGTCCAGATCGATTGGGCGCGTTTTCTGGCCGGTTTGGTCTCAAGCACGTTTTTCGGCTCCTTGTAACCCGCCCACACCCCGAGCGTGACGTCGGGAGAAAATCCGACGAACCAAACGTCGGCATAGTTTTGCGTCGTACCGGTTTTTCCGACGACCGGCACGGTTTTGAAATGTTTATAGTTTTTGCGGACGACGTCGCCCGTGCCTTCCGTAATGACGGTCCGAAGCATATCGGTCATGAGATAGGCCGTTTGCTTCGAAAACGCCTGAACCGGTTTGGCTTCATGCTGGTACACGATGTTGCCGTTCGAATCCACGATTTTTTCGATCATGTAGGCGTCGTTAAACGTACCTTGATTGCCAATCGCGGAATAAGCGTTGGTCAGCTCCTCAACGGTTACCCCGTACTTTAATCCGCCGAGAACACCGGTTTGGGCCGAATAATCCTGTTTCTGGATGGTGGTGATTCCCAACTTTTTGGCAAAAGCCCACGCTCCGTCAATGCCAACGACGTTGTTGTACAGCTTCAATGCAACCGTATTAACCGATTTGTTCAAAGCCGTGCGCGCTGTCATCAATCCGCTGTAACCCGAAGTCGAGTTTTTCGGAATATGGAAGCCTTTCTGGCCGTCCTTCAAAATGATCGGCGCGTCGTCCACAACGCTTGCAGGCTGGATGGCGCCGGACTCGATGGCGGGCAGATAAGCGGCGATCGGTTTCATGGCCGAACCCGGCTGGCGAACCATCTGCGTCGCGTAGTTCATCTGTTCTTTGTTGAAATCACGGCCTTCGAGCATGCCCAAAATAGCGCCCGTCTTGTTGTCGATCAACATGGCGGCGGTTTGCTCAGGGCCTTTTGTTTTGCTGTCCGGACCGAAGTTTTTATCGTTTTCGCCGATTTTATGCATGGAATTGTATACGCGTTTGTCGATGGTCGTGTATACCCGGTATCCGCCTGTTTTCAGCTGCTGATTCGCCGCCTCCAGCAGATCGCTGTCTTTTGCGGACGGATCGTTCGGATCTTTGCCGGCTTCCTTCAAATTGAGTTCCATCAAAATTTCCGAAGCTTGGCGTTCCGTCTCCATCATCAGGTAAGGATAGGTCGAATACGCTTTTTCGACGCGCGGAGCCAGCGCTTTGCGGATATCGAAAGCCATGGCCTCCTTGTATTGCGCTTCGGTGATTTTGTTTTCCTCCCGCATGCGGCGCAGCACGAGGTGCTGGCGGTCCAGCGCGCGCTTGAAGGCGTCGGCGTTAAAATCGCCCTTGGAATTAAAAGCGGAATATCTCGTCGGAAGCTGAGGCAAGCCCGCTAGATAGGCCGCTTCAGCCACATTGAGCTGGTTTAGATCATTAATATTGAAGATGCCTTTTGCAGCCGCTTTAATTCCATACAAATTGTATCCGCTGGAGCCTTTGCCGAAAGGAACCTTGTTCAGGTAAGCGGTTAAAATCTCTTCTTTTGTCATGAACCGCTCAAGGCGGAGCGCAAGCAAAATTTCCTTGATTTTTCGGTCATCGGTTTTGTCGAGGCTCAGAAAAACGCGTCTCGCCAGCTGCTGCGTCAGCGTGCTGCCGCCTGTCTGGACGGATTCATGAAGCACTTTTTGCCTGACGGCGCGCAGCGTGCCGTTCATGTCGACGCCGTTATGTTCAAAAAAGTGATTGTCTTCTATGGAAATGACCGCGTCGATGACAAGCTTCGGAATTTGCTTGTATTCCACGGGGCGCCGGTCCTCATCCGTACGGATCTGGCCGATCGGCGTCTGCTGGTCGCGGAAATAAGCGAAGCTGGTGATGGCGTTTTCGCTCATTTTCTGGTCGATCAGTTCCCTGGAACGGACGGGTTCGTCCTTGACGATATGAGCGACATAACCCACGGCGGTGCCTCCGACGAACAGGGCTCCCATCAGGCCTACGACAAACAGCCAAAGGATGACCAGGCCCGTGACCCGGGCGTAGGACCGCCTTGGCTTCGTGGCCGGCTGTTTATCAGGTTTTTTATTGTTATTTTCAACCATTCGCGTGCGTTCCTCCTTTTAACGGAACTATTATAGCATAATTTGTTGATTTTGAATGCAGGGAGCGAATGAGGGTTTTTTTTCGTGAGAATTGACATATTTAGAGGGCAAACAGTACAAAGAATGCGGGGTTTTGCCCGTCCCTTAAACGGCAAAAAGCCCGGAACCCCATGGTTCCAGGCTTTCTTTAAGGCAAAGATTAACGGTTGTAGAATTCGACGATTTGTTTTTCGTCGATGTCTTGGGAAAGCTCTGCGCGTTCAGGCAAACGGATGTATTTGCCTTCCATAGCAGCTTCGTTGTATTCCAGGTAGCCAGGAAGATGGCTGCGGTTTTCCAACGCTTCCTTGATGGAAGAAAGGCCGCGGCTTCTTTCGCGAAGGCCGATCACGTCGCCGATGCTTACCGCATAGGAAGCAACGTTGACTTTTTTGCCGTTTACGGTGATGTGGCCGTGGGAAACGAGCTGACGCGCACCTGCACGGGAGTTAGCGAAGCCAAGACGGTAAACGAGGTTGTCCAGGCGGCTTTCCAGCAGGAACATGAAGTTTTCGCCGGCAATCCCTTGCATTTTTTGAGCTTTGTTGAAAAGGGTGCTGAACTGCTTTTCACCCAAACCGTACATGTGGCGCAGTTTTTGCTTTTCAGCGAGCTGCATGCCGTAGTTGCTCACTTTTCTCCGTTGGTTAGGACCATGTTGTCCCGGAGGGAAAGGGCGCTTCAATTCTTTGCCTGTACCGCTCAGGGAGATGCCCAGACGGCGGCTCAATTTAAACTTTGGACCTGTGTAACGTGCCATGTTATAGTAGACTCCTTTATTTTCAAATAATGTGAAATAGGGCTCTATTTGCGCCGGGTTAGTTGATTGTGCTAGCCTTAACTGGCAGCAGCACCTGATTGAAAAGTTCAGCCGCTGTTCGATCAGCAACAAACCGCGAGAGGGTGACACAACGTTACGCCCAAATTAGACTGTCAATGCAGTCTTGTTCAACAATAGATTTTATACGAACGGTTATGGCAAAGTCAAGTCCTGAGAAATATCGAGAAACGTCTAATTTTGTCGATAGGCCTATGGTCCCAAAAAACTAGGACAAAATCTCTGAAATTTTGATGCAAAATCAGATTGAAGAGAGTAGAATAAGATTATTATGATCGTTATTCGAGCAATCTTATCGTTATTTCGACCGTTTGGTGCCGTACAGAACAGCTTTTAACACGGTAAAAAGGAGCGCCCGTTTATGTCAGAACATCAACAAGATTTTTCCAGACATCAAAGTTTATTTCAGACAAATATCGAAATGGCGTCTCCGAGCGAGCCCTCCAATTCGTGGTTGAAGGAGATGGACATCACCGTACACGACCTGCCGTACGTTCGCGACGTGCTTCTTCAATCCTTCGAGGATTGGATGAAGGAAACGGGAGAGCTGTCATTTTCGAAGCGATCCGGCTGGGCCGTGTTTGATCACGAGGGTGCTTACGTATGCGGCGAAAAAACGGTACATGATGCGATAACGGAGGATTGTCCGGATCTTTTGCGGAAGTGCGTATCGACCCACGAGATGGTTTGCGGCGTCGCCGAAAACGCCGGCCGTTCCGCGTATGCGGGGCAAAGGCTGTGCCTGGTGCCGGTTCTTTCGCGGAACGGCCGCCTGCTCGTAGCCATGCTCGCCTGCGTGCTTCCGCCGGACCGGCGGAAGGATGCCGGCCTGGATACGGTCGTCGCGACCGCGCTCCATTACCAATCCTGCTTTTACAGGCGGTATGAATACATATTCGTATCCGACGTCATGAGAGTGCAAAGAACCGCCGAACGCGAAGCGAGCCGCCGATCGCTCCTGTTCCAAATCATGCAACGGATGCATGACCAGATCGACGTCGATACGGTACTGACCGAAGTGCTCGACAGCATCGCGATGTTATATCCTTCCGTCGAGCTCAGCCTCATGATGTCCCAGGACCATCAGCACAGCAATCCGAAGGTGAAACCGCTCGTATTCCATCCGTTTGGCGAGGACATTTGCGTGCGCGCCTTCATGGATGGAAGATTGACCGTTCAAGACTGCGCGGAGGGCGGGGATTGCGCCGAAATCGCCATCCCTCTTGGAGGCAAGCAGGGGATCTACGGCGTGTTTCATCTCAAAATGTCCCGGGAGCTCAAGGAAGACCTCGATCTGCAGCTCATCACGATGATGATCGATACCGCCGGCAACGCTTTTGAAAACGCCAAGCTGTACGAGCAGTCGAATTTGCTGATCCATGAGCTCCGGCTGATCAACGAGCTGACGCAGCGGCTTAACCAAAGCCTGCAGCTTGCCGACATTTACAAGCTTGCGACCGGGGAGCTTCTGAATATATTTAACGCAGACTTCTGCTGCTTCCTTCAGTTCAATGAGGAGAGGAGCATGCTCGAGGTCATGTCATGCAACGAACCTTCGCTTTCGAAGGACTTTTTCAGCAAGGATTACGGCTTCGGCGGCCTGGTATACGAAAAAAAAGAGCCGATCATTTTATCGGACTACCATCTGAACACCAAAGTATCCTCCAAGCTGATGGAAGTGACCGGCTCGCAATCGCTGATCGCGACGCCGCTGACCGTCAACGGCAAGGTCATCGGGGCCATATTGCTTACGCACCGAAGCCCGCACTTCTTCTCCTATGACAACTATCGCCTGCTGCAAACGCTCGCCAGCCATATCGGGCTTTCGGTGAGCAACGCTTTGCTGCATGCCGAGCTGAGGCGCATGGCCAACCGCGATATGTTGACCGACATGTACGCCCGCCATTATCTCGACGAAGCGATCCAGCATTCCCAGGCCAAGGATTTCTGCGGCTCCTTGATCGTCGTGGACATCGACCAGTTCAAGCAGGTGAATGACACCTACGGCCACCAAAAAGGCGACAACATTTTGAAGCAGGTCAGCGAAATTTTGAAAACGTCCATCCGGCCCGTCGACATTCCCGCAAGATGGGGAGGCGAAGAACTCGCCGTTTATTTGCCGCAGCTCGGCGTTCATCAGGCGATGAAGGTGGCGGAGACGATCCGGACGCGGGTAGCAAGCGAAACCGACCCGGGCGTGACCGTTTCGAGCGGGATTGCCGAATGGTGCGTCATCGACGGGAAGATCAGCGTGGACAGCCTGTTTTACCGCGCCGACATGGCGCTGTACCGCGCCAAAAACAGCGGGCGCAACCAGATTCAAATCGAGGACATGAACGAATGAGAAGAGCGATTCTGTACGGTCTGCAGACGCTCTTTTTTGCGTTATCGGCATTCCCGGGCGGAAGAGCCTGCCGTAGCTTGGCGATGCCACGGCGCCAGGCTTCGTTTAAACGGAACGGGCATTTTCCGGCAAGCGCTGCATAATCGTTTGCGGCAAAGGCAAGCCTAAGCCCAAAAGTCCGAGAAGAGGGATGTCTGATGAACAAAAGGGAGCTCTGCCGCGGATTTGCCGCATTGCTGATCCTGTGCGCGTGTTTGGCGGGCTGCAGCATGAATCCGAAAAGCCCCGAGCAATGGCTAAAACAGACGACCGGCGGATTGGCCGGCATCGATTCCTTTACGTTTAGCGGGGAGGCGGCCGTGCGAACCCAATCGCAAAAGGGCTTTCGCGAAAGCATGGCCTACGAAGGAATTTTGACGGAGCACGACAAGCTGACGATCCGGAGCATGCTGCCTGCGCAGGCGGCCGGCAAAGGGGCAACGCAGACGGTCAGCATGAGCAATTACCATGCGGCCGAATCCGGCTTCCGCCGCCAGGACGGCCATTGGGTCCATCTGTTTAGCGAGGGCAGCACGGCGCTGGGGACGTCCCTGGCCCGCTTCAATCCGCTGGCGCAGCTCGACGCGATCAACAAGCTGCCCAAAGAGGTCAGGGAGGCCTCCGGCGCTGCGCGCGGAACCAAGGTGCTGCGGATCGAGCTTGCCCCTTCGGCGGCCAAAACATGGCTTTCCGAGCAGCTGGAGACCGAAATGGATGCGATCCGGATGCAGGCCGAGAAAGCCGCATTGGGCCGCCCCGCCCAGGAAAAAAGGCAGCTGGCGGACGCATGGAACAAAGGCGACGGCCAAATGAAGCAGATGCTGGACCAAGCGGAAGTCGGCATCGTGTATTATTTGACGATCGACAAGCGGTCCGGTTTTCCCGTGAAGCTATCCTCCGAAAGCAATATCCGCTACCTCAATCTGCATCGCCAGGAGGAGCATGAACAATTGGTTAACAATGTCGTTTTCCATCCCTAACAGGCTTGATCGTTTTTAGCCATAAAAAATTGTCATTTCCGAAAGGCCCCGCAGGCCGCCGAACCGGCTTCAAAGCCAAGGCTTCGCTTGGCGGGGTTATTTTCACTGTTTGAAGCCTGAAGAAAGTGCTACAATAGGAGACGAATAAATTAACCTTTGTTCAAAAAAACATGAAATCAGCGCGGATTTTTTAGGAGGAATAACAGATGCGTGATCCGAGAATTCAGAAACTTGCCGAAAATCTGGTCGGCTATTCGGTCAACGTTCAGCCGGGCGAAAATGTGCTCGTCGAAATGATCGGTCCCGAACGGGATTTGCTCAAAGCCGTGATCGAAGAGGTACATAAACGCGGGGGCAACCCGTTCGTTGAATTGACGGACCGGACGGTACAGCGCGCGATGCTCATGAACGCGACCGAAGAGATGATCCAAACCTGGGCCGAATACGATTTGGAACGCATGAAAAAGATGGACTGCTATATCGGCATCCGTTCCGGCGAAAACGTAAACGACCTTGCGGACGTGCCTGACGATAAAATGCGGTTGTTTAACCGGCTGTATAACCATCCCGTCCATAGCGGACAACGCGTCAACCATACGAAATGGGTCGTTCTCCGTTATCCGAATGCCAGCATGGCGCAGCTGTCCAACCAAAGCACGGAAGCGTTCGAAGACTTTTACTTCAATGTGTGCAACCTGGACTACGCCAAAATGGACAAAGCCCAGGACCCGCTTGCCGAGCTGATGAGAAAAACGGACAAAGTCCGCATCGTCGGACCGGGAACGGACCTGACGTTTTCTATCAAAGGCATCGGCGCAACCAAATGCGCAGGCGAGAAAAACATCCCTGACGGCGAAGTGTACAGCGCTCCCGTCCGCGATTCCGTCAACGGAACGATCAGCTACAACACAAGCACGGTTTACCAAGGCATCACCTTCGAAAACATCAAATTTACGTTCAAGGACGGCAAAATCGTCGAAGCCACAAGCAATGACACCGAGCGCTTGAACCAAATCCTCGACTCCGACGAAGGCGCCCGTTATATCGGCGAATTCGCCATCGGCTTCAACCCGTATATTTTGCATCCGATGAAGGATATCCTGTTCGACGAAAAAATCGCAGGCAGCATCCATTTTACGCCGGGTCAAGCTTATGAGGATTGCGACAACGGCAACCGTTCGTCGATCCACTGGGATATCGTTTTGATCCAGCGTCCGGACTACGGCGGCGGCGAAATTTACTTCGACGACGTGCTGATCCGCAAAGACGGCCTGTTCGTCATCGACGAGCTGAAGGGCTTGAACCCCGACCGGTTGGTGTAATCGGGAAAACAAGCCAGAAATCCCTTGCACGGGAAAGCGGATTCAATGTATCATGAAATTGCAGCATGAATATAATACCTGATACCAAAAGCTACGGAGGGATCACTATGTCCAGTAATAACGCAGCTGTAGTGGAAATCGCCCAAACAGCGGGCAAGTTTACTTCGTCCATCGTGCTTCAGGCCGACAACAAGTACATTGACGTCAAAAGCATTTTGGGTTTGTTTACGACCCTTGTAAGCAATAAAGGCTATGAGCTTCACGTTCATGGTCCGGATGCGGACGAGGCAAAAGCGGCCATGAAGGAAGTATTTGCGAAGCATGGCTTGAAAGTCGAAGTCGTGGAAGAATAATGATCGAAGGAAAGCGTCCTGCCTGAATAGGCGGGGCGTTTTTTTTAGAAATCCTAAAGCATAACATCACATCATTTCAGCCGCGGATCCATGGGAAAATGCCCGTTAAAAACGGCCCGGACTCTATGAAAGGCAGACTGCCGGACGTTTTTATGACGAGGTTCTTGTATTGGGCTCTGATTTCGTCTAATATTAAAGGAGAGAACAAGGGTGTGACTTTTGGACATAGGGGGGAAGATGCATGACTTCTTCTGAACTTCAGGAACAGTTGAACCTGAAAGCAATCAGTCTTCTGCAAGAAGATGCAGATAAAATACAGAAGCTTATCGAAGTACAAATGGAGAATCTGGCAACCCGCTATTGCCCTCTCTATGAGGAAGTGCTGGACACCCAGATGTACGGTTTTTCTAAAGAAGTGGACTTTGCGGTCAGAGCGGGGCTGCTCCCCGAGACTGCAGGCAAACAGCTTGTCAGCCAGCTTGAACGCAATCTGGCGATCCTCTACGAGGCGCTGAACAACAGGAAGGCGGAATAAGCCCGTTCCTTTTTTTGGTCCGAAGTTAAAAAGCATGAACTTCCATAACGGAGTCCATGCTTTTTTTGTTGGGTCAGACCATAAAGAAAGAAACGCCGAGAATGACGTAAACGACGATGAGCATCAAACCTTCGTACCAGTTGGTTTTACCGTCCTGGATGATCGATTTGGCGATAAACACCGACACCCCGATCGCCAGCAGCTCGATGGCCGTAAATACGAGGTTCATCGTGTTTCCGAAGAAAAAGCTTGCGAACACGAGGACAGGAGCGACAAACAAGGCGATTTGCAAGCTGCTGCCGACGGCGATTTCGACGGCCGCCCCGATTTTGTTTTTCATGGCCAGCATGACGGCGGCGCTGTGTTCCGCGGCATTTCCGATGATGGCTACGAGGAAGGCGCCGACAAACAGCTCGCTGAGGCCGAATTTGCTCGTAAACGTCTCCAGCGTGCCGACAAGCCATTCGCTCACAAAAGCAACCATGACCGTGGCGACGATGAGATAAAGAACGGATCTGCCCTTGGACCACTCGGGTTCATGCTCATGCGGCAGCTCCTCGTCCGAATCCTCCGTCACGTCGGCAAGGTAATCTTTGTGCGTGATCATGGAGAAGACGAGCCAGAAAACGTAAGCCACGATCAGAATCCCTGCCACGATAAGGCTGAGCAGTTTGGAATCGCTGGTCGTGATGGCGTGCGTGTTCAGGAATACGGCCGGAACGAACAAGGAAATGACTGCCACGATCATCAGCGAGCCGTTCATGCCTGCCAGCGAAACGTTGAATTTCTGGATTTTGAATTTGAGCCCGCCCGCAAAAATGCTCAAGCCGAGCACCAACAGCAGGTTGCCGATGATGGAACCGGTCAGGCTCGCCTTCACCATATCGAACAGCCCTTCTTTAACGAGAAAAATAGCGATGATCAGCTCGGCCGCGTTTCCGAACGTGGCGTTCAGGAAGCCGCCCAGCCGCTGCCCCGCATAGTGTGAGACGCTCTCCGTGGCTTTGCCCAGAAACCCTGCGACGAAGATGACCGCAATGGCTGCGAGAATGAACTGGATCGTCGAATCCCAGCCGGCGTAATGGGCGATGCCGCTAAGAACGAAAAATACGATCAGCAGCAAAGGGCTTAACCATTTTTTCAAATTTCGACACCTCGTGATATGTAAGATCAACATTCTTTCTCAATATACCCAAAACGTGCTAAATTGTAAACAAAACGCAGGTCCAATATTTGCTTTTGCTCCCTGTCGTGATTTACAATAATTGATAATGAGATGAAGGAGGAAGGGGAATGACTGAACAACTTCAATTGGAGACCGGAACGATCCGGATCGCAGATGATGTCGTATCGAAAATTGCCGGTTTGGCAGCGCTGGAAACCCCTGGCATTGCCGCTATGTCGGGCGGTCTTTCGGAAGGATGGGCCAAACGCCTGAGCGGCAAAAACGTGCAGAAAGGCGTCACCGTGGAAGTAGGGCAGCTGGAAGCCGCGATCGATCTCCGGATCATCGTGTTGTATGAAACGCCGATCCACGAGGTATGCCGCATGCTGCAGCAAAACGTGCGCACGGCGGTGGAAAGCATGACGGGATTGCGCGTCGTCGAAGTGAACGTAAAGGTCGAAGGCGTCGCCTTCAAGGACGACGAAATCGAGGACGTGCCTACGCGCGCGAAATAAGGCGATCGGGATCAGAGAACATAGGGCTTATCCCCGCAATGTCGGACGGCGTTGACGAATTTTGCGGGATGGCCCGGCAGAAAAAAAGAGACTACACGGATTTCCGGTAGTCTCTTTTGATTTGCACGGATTTGACGACTTCCTGTTTCGCCGGCTGGTTGACCGACCGCGAAATGCTCAGCATGATCCCCATGGCAAACATCATGATCAGCAGGGAACTGCCTCCGTAACTGATGAACGGAAGGGTAACCCCGGTCAAAGGGATGGTTTGCGACACGCCGCCGATATTGACGAAGGCTTGGATGGCGAAAAGGCCCATGACGCCGATGCCGACGAGCGTTCCGAATGGATCGGGGCACCTGAGCGCGATGACGATGCCTCGCCATAGAAAATACAAGTAGATGAGCAGGAAAAGGCTTGTCCCGATAAAACCGAACTCCTCCGCCATGACGGGAAAGATGAAGTCATTGTACGGGTTTTTGATGTAATTCAGCTTTTGGATGCTTTTGCCGAAGCCCGTGCCTGTCAGCTGCCCGTTTCCGATGGCGGTCAATGACTGGATCAGGTTGTAGCCCGATCCGTCCTCATCCTCGTAAGGATCGATCCAGGCGGTTATCCGTCCCATTTTGTAGTCGGTGCTTTGCGTCTGCGGCTCATCGTTGTGCGTAATCGATTTGATCAGGTAATTGGCGCCGAGCACGAGGCTCGCTCCCAATACGACCAGAGCGAACGATCCGAGCATATGCTTCAGGCTGGCGCCCCCCGCATAGATGATCAGCGCGCTGGTTGCCACCAGGATCAGCGTGGAGCCGAGGTCCGGCTGCATCATGATCAGCCCGGCCACGAAACCGACGATGACCATGACCGGAATATAACCTGTCCGCAAATCCCTGAAACGCTCTCCCTTTTTGACGATCAAAGCGGAAAGGTACAGGATGATGGTGATTTTGGCAAGCTCCGTCGGCTGGATCCCGAGACCGGCGATCTGCAGCCAGCTTCGGGCGCCGTTGATGCCTTTCGTAAAAGGCACCGCCACAAGCAAGATCACGGTGAAGAAAAACATCGGCACAAACAGCTTTTTATATTTGCTGTAGTGGATGTTCATCGCGACAAACATGATTACGGTGCCGAGAACGGCCCACATAAACTGCTTTTTCGTGAAATAAAGCGGATCGAATTTAAATTTTACACTGGAAATGGTGAGGCTTGAACTGGCACTGAACACCATGACCAGCCCAAAACCGACCAACAGAAAAGTAAGGATAAGCAGTTGAAAATCCGGCGTACCTCTCTTCCTCAGTTGGGGTTTCTCCTGGCTCATGAGGGATCCGCCCTAAGCTTCCAGTGCAGCTTTGAATTGCTGGATTTTTTGATTGGCGACGTTCAGAATTTTGGAAGGAATCGGCGTCTCATATTCCAACCCGTGAGGGAACGTCGCTCTTCCCATGTAAACGGCTTCGATTTCCAGCACCGCATGCGGCTTTTCCAGCTTTCCTTCGACGGCGCGCGTGTTCATGCGCAGGAAATATTCCGAGTTCGTGTCTTTGTCTTCGATTTTATAATCGTATGTAGCACGGGTGTATTCCCACTGCCAGCGTACGAATCCCGTTTTTTCAGCTACTTCGTCCAAAAATGCCAGGTCGCTCTTCAGACCGACAAGTCCCGTATTTTCAAAAATCATCCTTCAAAATCCTCCCTTTAATTGCCTGTAAAGTTCTTTACTCATGATATTATGTTTCAAGCGCTTGTGCAAGCTTTGCCGGCGCATGCGGGACATACCCCATTCGCCGGGTTTCTGCTACAATGGAAAAAAGGCATTGTGGCCAGAAAGTGGAAAACAATGCGGTAGACATTCAATTTGGCGAGAGGACGTGTGCACATGAGAGAAGAGGCGATACTGGATGAGCTGCAGCCGCAAATGGTGGAATGGAGGCGCTTTCTTCACCGCCATCCCGAGCTTTCGTACCATGAACGGAAAACGGCGCAATTCGTGGCCGAAAAGCTGGGGGAGCTTGGACTTGGCGTAACGACCGGGGTGGGCGGAGGTTACGGCGTCGTCGGCGTTTTAAAAGGCGGCAAACCCGGCAAAACGGTGGCGCTTCGGGCCGATATGGACGCACTGCCGATCCGGGACGAAAAAACATGCGAATACGCTTCCGAAGTCGACGGAGTGATGCACGCTTGCGGCCATGACGGCCATACGTCGACCCTGCTCGGCGTCGCTGCCTATTTCAGCCGGCGGAAAGCGGACGTGGAGGGCGAGATCCGCTTTATTTTTCAACCGGCGGAAGAGGTGTGCCCTGGAGGTGCCCGAGGCATGATCGATGCCGGCGTGCTCGAGGGCGTCGACGTCATTTACGGGGTCCATTTGTGGACGCCGTTTGCGGCGGGGACGGCGGCAAGCGCTCCCGGACCGCTGATGGCCGCTGCCGACGAATTTTTTATCGATATTACGGGCAAAGGCGGGCACGGGGGCATGCCGCATGTGACGGTCGACAGCGTCGTGGCGGGAGCGGCCGTCGTCATGCAGCTGCAAAGCATCGTCAGCCGCACGGTGGATCCCTTGAAGCCGGCCGTCGTTACGATCGGCACCATCCAAGGCGGCAGCGCGCAAAACGTCATCGCGGAATCCTGCCGCATTACCGGGACCGTCCGCACGTTCGACGAAGAAACCCGGGCACTGATCCGCAAGCGGATTGAAGATATCACCCGTTTGACTGCAGAAGCCTACGGAGCCAAAGCGGATACCGAGTATGTCATGGGTTATCCGCCGCTTGTTAACGACGAAGAGGAAACCGGGCGTTTCTTCCGCGTGGCGCCGGCCGTCTTTGGAGGCGGCCAAGTCAGCGAATGCGCGAAAATCATGCCGGCCGAAGACTTCTCGTATTATTTGCAGCGGATTCCGGGCTGCTTCATGTTCGTCGGCGCGGGCAACGAGAGCCTTCAAGCGGTCTATCCGCACCATCACCCCCGGTTCGATTTCGACGAGTCGGCAATGCTTGGGGCAGCCAAGCTGCTAGTGGCGATGACGCAGTCCTATCAGGGCTGGGAGTAGGATTAGCGGGCCCGGCGTTCGGCGCCGGTGCGAGATCAGGAATGATCTGGCGATCGTTGGGAAAACTTAAATGTATCCACAAAAACGAAAGTTCACTTCCCGGTCGGGGAAGTGGACTTTTTCCATATGGAAAGGAGCCGAACATGAACGATCTTAAAGCCTGCATCATCCAGCGCGACCGCACGGTGCTGCTGGAATGCGGACATCCCGGATTCGAGGCGGCGCGGGAGAAGCTTTCCCGGTTTGCGGAGCTCGTCAAAAGCCCTTCCGCTTTCCATACCTATAGAATTACGCCGCTTTCTTTATGGAATGCGGCCGCCATGGGCTTCACCGCCGACGACATCGCCCGCGACCTGGAAGCCGTTTCGAGGTGGGGAATGCCGGCCGGGCTGCTGCCGGAAATCCGCGGGCTCGTGTCGAGATACGGCAAATTATGCCTGCAAAAGGAAACGGAGGGCGGGGAAGGCACGCTTTGTTTAACGGCTTCGGACAGCCGTTGTTTGGATGAAGCGCTAGCCGTCCCGGCGCTGTCGGGGATGAAGCTGGAGCGCATCTCTCCCACCCAAGCCCGGATTTCTGCGGAAGCAAGGGGACGCCTTAAACAGGAGCTCATGCGCTCCGGATTCCCGGTCCTGGATTTGGCGGGGTATCATACAGGGCAAGCGCTGCGGCTGGAATGGCGGCAAGCGGGCGGCGGGAAGCCGTTTGCCCTTCGAAGCTATCAGGAGGAAGCCGTGGCGGCGTTCGAGGGCGTTACGGGAAGCGGCGGCAGCGGGGTGCTCGTCCTTCCCTGTGGGGCGGGCAAGACGATCATCGGCATCGCCGCGCTGGAAAGACAGCAGTGCGAATGCTTGATTTTGACGTCGAACACCACTTCGGTCGAGCAGTGGATCCGGGAATTGACGGAGAAAACGACGCTGGATCCGGCGGAGGTCGGCCAATATGCCGGCGAACGGAAGGAAGTGAAGCCGGTCACCGTCGCCACGTATCAAATTTTGACCCATCGGCGCTCCAAGGATGCCGAATTCGAGCATATGAGGCTGTTTAACGAACGCAACTGGGGACTCATCATTTACGACGAAGTGCATCTGCTGCCGGCCCCTGTCTTCCGGGCCACGGCGGATATCCAGGCGACGCGCAGGCTCGGGTTGACCGCCACCTTGGTCAGGGAAGACGGGTGCGAGGAGGACGTGTTTTCCCTGATCGGGCCCAAACGGTATGAGATGCCTTGGAAGGAGCTTGAAGCGAAAGGCTGGATCGCCCGCGTCGAATGCAGCGAAATCCGCGTTCCGATGGAACCGGCGCTGCGCGACACCTATTCTTTTGCCGCGGGAAAAGAAAAATTCAGGCTGGCGGCGGAGAACCCGGCCAAAACGGCGATCGTCAAGGATTTGCTGAAACGGCATCCGCATGCGGGGGTTTTGGTGATCGGGCAATATTTGGACCAGCTTCAGGCGCTTGCGTCGGCGATCGGGGCGCCGCTCATCACCGGCAGGATGCCCCAGCGGCAGCGGGCGGATTTATACGCATCATTCAGAAAGGGGGAAACCCCCGTGCTTGTCGTATCGAAGGTGGCCAATTTTGCCGTGGATCTTCCCGATGCGTCGGTGGCCATTGAAGTGTCGGGGAGCTTCGGTTCGAGGCAGGAGGAGGCGCAGCGGCTGGGCAGGCTTTTGCGCCCGAAATCCGGGGACAACCGCGCCTTTTTTTACACGCTCGTGACCGAAGGCAGCAAGGAGGAGGAATTTGCCGTCAAACGCCAAATGTTCCTCATCGAGCAAGGGTATGAATATACGATCCATTCCGCAAGGGAGGTTAGGTCCGGAACATGAGCGTCGACCAATCGGCCGGATTCGAGGAATCGTTCGGCAAGCTCGCGGGTTGCGAGCTGGAGCTTTTAAAAGGGCTGGTCGGCCGGTTCGCCGGACAGCCTTTCGGCGAGCAGGCATGGGAAGGAATCGGCGGCATCGCCCGCACGGGCGCAGAACTGAAGCTGTCCTTCCTCCGGCTTCGAAAATACGGGTGGGTGCATGCCGTCAAAAAAGCCTGGGGCGAGCGGTTGTATTATATCCCGACGGAAAAGCTGGTCCGGCTGCTGCCGGTCCTGTATGTCCCGGAGCATAACGGCGCCGCCGAAGCCGGACTGGTCTTCCGCCAGGAGGCGGGGCCGGGCCTCCCGCTGGATCTGCTGCACGCGCTGGCCTTTGTCGCGGATCAGGGACTTCCTTTGACGGCAAAAGGGACGGTCCATAAAAAAAGCCTGCAAAAGCTGATGGAGCCGGTCTTTTTGAGCGATGAGCACGTGAAGCGCCTAGCGCTGCAATACGCGCACCAGGATGCTTGGGAGCCGGCGCCGGCCGTTTTGCTGGACCTGCTGTTATGCACGGGACTTCTATCCCCCGGAAACGGGGCTTTCGTACTCGAGGGGGAGCGGCTCCGGTCATGGCTCAGCTTGACGGAACGCGAAATGAACCGCATCCTGCTCCGCACCGTTATCGAGCGTTACGGCCCGAATGACGCGGGCCTGCAGCTTTTTCGTTATTTCATTTGCTTCCTCCCGGATGCCGGGGAGCAATGGATCGATGTTTCGTCGCTGCTGCGGTGGATGGAGGGCGAAGGCATGCTGCGCGCGGCAGCCGCCTCGGAACAAGCCGAGGCGTGGCTTTGCGCCCTTGCCGGATTCGGTTGGGGGGATGTCGCGGAAACGGCCGAAGGAGGATGCGCCTTCCGCTGGAACGTTGACGCGGCGCGATTGCTGCTTGAAGACGGACCCGAGGCTGAAGCTTCCGCATCAGGCTTTTTCGTGCAGCCGGATTTTGACGTCCTTTGCCCTCCGGACGTTCCGTTCCTTCTGCGCTGGAAGCTGCTTGCTTTTGCCGAGTTGGTTCAATGCGACCGCGTTTCGGTGTACAAGCTGACCCGGGCCGGGATTGCGAAGGCGGCGGAGAAGGGAATCGGCGCCGCGGAGATCGTTCAGGTTTTGTCGGCAGGCGCCGCGGCGGAAATCCCGGGCCATGTTGCCGCGGCCATCGAGCAGTGGGGCAGGGAACTCGGCCGCACCCGGTTCGAGGAGGCGCTGCTTTTGTCATGCCTGACCGAAAACGAAGCGGACCGGATTGCGGCGGCCCGCTCACGCATCGAAGGCGCTCTGGAGCGGATCGGGCCCAAACATTTTATCGCCAAAACCTCCGATACGGCCAAGATACGCAAAATTCTTGAAACCATGGGGCTGGCTCCGCTAAAAACGGTCGGAACCGGCGAACGCGCGCATCCGTCATATCCGCTGATCGGCGAAGAACCGGACGGCAAAACCCGCGGCACCATGCCGTGCGAAAGCTTCCATGAGCGGCAGGGCGTCGTTTACGGCGGCCGGAATGTCCGTTTGTTCGATCCGGACCCCGATATCCCGGAGCCTGCTTCGCTGTTTCCCGGGTATGAAGGGATTCCGGCGAGATGGCTTCGGGACTACCGGAGTTATCACAGCTCCACCGCGCAGACGATCGTCGAGCAGGCCCAAAGCTGGCAGACCCGGATTTTGCTGAACCTGGAAGGGAGACAAGCTGAATTCGCTCCCACGGCGGTTCATTCGGGCCCGTGGCGGGCAGAGGGCGTTTTGCATGACTTGGAAACCGGAGCGTACGAGCGGCGCGAGCTGACGGCCGGGGAACTGAGGGAGCTGAAACTGATCGTTCCCGAGTTCGATTGAGGCGATGGAAAAGAGCCGAAATCCCTCTTCTTAAGGGAGACGGGTTATGATATGATAGAAGAGTCCGCTGGATGACGGTGGAACTTTTTAAAGAATCGGGTTGAATTTCATGAGCGTATCAGAAGTGCAAACGATGGACATGGCTGCCGTACTGATGAACGCCTATGAATTAGGCGATATGATCAATCAGTCGGTTGAGGTGTCTGATTACTTATATTGGAAGCAGCGCGTAGACAGCAATCCTGCCATTCAGGAGCTGGTCCGGCTGCTGGCAAAAAAGAAAGAACTCTTCGATGAAACCCAGCGCTTCGGGCATTTTCATCCGAACTACCACAGCGCCAAGGACGAGGTGACGGCCGTCGAACAACAGCTGGATCAGTTCGAAGAGGTGGCGCGGTTCAAGCAGGCGGAAAAGGTTCTTGACGATCTGCTTCACCAAATGTCGGAAATGATCGCATATTCCGTTTCGGACACCATCAAGGTACCAAGCAACGATCCGCTTCCGAAACGCGGCTGCGGCGGTGGCGGCAAGTGCGGCTGCGGCGGCTGAACCGGGCAAGAGACAGGGGACAAAGCGAGGTGGGAAAAGATGTTTGCAGAACGGACAGGTTATATTATATGGGTCACGGATATCAAAGCGGCCAGAAACCTTGAGAAGTACGGGACCGTTCATTATATATCGAGACGCATGCATTATGTCGTTATGTACGTCAATGCGGATCGCGCCGAAGAGACCGCCAAAAACATTCGCAGGCTTTCCTATGTGCGAAAAATTGAGCGCTCCTACCGGAACGAGATCAAAACGGAATATTCGAAGGATGTTCCCGACAAAACAAGATTTTATGGCCTATGACGGAACGGGCCGTTCGTAGCCGCGGATGAACGCGGATTCCCATCCAAACAGAACGATGAGCTTTTCGCAAAAGCAGCCTAAGGGCTGCTTTTTTTTGCATGGATCAGCATGAGAAACGTTTCCGTTGGGGACAGCCGCCTTTGGGCGTCACGGGGAGCAGGGAAGCTTTGTTCTGTTTTGGCGTGGCGCCGCTTTGTCGGATTGTCGCTTTTTAGTCTGAGAGCCATCTGGAAATCTATCGATTTTAAGACTTTTTTACTTGTGCAACATGTTGTTGTGATGTAATATAATAGGTAAAAATATCTAGACAGAAAGTCCTATGTGGTGGAGAGTGATGTTCCATGCGCGACAAAGGAATGGAAAGATGGAGCACCTATGAACCATTCTACGTTGTCCTGGGCGATAAGAAGGTTGCTGACATCGTCATAACCAATCATGCAAAAACAAGATATAACGATCGCATCGAGCGCGGGGATCACCAGACGGACGACATTGCGGCATGGATGTGGGAATGTCTGAAGCAAAGCCGGATGCTCCCTTATTACCGAAATGAACAGGACGTTTATTTGATTGACGAGGATTTGGTCGTCGTTGCCGAGTTTACCGAGCTTGAGGGGGAATATGATATCACCGGCAATCCGTTGCATAAAATGATCGTGGTTACGTTTTTGGGCCGGATGTCCGAAACGATCGAACTGAGGGATTTGAAATCCTATTACTCCTGGCTTCGCCATTCCCGAAGAATGACGCTCATTAAAAATACGCGCAAACGCAGATAGCCTATAATTTTACATACGATGATGCTGCATGGCCGGCATGGGATCCGAGAAGGCGGGTTCCATGCTTTTTTGTGCTTCTTTTTTTGGCCAGGAGCCCTTCTCCCCGGTTCATTTGGCGGAAGCGTCCCGCTTCCTATACAATAAGGAAAAAGAAAGATGGAATCAGGAGGAAAACTTTATGGCTGCTGCAACAGGAAGATGCGACCTGCATACGCACACGCTGGCGTCGGACGGCATGCAAAGTCCCGCGGAAAACGTGCGGCTTGCCCGGGAAAGGGGGCTGGCGGCCATCGCCATTACCGACCACGATACCGTGGCGGGCGTGAAGGAGGCGATGGACGAAGGCGAGCGCTGCGGCGTCGCCGTCGTCCCCGGCGTGGAAATCAGCACGCGCGCGGGCGGAAAGGACATCCATGTGCTCGGGTATTACGTCGATTGCGGGGATGAAACGTTTCTGAAGAGGCTTGCCGGGTTGCGGAACACAAGGGAAGGGCGCAACGAAAAAATGATCGCGAAGCTGCAGGAGCTTGGCGTGGATATAACGATGGAAGAGGTCATCGCCGGACTGGGGAGGGAGCTGCGGCCCGACGAGACCGTCGGACGCCCGCATATGGCGGATGTGCTGGTAAGGAAAGGATATGCCCGCGATATGCGTGACGCGTTTGACAAATATTTGGGCGAAAACGCCCCTGCGTACGTGTCCGTGCCGCGGATTTCCCCGGAAGAAGCGTGTTTGTGGATCCGCGAGGCCGGAGGGACGCCGGTGCTGGCGCATCCGGGAATTTACGGCGACGATGCGCTTGTGGAGCGGATTTTGGAAAAAGCCAAGCCGGCCGGCATCGAGGTGTTTCATTCGGATCATCGTCCGGAAGACGAGAAACGTTATCAAGCGATGGCCGATGCCCACGGTCTGATCGTGACGGCGGGCTCCGATTTCCACGGGGCCAGGCAGGGCGTCGTGTTCCACGGCGACATCGGCAGCCGGACGGTATCGGCCGCGGTATTGGAGCAATTAAAGCGGGCGTCCGCCGGCGGCGGATCATGCTGAAGTGGACAAAAAAGCTGCGCGTTTCTGCTTGAAAAGCAGAAGCGGCAGCTTTTTTGTTTTTGGCGAACAAATATGGCTCGGTCGCCTGGCTATCGCCTGAGAAACGGCAAAAGCAGCGCAGGGACGGAATCGTTTGATTCGCCTTATTTCAACGCGTTGGCAAGGCTTTTGATCCGTTTCTCGTCCGGCGTAATCACAAGCGTTTTCTGATGATCATAGATGACGAAACCCGGTTTTGCCCCGTTCGGCTTGTGCACGTGACGGATCAAGGTGTAGTCGACGGGTACGCTGCTGGACTCTTTGGCCTGACTGTAATAGGCGGCGAGCATCGCCGCTTCCTCAAGCGTCGCGTCGCCGTATTCGCCGCCGCGGATGACGACGTGCGAGCCGGGAATGTCTTTGGTATGCAGCCACGTATCTCCTGAGCTGGCCAGCTTGTTGGTCAAATATTCGTTTTGCAGGTTGTTTTTGCCGACATAGATTTCGATGCCCTCGGACGACGTAAACACATGCAGCGTAGGACGGTCGTTTTTTTTCTTTTTCTTCGTCTTTTTGCTGCGGTCGCGGAGATATCCCTGCTGGATGAGCTCTTCGCGGATTTCGTCGATGTCGCTCATGGACGCATAGGACAGCTGCTGCAGCAGCTCGTCCATGTAGCGGATTTCTTCCTTTGTTTTCTCCAGCTGCTCTTGAATGACGACGAGGCTGTTTTTGTATTTGTTGTATTTTTTGAAATACCGCTGGGCGTTGTCCGACGGCGTCAGCAGCGGATCGAGCGGGATGGCGACCGTCTTTTGCTCCTCGTCGTAAAAATTGACCAGCTCCGCCGTCTTGTCGCCTTTTTGGATCGTATGCAGCGAAGCGAACAGCAGTTCACCGTAGATCCGATACTTGTCGGCATCATCCGCTTCGGCCAGATCTTTGTGCAGGTGATCGAGTTTTTTGATGTTTTTGGAGCGTTCGTTTTGCAAAAAACGCAGCAGGTCGCTCACCTTTTGCTTGACCGTATCCCGTTCGGCCTTTTCCCCGAAATAATCCTCCATGCAGGCGCTGATCGAATCGTAATGCTTGATTTCGTCCTGCAGCAGCGTCAGGTTGACGGCGGAAAAAACGATTTTGCCCTTGGCGTTTGCTCCGGATACCGGCGCGTAATCATGCGTTCGGACGGGCTCCATCACCGAGGCGAAAGCCTCCCATAATGCGGAGCAGCGCTCATACGTTTCCTCCTCGTTTAATTGTGGTTCGGATACCGCCTGGATCCCGGCACGGTGCGCAATTTCCTGGGCGACCAGCGGGCTCACCCCGCTGAACGTATCGACGATCCACGAAACCGGATCCTGCGCGCCGGAGCATTTGACGATAAAATCCTTCCGGTCCGCCGCCAGCGGATCGATCTTATTTTGCTGCGGCGGCTCGGTATAGGCAAACCCCGGCATGACGATCCGGTAGCTGCTGATGCTCGGCGTGACATGGTGAATGCCGTCGAGAATGGTTTCGCTCGCATGGTCGGTCAAGATGACGTTGCTGTGGCGCCCCATCAGCTCGACGATGATTTTTTTGGTCGACACGTCCCCGAGCTCGTCGCGCTGGCGAACCGTCAAATGGATGATGCGCTCCATGCCGACCTGGGCGACGTCCTCGATGATACCGCCTTCGCAATGCTTGCGCATGAGCATGCAAAACATCGGCGCTTCCTGCGGGTTCATGAAACTCCGGTCCGTAAAATGTACGCGCGGGTATGTCGGGTTTGCCGACAACAGCAGCTTGGCGTTGCCTTCGCGCGTACGCAGGTGAAGCAGAAGATCATGGTCTCCAGGCTGGGATATTTTGCTGATCCGGGCGCCGCGGCATTTCTCCAGCTCGTGCACGATCGCCCTCGTTACGATTCCGTCCAATGACATGTTTTATATCTCCTATCTATCGTATATGTGATAAGTTGGATGATTGCGGGTGACTTGTTCGGATTTTGCGTCATTCGGTACGGCCGATTTATGGATTTCTGCAAAATCCCCTCTTCAAAACCAGTCCTCTCTATGATGCCATAGTTTGCCCAAAAACTTAAGAGGCCCGTGCTGTGATATTTCAGGCCCTGTCCGAATACATTTACGTTAGAACAGGTGGAAAAGCTGTCCGGCGCCTTGCCGGCAGCAGCATAAAGAGCGGGAGGGAAAGGGAAGCATGGAACAAAAAGCATGGCATCAGATGAATGCCGAAGATCTGCAGCAGATTCTGAACGTGCAGTCGCAGCGCGGCCTGACCGAAGAACAGGCTGACGAGCGAAGAAAGCAGCATGGAAGCAACGAGCTGTCCGAAGGCAAAAAGATCTCTTTATTCGCACTGTTTTTGAACCAGTTCAAGGATTTTATGACTCTGGTGCTGATGGGGGCCACCTTGGTGTCCGGCCTGCTGGGCGAATATCTGGATGCCGTTACGATTATCGCTATCATTTTGCTGAACGGAGTGCTGGGGTTTATCCAGGAATTCCGGGCCGAGCGTTCCCTGCGCGCGCTGAAGCAGCTGTCGGCTCCGTCCGCCAAAGTGCTCAGGGAAGGCAGGGTCGTCTCGATTCCGGCGAAAATGCTCGTTCCCGGAGACGTCGTCCTGCTGGAGAGCGGCGATCGGGTTCCGGCCGACGTGCGGTGGCTGGAGACAAGCAGCTGTTACATCGAGGAATCGGCGCTGACGGGCGAATCGGTTCCCGTCGGGAAGCACAGCCAGGCGATATCGGAATCCGAGGTGCCTCTCGGGGATCAGAAAAACCTCGGCTTCATGGGCACGATGATGACGCGCGGCACCGCGAAAGGGATCGTCGTCCGGACCGGCATGGATACGGAGATGGGCAAAATCGCCGACCTGATCCAAAATACCGACACGCAGCAAACCCCGCTGCAGCATCGGTTGGAGCAGCTCGGCAAACTGCTTATTATGCTCGCGCTCGGCCTGACCGTCATGGTCGTGGTGGCGGGCATCCTGCATGGACAGCCAGCGGTCGGCATGTTCCTCGCCGGCGTCAGCCTTGCCGTCGCCGCCATACCGGAAGGGCTGCCGGCCATCGTGACCGTCGCATTGGCTCTTGGCGTGCAGCGGATGATTAAACGGAAGGCGATCGTCAGGAAGCTCCCTTCCGTCGAAACGCTCGGCTGCGCGTCCGTCATTTGTTCGGATAAGACAGGCACTTTGACCCAAAACAAAATGACCGTCACGCGGCTATGGGTTGGCGGCAGGGATCTGGAAGTGACGGGAGACGGGTACGCCCCGACGGGCCAAATTCTCGAAAAGGGCAAGGCCATCGATGTCCGGAACGACCAAGCGCTGCGCCGCCTGCTGCAAATCGGTGCTCTGTGCAACAATGCCGAAATTTACGAGGTGCAGCAGACCGAGCCGAAGGGCAAACGCAAAGGGAAAGAAGAGCCGGCAGGTTCGGTATGGGGGCTTAAAGGAGATCCGACCGAGGGCGCGCTTATCACGTTGTCTTCCAAAATGGGCGTGACCCCGGATTCGTTGTCGGGATTGTACAAACGCGACCAGGAATTCCCCTTCGATTCCGAGCGCAAGCTGATGTCCGTTGTGGTCAGCCATCAAGGCGGCCGGCTGCTGTGCACGAAAGGCGCCCCGGACGTGCTTTTGAACCAGTGCGCTTATATTTTATGGGAAGGAAACGTCGTGCCGTTTACCGCCACCTTGAAGCAAAAAGTGCTGGCGGCCAACGAGCAGATGGCCTCGAACGCGCTCCGGGTGCTGGGGACCGCGTACCGCGACGTACGCGCAAACGATTCGTTGAGCAGCGAAAAGGATGCCGAAAGCCAGCTCGTATTCGTCGGCTTGGCCGGCATGATCGATCCGCCGCGGCGCGAGGTCCGCGACGCGATCAACACCTGCCGCCGCGCCGGCATCAAAACGGTCATGATTACCGGGGACCACGGCACCACGGCAGAGGCGATCGCGCAGCAGCTCAGCATCATGCCCCGCGGCGGGTTGGCGATGACGGGCCAGGAGCTGAACCGGATCGACGATGCGGAGCTGGATTCGAAGGTGGACAACATCTATGTATACTCCCGCGTTTCGCCGGAGCATAAGCTGCGGATCGTGAAGTCGCTGCAGCGGAAAGGCCATGTTGTGGCGATGACGGGAGACGGCGTGAACGACGCGCCGGCGATCAAAGCCGCCGACATCGGCATCGCCATGGGGATCACGGGAACCGACGTTACCAAGGAAGCTTCGGCGCTGGTGCTCAGCGACGACAACTTCTCCACGAT
This sequence comes from Paenibacillus sp. VCA1, assembly GCF_031583795.1. Lineage (NCBI taxonomy): Bacteria > Bacillati > Bacillota > Bacilli > Caryophanales > Paenibacillaceae > Paenibacillus > Paenibacillus sp. VCA1. The sequence continues at coordinate 152,355 of NZ_JAVLSX010000002.1, read as the reverse complement.
CGTTGCGGCGATCGAGGAAGGCCGGAGCATTTACGAAAATATCCGCAAGTTTATCCGCTACCTGCTGGCTTCGAACGTGGGCGAAATTTTGACGATGTTTTTTGCGATGATGCTTGCGCTGCCGCTCCCGCTGCTGCCGATCCAGATTTTGTGGGTGAACCTGGTGACCGACGGCCTGCCGGCGATGGCGCTTGGCGTCGACCAGCCGGAGAAGGATTTGATGGAGCATAAACCGCGCGGCGCGAAAGAAAACATCTTCGCGCGGCGGCTCGGCTGGAAAATCATCAGCCGCGGCTTTTTGATCGGCTTTTGCACGCTGGGAGCCTTCTGGCTGACGCTTCGGATCGATCCCGGCAACGCGGGGCAAATCGCCAAGGCGCAGTCGGTCGCGTTCGCCACGCTCGTTTTGGCGCAGCTCATCCACGTATTCGACTGCAGAAGCTCGCGGTCCATTTTCCACCGCAATCCGCTGCAAAACAAATATTTGGTGCTGGCGGTGCTCTCCTCGGTCGTCCTGATGCTAGGCGTCATGTACATCGAGGCGCTGCAGCCGATCTTCAAGACGGTGCCGCTCGGTTTCCGCGAATGGGCGATTTCGATCGTTGCCGCGGGCATTCCGACATTCCTCATGGGCGCGGGCAGCGTTTGGGGCGGCAGACGCCAGAAGCGCAGACGCTTCGTGGCGAAAAGTACAAACATTTCGGCATAAAGTTTATACATTTCAGCCATTCCTTAAGCTATGCTAGGGAACAGAAAAAACAAGCAACTTAAGGAGTGGCAGCAGCCGATGGAATTTACGAAAATGCATGGTCTTGGCAATGACTTTATTGTGATATACGGCGAGCAGGCTCTTCCGGTCAATGCGGCGGAGCTTGCCGTCAAATGGTGCGACCGTTATTTCGGGATCGGGGCCGATGGGCTTGTCTACATCCTGCCGTCCGAGCGGGCGGACTACCGGATGAAAATCATCAATTCGGACGGAAGCGAAGCGGAGCAATGCGGGAACGCGATCCGCTGCGTCGCCAAATACGTATACGACCACGGTTACGTTAAAAGGGAAGAGATCACGATCGAAACGCTCGGAGCCGGCGTGCAAAAGATCGCCATTCAGGCGGTGAACGGCAAGGCGGCGTTGATGACGGTCGATATGGGCGAACCGGTGCTTTCCGGGCTTCGGATCCCGACGACGATCGATGCCGCGCAAGTGGTGGACGTTCCGCTGGAAGCCGATGGTGAAACCTTCCGGTTTACGGCCGTTTCGATGGGCAATCCGCACTGCGTCATTTACGTCGACGACGCCGTTCATTTCGATCTTCATGCCTGGGGGCCGAAGCTGGAAGCGCACCCCCTTTTTCCGAAAAAAGTGAACGTGGAGTTTGCGACCGTTTTGGACCGGAAGACGATCGACATGCGCGTCTGGGAACGGGGAGCGGGCCCCACGCTAGCATGCGGCACGGGAGCTTGCGCGACGCTGGTCTCCTCGGTGCTGAACGGGAAAACGGACCGCGAGGCGGAGGTGCGTTTGAAAGGCGGCAGCCTCTTCATCAAGTGGAACGAGGCGGACAACCGGATCTATATGACGGGGCCGGCCGCGTTCGTGTTCGCGGGACATACCGATCCGGCGGCCTGATGGCCAAAATGACGGGCAACGACGAAAAGCCTGCCGAACGCTCCTTTAGGGGAGCGGTCCGGCAGGCTTTTTTGTCCTTACGCACCGGCGCAGAGGAGACCGGCGATTCAGTCCGGGCAGGGCAGCCTTTCGCTTTTTGAATTCCTTGCGAACTAGTGGGAATTTGGAGGCATTTGTGATACATTAGATGAAAACTACGGGTTGGGGGAATAACTGATGAAGCCGGATTTGCGAGTGGTGTTGGACAACAAGGTGCTTGTCGGGGACGGCGCGATGGGTACTTTTTTATATCAAATGGGTTTTCCTGTGGGGATTTCGTACGAGGAGCTGAACTTAACTTCGCCGGAGGTCATTCGGGACGTTCACCGGCGTTATGTCGATGCGGGCGCGCAGGTGCTGGAGTCCAATACGTTTTCGGCCAATTTCGATAAACTGTCCAAATACGGGCTGGAATCCAAAGTCGCCGAGATCAACCGGGCCGGCGTGCGGATTGCGCGGGAAGCGGCGGGAGAAGCCGGTTACGTCGTCGGGGCCGTCGGCTCCATCCGCGGCGGCAAACGGACGAACATTTCGAACGCCGAGCTGAAGAAGTATTTCGAGCAGCAGCTGCAGGCGTTATTGGCGGAAGGCGTGGACGGCGTCATGCTCGAAACCTTTTATAATGTCGAGGAGCTGGTGCTCGCTTTATCCATTACGCGCCGCTTGACCGACATTCCGGTCATTTGCCAGTTTGCGGTCGAGGACGTCGCCAGAACGCTGGACGGCTACACGATGCACGACGCCTTCCGGATCGTGCAGCAGGAGGGGGCCGACATCATCGGCTTCAACTGCCGCACCGGCCCGAACGGGATTTTGAGCGCGATCAAGTCGCTTGACGGCCATCTGCCTGCCCCGGTTTCGGTTTATCCGAATGCGGGCGTGGCCGATTACGTGGACGGGGAATACCGCTATGGAGCGGGTCCGGAATATTTCGGGCAAATGGCGGTTCAATTTGCCGACGCGGGCGCGCGCATCATCGGGGGCTGCTGCGGTACGACGCCTGCCCATATCGAAGCCATTTCCCGGGCGCTCGAGGATTACGTGCCGCAGCCGGCCGTGTACGAGCCCATCCCGGAGCACGCGGCGCCGGCAATCGTCCTCGAACCCGCCCCGGAAGAAGTTACGGGCAGCCGCGAACCGAACTTGGTCGATTTGGCGAAGCAGCGGCACACGGTCATCGTGGAGCTGGATCCGCCGCGCGACTTGGACATCTCGAAATTTATGCAGGGCGCGCAGCGGCTGAAAGAGGCCGGGGCCGACGCGCTGACGCTTGCCGACAACTCGCTGGCCGTCACGCGCATGAGCAATATGGCGCTCGGCCATCTCGTCCAGGTCGAGACCGGGCTGCGCCCTTTGGTGCATATCGCCTGCCGCGACCGCAACCTGATCGGCACGCAGTCGCACATGATGGGCTTCGACGCCCTCGGGATCGACCACGTGCTGGCCGTGACGGGCGATCCTGCCCGGTTCGGGGATTTGCCGGGCTCCAGTTCGGTGTACGACCTGACGTCGTTCGAAATTATCCGGATGATCAAGCAGCTGAACGAAGGCATTTCCTTCTCCGGGAAACCGCTCAAGCAAAAAGCGAAATTCGTGGTAGGCGCCGCCTTTAACCCGCACGGGAAACATTTGGATAAAGCGGTGGCCCGCCTGGAACGGAAAATCGCCGCCGGCGCGGATTACATCATGACCCAGCCGGTGTACGATCCCGAGCTGATTCGGGCGGTGAGCGAAGCGACCCGTCACCTGGATACGCCGATCTTTATGGGGATCATGCCGCTCGCCAGCGGCAGAAACGCGGAATATTTGCACAACGAAGTGCCCGGCATCCATTTGTCGGACGACGTCCGCAGCCGGATGGCAGGCCTTGAGGGGGAAGAAGGCAGGGCGATGGGCGTTCAGATCGCGAAGGAACTGCTTGATGTCGCAATGGAGCATTTTAACGGGATTTACTTGATGACCCCGTTCATGCTGTATGAAATGAGCGCCCAGCTGATCGAACACGTATGGGCCAAATCCGGCCGCCAATTGTCCCCCTTGTTTCGTTGATCGTAATCAATTACAATAGTGTAATGGATGTGGTGCCGATGTCTTTTAGCATGACCGGATACGGTCGATCCGCCCTTCAGCACGGAGGGCGTAAAGTGGTATTTGAAGTGAAGTCCGTCAATCACCGATACTGCGAAGTCGTGCTTCGTCTGCCGCGTGAGTGGACTTGCTTCGAGGACGCTTTGCGGAGAACGGTGCAGCAGTACGTCAAGCGCGGACGCGTCGATGTGTTCGTCACGAAGGAAGAAGGCGACGATCATGCTCCGCATGCCTTGCTTAACGACCATGCCGTGAAGATGTATCTGCAGGCGGCGCAGGAAATTTCGCAGCGGTACGGCCTCGACGGCGAATTGACCGTGAAGGATTTGTTGTCCTTTCCCGACGTGTGGATCACGCCGGATCACGGCGCTTTCGCGGACGACTCCGACGTGGACGAATGGGGGCCTGTGCTGGAAAAAGGTCTGCGATCCGCCCTGGATGGTCTTACGGCGATGCGAAGCATGGAGGGCAAGCACTTGGCGGCGGACGTGGAGCAGCGGTTAAGCAAGCTGCAAGCTCTGCATGCCGAAATGCTGCAGTTGGCGCCAACAGTAGTCGAGGATTACCGCAATAAGCTCAAACAAAGGCTGTCTGATCTTCATGACGGTTCGTTTGCCTTTGATGAACATAAATTTGGCATGGAAATTGCAATTTTCGCAGACCGTTCCAACATAGATGAAGAACTGATACGGCTGCAGAGCCATTTTGAGCAATGCAAGGGTTTGCTTCGTGCGGATGAACCGGTCGGAAGAAAACTGGATTTTCTGATTCAGGAAATGAACAGGGAAGTCAATACGATTGGATCGAAGGCCAATCATCTGACTCTGGTAAACCGTGTTGTCGAAATGAAGGCGGAGCTGGAAAAAATTCGCGAACAATTGGCCAATATAGAATAAAAGGCGCTTTCGACATAGAACAGGCGAGAGTCAAATGTGTATAGGGGGAAGAACCTGATTATGGCAATCAAACTCATTAACATCGGCTTCGGGAATATTGTGTCGGCTAACCGAATCATTTCCATTGTAAGCCCTGAATCAGCACCCATTAAAAGAATCATTCAGGAAGCAAGAGACCGTCATATGTTGATCGACGCGACATACGGACGCCGGACCCGTGCCGTCATCATTACGGACAGCGATCACGTCATCCTGTCCGCGGTACAGCCGGAAACGGTGGCTCACCGTCTGTCCAGCAAAGACGACGATCATGACGAATAACGAGTTGGGGAGTACTATGTCAAAAGGATTATTGTTTGTTTTGTCCGGGCCGTCCGGAGTTGGGAAAGGAACCGTATGCACCGCGCTGAGAGGCAAACTTCCGGAGCTCGTGTATTCCGTTTCGGCCACGACGCGGAGTCCGCGGCTCGGCGAGGAAGACGGCGTGAATTATTTTTTTAAATCCCGCGAGCAGTTTTTGGAAATGATGCAAAACAACGAGCTGCTGGAATATGCTGAATACGTCGGCAATTATTACGGCACGCCGCGCGATTTCGTGGAAAAAACGCTTGAAAGCGGCAAGGACATCATTTTGGAAATCGAGGTGCAAGGCGCGCTGCAGGTAAAGGAAAAATTCCCGCAAGGCGTCTTTATCTTCCTGCTGCCGCCGTCGCTGGATGAGCTGAAAGACCGGATCGTGGGACGCGGAACGGAAAGCCAGGCGACGATCGATCACCGGATGTCGGTGGCGGTTGACGAAATCGGCCTGATGGAGCATTATGACTATGCCGTCGTCAACGACGAGATCGATTGCGCGTGCAAAAGAATAGAATCGATTATCGTAGCCGAACATTGTAAGGTGAAGCGGTAATCGGAAAGCTCGGCGTAAATATTTTACTTTGGATAAAAGAGGTGGCAGTAACGTGTTGTATCCTTCGATTGATGAAATGATGAACAAGGTCGACAGCAAGTATTCGCTGGTGGTCGCTGCGTCCAAACGCGCCAGACAGCTGCGCGAGGGAGAGAAAACCGAACTGAAAAACCCGCGCTCCCATAAATTCGTCGGCGTGGCGCTTGAGGAAATCTACAATGACATGATCCGTGTCGTGCCTCAGCCCGAAGGGGAACGGGACGAGATCAAGAAGCCTTAACGTTTTAAGATCGCCTTAAACGAAGACGGCCTTCAGCGGTTGCTGAACCAATCTATAACCGAAGGGGGAGGCGGGTCTGCTTTCCTGCCTTCGTGTCCATAGAGACAGGAACGAATACAACCGCAAGGTTGTATTTTTTTTAAGATAACATAAGATCGACCATCGTATGAACCCCGCAAAGGAATGGAACGGGAACGGAGCGCCGTTTCCGCTTTGTGGGGATGTTTTTTCTCTATTCCGAAGCGAAAGAGGGCGGATAACTATGTTAAACGGAAAAACGATCGTGCTTGGCGTGACCGGCGGCATTGCGGCATTCAAGGCGGCAAGCCTGTGCAGCAAGCTGGTTCAAAAAGGGGCGGACGTCCATGTCATCATGACATCCTCGGCCAAACAATTCATCACGGAGCTGACGCTGCAAAGCTTGTCCAAAAACGCGGTATTCAGCGACACGTTCGACGAAAGGGATCCCGCCGTCGTATCCCATATCCGTTTGGCTGATGCGGCCGACCTGGTGCTGATCGCCCCGGCGACGGCCAACATGATCGGCAAAATGGCCCACGGACTGGCGGACGACATGCTGTCGACGACGCTTTTGGCGACGACCGCGCCGGTGATGGTAGCTCCCGCGATGAACGTGCATATGTACGGGCATCCTGCCGTCCAGGAAAACATGAAGACGCTGGATCGGCGGGGCGTCATGATGATCGAACCCGGCGAAGGGTTGCTGGCCTGCGGTTATGTCGGAAAAGGACGGATGGAGGAGCCGGAGACCATCGTGGCCGTGGTCGAGCAATATTTTGCCCGCAAGGAGCAGGCGGAGCCCGGTCTTCTGCAGGGGAAAAAAGTCGTCGTCACCTCCGGCGGGACGATCGAGCGAATTGATCCGGTCCGTTATATCACCAACGACTCCTCCGGAAAAATGGGGTTTGCCATTGCGAAAGCGGCGCGCGAGATGGGGGCGGACGTGCGTTTGATTTACGGGCGCACCGACGTGGCGCCTCCGGCCGGCGTCGACGCCGAGCCCGTTCAATCGGCGGAAGAAATGTACCGGGCCGTGCTGAAGCATTGGGAAAGCAGCGATCTGGTCATTAAAGCCGCGGCGGTGGCGGATTATCGTCCGGCCGAAACGGCAAGCAGCAAAATCAAGAAAAAAGGCGACACGATGACGCTGGAGCTCGTCAAAACGGTCGACATCCTGGAGGAGCTCGGCAAAAGCAAAACGCATCAGTTTTTGATCGGGTTTGCCGCGGAAACCCACGACGTCGAAACGTATGCGAAAGACAAGCTGCGCCGGAAAAACGCAGACTTGATCGTCGCCAACGACGTGACGGCGGAAGGTGCAGGCTTCCGTTCGGACACGAACATCGTGCAGGTGTTTGACGAGGCGGGGCTTGTGGAGCAGATGCCCGTCATGTCCAAAGACGACATCGCGCGGAGGCTGCTTGCGATCGCGGCCGGGCGCATGAAAGAAGCGGGGAACCGATGATGCTCCCGCAAGTGGCCAAAGTCATCGTCGATGTGCCGGTAAAAGATACGGACCGTCCGTTCGATTATTTGATTCCGGAATCGATGCGGGCATGGCTTGAAGTCGGAAGCCGGGTCGGCGTTCCTTTCGGCCACAGGACGGTTCAGGGGTTCGTGGTCGGATTGCAGGATCACCCCTCTCCCGGCGGGATGCGCCTGAAGAGCATACAGGAGGTGCTCGACGTCGTTCCTCCGCTCTCCCCCGAACTCGTCGAGCTTGCGCAATGGATGAGCCAAAGGTACGCCTGCCGCTTCATTACGGCGCTTCAGGTGATGGTGCCGACGGCGCTGAAGGGCAAGGCCGAACGATATATTTCGCTTGGAGATCCCGCGGACAGGACGGAGGAAGAGGACGATTATTCGCTGGTGCGGGTCGTCGCCGAGCCGACGAAAGAAGCAAAAACGATCATGGCTTACGTGGCGCAAAAGGGAGAGGTTCCCGCGCAGCAGCTCAGCCGCCTTTTCCCGGATAGCGCCGAAACGATCAAAACGCTGCTCCGAAAAGGGATTTTGCAGGAAAACCAGTCCATTAAGGACAAGTTGCAAAAGAAAACGCTCAAAGCGGTCGATCTTGCCGTCGAGGCGCATGAGGCGGAAGCCGCTCTGCCGGATTTTCCGGCCAAGGCGCAGCGGCAGCGGGAAGTCCTTCAGTTCATTTTGGAGATGAAAGAGCTGCTCCCCCTCCCGTTAAAAGAGGTTTTGACGACGCTGCAGGTTTCGGCGGCCACCGTCAAAGGGCTGGCGGACAAGGGATTTATCGCGATCGAAGACGTGGAAGTGTTCCGCGATCCGTACCGCGGCCGCCGCTTCAAACCGTCGGAGCCGCTTCGGCTGAACGATGAGCAGCAGCATGCGTACGACAGCATCCGCGATACGCTGGATGCGAGCAGGCACGGCGTATTCCTTTTGCACGGCGTGACAGGCAGCGGCAAAACCGAAATTTATTTGCAGACGATCCAGCACTGCATCGGGCAGGGGCGGCAGGCGATCGTGCTTGTCCCCGAAATTTCGTTGACCCCGCAAATGGTGGAGCGGTTCAAAGGGCGGTTCGGCGACCAGGTGGCCGTCATGCACAGCCGCCTTTCCGGCGGCGAGCGTTACGACGAATGGCGGAAAATACGCGAAGGCAAAGTCAAAGTGGCGATCGGGGCCCGTTCCGCCGTGTTCGCGCCCTTTGACCGGATCGGCCTCATCATTATGGACGAAGAACATGAAACCTCTTATAAACAGGAGGAAAGCCCTAAATACCACGCCCGGGACGTAGCGGTCCGAAGGGCGCGCCAGCACGGTGCGGCGGTCGTGTTGGGTTCGGCGACGCCTTCGCTCGAAAGCTATCACGCGGCCCGTTCCCAAGCGAACGACGAGTTTGCGCCCTTGCTGCTGGAAATGAAACGCCGGGCGCTTGGCAACGAGCTGCCGACGGTACAAATCGTCGATATGCGGGAAGAACTAAAAGAGGGCAATCGCTCCATGTTCAGCCGATCCTTGCATCAGGCTCTCGGGATCCGGCTCGAGCGCGGGGAGCAGACGGTGCTGCTGCTCAACCGCCGCGGTTATTCCACGTTCGTCATGTGCCGCAGCTGCGGGTACGTGGCGGGCTGCCCCGAATGCGACATTTCTTTGACGTATCATCAAAAGTCGAACAATCTCCGCTGCCATTATTGCGGATACGCCGAACCGGCGCCGTCCGTCTGCCCGGAATGCGGCAGCGAGCATATCCGTTATTTCGGAACAGGCACGCAGCGGGTCGAAGAGGAGCTCGCCAAGCTGTTCCCCGGCATCCGGGTCATCCGCATGGATGTCGACACGACGACGGAAAAAGGTTCGCACGAAAAGCTGCTGAAGCAATTCCGCGACAAAAAGGCGGATGTCCTGCTGGGCACCCAAATGGTCGCAAAGGGACTGGATTTTCCGGACGTGACGCTCGTCGGCGTCATCACCGCCGATTCCGCCCTCAACCTTCCCGACTTCCGGGCAGGGGAAAAAACCTTCCAGCTGCTGACGCAGGTCGCCGGACGGGCGGGAAGGCACCAGCTGAAAGGGGAGGTATTGATCCAGTCCTATACGCCGGATCATTATTCAATCATTCACGCGAGCGGACACGATTATCTCGCTTTCGTTCGGGATGAGCTGAAACACCGCCGCAACCTTCATTATCCGCCGTACTGCCGGCTGATTCTGATCACGCTGTCGCATGAGCAGCTGCCGCTTCTGGTCCGCATGGCGGAAAACATGGTGTCCGTCCTTCAAGGCAAAGCAAGGCAGCGGGGCTGGTTCGGCAGCCTGGATCGGCTGACGGCCGACGCGTTTGACGTGCTTGGGCCGGTCGCTTCGCCCATTCCGAGGATAAAAAATAGATACAGATTTCAATGTATGGTAAAATGGCGTGGGAATATCGACGCTGTCGGCCTCGTCCGCGAGTCGGCGGAGCAGCTGGAGGAGACGGCCCATAACCAGAAACTGCAAATCAGCATTGACGTGGATCCGCAAATGCTGATGTAGCCCTTGTCCCATGCATTGAAACATGAAATGAAAACCATATGGATCATGAAATCCGTACACGAATAAGCATAAGGAAGGTGTCATCATGGCAATCCGCATTATCGTCAAAGAACCCGATGCCGTACTGCATAAAACGGCAAAAGAAGTGAAGGAAATTACCCCGAACGTCAAAAAATTGTTGAACGACATGGCTGAAACGATGTACGACGCCGAAGGCGTAGGCCTTGCCGCCCCGCAGGTCGGCATTCTGAAACGGCTCATCGTCGTGGATGTCGGAGACGAGCACGGCCTGATCAAAATGGTCAATCCGGTCATCCTTGAAAAGGAAGGCGAACAGTTCGGTCCGGAAGGCTGCCTCAGCATCCCCGGCTATAACGGCGACGTGCGCCGCGCCGAGAAGGTGACGGTCAAAGGGCTGGACGAAAACGGCAACGAGCTCACGATTACGGGAACCGGGCTGTTATCCCGCTGCTTCCAGCATGAAATCGACCATCTGGACGGCGTTTTGTTTACGGACATCGCCGAAAAAGTGTACGAGTACGTGCCTGAACGTTCCGGAAGGGAGTAATGCTTCATGAATATCGTATTCATGGGGACGCCGGCTTTTGCCGTTCCCAGCTTGCGGATGCTGCTCAGCGAAGGGTATAACGTCGTAGCTGTCGTCACCCAGCCGGACCGTCCCCAAGGACGCAAGAAAGTGCTGACGCCGACGCCCGTCAAAGAGGTTGCCCTGGAACACGGCATTCCCGTGCTTCAGCCGCAGCGGATGCGCAGCCCCGAGGCTGTAGCGGAGCTTGCGGCGTACAAGCCGGATCTGATCGTGACGGCCGCGTACGGGCAAATTCTTCCGAAGAGCGTTCTCGAACTGCCAGCCAACGGCTGCGTGAACGTCCACGGATCGCTTCTGCCCAAATACAGGGGCGGGGCGCCGATCCAGCGCTGCATCATCAACGGCGAAACCGAGACGGGGATTACGCTGATGTATATGGCCGAGGGCCTCGATACCGGAGACATGATCGCCCAAGTGAAAGTAGCGATCGACGAAGAAGATACGTCGGGCACGCTGTTCGAGAAGCTGAGCCTGGCAGGCGCGGAGCTGCTGAAAGAGCAGATGCCGCGGCTTGCGGGCGGCCGGGTGGAAGCCGAGAAGCAGGACGATGCGCAGGCGACGTATGCGCCGAACCTGAAACGCGAGGACGAAAAAATCGACTGGAACGCGTCCACGCGCGACATATACAACCAAATCCGCGGCCTTGTCCCGTTTTCCGGCGGTTTTGCCTTGTGGAACGGGGACGTGTTCAAGGTATGGGCTGCCCGCAAGGCGGACAAGGCGTCCAAAGACGCGGCTCCCGGTACGGTGCTTCAGCTGACGGACCAAGGGATCGAGGTCAAAACGGGAGATGGTTCCCTATGGCTGACCCGGGTGCAGCCGAGCGGCAAAAAGCAGATGGAAGCGGCTGAATTCGTGCGCGGCAACACGATGGCGCCGGGGACGGTGTTAGCGTGAACGCGGACAAACGCCAAAGCAAAACGCGGACTTCGGCCCGGGAGCTTGCCCTTGACGTGCTGACACGGGTCGAAGAGAACAAAGCGTACAGCAATTTGCAGCTGAATTCGGCCCTTCAGCGGGCTTCCTTGTCGAGGGAGGACGCGGGCTTGGCGACGGAGCTCGTGTACGGCACGATCTCCCGGCTCAATACGCTCGATTATTTTCTCGACCGGTTTGTGTCCAAGGGCATCCGCAAACTGCAGCCGTGGGTCCGCAATTTGCTGCGGCTGAGCTTGTACCAGCTGATGTATCTGGACCGGATTCCGCCGCATGCCGCCGTAAACGAAGCGGTGAATCTGGCCAAACGCCGGGGACATCAAGGAATATCCGGCATGGTGAACGGAGTGCTGCGGAACGTGCTCCGCAACCGGGAAGAGCTTGCGCTGCCTGACGGGCTTCCCGCCGCCGAGCGCATTGCGCTTGAGCACTCCCATCCGCAGTGGATGGTGGAGCGGTGGATTCGCGCATACGGCGAAAGCGCCGCCGAAGCGATTTGCCGCGCGAACAACGAACCTCCGGCGGTCAGCGTGCGCGTGAACACGACGATGATCAGCCGTGAAGGCATGTTGGCCGAAATGGAGAAAGCGGGCGTCCAGGCGGCTCCATCCCCGCTTTCTCCGGAGGGGATTCTCGTATACGGCGGCGGCAACATGGCGCTTTCCGATTGGTACCGCGACGGCCAAATATCGATCCAGGACGAAAGCTCGATGCTGGTCGCCGGCGCCGTCGGTCCCGCCCCGGGCATGCGCGTGCTCGATTGCTGCGCCGCCCCGGGCGGGAAAACGGCGCATATGGCGGAGCTCATGAAGGACCAGGGCGAAATCGTCGCCAACGATCTTCATGAGCATAAACGCAAGCTGATCGAAGGCCAGGCCGAAAGGCTGGGTCTCGGCAGCATCCATACGGTGACGGGCGACGCCCTGAAGCTGGCCGACCGGTATCCGGCCGGATCGTTCGACCGGATTTTGCTTGATGCTCCCTGCTCGGGGCTTGGCGTCATCCGGCGCAAGCCCGATCTGAAGTGGACCAAAACGCCGGAAGATATCGGCGAAATCGCCGGCCTTCAGCGGAAGCTGCTGGATTCCGTGTCTTCCCTTTTGCGCGTCGGCGGCATGATGGTGTACAGCACCTGTACGATCGATCCGGAGGAGAACGAGCGGACGGTGCAGCATTTTTTAAAGACGCATCCGGGGTTCGGAGTGCCGGAGGATTCCGGCGGGACATGGGGACGGCTGCATGCGGGCGCAGACGGAGCGGGCGTGCAGATTTTGCCTCAGGATTACCACAGTGACGGCTTCTATATCGCCAGAATCCAGCGATTCTTTTAAACTACCGGGCCGTAAAAGAGATCAATCGGGACAGGATGATCCCGCGCCATGCGGTTTGTCGTCTTCGAAAGCGCGTCGATAGACGCGTTCCCTAACCCGCTCGGGCCATCGCTTCGGCGGGGTTTCTCTTTTACGGCTACTTTTATTTGTGTTAAAATAGGAAGAATGAGAAACAATATGCATATGAATGATAAAGACAGGTGTGATGAAATGAAGCCTTTTATATATGATTTGAACCTGGACGACCTTCAGGCATGGGCAAAAGAAAACGGCGAACCCGCCTTTCGCGCCAGCCAGATTTTTGATTGGCTGTACGTGAAAAGGGTGAATAACTTTCAGGAAATGACCAATCTGTCCAAAGAGCTTCGCGCGAAGCTGGAGGACCAGTTCCAATTCGTGACCCTTACGGAGATTACGAAGCTGGAGTCGAAGGACGGGACGGTCAAGTTTCTGTTCGGCCTTCATGACGACCATGCGATCGAGACCGTCATCATGAAGCATAATTACGGGAACAGCATTTGCGTGACGACCCAGGTCGGCTGCCGCATCGGCTGTACGTTTTGCGCTTCGACGCTCGGCGGGCTCAAGCGGAACCTGACGGCGGGCGAAATCGTCGCACAGGTGGTTCAAGCCCAAAAAATTTTGGATCAAAAAGGGGAGCGCGTCAGCAGCATCGTTATTATGGGCTCCGGCGAGCCGTTCGAAAACTACGAAGCGACGATGAAATTTCTCCGGATTATGATCCACGAAAAAGGGCTGAACATCGGGCAGCGCCATATTACCGTTTCGACCAGCGGCATCGTGCCGAACATCTACAAATTCGCAAACGAGGATACGCAGATCAACCTGGCGATTTCCATCCACGCGCCGAACGATATGCTGCGCTCCAAACTGATGCCGGTAAACCGCCGTTATCCTTTTGAGGACGTGATGGAGGCGCTTCGTTTCTATCTTGCCAAAACCGGCCGCCGCATTACGTTTGAATACGCCTTGATCGGCGGGGTGAACGACCGGCCGGAGCACGCGCAGGAGCTGGCGGACGTGCTGAAGGACATGCTTTGCCACGTCAACCTGATTCCGGTCAACCATGTGCCTGAACGCAAGTACGTCCGTACCTCGCGCAACGACATTTTCAAGTTTCAAAAAGTACTCGCGGAGAGCGGAGTCAACGTAACCATTCGGCGGGAGCAAGGCCACGATATCGCGGCAGCATGCGGACAACTGCGTGCGAAGCATATGGAGTTGAGGTGAATGAAACTTGATCAAAACAGTTCATGCCAGTAACATCGGCCGCGTCCGCTCGGTAAACGAGGACTCGGTCTGGATTGGCCACCTAGCGCAAGGATATACCATCGGCATCGTGGCCGACGGAATGGGCGGGCATCAAGCCGGCGATACGGCAAGCCGTCTTGCCGTCGATACGATTGCGGACGACTTGTCCTCTCTCGAAGAGGGCATGTCCGACGAAGGATTGGGCGCCGCCGTCAGCGACGCGATCCTGCATGCCAACGACGTCATTTACAGTGAAGCGTCCAAAAATGAAAAATATCACAACATGGGAACGACAGTCGAGGTGCTGCTGCTGCAGGATCGTTCCGGCGTCATCGGACATATCGGCGACAGCAGAGCTTACAAAATCGTAAACGGTCAAGCCGTTCAAATTACGGAGGACCATACGCTTGTCAATGAGCTTTACAAAAGCGGCCAGATCAGCCTCGAGGAAATGCAAACCCATCCGCGCCGCAACGTCATTATGCGCGCTTTAGGGACCGACCCCGAGGTATCTGTCGATCTGTATCCCGTGACGCTGTCTGCCGGAGAGGTGCTTCTTCTGTGCAGCGACGGACTCAGCAGCCTGGTCAGCGGCGAACATATCGCCCAAATTTCCGGCATGCTGGACGTCCCGCTGGAAGAACGGGCCGACCGGCTTCTGCAGCTGGCACTTCTTGCCGGAGGCGATGACAACATTACCGTCGCCCTGTTTGAACTTCAAGATGAAGTCTCCGGGCATAACATAAAGGAGTGGGATTCATGATCGGACACGAATTGGGCGGCCGTTATGAGATTATAGAACGAATCGGCGGCGGCGGGATGGCCCTTGTCTACAAAGCCCATGATTTGCTTTTGGGCCGCAACGTTGCCGTCAAGGTGCTGCGCCAGCAGTTTGTGCACGATGAGGAGTTTATTCGCCGTTTCCGCCGTGAGGCGCAGTCGGCTGCTTCGCTGTCTCACCCGAACGTGGTCAGCATTTACGACGTGGGGCAGGAAAACGAGATCCATTACATCGTCATGGAATACGTCGAAGGCCATAACTTGAACGAAATCATCAAGGAACGCGCGCCTTTGCAGGTGGAAGAGGCCGTCCGGATCGCGTCCCAAATTTGCGACGCGCTGGATCATGCCCATCAGAATCAAATCATTCACCGGGACATCAAACCGCATAACATCTTGATCGGCCGAAACGGCAGGGTGAAGGTGACCGATTTCGGAATCGCCCGGGCGGTTACTTCGACGACGATTACGCAAACCGGTTCCGTCGTCGGCTCCGTGCACTATTTTTCTCCGGAGCATGCCAAAGGCGTGACTACCGGGGAAAAATCGGACTTATATTCTTTGGGTATCGTGCTTTACCAAATGCTGACGGCACGCCTTCCGTTTTTGGGAGAAAGCCCGATCAGCGTCGCGCTGAAACATTTGCAGGAGGAATTCGAGGAGCCGCGCGAAGTGAATCCTCTCATTCCGCAAAGCGTGGAAAACATCATCCTCAAATCGATGCGCAAAAATCCGCAGGAGCGGTACCAAAGCGCCAAGGAAATGTTGCATGACCTGGACACCTGCCTTTCGCCGGAGCGCAGAAACGAGCCGAAGATCGACTTTTCGGACGTGGACGACGAGGATCGAACCCGCGTCATGCCGGCGATCAAACCGCAGCATATCGGACCGAGCCCGGTAAGATCCAGGCCGCTTCCTTCCGAAGAGCGGGAGGAACGCCGCGAGCCTGCGCCCGCGGCCCAAAAAACTAAAAAATCGGGGAAGCCGATTCTTTGGATCGGCTTGACGCTTCTGCTTTTGCTTGCGATGGCAGCCGTCGTGTTTTACGTGAATCATAAATTGGTCTTACCGAACGTCATCGTGCCGAAAGTCATCGGCCAAACGGAAGAAAATGCCCGTAAAATGCTTAATGATCGCGGGCTTGAAGTCGATCCCAACGTCATTCGGGCTTATAAGCCGGATGTCCCTGCAGGCGTGGTTTATGACCAGAGCCGGGACGAAGGAACCGAAGCCAAAAAAGGATCGCTTGTTCAGATTTCGGTCGGAATCGCCAAGCCTTTGAAAAAGATGCCTGACGTAAAGACGCGTCCAGTAGAGGATGCAATCAAGTTTCTGATAGATCAAGGCTTTAAAGAGGATAATATTGAGAAACGTGAGGAAAACAGCGACAAGCCTGAAAATACTGTCATTTCTCAAGAACCGGGCGCCAATGCGGAAGTCGATCCCGATAAGGACCATATCACGCTGACGGTCAGCAAAGGACCGGAAGAGGTACGAATGCCGAAGTTGATCGGCGAAACCCAGGAAAAAGCAGCCAAAATGCTGGCGGCGGCCGGGCTGAAGCTGGATCCGAACATCACGCAGGAGGCAAGCTACACGGTGCCGAAAGGCACGGTTATCGCCCAGTGGCCGATGGATCCGGACGCCTTGGTCGCTCCCAATACGGTCATTTCGATTACCGTCAGCTCGGGGTATCCGGCCGAAGCGATAAAATACACGTATAACGTGCCTGTCGCTCCGGATGAGGAAGGCAAAAACACGAAGGTCCGCATCGAATATTCGGATGCGACGACCAATGACCAGATGAAGGTATGGGGATCGAAAAATATTAAAACGATGCAAATCTTCCCGGTCGATCTGGTCGTCGGCCCGAACAAGGACGCTTCCGTCAAGGTCTACAAAAACGGTCAGTTGGTTGAAAACTATACCGTATACTACATGGACGTCAAAAACGGAACGGTGCCAGATATCGAGATCCGGTCCAGCGTTGGGGGTGATGGCTCACAAGGCGATGCCGGAGATGGGAATACGGGTCAAACGGGCGAAATCCAGGACCCGAATCAAGGGCAAGACCAGGATGAGCATCCCTGACCATCCCGGAAAAAAACCGGGCAAGGGCAAGAAAAAAGACAAAGATAACGAGAACGTCATTTATCAATATCACCATTAGGGCCGCCCGCCACGGGCGGTCTTTCGGAGAAAGCGAGGCCTTTCATGTATGCCTGAAGGAGTAATCGTGAAGGCGTTAAGCGGATATTATTATGTTAAACCACTCGAAAACGGAATGGCGGCTTCGGGGGACGGAGACGCGATCCAATGCAGGGCGCGCGGCATTTTCAAGAAAAAGGGCGTAACCCCGCTGGTCGGTGACCATATCCTCTATTCCCATACGGAAAACGGGGAAGGCGTGGTGGACGAAATTTTGCCGCGCCGCTCCGAGTTAATCCGTCCTCCGGTCGCCAACGTCGATTTGGCTGTTCTGGTATTTTCGGTGCGCGAGCCGGATTTGAATTTGCAGCTGCTGGACAAGTTTTTGGTGCATATCGAGCATGCCGGTTTGGAAACGGTCATCTGCCTGACAAAGCAGGACCTTCTGGAGGGAGGGGCCGGAGAAGATCCGGTCGCCCTGGTTCAATCGCTGTACGAAAATATCGGATATCAAGTCATCGTATCGAGCTCACGCTTAGGGCTGGGAACGGAACTGCTGACGGAACGTTTGAAGGGTCAAATCAGCGTTTTTTCGGGGCAATCGGGTGTAGGCAAGTCATCGCTGCTGAACCGGCTTGTCCCTGGGCTTGAGCTCGAAACGAGCGCCATCAGCATGAGGCTTGGGCGCGGCAAGCATACGACCCGCCATGTGGAACTGATCGAGCTTCCAGGCGGAGGTTTCGTGGCCGATACGCCGGGCTTCAGCCAGCTGGACTTTTTGGAGCTTGGCGTCGAGGAGCTGTCAACCTGCTTCAGGGAATTTGCTTCCTATGCGGAGGCATGCAAGTTCCGGGGCTGCAGCCATACCCATGAGCCCGGCTGCAAAGTCCGGGAGGCCGCCGAGGCGGGAAAGATCGCGGCGAGCCGTTACGAGCATTACGTGCAGTTTTTAAACGAAATGAAAGATAAAAAGCGGAGGTATTAACGGAAATGATTAAAATAGCGCCATCGATATTGTCAGCGGATTTTGCCCAACTGGGGCCGGAGGTTGCAGCGGCGGAAGCGGGAGGAGCGGACTGGATTCACGTGGACGTCATGGACGGGCATTTTGTTCCGAACATTACGCTGGGACCGGCGATCGTCAGCGCCATCAAGCCGCATACGAGCCTGCCTCTCGACGTTCACCTGATGATCGAGCGTCCGGAAGCTTATATCGCTGATTTTGTCCAAGCCGGCGCCGACGTGATTACCGTTCATGCCGAAGCCTGTACGCATCTGCACCGGGTCATTCACATGATCAAGGAGCATGGGATCAAAGCGGGAGTGGCGATCAATCCGGCGACTCCGGCGGCGGCCATCCAGGAAGTGCTCGAGGACGTGGATTTGGTTCTCGTCATGACCGTCAATCCGGGCTTTGGAGGACAGGCCTTCATTCCGCGCACGGTTCATAAAATCCGCCAGGTGCGCCAGTGGCTGAACGAAGCCTCGCGCTTTGACGTGCATATCGAAGTCGACGGCGGCATATCGAGCGAGACGGCGCCCCTGGTTGCCGAGGCCGGAGCGGACGTGCTTGTCGCAGGGAGCGCCGTTTACGGCAAACCGGACCGGGAGGCGGCGATCCGGGCCATCCGGACCAGCGCCCAAAAGGCATAAACCCAATATGGGCGGTTTCACTTGTCAGCCTTTGTCATAGGTCATGCCGTTTGCGCATACATTGGTTACATGAGCAGGGTTCTCATGTAACCTTTTTTTGTCCGTTTCTGCAGTGAACGTACTAAAGGCATACCATACGCGATGACATGAGAATATGGGGAGGGTGGAATATGAAATTTTATACGTTTAAGCTGCCAAAGTTTTTGGGAGGATTCGTAAAAGCTCTTTTAAACACATTCCATAAAAGCTGAAGACTCCTTATGGTATGCCGCTGATGCTAAAAAAACCTCTGACGCGAGGCGGCATGAAACATACCGAATATGGCCAAAGGCATTAAAAAAGCACCTGCTGTAAACAAGGTGCTTTTTGCTTATATGCTATTCTTAAGGTCTAAGAAAGTGTAAAACGTCCAAGAGGCTTGTCTATTTCTAGATCCGCCTCATCAGCGGTTCGTCATCCGTAGGCAGACGTTTTCCGGAATACAAATCGTATTCAGAAGAAAAAAATCCCGCGCGGGGCGAGGACTTTTCATTTGCATAAACAAATCGACGAATTATACGCGGGTAACTTTACCGGATTTGAGCGCACGAGTGCTCACATAAACGCGCTTAGGTTTGCCGTCAACGAGAATACGAACTTTTTGCACGTTTACGCCCCAAGAACGACGGTTACGGTTGTTAGCGTGAGAAACATGGTTGCCGCTTCCTGGCTTCTTGCCAGTCACATAACATTTGCGAGACATAGATTACACCTCCTTATTCCAAACACCTGCATAAAACAATACTTGTATATCATATCACAGCAAAATTTGCTTCGTCAACCGCCAGCCAAAAACATTTATTTCTGAGGTTTCTTATAGTACAATGATGAATAGCCCATACTGGTGTATTATGGGATGCTTCATTTATATATGGATGATCGGGGATTTTGTATTATCCTGAATAAAATTGGCGAAACGAAAACGTGAAAACGACGTATGTATAAGGACGCCAGTAGCTAGGGATCAAGCTAGGAAGGGGATTTATCATTGAGTAAGCGTTCTTTGAATGGGACAGATTTTACCGCTATGGTATTGGCCGGAGCGGAACAACTGCAGCAGCATGCAGAACATGTCAATTCTTTAAATGTTTTTCCGGTGCCTGACGGCGACACGGGAACCAACATGAATCTGACGATGAGTGCAGGTGTGACTGAGCTAAAAAGAAATCATTCCGACTCGATCGGACACAGTGCGGGGGTTTTGTCCAAAGGACTGCTGATGGGTGCGCGCGGAAACTCCGGCGTCATTACATCCCAGCTTTTCCGGGGCTTTGGCCGCTATGCCGCGCCTTACGATGAACTGAACGCGATGCAGTTCGCCGCGGCTCTGCAAACGGGCGTGGATGCTGCGTATAAAGCCGTTGTTAAACCTGTGGAAGGCACCATTTTGACGGTGGCCAAGGAGGCTGCCAAACATGCCGTCTTCTACGCGCGGCGGACCAACGACATTACTGAATTGATGGAACAAGTTCTTTTAAAAGCGCAGGAGACGTTGTCCCAGACACCGGAGATGCTCCCTGTACTGAAGCAGGTAGGCGTCGTGGACTCCGGGGGACAAGGCCTCGTTTATATTTATGAAGGTTTTCTGCGCTACCTGAAAGGGGCCCAGGACCACGCCGATTACCATGAAGCTCCGGCGGCAAGACAAGCACCGGCCGTTCTTAGTCCGGAGGCGCCGGCGGTTTCAAGCTCTGCGGTTGCGCAGCGGCCCGAGCTGGCCCAATCCAAAATCGAAACCGAAGATATTGAATTTTTGTACGATATGGAATTTTTCATCAACCGTCAGCTTGGCGGCGGGCAAGCGGCCGTATTCGATGAGGAGGAATTCCGGAAAGCGTTGTCAAAAAACGGAGACTCCATCATTATTATTGCGGACGATGAATTGATCAAAGTGCATGTCCATTCCAAGGCTCCGGGCGACGTGCTGAATTTGGCGCTCCGTTTCGGCGAAATTACCCAAATCCATATTTTGAATATGCGCGAGCAGCACCGGGACCTGCTGACGACCGGGCTTGACATCGCGCCGATGCCGGAACTTTTCGCGGATATGCCGGTAGACCCGGTTGATCATTCGCGCGAGCAGGCACCGGCGACGCCGCCGGCCGACGAAATGGCTCCGTACGGTTTTATCGCCGTGGCTTCAGGCCAAGGCATTGCCGACATTTTCAAAAGCCTGGGCATCGACGTCGTGCTGTCCGGCGGGCAAACGATGAATCCGAGCACGGAGGATTTCGTCAACGCGATCCGTTCGATCTCCGCCCAGCACGTATACATTTTGCCGAACAACTCCAATATCGTGCTTGCCGCCGAGCAGGCTCGCGAGCTGCTGGAAGGCGAGCGCAGCGTCACGGTGATCCCGAGCAAAAGCATTCCGCAGGGAATTTCCGCAGCGTTTGCGTTTTCCGAGGAGGAAATCGAGGATACGAACACAAGCAGCATGATGGACGCCATTGCCCGGGTGAAATCCGGCCAGGTTACCCACGCGGTGCGCGACACGCAGATCGACAATCTCGATATTAAGGCCGGACAATACATCGGCATCGAAAACTCGAAGATCGTGACGGTTGCCGAAAGCCTTTTGGCCTCCTGTCAGGACCTTTTGTCCAAAATGCTTGTCAGCGGCGACGAAATCGTGACCGTCCTTGCGGGTGAGGAAACGGATGCCGGCCTGACGGCGGAACTTGCGGACTGGATCGGCGACCGGTACCCGAATGCCGAAGTCGAAGTACATCAAGGCGGACAGCCGGTGTATTATTATATTTTTTCCGTAGAATCCTGATCGGACATGAAGCAAGGCAAAGTTAAAAAAACCTCTAAAGGAGGCCGCTCGCATGGCTCATGCGGTAATTGTGACGGACAGCACCGCTGACATACCGGAGGAACTGGTCGGCAAATACGACATTCATGTCGTCCCGCTTCGCCTCATGTTCGGAGAAGAAACGTTCGAGGACGGCGTGGACATATCGGCTGAGGTGTTCTATAAACGGCTTGTTCAGTCAGAGCAGCTGCCTACGACGTCGCAGGCTTCTCCTGCCGATTACATTGAAGTTTACCAAAATTTGATGAACGTTTTCCCCGACAGCCCGATTCTTTCTTTTCATATTTCGTCCGGGCTTAGCGGAACGTATCAATCGGCGCTGCTCGCCAAATCGATGCTCGATGACCCGCCGTCCATACATGTCGTGGATTCCAAATCGGCTTCCTACGGCTTTGGGCTTCTTGTGGTCCAGGCGGCCCGGCTCGCTGCCGAAGGAAAAACCGCAGAGGAAATTTTGGCGTCGGTAGAACAGGTTCGAAGGCAGCGCAAGTTATATTTTCTTGTCGATACGCTCGAATATTTACAGAAGGGCGGACGCATCGGCAAAGCGGCTGCCGTCATCGGCAACCTGCTGAACATCAAGCCGATCCTGTCGATCGACGAGGAAGGCATCATTTATGCGGTGGAAAAGGTCAGAGGCCGCAAAAAAGCGATATCCCGTATGATCGAGCGGTTTCAGGAGGATTTGGGCGGGACCCGGGACATCAACGTGGCCGTAGGCCATACGGCGGACCCGGCTTCGGCCGATCCAGTGCTTGAGGAACTGTCCCGGCATTATAACCTGAACGAGGTCGTGCTTACCAATATCGGTCCGGTGGTCGGCACCCATGTCGGTCCCGGAACGTTGGCCGTGTTTATCTGGCCGAATTAAAAATGAGGGATGGAAATGAATCTGAGTTTGGATCAAATTTCAATCCGGCAGGTGCGCGGCGTGAGTGCTCTCAAAGAAGGAGAGCTTCACGCCTTTGGCATCTTTACGGTAAAAGATTTGCTGGAATATTACCCGTTCCGTTATGAGGATTACCGTCTGCGTTCGCTCAGCGAAGTAAAGGACGGCGACAAAATCACCGTTCAAGCCAAAATCATGGGCGTTCCGGTGCTTCAGCGTTACGGGCGCAAATCCAGGTTGACGTGCAAAATGATGGCGGAGCAGTGGATGTTTACCGCTGTTTGGTTCAACCGGCATTTTTTGCGGGATCAGCTGACGGGCGGAAGGGAAATCGTGCTTGTCGGCAAATGGGATCAGAAGCGGATGCAGCTGACCGTGTCGGAATCGGAGTTTCCGGATCAGGGGGCTTGGCGCAGCGGGACGCTGCAGCCGGTCTATTCGGTCGGCGGGAAAATTACGCAAACATGGATGCGCAAAACGATCGGACAAGCGTTGACCCAATACGGGGAAATGATTCCGGAAATTTTGCCGCCAGCCATCATGCAAAAATACGATTTTATGCCGCGCAAAAGGGCGATCGCCACGATTCATCAACCGCAGGATTCGCGGGAAGGTCAGCAGGGCCGGGAACGGATGGTCTATGAGGAGCTGTTCCTGTTCCAGTTGAAAATGCATGCCTACCGGGCGCTGAACCGGCGCAGGATGGACGGGGTCGTCCATACCGTCGACAATAAAACGATGCGCGAATTCGTGCGCAGCCTGCCCTTTGAGCTGACGGACGCGCAAAAAAAAGTGGAACTGGAGATTTTGCAGGATATGCGTTCTCCTTACTGCATGAACCGGCTGCTGCAGGGGGATGTCGGCTCCGGCAAAACGGTGATTGCCGCCATCGCTTTGTACGGCGCCGTCCGTTCGGGATACCAAGGAGCGCTGATGGTGCCGACGGAAATTTTGGCCGAGCAGCATATGCGCTCGCTGCAAAAGCTGTTTGAGCCTTTCGGCATTACGGTTGGGCTTTTGACCGGCAGCGTCACCGGACGCAAGCGGAAGGATTTGCTGGCATCGCTGCAGATGGGCATGACCGACATTGTGGTCGGCACGCATGCATTGATACAGGAGGATGTGTTTTTCCGCCAGTTGGGACTTGTCGTTACCGATGAGCAGCACCGGTTCGGGGTGAACCAGCGCAGCATTTTGCGGCGCAAAGGCTACAACCCCGACGTGCTGACGATGACCGCCACGCCGATTCCGCGAACGCTGGCGATTACCGCTTTCGGCGACATGGATGTTTCGACGTTATCGGAGCGGCCCAAGGGAAGGATTCCGATCACCACCTACTGGGTTAAACATGACATGATGGACCGCGTGCTCAAATTTATTTCCAAGGAAATAGACCAGGGCCGGCAGGCGTACCTGATTTGCCCATTGATCGAAGAATCCGAAAAGCTCGATGTGCAAAATGCGATCGACCTGCATATTCAAATGCAGCAGGCGTTCCCGAGTTATCGGGTTGGTTTGCTTCACGGCCGAATGACGCCTGCCGAAAAAGAGGAAGTGATGCGGTCCTTTAATGCAAACGAAGTTCAGCTGCTGGTATCCACGACGGTTGTAGAGGTAGGGGTTGACGTGCCAAACGCGACGCTGATGGTCATCATGGACGCCGACCGTTTCGGCTTGTCCCAGCTTCACCAGCTGCGCGGTCGCGTCGGCCGCGGCCAGCACGCTTCCTACTGCATCCTGATTGCCGATCCCAAATCCGAGGTCGGGCAGGAACGCATGAGCGTCATGACCGAAACGGATGACGGATTTGAGGTATCCCGCCGGGATTTGGATCTTAGAGGCCCGGGAGATTTCTTCGGAACGAAGCAAAGCGGTTTGCCGGAATTCCGGCTTGCCGATATGGTCAGCGATTTTGCGGTGCTTGAAAAAGCGCGGGACGACGCATCCCGGCTCGTGGCCGACAGCGAGTTTTGGACTTCCCCGGCATATGCCGGACTTCGGGACTATTTGCAGCAGGAACAGATTTTTCAGGGAGATGTGGTAGATTAGGCACATCGGACAGGCACCCCGTCATATACTTAGTTGAATTGGAATTTGACGGGAGGTGCCAAGGTTTTGGGTTATCAGCAGTATGGAATCAGTCCTGCGTTAGTGGCAAGAGTCAAGCAAAAAATGAAAAATCAGGCGACCAAAGAACGGATTAAAGGAATTCTTGAAGGCGTCAGCAAGGTCGATCTTCAAAATCCGGCAAAGGTCCAGCGTCTTGTCAAATCGGCGTCGGGAATACTTAAAGAGCCCTTATCATCGGCGGAGGAACAGCAAATCGTGAAATTTGTGCTGGCCCAGCGGATCGATCCGAATAATACCTTCCATTTGATCAAACTTTGGGGCATGTTCCGTTAATGGGCCAAAAACGTCAAGAAAAAGACCTACGGGGAGATACCGTATGCCGGTATTTTCCCATAGGTCTTTTTGCCGCATAGATGTCCGTCTCTCGGTTAAAAATAATGACGTGAAAGGAAGCTGTTTTTAAGGATTTTAAAGTTCATCATTATTTTAACGGGAGGTCATAGGCATGAAGAAGTGGATGACTTTAGGTCTCACGCTCCTGCTCGTGTTTGCGCTCAGCGCCTGCGGCAGCAAAACCAATAAAAACACCGGCGGCACGACCGGCACGGCCACCGGCGGAGCGGGCGGCGCCCAGGACATTAAGGTTACGGCTACCAACTTTCAGTTCCAGCCTGCCGAAATCCGGGTGAAAAAAGGCGACAAGGTCAAAATTACGCTTGTCAATAAAGAAGGCGCTCACGGCCTTCAAATTTCCGACTTTAACGTCAATCTGCAAAAGGACGGGTCCGCCGAATTTACGGCCGATAAACCCGGGGAACACGAGTTCCACTGCTCCGTTATGTGCGGTGCCGGCCACGACAACATGGTCGGTAAAATTATCGTAGAATAATGATGCGGAAGCTCTACAACAAAAGACCGTCCACAACTTGTTTTAGGCTGTGGGACGGTCTTTGTTTTTGGATGATGCCGTTTGCCGCGCCGCCAAAAGGATGTTACGAGCTTTTCTCTATGCATAGCGGCGAATCGTTTTTGACGGAGTTCACGGCGGCGTTTACGGGATAAGCCTCCATTTCGTCGGCAGGATACGGCATGAGAAGCTGCTGCAGCTCCTCCGGGCTTCCGGCTCCGCGTTTGACCCAGCGCAGTTCGTCTTCCGGACGCAAAATGACCGGCATCCGGTCGTGAATCGGCTTCATCAGCTCGTTGGGGCTTGTCGTGATAACCGTGCAGGTCGCGAGTTTGGTGCCGTCTTCCTGCACCCAAATGTCGTATAGGCCGGCCATGCTGAACAAATCGCCGCTTTTCAGCTTGATCCGGTAAGGACGTTTGCCGCCGTCCGTTTTTTTCCACTCGTAAAAGCCGTCAGCCGGGATAAGGCACCGCTTGCGTTCAAAAGGGATCCGGTAGGCCGGCTTCTCCTGCAGCGTTTCGCTTCTGGCGTTGATCATGCGGTTTCCGATGCCGGGATCTTTGGCCCAGGAAGGTACGAGCCCCCATTTCAGCTCGCCAAGCCGGAGACGGGTTCCGTCATGGATGATGGATAAAACCATTTGCGTCGGCGCAATATTATACTGCGGGCGGTGGTAGGGCACGGCATATCCGGGATCGAGCTCATACCGGAGCAGCAGTTCTTCAAGCGATACGATCAACGTAAAACGTCCGCACATACGGCATCTCTCCTCATCATCGCCGGCATCCTTCGAAGTTTGTTAGCTTAGCGGCAACGAAGGACTTGCCGGCCTTCTTTCCTTTAGTGTACCGCTAGATGTCCGATTCCGCCACTACGCCGATGATTTGGTCCAGACGAATCCATTGGGGGTGATCGTCTTCATTTTCTTTCAGGCGAATCTGCCGGCGGAAGGGATCGACCTGCAGCACAGTGCCCGTAAGCCGGATATTTTCGGGATCGCCGAACAATGTAATCGTTACGGGCGAACCGCCATATAACGCGGCCGTCAGCGTCGCGGCCATTTCCTCTTCGGCCTGCGGGTCGATTAGCGGGGGCTTGCGGTGCACGAGCCGCTGTTGATGGCGGATGTACGCCTCCCGGTGTTCCGGCAGCATCATCCGGGACGATTCGAATAATCCGTTTCCTTGAAGTTTTTTGCTCATTTGTAATGTCCTCCAATCCGAAGCGAGCGATCCCGCGCCTGGCCGGATGCCTGAAGGGAGGATGCGCGGAGAATCGCGGTTTCGCCGAATTTGCTTTTGATGTCGTCCGTCGCCCGCTCCAAATCCCGCTTCCGGTCGCGGTTTCCGAACAACGTCAGCTGGACCAGGGAATCCGGACGGAGATCGGACAAAGCAATCCCGACCTTCCGGACCGGAAGGCCGTTCCAATGACGCTGGAACAGCTGGCAGGCGGCGGCGTAAATTTCATCGGTAATGTTCGTCGGGTCCGGGAGCTTCATTTGCCTCGAAAAACCGGTGGGATGGTCAAAATCGGCCCCTTGGCAGCCCACGCTGACGACGAACCCCATCAGCCCTTTTTCCCGGCAGCGCCGGCCGACCGCCTCGCACAGCTCGAGAAGCACGACCCGCAGCTCCTTCCAATCCGTATAGTCGCGCGGAAGCGTCATTTGATGGCCGACGCCTTTTTGCTGCTGCAGCTGGCTGTGGGGGGTGACGGGGGAAGAATCCATGCCGCGGGCAATGCGCCACAGCACTTCGCCGTTGACTCCCCAGCGTTTCGTCAGCCGGGGCAAGGGCGTTTGGGCCAGGTCTCCGATCGTATGGATGCCCATTTTGTACAGATGACGGGTCATCCGCGAGCCGACCATGAACATTTCGTGCACCGGTTTGGGCCACAACGTCTCGGACAATTTTTCTCGCTCCAGCGTGAAGATGCCTCCCGGTTTCTTTTTGGCGAAAATATCGCAAGCCATCTTGCTGAGCACCTTGCAATCGCTGATGCCGACCCGTACGTACACTCCCGTTTCCTGCTTCACCCGATTCTGGATCCGCCGGGCGATTTGATCGGGTGTCCCGAACAACCGGAGGCTGCCGGTCACGTCCAAGTGCTGCTCATCGATGCTGTACGGCTCCACCAGGTCCGTAAAAGACTGATAAATTTCCGTAATATGCAGGGATACGCGGATATATTCCGCCATGCGCGGACGGACGACGACGAGATGCGGGCATTTCCGAAGCGCGTCCCCGAGCCGCTCCGCCGTCGTGACGCCGTATTCCTTGGCAAGCGGGCATGCGGCCAAAATGATGCCGGACCTGCGGGCCGGGTCTCCGGATACAACCAAAGGCTTGTCTTTGTATTCGGGATGGGCCGCCTTTTCCACGCTCGCATAAAAGGACTGGCAGTCGGCCAGCATAATGATGCGTTTTTTCGACTCGACCATAGGACTCGCTCCTTATCCATTGGAACTAAACAGGAACACATGTTCTTATTTTATAAGAATAACGGAGAAATATGCGCTTTTCAACCGGAATTATTTTGCAAAACCTTCTCCGTTTTCATTACATTTCAGACTTAACCATTCAATTATTCCTAGTCAAAACGAAGCGGAAACGGCGACTTCCGTCCTTCAAAAATAACCGGATAGTCATACCAGTTATATCCAACATTATCCATTTTAAAAGTATATTAGGACCCTCCGTCCCATACGGGACTCTTTCCTTATTTTCAAAATTGTCATATTTTCAAAGAATATTGCCGTGATGCGGGTTTGCGGCCGCTGCTTTATCGGTCTAAGGTATCAATTTTGTAATCTTTATGGATAAAGATGTTAAAACGGCCACAACTTTAGCAATTATTCGACGTATACATAACCACTCGCCGCTTAAAGCCGGGAATCATACGGCCATTTATCGATCTATGGCAGAGCCGGCGTTCATGGTCGGCAGCCGCCGATGATTTGGCTCGGGCATCGCTGCGGGATAGGTCGCCAGGTTCTGAAAATTCCTTCCAGCAGCCTAGTTTACAGATTCGAAAACATCGTTAAGAATTGAATTATGACAAAAATTGTGAATGCCGGGCCAGAAAAAAGGCCAAAGAAATCGAGGTGAGAACTTTTAGGCGATGATCACACGCAGAACACTAATCATCTGGATCACAGCAGCCGCCGTTCTCATTGCCGGGGGAATTGTTGCCGGTTTTGCGGTAAACAACAAGCCGGTCACGGCATATAAGGATCAGGATGGAACCAGATTCACATTTAAAACCGAAGGCGACCGTTTTATGCGCTATGAAAAAGATGGCAGCTGGAAGGAAATGTTTGTGAAGGGCGTAAATTTGGGGGCTACCGTCCCGGGACATTTTCCGGGAGAGCTTCCGGCCACGGAGGATGATTATCTTCGGTGGTTCAAAGAGATCGACGACATGGGAGCCAACGTCATCCGCATATACACGGTACATCAGCCCGTGTTCTATTCGGCCCTTGTGAAATACAACAAGGATAAGGGCGGCGATCCCTTATACTTCATTCAGGGCATCTGGTCCCCGGAAGAAGAGCTGATCGAACGGCAGGACGCCTATGCGGACGATATAGAAGGGCAGTTCAAGGCCGAAATCAAAAAAGCGGTGGCCGCCGTATACGGCGACGCAGCCGTTGCGCCGAAACAGGGAGCCGCCAGCGGAGAGTACAAGGCCAACGCGGGCAAATATTTGATGGCTTGGCATGTCGGAACCGAATGGGACCCGGGAATGGTCAAAAACACCAACGAGAAGCACAGCGACGTTCCGGTCTACAAGGGCGAGTATTTTTCCGGCACGAAAGACGCGACTCCGTTCGAAAACTGGCTTGCCGACCTGCTTGATTACACCGCGCAGCAGGAAAAGCAGTACGGGTGGGAGCATCCGGTAACCTTCACCAACTGGGTCACGACCGACGTGCTCACCCATCCCGGGGAGCCGCTGTTCGAAGAGGACATGGTCAGCGTGGATGCGAGACATGTCCGGCCTACCGGTTGGAAAGGCGGTTATTTCGCCGCATACCATGCTTATCCGTACTACCCGGATTTTTTCCGGACCGATTCCACGCTGCAAACGATCAAGGACAAGCAGGGAAATTTCAATACGTACAAAGCTTATTTGCGCCAGCTGAAGGCCAAGTTCAAGGACATGCCGGTCATGATTACCGAGTATGGGGTGCCGTCGTCGGTAGGGGTTTCCCACTTCGGCGCCGGGGGCAGAGACCAGGGCGGGCATAACGAGCAGAAGCAGGGAGAAATCGATGCTTCGCTCACCCGGGATATTTACGACGAAGGTTATGCCGGAGCCATTTTGTTCATGTGGCAGGACGAGTGGTTCAAAAAAACCTGGAATACGATGCCTTTCGAAATTCCGGCAGACCGCCGCGCTTACTGGATCAACGTGTTGACGAACGAAAAAATGTTCGGCGTGCTCGGAATGCTTCCCGGCAAGGAAAAGCAGATTTTGATCGACGGCAGCCTTAGCGACTGGGACGCGCTGCCGCAAGGCGAAGTGAAGCATTGGCAGGGCAAGGTGCAAGGGATCCGGGACATGATGATTACGCATGATGAAGGATACCTCTATCTTGGAGTCCGGCTGGACAAGAACTTCGACCCGAAAACGACCAAGCTTTATATCGGCGCCGACACGATCACGGGCGGAAATCAGCCTTCCGCGGCACAGCTTCCCGGCAAAAAGCTGGTGGGAGGAGCGCCGGAGGCGCTGATCGAAATCGGGAAAGACGCGGAGTCGCAGGTGGAAATCGCCGCCGACTACGATTTTCACGCCCGGCTTTACGGGAAGGAAGGTTACTGGATGCTGCCGGAGACGAAATCCGGAGAGGACAAGCCGTTCCATCCGTGGAAATTGGCGATCAGCCTGCAGATGAATCCGCCGGATACGCGGTTTGCGCATCCATTTATCGACAAAACGATCGGCATGTTGAAAAGAGGGACGACGGACCGCAGCAAGCCCGAGTTCGATTCCTTGACTTCATGGCAGTACCGCGGCAATGAGATCGAGATGCGCATTCCGTGGATGCTTCTCGGCTTCGCCGACCCGAGCTCGCTGCAGGTGATCGATTACAGCCCGCTTAAGGAAAGACGCGCCTTCAGCACCGCCAAAACGGACGGCATCCGGCTCATTCCGTGGCTCGTCGAGCAAGGCGGAAGCAAGGTCAGTTGGCCCGGCGGCGCGGCGGAGACGCTGAACGTTCAGGAGATCGCCCCATACACATGGGCGCCGTGGGATACGGTGCATTACAGCGAGCAGCTGAAACAGAGCTATTACGCGATGAAAAAAGTGTATGCCGAGCTGTCCGGCGAAAAATGAACGAAGCGTCCGGCAGGAGCCCGCTTTATAGAGGACGGGCCGCATGGAGCACTTCCTTGCGGTTAGAGTCCGCGGCAACAGGATAGGGAAGAAATCATTTGAAAGAGGAGGACTTGCAAACATGTTCTCACATTTAATCGTTGCATATGTGTTCATCTACGTATGCCTCGGGCTGATCGGTTCCGGAATCATACTTCTGGTTCTGATGAAAATCTCGAATAACCGGGAGCAGCAGCGAAAGGAATTTTACGAGCAAAAACATCATGATTATTTCGTCTATATCCAGGCCCATCTGGGGGACGACGCGGAACTGAAGCTACCTCCCGGCAAGCTGAAGCCGCTTGAACGAAGAGTCATTCAGGACAAATTCATCGAATGGATCGAGCAGTTCAAAGGCGATTACCGTGCCCGGCTCATCCGGCTTTGCAGGGAAGCCGGGTTCGTCGAAGAGGATCTGAAGGCGCTGGGCAGCTTGCGGTACGGCCGCCGGCTTGCCGCAGCCTACCGCCTCGGGGGCATGCGCGCCGAAGAAGCGGTGCCGGGGCTGATGAATATGCTGCAAAAAGGCAAATACAACTCGATATTGATCATCGTCGCGCGTTCGATCGCCAAAAGCGCGCAGCGGCCCGAGGACCTGCTGCAAATGCTGCGGATCCTGCTGTCGCACGGCAAGCCGATTCACCATTTGGCGGCCGATATCATGCTGGAGACGGGGCTTGATGCCGGCAGCATCCTCCTGAAGCTGCTCGACGATTCCGACCCGGCGCTTGTAAAGGTCGGACTGGTGGCGATGTGGGGGCAGGCGGTTCCCGAGGTCATGCCGGTTCTCGGAAGGCTGGTCGGCTCGGAAGAAAAGGATGTGCGCGCCGAAGCCGTCAAGCTGTATCTCAGCACGAACCCTGCGCTTAAGGATGAAACCATCGTCAAACTGATGAGCGACCATGATTGGGAGGTCCGGGCCGAAGCGGCCAAGGCGCTCGGGCAGCTCCATGCCGCGGGCAGCATCCCGCTGCTGGTCAAGGCGCTCCAGGACGCCAGCTGGAAGGTGCGGCACAACAGCGCCGAAAGCCTTGCAGCCCTTGGCGAAGCCGGGTTCGAAGCGCTGTGCCAGGCCGCGCTCTCCGGAGCGGGAATCCAGCGCGAGGCCGCATTGCACCGGATCGGGCTGGTGATGGAAGCGGAGCAAAAGCCCAGCGCGATCGAGCAGATGGTGGCGTACAACAAAAAGCGGCTTATTTACGACCGGTATTTCGGCGTGAAGCAGCCGGTCAAGCGAATGACAGGCGTAGCCGCGGTAGGAGGAGATTACACTGCTTAGAGAGATTTTACTGTTCTACGGCACGGTAGCGATCTATTATGTCATGTTCGTCACGATTTTGTACTTTGCGATTATGGGATTATCCTACCGAAGCATCGGGACGATCTCCCGAAGGGCCAAATATTCAAGCTACCAAACGCTTTCCGGCTCCGAACTGGTGCCGCCGGTATCGCTGCTCGTTCCGGCCTACAATGAAGAGCTGACGATCATCGAAAACGTATACTGCCTTATGACGCTCAATTATCCGACGTACGAAGTCATCGTCATCAACGACGGATCGGGCGACGAAACGCTCTCCGTGCTGATCCGGGAATTCAAGCTGGAAAAGATGCATAATCCCGAGATCCGGGGGACCATCGAGACGCAAAACGTGAGAGGCATTTACCATAATCCCGATTATCCCCATCTCTTTATTATAGATAAGGAGAACGGGGGCAAGGCGGATTCGCTGAACGCCGGCATCAACTTCTCGCATTACCCGCTTATTTCTTCCATCGACGCCGATTCGCTGCTTGAGAAGGATGCATTGATCCGGATGGCGCGGATGTACATGGAAAATCCGGAAGAAATGGTGGCCATCGGCGGCGACGTCCGCATCGCCAACGGCTGCCTGATCGAAAACGGGGCGGTCAAAAAAGTGTCGCTGCCGCGGAAAATATGGCCGATGTTCCAATCCATCGAATATTTGAAAGCATTCCTCGGCGGACGGATCGGCTGGAGCCGGATGAACGGACTGATCATCGTCTCCGGCGCGTTCGGCCTGTTCCGGAAGGATTACGTCATTGCCGTCGGCGGCTACCGGGGCGGCTATCCGGGAGAAGACATGAACATCATCATCAAGCTTCACCGGTACATGCTGAGCCATAAGCTGCCGTACAAAGTGGCGTTTTGCCCCGAGGCGGTCTGCTGGACGCAGGCGCCGGATACGTACAAAATCATTTCGAACCAGCGGATGCGCTGGGGCCGGGGAAATCTGAAAAACATGATCGAAAACCGCGGCATGCTGTTTAACCCGAAATACAAGATCATGGGCCTTATTACGATGCCGTACAACGTACTGTTCGAAACCTTAAATCCTTATTTCAGAATCACGGGCCTGTTGGCTCTGATAGGATATACGCTTTTGGATATGACGCATTGGCGCATATTGCTGGCGTTCACCCTTCTGAACTTCCTGAGCGGCTACTTGCTGGCCGTGGGCGCCATCATTTTGGAGGAGATCGCGTTCCGCCGTTACAAGAAGTTTTCCGATTTATGGAAAATGCTCCTCTTTTCGGCCCTCAAATTTGTGGGGTACCATCAGCTTGGCATTTTGTGGCGGGTTCAGGGCCATATCCAGTATCTCCGGAAAAATAACTCCTGGGGAACGATGACGCGCCAAAGCTGGAAGGAAGAAAGCAAAGCTGCCTAACCGGCGTGATTCGATTCAAGCAGTGCCGGAAGAAACCCGCTCATCGCGCGGTCTGCTCTTCCGTGAAGATAGGTTGATAGAGGTTTTCTCACATTCTTTGAAAGGTGGTAATCGATAATGCCAGAGTCCGTAACACTAGAACGAGAACAGCATGAGGGCATGTATCACAACCTCGAAGAACGTCTTAAAAAGACTTCCCGGGAGCTGTGCGGCGTCATGTTCCTGTACCTTGGCACAGACTCGCCGCAGCTGGAAAACCAGATGCGCGAATCTTTGCGGCAGGAAACGGGAAGCGAGATCGAGGTGCTGAAAGATGCCTCCACGTCCACGCTGGCGATTTTGCTGCCGGGATTGACGCTTGATAAAGCCCATTATCAGGCGCTGCTGCTCAAGCGGCATTTGGAGGAAACGCTGCCGGATGCCGATCCGAGAATCACGCTGACCGCATTTCCGGGACAGGTGGAGCCGACGCCGGGCGTGCTGAGGCAGATGGCCGAGTCCACTAGGCTCAGCGAATCGTCCGACATTCATATCTTCACGAAAGATGAAGCCGTTTCGGAGCCCGGCCGCATTTTGATCGTCGATAACGACGACACCATCCGCGAGTTTCTAACGATCCGCCTCAAAATGCAGGGGTTTGAAACGCTCGAGGCGCTCGACGGCACGTCGGCGCTGGAGCTGATCGAAAAGTGGGAGCCCGATCTCGTGCTGACCGAGCTGAATCTGTACGGCATCGACGGACTGCCCTTTATCAATCAAATCCAGCAGCTGCCGATGGAAAACACGCCGAAAATCGTCGTGTTGACCGAGCAGCGGGTGGAACGGACGATCAGCCAATGCTTCCAGCATGGGGTCGACGATTACATTACCAAGCCATTTTCTCCGGTCGAGCTGGATGCCCGCATACACCGGTGTTTTCAATAAATGGAGCAAGATGAGGAAGGTTTGACTTTCGCATCATGCTGAAAAGACGTTCGCTTTCCCAAAGCATAACGAAAACTACATCATACGGAGGTTGATTGCTAGTGAATCAGGAGTATCAGCAATTGTTGAACGCAATCGAAAATAAAAAGGCCGTGCTTGGCGTCGTAGGTTTGGGTTATGTCGGGCTCCCGCTGGCCGTCGAAATGGTCAAGCAGGGATTTACGGTTATCGGCATTGACGTGGACCCGTCCAAAATCGAAAAGATTTACCACGGGGAGTCCTATATCACCGATATCTCTTCGGAAGATTTGAAGGCATGCGTCGCAAGCGGCCGCTTCAAACCGACGACGGACTACAGCATGATCACGGTGATCGATGCGCTCAGCATCTGCGTTCCGACGCCGCTCAGCGAAAACCAGGATCCGGATACGTCATACATTACGAGCGTGGTCGACCAGATCAAGCTGCACATGAAAAAAGGGCTTTTGATCACGCTGGAAAGCACCACTTATCCGGGAACGACCGAAGAGCTGATCCAGTACGAGATCGAAGCGCTCGGTTACCGCGTGGGCGAGGATTTCTTCCTCTGCTTCTCGCCGGAACGCGTCGACCCGTCCAATGCTCGCTTTAATACGTTCAATACGCCGAAAGTCATCGGCGGAACGACCGAAGCTTGCTTGGCGCTTGGCGTCGCCCTTTATTCCAAATACGTGCAGCAAGTCGTGCCGGTCTCGACGCCAAAGGTTGCGGAAATGTCCAAGCTGCTCGAAAATACGTTCCGCAGCGTCAACATTGCGTTTATCAACGAAATGGCGATGATGTGCGACCGCATGGGCATCGACATTTGGGAGGTCATTGACGCCGCGGCGACCAAACCTTTCGGCTTCATGCCGTTTTATCCCGGTCCGGGCATCGGCGGACACTGCATCCCGCTGGATCCGATGTACCTGTCCTGGAAAGCCAAAGGCTTCCGCTTTTACAGCAAATTCATCGAGCTGGCGCAGTCCACAAACGACAACATGCCGTATTACGTTATCAGTAAAACGTCGACCATCCTGAACGAATACGCCAAATCGATCAAAAAATCGAACATTTTGGTGCTTGGCATGGCCTACAAGCCGGACATCAGCGACCTGCGCGAATCTCCGGGACTCGAGGTGTACGAGCTGTACAAGGAAAACGGAGCCAACGTCGAATATTACGATCCGTTTGCAACCAGCTTCCGCGACAAGCACGGGGAGACGGTCCACAGCGTCGCGTACGATTTGGAGAAGTTCAGAAGCTATGATTGCATCGTGCTCATCACGAACCACAGCGGCCTGAATTACGGCGACATCGCCTCCCTGGGCGTGCCGATCGTGGATACGCGTAACGCGTTCAAAAATTTCAGCGAACCCCATATCTATAAAATCGGACATTCCGTTCAGCATGTCGAAGAGCCGAATATGGCTTTGATCGGTTAATGCCGTAAGGAGGGGAAGGATGGGAGAGCGGCTCAAAGCGAAAGCGAAACCTCGCCTCGTCCTGGTTGTCTGCTTCCTGCTGCTCCTGCCCTTCCTGTTCAAATCGTCTTCGATGGAAGAACAAAAAGCAACCTGGCTGTGGGACGCCTCGCTGATCGAACATCCGGAGCAGGTCCTCGACTTCTGCAGGGAGCAGGGCGTCGGCGTGATCTTTCTGCAGATCCAGAAAAACGTGGAGGCGGAACAATACGGCCGTTTTATCGCCGCAGCCCGCCATGACGGCATTTCGGTGCATGCTTTGGACGGAAGGCCGCAATGGGCGTACGAAAAACAGCGCAGGGAAGCCGATCAATTTATCGAATGGGTTCTCGATTATAACCGCGCCGCTCCGGCGGAAGAACGGTTTGCCGGCATTCAGCTTGACGTTGAACCGTATCAGCTGAAGCGCTGGGAACGCGACCAGGCCGGCGTGGTGAACGAGTGGAGCCGGAACATGCGGAAATGGACGGACATGGGGCGTGAAGGCGGGCTTTACATGAGCGCCGCGGTCCCGTTTTGGCTCGGAAAAACCAAAATGGATGACGGCGGCAGCTTAAGCCGCTGGATGCTGGAGCATTTCGATGCTTTGGCGGTCATGTCCTACCGCGACAGCGGGTCCCAAATGGTGGAGTTGTCCCGCGGGATGCTGAACGAGGCCGACAGGCTCGGAAAATCCGTTTGGATCGGCATGGAGCTGGGAGAAACGGACGAGGGAGACCATGTGAGCTTTTTCCGAAAGCCGGTCGCGGTCATGGAAAAAGAGATGGAAAACGCCTACCGGCTCAGCGAAGCCCATGTTTCCTTTGCGGGGCTGGCCATTCACCATTACGAAGCCTGGCTCGAAAAAATAGCCGCGGCGGATCCGAAGCGGGAGAGGAGCAGCATGAGCAACTGACATCAGGACAACCGGAAAAAAGCGTATTCTATGGAGACATAGGATGCGCTTTTTTAAATTCGGAAATGACCCTGATCCAGAGTGCTTACAGGGTTCATTTCATATCGTCAACGTGATGCAGCCCCGTGATAATCGGGGTTATTTGCATTTTGTGTTTATTCGTCCGGGTGATCCCGGCTAATTTTTTGCAGGAGATAGACGAGCTGATCTACTTCTTCCGGAGTCAGATGATGGGCAATCTTCCGGTTGTGTTCATCCAATATGGACTGAAGCACAGGCAGCAGTTCCTTCGCTTTGGCTGTCGGGAACAAAAGCTGGGAGCGCCGATCTTTGGGATCGGGCTGGCGCATAATATATCCGGACTGCTCCAATTGTTTAATGGAGCGGGCCGTCGTCGCTTTATCGAATTTCAGCTGATGGGTCAGCTGATCCTGGGTGATGCCCGGATCATGCAGAATCGACTTAAGGAAGCTGTGTTGTCCGCCGCTGCCGATGCCGTACGGAGCCAGTTCCTTGGCCAGCCTTTTCTGGTTTTGCCGGTAAAGGTATGAAATTAGCTTGCCGATCGGTTCTTTCATAAGCGGCACCTCTTCCTGATGAAATGGATCCATGAAAATATTTT
This sequence comes from Paenibacillus sp. VCA1, assembly GCF_031583795.1. Taxonomy (NCBI): domain Bacteria; kingdom Bacillati; phylum Bacillota; class Bacilli; order Caryophanales; family Paenibacillaceae; genus Paenibacillus; species Paenibacillus sp. VCA1. The sequence goes on along the minus strand of NZ_JAVLSX010000002.1, from coordinate 115,012 downwards.
ATCTAAAACCTGTTGCGTACGCAACTAATATGAGGTACACTGTTACTGTCAATTAGTTGCGCACGCAACTAATGGTTTATATTACGATCAGGAGGACGCATATGAGTTCATTGGAACGTACGTATCAAGAGGATGCAAACATCCAGAAGAAACGTTGGATCATCCTTATTGTTCTTAATTTATTTACTTTTATGTCCACGCTGGACGGGAGTATCGTGAACATTGCGCTGCCTGTCCTGTCCAAGGAGATGGGTCTGCCGATCGCCCAGATCGAATGGGTAACGACGGGTTACCTGATGGCGATTTGCTGCTTCATCCTTTTTTTCGGCAAGCTGGGGGATATCGTCGGCAAGATTCGTATATTTAAAATCGGGACGATCATATTTATCGTCGGCTCGTTGTTTTGCGGACTCAGTCACACGCTGCCGTTGCTGATTGTTTCAAGGGTTATTCAAGCTTTGGGCGCCTCCATGACGATGGCGAACAGCCAGGGCATATTAACCGATATTTTTCCGGCGAAGGAGCGGGGCAGAGCGCTCGGTCTTATCGGTACTTTCGTATCGCTCGGAAGCATTGCAGGACCAAGCCTCGGGGGAATCATCATTTCGTCTTTGGGCTGGGAATATATTTTTTGGGTGAACGTGCCGATCGGGCTGATCGCGATTGTGATGGGGTGGAAGGTGCTTCCGGCCGATTTGATCCGGGTAAAAGCGAAGATCGACGTACCCGGCAGCTCGCTGTTCGCCGTGTTTATTATAACGCTGTTTGCAGGCCTTTTGCTCGGGCAACAGGCGGGGTACGGCAATTTGTGGATCATCGTTTTGCTTGCAGCCGCGCTGATCGCATTGGTGTGGTTTATACGGGCCGAGCTGAATCGTCCGAACGGGCTGGTGGATCTGTCGTTGTTTAAAAATCCGCTGTTTTCCGTCAGCATTTTATGCGGATTCCTTGTCTTCACGGCGAATTTCTGTTTCAACATTATCGCGCCGTTTTACACGCAAAACATGCTGAATTTATCGCCTTCTTCGGCAGGTTTTATGATGATGTTATTCCCGATATGCATGGTCATTGTAGCGCCGCTAAGCGGGGCCCTGTCCGACAAAATCGGCTCCGAGCTCCTGACCTTTGCCGGGTTGATCGTGATGGTCATTGCCCAGTTCGGGCTTGCCTGGCTTCACGAAGGCAGCTCGCTTGTCATTGTCGGCGTTTGGATTGCAATGCTGGGCGTCGGCAGCGGCTTGTTCCAATCGCCGAACAATTCCCTGATCATGTCCCAGGTTCCGCGTACCCAGCTCGGTTCTGCAGGGAGCGTGAACTCGCTGGTTCGGAACGTAGGCATGGTCGTCGGCATTACGGTAGCTACGACGATATTGTTCCATGTCATGAGCGTCAAGGCCGGACATCGCGTGACCGGGCTTGTTCCCGGGCATCCGGACATTTTCCTCCGCGGAATGCACACAGTATTCATTACTTCAGCGAGTATATGTCTTGTTGCCGCAGTTTTGACAGGCTGGCGAATGTACCAAGCGAAAGCGGGCAAACAGGTTAAACAACCGGCTGCCAAGCATTAAATAAAACGGCGTTTCCGGCGATGAAGATTCCGCGACGCTGGGTGTGTTCGTTTTTCGCACAGCATGTCGATCAACGGGCGTGGTCAACGCCCGATTTGCGCTCAAAAGCCCCTGCGGTTGCAGGAGCTTTTTTTATACATCTGCTTTTCAAAAGATAAACCGGTGCCGATCCCGGCTAAATGCCGATTCCCAAATAAGCGCATAGCTCGCAGGCCGTTTCCGCTTTGACGTAGGACCACAGCATAAAAAAACGCCGCTGGTATCCCCGGCATAAATAAAGAGCCTCCATCCCTTTGGCGCTCCGGTTTTCCTCGTATACCCGGATGCCGCGGCTCCGCATCTCTTGGCGGATTTCCGTCAGCCGCCGCATCGCCTTTTGCTGAACGCCCGACAAGCCGCGGATATACACGTCCGGCAGTTTCAGGGCAAGGGTGCCAAGCGTGCGGATGTCCCGCTCCAGAACATCGAGCAGAACGACATGGAGCATGTAGCTTTTGACCAGCTGCGAATCTTCTTCGTCCGGGGCAGGGGGAAGAGCGGATGCTTTCATGCGAACACTTCCTTGCATTCATGAATAAGGACGGGAACATATGTTCTGATTATACTCATATTAAGCGAAGGGCATGCATTCCGGCAAGAGCCAAATCTTTGAAATGGAGCCGGAGCTTTTTTGGTATAATATAAGGTATTGGCATCACGGACCAAAAGAAACCGGGGAGGATATCATCTTATGATTTTGCATAAAGGAGAGATTTTATTCCGTCAGGGGGATAGCGGGAAATATTTGTACCATATCAAAAGCGGGCTGTTTAAAGTGACGCGCCTTCACAAAAACGGAAACATGGTGCTTTTCAACATATTGTACCCCGGCGAAACGGTTCCGCATCATTCCCTCATCACTCCGAAGGAAACCCACGGGTCGGCCATTGCCCTTATGGACAGCGAGGTGGACCGGATTCTGGCGGAGGATTGGTACCGCGATTTGCGCGAACATCCGGAGAAGGCGCTGGAAATCGCGCTGCTGCTGCAGGAGAAGGTCCGGTTCATGCAAAAAAGGCTGGATCATTTGACCGTGGGAACGCCGGCGGAGCGGCTGGAGCTTTTGACGGAATGGCTGAACGATTACTCGCATGGCGTGCATTTCACCGACCTGCTGACGCAGGAGGAAATCGGGCAATTGATCGGGGTTCGGCGGGAAACGATCAATCGTTTGTTAAGGGGGCATTAAGGGATGCTGCATCACGTGGAAATCAACGTATCGGATTTGGAGCGAAGCCGGGAGTTTTGGGAATGGTTTCTGGCAAAGCTCGGTTATGCGCCGTATCAGGACTGGGACAAAGGGTTCAGCTTCAAGCACGGAAAAACCTACCTCGTGTTCGTGCAGACGGAGGAGCGTTTTTTGGAGCTCCCGTACCACCGGAAGGCGACAGGTCTCAATCATCTGGCCTTTCGCGCGGAGTCCCGCGACCAAGTTGACGAGATGGCCCGCATGCTGAAGCAAAAAGGGATTCCGCTGCTGTACGAGGACAGATATCCTTATGCCGGCGGACCGGAGCATTACGCGGTTTTTTTCGAAGATCCGGACCGGATCAAAGTAGAGCTCGCCTGCTAGGATGAAGCGCAGGGGCGGACATCACAAAAGCCGGCGCGGGCACATATAATGGGTTAACCGGATATACAGAAAGGAGGTAACTCCCATGGGTTACCCCCCGTATTGGGTTTGGTACGCGCCTTATCCTTATCCCTATCCCCGCCGAGTTTATGCCTGGGCCCGCGAATATCCGCAGGTGCAAACGGACGTACTGAATCAATCGCTGCAGAACACCTACAAGCTGATGGAAGATGGATACAAGGTTTTGAACAAGCTGTCCGAACATTCATTTGCGGTTCAGGTCATGAGGGCCGCCCAAGCGGGCAATAAAGAGGAGGTCGACCGGCTGATGAAGTCCATCGGCGTTTCGGAAGCGGTCCAGACCGATTTTTCCCCGAGCGGGATCGGCATCACGCTTGGGTCCCGGCAGTTGAATACGTGCTGCAAAGTTGCCATGTTTTTAAAATGGGGTGGGGGAGGATAAAAACGAAAAAAGGGATATCGGCCCGGCGAAAGGCCAATATCCCTTTTGATTGAGGATTTTGCAAAAATCCTGGATTTTTACAATGTGCCGGCAGGGCCGAAAAATTCGTAGTGAATCCGTTCTTCCGGCACGCCCCATTCTTTCAGCGCCTTGTTGACTGCGCTCATGAACGGAACCGGACCGCAGAAATAGAAGTCGGAATCTTGGGACGTAATTTCCTGAAGCCAAGGCAGATCGATGTACCCGGTTTTATGGCAGGCGACTTGCCCGAGCGGTTTCTCGTAACAAATGTAGGATTTCAAGTTGTCGTGCGAAGCATCCAGCTGTTCGACATGCTCTCTCATCGCATGGAAGCTTTCGTTGATGGCTGCATGGATGAACGTTACCTTGCGTTCCGGCTGCTCTTTCAGAACCGTCTCCAGCATGCTGGCCATCGGAGTCAAGCCGACGCCGCCGCTGATCAAAACGAGCGGAATCGATTTGGACGTATCCAGCGTAAAGCTGCCTGCCGGCGCGCTGATTTCGATCACGTCTCCTTCATGGATACGATCGTGCAGGTAGGTGGATACGACGCCGTCAGGTTTGCCTGGCGCTCCGCTTTCGCGCTTCACCGAGATCCGGTACGAATCGCCTCCGGGAGCGGCGGACAAGCTGTAGTGGCGGATTTGGGCGTAAGGCTGATTTTCCGGCTTAACGCGCACCGTAATGTACTGCCCCGGAAGATAGCTTGAAATGGCGCCGCCGTCCCGCGGTTTCAGATAGAAAGACGTAATGACGTCGCTTTCCTTCACCTTGCGTTCGACGACAAACGGACGGAAGCCGGCCCAGCCGCCCGGGGCGTTTTCAGCCTCGCGGTACATTTCGGCTTCGACGCCGATGAATGCGTCGGCGATGACGCCGTATGCTTCGGCCCATGCGTTTATGATTTCAGGGGTGGCCGCATCGCCCAGCACCGTTTTAATGGCTGCAAGCAGATTTTCGCCGACGATCGGGTAATGCTCGGGTTTGACGTTCAAAGCCCGGTGTTTTTGCGCGATCTGCTTCACGGCAGGCAGGATGTTCTCCAGATGGTCGATATGCGCAGCGGCCGCATACACGGCATTGGCCAGCGCCGTCTGCTGCTTTCCTTCTCTTTGGTTCGCGTGGTTAAATATGTTGAGCAGTTCGGGATGGTTTTCGAACAGCAATTGGTAAAAAACGGTCGTGATTTCTTTTCCGTGTACTTCCAATACAGGAACGGTCGATTTAATGATGTCTATGGTTTCTTGCGTCAACATAACGAATTCCTCTTTTCTTGAAATATGTTTCGTACTCCCTTCTTAAGTATAGAAAAGGCGTTAAGGGCAAATTGTGATTCTCGTCACATTAAAGATTGACAATGTGTGAACAACGAAAGGCAGGAAAAAGACAAAAAATCAACGTGCAAAATATGGAGGGATCGCCCTTTTTCGGTAGCCTGCTGTTTAGCTTCGGCCCGGAATGTGTTATAATAAAAATGTAACACAACAACATAAAGAAAGGATCAGGATACCATGTGTCCCCGAAGGAACCATCCCCAAAGGACGATTTGGAAACGTTATGATCTCTCTTACACGTAGCTCCCTTTCGTAGAGAAAAGTCACCTGGACAACCAAGGACGAATGACAAACTCTGCGAAAGAAGGAACTTCACATGCGAAGGACCAAGTCCCGCAGGTCCCGTACTTATCGCAGAGGTTTGCCAGACTCCTGACTAACCTACGACGATAAGAGGGAACCTGTATGAGAAAGAAAGACCATTTGATTTCTAAGTTTTCATCCATTGCAATGATGCTTTTCGGAACTTTTTTGCTGGCTTTTGCGTATTATCACATCAATTTTCAAAATCATTTATCGGAGGGCGGGTTCGTAGGTTTGTCCCTGCTGGGCAAGTACGTGCTTGGGATCAATCCGGCGCTGAGTACGCTGCTGCTGGACATCCCGGTCATTTTGATCGCCATGTTTTTGAAAGGCCGCAAGTTCGTTATGCACACGCTGCTTGCGACGTTATCGTTTTCTATTTTTTACGAACTTATTGAACGTTATTCGGTGTTGGTCATCGACTTGCACGACAATCTGCTGCTGGCCGCACTGTTGTCCGGTCTGGTCACGGGGATTGCCACAGGACTGGTTCTCCGATTTGGGGGAGCTACCGGCGGAGATGATATTTTATCGCTGCTCATTAGCCGCTGGAGCGGACTTAAGGTAGGTACCGTATTTATTCTTTTGGATGCCGCCGTATTGCTGCTGTCCCTGTTTTATATGCCGCTGAAGGAAACGCTGTTTACGATTTTGGCGGTTGGCATCGCCGGGCAAACGATCACGTTCACGGTCTCATTCCGTAAGGGCAAAACGGTCGATACCGCCGTTCCCGAACCGGCAATTTCACCCAAAAACGCCACCAAGCCCGTTCATGCGGTGCGGAGTGCTCATTAACGGATAACCGTCCGGTCCTGAATTAAGGATCGGGCGGTTTTTTTGTGGGGATCAAACGGTAGAAATTTGAAGACATTGGTTTATAATGTAAAAATATAATCGGGAGGGGGAAAATTAAGGTGGTTCAGTTCATGATGATATTAATGTTTACCGTTGTCATCCATACCGTGGACAGCTTATCTTACGCTTTGCGTTTGGGCGGGCTTCGGAGCCGCCGAATTACGCTCGCTTTATCGTTGTCGGGGCTGCTGGTCTTGGTGTCACGCACCTCGAATATCGCCCAAAGCCCGATGGTCGGCAGCATGGTGGATCATGCGCTCGATTCCGCCGCTTTCCGGCTCGAACCAAGGCTTCACGGCATCATTGCGGCCGCCACCGTCGGCACGCTGCTCGCGATGCTGATGTTTCCGAGCGCGGCGAGGTTGTGCTCGCGGATGGTCGTGCATTTGGAAGCGGCCGGATCCATTCCGAAAATGGCAAAGAATCTGCTGTCTTGGGCGAAATGGAAAAACGGGCTGACTTACTTCAAGCGTCCGACCTTTCGGATGATGCGCTCCCTATTCGAAGGGCCCTTACCGCGAAGATTGATGGCGCTGAATATAGCGGTCACCGCTATTTATACCGTAGGAGTCCTTTCCGCGTTATATGCCGCCTATCTTTGGCCCGCTTTCCGGCTGACAGCGTCGACCTCGTCCGGATTGATCAACGGCGTCGCGACGATATTGCTGACGCTGCTGATCGATCCGCGAATCGCGCTCCTGTCCGATCAGGCGTTGCGCGGGGAGACCGGGCTTGAAATAGTCAACCGGGTATTCGGACTTTTGATGGTGTCGCGGCTGCTCGGGACGCTGCTGGCGCAATTGCTGCTCGTGCCTTGCGCGTATTGGATCGGCTGGTTGATCGGATAAAAGGAAAATAAATAAAATTTTACATATAACAGGGTTGACATAGGAACTTAAAACTTCTAATATTTAAACCATTGAAATAATAGCAAACCTTACCATATTGGACAAAGAAAGGGGGATGCGCATGGACGCGCTTGCCAACCGGTTTTACGCTGCCGTGCGGACTTTCTGGCGGGGGTTGGAAAGCGAAGTATGCAAGGAAATGGCTTCCGCCTTGACCGGACCGCAAATGTACATGCTGCATTACATCCATCGGGAGCGGCAATGCAAGCTGACGCAGGTTGCGGAAATGCTGGAAGTCAAGCCAAGCGCAGTCACCGTGATGGTGGACCGGTTGGAAAAAGCGGGCTACGTCGTTCGCGCCAACGATCCTGCGGACCGCAGGGCGATATTGGTGGAAGTCACGCCGCTTGGGGAGGAAGTGCTGGCCCGGGCCGTCCGCAAACGGGATGAGATCGTCGAGGAGCATTTAGCACGCCTTACGCCGGACGAACGGCGTCTGGTGACGGAACTGGTTGAAAAGTTGACCGGCGGCTTCGGTGCATGAAGCACGCCATGTCCGGCTGTTTCCGGTGAAGCGGCCAAAAGATCCAAGAGCACCCGGGTATGACTTCATGTGAAATCGAAATTCAGGGATAAATAACGAGGAGTGGAGCACACTTGGAAGATTTATCGCAGAAGAGGAAAGTCACGATCATGATTGCGATTATCGCGGCCATGTTTTTCTCGGCGATCAACCAGACGATCGTCAGCACGGCGATGCCGCGCATCATCGCCATTCTCGGCGGCATGGACTATTACACCTGGGTGATTACGATCTATATGCTGACTTCGACGATTGCGACGGTTCTTGTCGGCAAGCTGTCGGACATCTACGGCCGGAAGCCGTTCATATTGGCGGGGATCGTCTTTTTTGTCATCGGGGCGTTTTTGAGCGGTTTCTCGAAAGACATTTTTCAGCTCATTACGTTCCGCGGGATTCAGGGGATCGGCGCGGGCATCATTATGGCCTCCGCTTTTACCGCCGTCGGGGATTTGTTTTCGCCGCGGGAGAGAGGCAAATGGACCGGCATTATGATGGCCGTGTTTGGCTTCTCCAGCGTGCTCGGGCCGACGCTTGGCGGCTGGCTCGTCGATCATCTCGCTTGGAAATGGCTGTTTTGGATTTTCCTGCCGCTTGGACTTGTGGCGTTTGTAATGATCGTGATGCTGTTTCCGAAGGTTCCCCGCAAAAAATCGGAAAAAATCGATTATTTCGGCTCGCTGTTTTTGACGCTGACCATCGTCCCCCTGCTGCTCGGCTTTTCCTGGGCCGGCACGAAATACGATTGGGGGTCGTGGCAAATTTTGAGCTTGTTCGGCGCCGCGGCCGTGTTCCTGGTCATCTTCGTACTTGTTGAACGCGTCGTCAAAAGCCCTGTTTTGCCTTTGTCGCTGTTCCGCAACGATATCGTGACCATTTCGAACGTGATCGGTTTTATTATGAACGCAGGCATGATGGGCGCGCTTATTTACCTGCCGTTTTTCGTGCAGGGCGTTGAAGGCATCTCGCCGACGTATTCGGGTTATGTAACGATGCCGATGTCGATCTCGATGGTCATCGTCAGCACGGTCATCGGCCGCATGATCACGAAAACGGGCAAATACAAACGGTTTGCGCTGACGGGAATTCCGATTATGATCGTCGGCATGCTGATCATGGCCGTCATGAACAGCGTTTGGCTCGCCGTCGTCGCCATGATCGTATTTGGACTCGGCCTTGGCATCGGCATGCCCGTCTTTTCCTTGACGGTGCAAAACGCCGTCAGACCCGACCAGCTTGGGGTCGCAACCGCATCCTCGCAGCTGTTCCGGAATTTGGGCGGCACGATCGGCATCGCGGTGATGGGCACGATCATGACGACAAGCTTAACCGCCCATGTGAAAGACGAGATGGCTGCCGGCCATGGGGTGAACATGCAGCAGATCAAGCCGGAGGTCGCCCAAAAGCTGGCCGCCTTCCAAAATCCGGAGATGCTGCTCGACCAGCCGAAGCTCCATCAGCTGCAGGAAACGCTGCCGAAGGAAGTGCAGCCGCTGCTGACGCAAATGATCGACATGCTGAAACATGCGCTCAGCGCTTCGTTGACGACGGTATTTTTGTCAGGCGCGGCTTTTGTGGCCGTGGCGCTCATTCTGCTGTTTTTCCTGCGCGAAATCCCGCTGCGTACATCCAACAAGATGCCTGAGGCGCAGAAGCAGGCGCAGAACGAGAAAACGACAACGGCTACTTCGGTATAACTAGAGACAGTGTCATCCCATAAAGAAAAACTCGGGGATCGTCCCCGGGTTTTTCTGCTGCCCGCAATCTACGGCGTTTCGGCAGTAAGCGAGCTTTCGCCGATTTATTCAAACAATACTTTGTATTCCCCGTAACCCTGCGCCTCCAGTTCCTCTTTCGGAACAAAGCGCAGCGCTGCGGAGTTGATGCAGTAACGCAAGCCTTCCGGTCCCGGACCGTCGTCGAACACGTGGCCCAAATGCGAATCGGAGCTTTTGCTGCGGACTTCGGTGCGGACCATCATATGGCTCAGATCCAGCTTCTCTTTAATGCTGTAATCCCGGATCGGGCGCGTGAAGCTTGGCCAGCCGCAGCCGGAGTCGTATTTGTCTCGCGAACTGAAGAGCGGCTCCCCGGACACGATATCGACGTAAATGCCTTCGCCGTGATGGTCCCAAAACTCGTTTTGGAACGGCGGTTCGGTCGCATTTTTTTGCGTCACCTGATATTGGAGCGGCGTCAGGCGCTGCTGCAAGTCGGCTTCGTCCTTTTTCGGCGCCCATGTCTTTTCCAGAAAATCCTCCCGTCCGGAGCCTTTGCGGTAACGTTTGTAATGCCCGGGGTTCTTTTTGTGGTAATCCTGGTGGTATTCCTCGGCCGGATAAAAAGGCTTGGCGGGCAGAATCGGCGTTACGATCGGCTTATCGAACCGTCCGCTGGCCTCCAAAGCGGCTTTGGACTCTTCGGCGAGCCGGCGTTGTTCTTCCGTATGGTAAAAAATAGCCGTTTGGTAGGATTGGCCGCGGTCATGGAACTGGCCGCCCGCATCGGTAGGGTCAATCTGCTGCCAATACAGCTCCAGCAGTTTTTCGTAAGGGAAAATATCCGGGTTGTACGTAATTTGCACCGCCTCGACATGTCCCGTCGTATCGGAGCACACCTCTTCGTAGGTAGGGTTCTCTTTATGACCGCCCGTATAGCCCGATACGACCTCAATGATGCCGGGCAGATCTTCAAACGGGGCTACCATGCACCAAAAGCATCCGCCTGCAAAGGTCGCTTTTTCCTGATGAACCGCTTGTAAATCGCTCATGATATCACTCCGTTCCAATTGTTCTTCTGTTCTGGTTTTTCATGAATATCTTGCCTTAATAGAATCATTATAATCGATGTGCCGGCCGAAAACCAAGAAACCAAGCTAAGCGGGCGGGAGTTTCTTCCGTTTCCGGTAAAAAAGCAGCATGATGCCGAGCAGCAGCACGTAACCGGCAAAAACGAGAACAGCAGCCAGCGGGTGCTTGGATCCTTGGTCGCCAAGAAACGCATAGACCAAAATTCCCGGCAGCTTGCCGATGCCGGATGCCGCCGTAAACGTCCAAAACGGAATGGAGGCGACGCCAGCGAACACGTTCACCGCCATCTGCGGTATGATCGGGATGAGCCTGCCGGCAGCGACGCTCATAAAAGGATGGGATTCCACCCAGGCGGTAAACGACTGCAGCATGCGGAACCGGTTCAAATAAGCCCGCCCCTGCTCGCGAAGCACGGTCCTCGCAAGCGCATAGATGACGCTCGCCGCGATCATCGTCCCCAGCCAGCTGACGGCGGCCGCCCAAAACGTGCCGAAAGAAAAGCCGAGGGCGGCGATGACCAGCTTGTAGGGAATGATCGGGAACATGGCGACCAAGGCGGCAAGGCAGACAAGGATAGGGAAGGAGCCGTGCTCCCGCATGTAATCCACGACGTCGTTTCGGTATATCCAGGCGGTGATAAGAACTGCCGCGTACAGAGCGGCCAGAAGCCATTTTTTCATCGGTTTCCTCGCTTGCGGGATTCTTTCATCCTACCCATCATACCAAATACCGGCAGATAAAATAAAACAAACTATGGAAATGTTTAAATCGGCCTGATATAATGATAACAACAAGTGAATAGTTCCCAAAGGGGAGTAGCTCATGCAATAAAGTCGTCATTACGGGATCGGGATCCCCGGCTTTATTGGCAACATAACGTTGTTTTGCGAGACCTTTGCCTGATTTTCATTAGGTAGAGGTCTTTTTTGGTGGAAAAAAAAGCGCCGTTTGCCTGATGAAGGTAAGGGCGCTTTTTTCATGCGGCGGACTAGTCATAGCAATCATTTTATTCTGGGGGGATGTTTTCCCTCAAAAAGAAGGGTGGAAGAAAAAATGGAATTGTTAACCATGGCTTTTTGGACGGCGCTGCTGTCCATCGTCATCATTGACCTGGTGCTGGCCGGAGACAATGCCATCGTCATCGGTCTTGCCGCGCGAAACGTAAGAAAAGAAGACCAGAAGAAAGTTATTTTGTGGGGGACGATCGGCGCGATCGTCATCCGGGTGATCGCCACGCTGCTTGTCGTGCAGCTGCTTTTGATCCCCGGGCTGCGCCTGGTCGGGGGGCTTGCGCTCATCTGGATCGCCTATAAGCTTCTGATCGATGAGAAAAAGCACGACATCTCGGCAGGCAACCAGGTGTGGGCGGCCATCCGCACGATTATTATCGCCGACGCGATGATGGGGCTGGACAACGTGCTGGCGGTAGCCGGCGCGGCCCACGGAGACTTTTTGCTCGTCATCATCGGCCTTGCCGTTTCGGTGCCGATCATGGTGTGGGGAAGCACGCTTATCGTCAAGCTGACGGAACGTTTCCCGGTGATCATCACGGTCGGGGCGGCCATTCTTGCCTGGACCGCCTCGAAGATGCTGGTCGAAGAGCCGCTGATCCACGGGCTGTTTGCGAATGCGGTGCTGAAGTACGGTTTTGAGCTGATCGTGATCGCCGCCGTCGTGGCGCTGGGGCTCCGAACGAAGAAGAAAAAAGAAAAGGCCGCCAAAAGCCGGGCGGTTGGCATGGGCTGAGCGGCAATCATATTCAGTTTCGTCCCTTGAAAAGGTATAATGTGTATCGATCCTTGTTTTAGGCTCAACATGCAAGTAAGGACGTTACGCATGAGTAAAAAAATCCGCAAGCGGCGGGTTTCCATGGCAGGCGTCCGAAAAGGCACGTATGCAGGGGACCCGCCGCTTCGACGTCATGGGGCAGGAAAGCGGAACTTCGGCGAATGCGCATGGATACGTAAGTAACGATGAAGGGGAGAAATGCAAACATGGATGAATACCGCAAACAGGTCGAAGAAAACATCGTGGAAAGCTACCGGCAGGACGAGGACATGATGATCCTTGTGTTTGCCCAGTGGTGCGTCAATGAGGGCCTTGATCCGGAGGAGCTGTACATGCAGGCGTATCCGCAGCAGCAGGGGAACGAAAGGCTGAAGCGGGTTTTGGAGCTGACGGTGCCGAAGGAGGAGGCGGGGCCCATCCCGGACGAGACGGTCCTTGGCGTTTTGTCGCTGTTTGGCAACGAGGATTTGGCTTTTGCCGTGTCCGAGGCGATTGCGGGCAGGGATAAACGCAAATAAATGCACGCCGGCGACCGCTGATTCATGAACGATACCGGTGCCGATTTGAGGCATCAACGATAAAGGAGGCAATGCAAATATGAAAATCATTGTGGTGGGTGCGCACGGCACGCTCGGAAAGGCCATCTGCGACGAATTGTCCCCAAGGCATGAAATCATTTCTGCCGGCCGCAGCAAGGGGGACGTTACCGTCGATATCATGTCCCCTGAAAGCATCAAGGCCATGTACGAAAAAGTCGGCAGCGTCGACGCCGTCGTCTGCGCCGCAGGCGACGCTTATTTCGGCAGGCTGGAGGAGCTGACGCCGGAACATAACGAAATCGCCGTGCAAAGCAAGCTGAAAGGGCAGATCAACCTGGTGTTGATCGGCAAGGATTATGTCAACGCCCGGGGCAGCTTTACGCTGACCACGGGCATCATTATGGACGATCCGATCCTGGGCGGAATTTCATCGGCAATGGCCGGCGGCGCGGTCCGTGCGTTCGTGCAGGCCGCCGCCATCGAACTTCCGCGCGGGATCCGGATCAACGACGTAAGCCCGAACGTGCTGGAGGAATCGATGGACAGCTATGCCCCGTTTTTTCCCGGTTTTGAACCGGTGCCGGCGGCGAGGGCGGCGAAAGCGTACCGCAAAAGCGTGGAGGGCGCGCAAACCGGACAAACCTATAAAGTGTATTAACCGAAAGCGGCTAATCACGCTTGCATGCGTCCGAACAACAAAAAGGCCGAATCCCATGTAAACTGTACCCTATCGAGAAGACACTTTAAAAAAGTCTCTCGGTAGGGTACTTTTGTTTATAAGCAAAAAGATGGGGATGGGGAATTGAAAAATGAGCAAGAAAATATTCACGGATAGTGAAATCAAACAGTTATTAAATAATCCTTATGTGAAGTCTGTTTCTTCTAAGGCAATTACGTATACAGATGCATTTAAGCAGTTATTTATCTCAGAAAATAACAAGGGTAAGCTTCCTAGAGAAATATTTGAGGAATGTGGTTTTGACGTAACCGTTATCGGGATCCAAAGAGTCGAATCCTCGAGAAAGAGATGGCGTGCGAGCTACCAGGAGAACGGAATCTTAGGTTTGCAGGATACTAGAAGCCAAGCATCAGGAAGGTCCCTTAAACGGGAGCTGACGCAGGAAGAGAAGTATGCCAGGCTGGAGGCTCAGAATGCCTTGCTAAGAGTAGCAAAAAAATATGGTTGAATTGTTAATTTCACCCTTATAGTCACTAAAATCGATTATAATTAAATTTATGTTCAAGTCGATTACCTATCCTAAGTTAAAGGATAATCATACGCAAAAAGGCATAGTGATGAATCGCCTATGCTCTAAGGGTTATAGAGTTTTCGAATACACACTTATGTATAAGAGGAGGCGAATGATATGACGATAATGCCTGTTATAGTAATGGTCTTTGTATTTATACCTACAATTGTACTCATGGTAAGCATGCCTTATTTAACAAGAGAGACAATTAGTTTTGGGGTCACCGTCAGCGCTGTACAATTCCACAATGAGCCTTTGCGCCAGATGCGGAAGTCATATGCTAGGATTAGTGCTACCTTACATACCATCCTATTCATTGTTTGTATCATTTGCCTAATATACGGTGATGAACATTCCAAGCAACAAAGTTGGGTCATTGTCACTTATTCACTCGCCATGGTCGTATTCTCTCTAGTCATAAACATTAGCTATCATTTCAAAATGAAAAGGTTACTACCTATGCTGCCTATTGCTCCGGAACCATCGATCATGGCAGTGGACACTGGATTTCGGAAAAGAAACATTGGCTTGTCTAGTAATTGGTTCCTCATTCATGTTTTAATTATTGTCGTTAGTATTGTAACTGTGCTACGCAACTACGACCTGATTCCTGATCAGATTCCGATCCATTACAACAGCAGTTGGAACGTAGACCGCTATGCAGCTAAATCTTATAGTTCTGTGTTTATGCCTACGATAATACAAGTGTTCATAACACTTTTGTTCATATTTGAGAATTGGAGTATTCGCAGAGTGAAGCAGCAGGTTCGACCCACTGATCCGAACCGTTCTATCAGACAAGACGTAACTTTCCGCCGTACTTGGTCATATTTTATGATTACAGCAAGCTTCTTAATAGTTATCCTGGTTTCCGTCGTGCAACTAAGCATGATATCTCTGCTTGATATCAATTTCGCTATCCCCATTATCCTAATCATAATAGCCTTTGTCATCCTATACGCCTGCGCCTTATCGTTCTGGGCTGGTCAGGGCGGAAGCCGCATGGAGCGATCTGCCGATTTCTCCAATGTCAGACCTGTCCATGATGATGATAAATGGCTATTAGGTATGATTTATTTCAATCGTAAAGATCCAAACCTAATCGTCGAGAAAAGGTCCGGAGTCGGCTGGGGATTAAATTTCGGTCACCCAGTAATCTGGCTGATTGGGCTCGGAATTATTGTACTGTTAGTTGTGGTGCGGTAACAAGGCTTTGAGGTTAGTACTCACCGGAGTATTCTAGCTTTCAACAAATAAATATTTTCGCTTCCAAATTAGACGCCATCCACATTAGACAATCAGATTCTGTATGTTGCCTTTCATTTTCTTCTTAGCTCGTTGAATTCTTTTTGTAACAGCAGCAGTATCATTAAAAGCATCAGCAATCTCCCTGCTCGTATAACCCCAAATCACATTCAATAATAAATACTGTCGATCTACTATAGATAACTTATATAGCAATTCCTGCAATTCATCGTGGAATATCCAACGGATAGACTGACAGTGGTAGTCATAATGTCATACCCTATATAAGTACCACCCTCGGTGCCTAGCGTTACTGCAATCTCCTTCAATGAGGAATCTTAAAAGAGTAATATTCTACTCTTAACATTTGATAAAGTTCCGACAACCTTGTTCATGTCACGTTGACTAAATAACTTAATACTCATGGTTTTCTCCCCGGATTTTATTTCCTTTAAGTATAGAAAAGTACCCCGTAGGGTAGACCTTTTTTTAGGTGTCTACTCTATGGGGTACATTTTAAGGCGGATTCGGCCTCTTTTTCTAAAACCATCTTTAAATCTGCTCGCGGCTGTCCATCCGGAACTCCTTCGGCGATTTCCCGAAGCGGGAGCGAAATACGCGGTGAAAATACGTGTAATTCGCAAACCCGGAGGTTTCGGCGATGTTTTCCAGGGACATCGGGCTGAAAATGATCCTTTCGCGCGCCATGTCGAGCCTGACGTCAAGCGTGTACTGCATGATGCTTTTGCCGAACGCTTCCTTAAACAGATGAACCGCGCGCGAAACGCTGATCCCGACGTGGGCGGCCACGTCCTCCAGCTTAAACGACGCCGACGCGTTTTCCTCGATGTAATGCTTGATCCGGTGAGCCAAATACGTTTTCGGCGTCGTGGACGGATGCTCGCGGAGAAGGCGGTCCGTTTCCAGACACAAGATCCGCATATAATACCCCGAAATTTCGGGGTAAGGATTCGAGATTTTACGCTGCTCCAGCACGATCTGCCTAAACAGGCCGATAATCGTCTCGTTAAGCGGGACCCTGATTTTCGTCGGCCGCTTTTGGCGGGCCCACCATTGTTCGATCCAGCTGCCCCCGAAAAAAATATGGTAATCGCCGCTTTCGACCGCCAGCTCGTTTTGGGCGTTCAGCTCTTCGTCGATTTTCAGCTCATAAGGCTCGTCCGGCGAAAAAAGGAGCAGGTCCCCCGCCTCGATGGGCACCATTTCCCCGCCGACGCGGGCCCGGCATCTTCCGTCCGTCTGCAGCCGCATCAAATAATTTTTGACTCCGTTCATTTCGCTCATGTAAAAGGGTTTATGGTGGAACGAAAACCCCGCCGTATAGATGTGAACCGTTTGATCCGTTGACATGAAAATGACTCCTATGCCGGCCGCGGATTCGAAAGAATCCGGCGGTTTTTTTATCTATAAAAACAATCATTGCCAAGGTCACCGTTAAAGTACCTGGATCCGCTTCGAAGCCAATGACCCCGCTTAGCGGGATTATTTATTCGAACGGAAAAATAATGACCAGATTGTTCATGTTTTAATCATATTATTCATTTTAATATAAATGAATTCGGAATACCATGGGTACTAGATTGTTGGTTCAACCTTCAACATCCTGAAGGAGAGTGGGACATGGAGAGCAAAATGAAGGCAGGCATCATCGGCTGCGGCAACATTAGCGCCATCTATTTGGAAAACTTGAAAAAAAGCGCGGTGGTCGAAGTGGCGGCCTGCGCGGACGTGGTGCTCGAACGCGCCGAGTCGCGGGCGGCCGAATACGGGATTGCAAACGTATACACGGTGGCAGACCTGCTGGCGGACCCGTCCATCGAACTCGTCATCAATTTGACGATTCCGGGCAGCCACGCCGACATTGACATCGCCGCGCTTGAAGCGGGCAAACATGTGTATGCCGAGAAGCCGCTGGCGGTCTCGCTTGCGGATGGTAAGCGCATACTTGAAGTCGCGGAAAGCAAAGGCCTTCGCGTCGGCAGCGCGCCGGACACGTTCCTCGGATCGGGCGTCCAAACCGCCAAAGCCGCCATCGAAAGCGGCATGATCGGCAAGCCGGTGGCGGCCGTTGCATTTATGATGAGCGGCGGGCCGGAGGGCTGGCATCCGGATCCGGAGTTTTTTTACGCCCCGGGCGGCGGGCCGATGTTCGATATGGGACCGTATTATTTGACGGCGCTTGCGGAGCTGCTCGGCCCGATGCACCGGATCAGTTCTTCGGCCGGGGCTCCGGTCCAGACGAGAACGATCGGTTCGGGACCGAAAGCCGGCACGCAAATACCGGTGCTTACGCCGACGCATTTGGCCGGGACGATCGATTTCAAGCAGGGCGCCATCGCCACCGTCATCACAAGCTTTGACATTAAAGGCGGGGCCGATTTGCCTTGGCTTGAAATATACGGCACGGAAGGGACGCTGATCCTGCCCGATCCGAATTTTTTTGACGGGGACGTCAAGCTCCGCCGAAGCGGATCAAGCGAAGCCGAAACATTGGCTCCGGTGTTCGAATGCGGCAGAAACGAACGCGGGCTCGGGGTGAACGATATGGTGAAGTCGATCCGGGAAGGCCGGAACCACCGCGCGGGCGGGGAGCTCGCTTACCACGTGCTTGAAGCGATGCATGCGTTCCAAGCCTCTTCCTTAAAGGGCGAGCATGTGGTATTGGAAAGCACTTTATCTTAAAACGCCGTTTGCCAATCCAAAAAAACGGGAGTGGGTTTATATGTTAAAGCTGGGATTGCAACTTTATACGGTTCGTGAGCAAATGGAGCAGGATTTCGAGGGTACGTTGAAGAAAGTAGCAGAGCTCGGCTATCAAGGCGTCGAGTTCCATACCTTTTTCGGACGCCCTGCCGCCGAGGTGAAAGCGTTGCTGGATCAATACAGCCTGGTCGCCCTCGGGACGCATACCGGCTACGACCGCATGCTGAGCGCCCTCGACGAGGAGATTGCCTACAACAAAGAGATCGGCAACACCCGGCTGATCGTCCCGTATCTGGGAGCCGAAGACCGCAAATGGGACGAGGTGTTCGCGAACCTGGAGCGCATCGGAAAGCGCTGCGCCGAACAAGGGGTCACGCTGCTGTACCATAACCATGATTTCGAGTTTACGGAAAAGATCGGGGACAAAACGGTGTTCGACGCCATGTATGAAGCGGTTCCCGCATCCTTGCTCCAGATCGAGCTGGACAGCTGCTGGGCTCACTTTGCGGGTTACGATCCCGCCCGATACATCGAATCCTACGCGGGCCGGCTGCCGGTCGTGCATTGGAAGGATGTCCGCAGACAAGAGGACGGCTCCCCGCTGACGGTGGAGCTGGGCCAAGGAGAAGTGGATTTGAAGGCCGTAGCCGATGCCGCAGACAAAGCGGGGGTGGAGTGGATCGTGGTAGAGCAGGATTTCTGCCAGAACCCGCCGCTCGAAGCCATCGCCCAAAGCATGGAATGGATTAAAAATTATGCGAAAAACGGAGGACCAGTACATGTCTAAATCGACCCAAACCTTGAACATCGCTATCATCGGCTGCGGAGGAATCGCCAACGGGAAGCATATGCCGAGCCTTGCCAAGCAGCAGCAAGCCCAAATGGTGGCATTTTGCGATATCGTGAAGGAACGCGCCGAAAAAGCCGCGGAGGAATACGGCGCCAAAGACGCGAAGGTGTATACGGATTACCGCGAGCTGCTGAAAGACCAAAGCATCGACGTCGTTCACGTATGTACGCCTAACGATTCCCATTCGGAAATTACGGTAGCCGCCCTTGAGTCCGGCAAACACGTCATGTGCGAAAAGCCGATGGCCAAAACCGTCGCGCAGGCTCAAGAAATGTTGGACGCCGCGCGCCGTACGGGCAAAAAGCTGACGATCGGCTACCAAAACCGCTACCGTCCGGACAGCTTGTATTTGAAGCAGCTGTGCGAAGCAGGCGAGCTTGGCGACATCTATCTCGGCAAGGCTCTGGCGATCCGCCGCCGCGCGGTTCCGACTTGGGGCGTCTTTTTGGACGAGGAAAAACAAGGCGGCGGACCGCTCATCGATATCGGCACGCATGCGCTTGACTTGACGTTGTGGATGATGGACAACTACAAGCCGAAAAGCGTGCTCGGCTCCTCGTTCCACAAGCTCGGGCAGCGCAAAGACGCGGCTAACGCCTGGGGTCCATGGGATCCGGAACAATTCAAGGTGGAAGACTCCGCTTTCGGTTTCATTACGATGGAAAACGGGGCAACGATCATGTTGGAATCCAGCTGGGCGCTGAACGTCGTGGAAACCGGCGAAGCGAAAACGATTCTTGCAGGCACCGAAGGCGGCGCCGACATGAAAGACGGACTCCGCATCAACGGGGAAAAGCTCGGCCGTTTGTACGATACGAACATCGATTTGCAGGCGGGCGGCGTCGCGTTCTACTCCGGAACCGCGGAAAGCGAATCCGATCTGGAGCAAAGACTGTGGATCGAAGCGATTCTGGAAGACAAGGAGCCGATCGTGAAACCGGAGCAGGCGTTTGTCGTAACGCAAATTTTGGAGGCGATCTACGAATCCGCCAAAACGGGTAAAGCCGTTTATTTTGAATAATCCATCCAAAATACATGCATGTTGATGCCCCGATCCCCATACAGATGTTCTGTGCGGGGTTTCGGACATCTTCTTTTGCGAGATGAAAAGCTTTTCAAACAGAGGCTTCAAGCCTCGCTAAAAATAAAACCAAAAAGCACAAGGAGGAGTTTACCTTGAAACTAGGCGTATTTATGGTATTGTTCGGGGGACGCAAGCTGGAGGATGCGCTCGATTACGTCGCTTCCAAAGGACTGAAAGCGGTTGAGATCGGAACGGGAGGGAACCCCGGCAAAGCGCATTGCAATCCGGCGGAGCTGCTTGAAAACGAAGCGAAGCTGAAAGAATTCAAGCATGCGGTGGAATCCCGCGGCCTGACGATCAGCGCGCTCAGCTGCCACGGCAACCCGCTTCACCCGCAGAAACATTTGGCCCAGGCGGATCACGAGGATTTCGTCAATTCCGTGAAGCTCGCCGAAAAGCTCGGCGTAGAGGTCGTCAACACGTTCTCCGGCTGTCCGGGCGATCACGAAAACGCCAAATACCCGAACTGGCCGGTCGCTCCGTGGCCGAACGACTACCAGGAAATTTTGGCATGGCAGTGGGAAAACAAAGTGATTCCGTATTGGACGGAGCAAGCGAAATTTGCGGCCGACCATCACGTGAAAATCGGTTTGGAGCTGCACGGGGGCTTCTCGGTGCATACGCCGGCAACGCTGCTCCGCCTGCGCGAAGCGGCCGGAGAGGCGATCGGCGCCAACCTTGATCCAAGCCATATGTGGTGGCAGGGCATCGATCCGGTTCAAGCGATTCATATTTTGGGCCGTGCAGGAGCCATCCACCATTTCCATGCGAAGGATACCGTGATCGATCCGATTAACGTCAACCGTTACGGTTTAACGGATATGCAGCCGTACACGAACATGCTGGAGCGCGCATGGCAGTTCCGCAGCGTAGGCTACGGCCACGACGTCAAAACATGGGCCGACATCATCAGCGCGCTGCGCCTGGTCGGTTATGACTATGTGGTCAGCATTGAGCATGAAGACGGCCTGATGTCCATCGAGGAAGGCTTCTCGAAAGCGGTGGCCAACCTGCAGCAAGTTCTGATCGAAGAGTCGCTTGGCGACATGTGGTGGGTATAAATAAGGGGGATCAGCATGATTAACGTAACGATATGGAACGAATTCGTACACGAGAACAAGGACGCCGCCGTCAAAGCCGTTTATCCGAACGGCATCCACACGGCATTGTCCCAAGGCATTCAGCACGATGATTTTAATATCAGAACCGCGACGCTGGATGAGCCGGAACACGGCTTGACCGAAGAAACGCTGAACCAAACGGACGTTTTGATTTGGTGGGGGCATGTAGCCCATGACCGGGTAAGCGACGAGGTCGTGGCGCGGGTCAAGCAGCGCGTTTTGGACGGCATGGGATTGATCGTGCTCCATTCCGGCCATTTTTCCAAACCGTTCAAAGCTTTGATGGGCACGTCCTGCGATTTGAAATGGCGCGAAGCGGAGGAGCAGGAAATCATCTGGAACGTCAACCCGTCCCATCCGATCGCCGAAGGCATCGGGGAAAAGATCATCCTGGATCACGAAGAAATGTACGGGGAATTTTTCGACATCCCGACGCCGGATGAGATCGTGTTCATCAGCAATTTCGAAGGCGGGGAAGTATTCAGAAGCGGGTGCACCTTCCGCCGCGGACGCGGGAAAATTTTCTATTTCCGTCCCGGCCATGAGACGCATCCGACCTATTTCCATCCCGGGGTTTTAAAAGTGATCGCCAATGGCGTCAGATGGGCTTGCCCGGCTCCCGGCGAGAAGCTGCAGTTTGGGCATGCTCCCCAGCCGGTAAGGGAATTCGCAAAAGGATCTGCGGTATAACCTGGTTATTGCGCCTTTTTGGCGGTCCTAAAGGAAACGGCGGCAGCGGATGCCGCCGTTTTTGCTTTGCCGTGGGCGGATTTCGGATGCGGTCCGGAAGGATTTACAGGGCAGGATTCGGCTTCGGTGAGTTTTCTTTTTTTATCGAATGTGGTAAAATTGAAACAAACTAACTTAATGTAAGCTTTCATGAGACATTAACTGTTTGCATGGATCCTGTAAAGAGGTGAAAAACATGAAGGATCAGGATTACGGTATGTGCCCTCGGTTCGAAACGGCCTTTTCCGTATTGGGAAAGCGTTGGAACGGGCTTATTATTTACTCGTTGATGAACGGGCCGAAACGGTTCAAGGATATATCGCATATCATACCATCCATGAGCGACAAAATGCTGTCCGAACGCATGAAAGATTTGGAAACCGAGGGCATTTTGGAACGCCATGTCTATCCTGAGACGCCGGTTCGGATTGAATACGAATTGACTGAAAAAGGAAAAGCGCTTCAGCCGGTGATGGACCAAGTCCAGCAATGGGCCGAGCACTGGGTGGAACTTGATGAGCCCCGGTAACGAACCGTGACGTTAAACCTTCCTTCGATCGCAAGGGAGGTTTTTTGCGTTATACGAAAACATGCGAGGGTGGAATGATGCTGCATAAAACTGGTTGTTTTTTCTATTTTTAGGCACAGACTTGCACCTTGCCGCAGGTTCTGTAGTATAATTGGAAATAAACTGCCTTTTCGGCGCTTAAGGAGGCGGATGAAGATGAGAAAAATAGTACTTTCCCAAGAAATCAGGTATGGCCAAGAGGATGTTAACGAACTTGAAAGCGCTTCTATCAAAGTGCGGAAGATTTACGACAAAACGATCTCAATGCTGGCTCAGCATGTACCGGAATCTGTACGAAAGTATTGGGCCTGCCCGAAGCCCGCTCAAGAACCGCTCTCCCCATGCGGAGAAAACAGCAGTCCGGTCTTTCAAAAATGGATTCAAAGCCCCTCCGGATGGAAATGCGTAGGCTGCGAGCGCCATTACGTCGAGCCCGTCGACGGCGCGAAAGAAAAGGAGCATCCGGGCAGACGCGAATACGTCTTCCATAACGGCAGATTGCAAAGCATGATGCTGCAGCTGTTCATCTGGTCGCAATTCGAGGAAATTTCGCTGTTTTATCCCGTTCTCGGCGACGCCCCTTTTTACGATGAAGAAGAGATGGAAACCATCTCGGCTTATTTCGTGCCTACCTATGTCACTTCCCTTCCTTTCGAGCAATCCGGCAAAC
This sequence comes from Paenibacillus sp. VCA1, assembly GCF_031583795.1. Lineage (NCBI taxonomy): Bacteria > Bacillati > Bacillota > Bacilli > Caryophanales > Paenibacillaceae > Paenibacillus > Paenibacillus sp. VCA1. The sequence goes on along the minus strand of NZ_JAVLSX010000002.1, from coordinate 92,047 downwards.
CTTTCAAAAAGCACAATACCCGCGTGCCCGTTTACCAGGAACTGATTTCCGCGCCGCCGCTGCTCCTCCATCTGGATGGAGAGGTTCTGGAGGGGACGTGGATGACGGGCGTTTATGTCGACCGCGGCCATTTTCTCGGTTTGGGTCCATATTTGAAAAACTCGGACGGCACAAGAACGTTCATGCAGGCGCTGATCAATTGAGTTTTTGGTCTAAACCTGTCTAATCCCTGTCGAAAACGATCGCTCCATTATGGTAAAATAGAGTTCTCAGGCGAGGACTCTATTTTTGGTTCATAGAGACTGCAGCCGCTGAAGCACCATGCAATGAATAAAAAAAGGTGGTGCCCAAAATGGGGAACAGCTTCAAAAAAGTAATCGCTTTCATCACTGCCGCCATGGTTTTGCTGGCGGGCTGCGATGGCGTCAAATCCAAGGATGCGGCCGCAGTGGCATCCGGCGAAGGTTTTTCGCCGATATTGATTTCGGAAAAAGACGATTTTTTCTCTCAGGACACGATTCGCGATCTTGAAAAATATTTGGAGCAGGGGGTTACGATCCGGGAAGGCCTGAAAAACAGCGGAATCGTCACCTTTGCGGACGACGGGAGCATCCATTCGATCAGCCAGGTATCGCTTTCGCCCGCCTTCACCTGGGGAATCGAGCTCAACGATAAAAAGCTTGGAAAGGACAAGCTGGATACGGTGTTGAAGGAAAACGACGAGCTTGGCATCTCCATTGAACCGACGGATCCCAAAACGAAAGAGGTCCAATATTCCGTGCTTAAAATCAACGGCGGGACCATCATGCCCTCGATTTCGCATACGTACATCCTGCCGTACGCCGAAAACGAAAACGTGCGGGACATGCTCACCAGCACGGATTTCATCGAATTGACGTTGAACAAGCGCATGGTTCATTCGATCAAAGGATACGTCTCCAAAGCGGTGGAAAAATGGGTAATTAAAGTGAACGGCAAGGAATTGACCGAAGACGGTTTTGACATGAGGCTTTCTCCTTTGGACGAAGTGGAAATCAAGCTGGACCGGGCTTAGCGCGGCATCATACATACGGTATGTCCGGCGCCAAGCCCGGCGTGCGGCTTTATACGACAATACGAACGGGAGCGTACGGAAAATGCTGATGAACGAAAAAATCAAAGCGTCGGAAGTGGAACTGACGGGACTAAACGGAGAGGATCTCGGCGTCATGCCGACCGCGGAAGCGTTGGCGTTGGCCAAAAAGCTGAAGGTTGACCTGGTTTGCACCTCGCTGATGAGCAGTCCCCCGCCATGCCGGCTCATCGGGGCGGGAGACGCCAAAAGGGAAAAGCAGCAGGCGAAAGCGGCGGAACGAGGCATGAAGGTAAAAGAGATCCGGCTGACGCCGCAAATCGAGGAGCATGATTATGAAACGAAACGGCGCCAGGCGGAGAAGATATTGCAGTCCGGCGACGCCGTTTTGCTTGTCGTTCGAATCAAAGGCAAGGAAGGAACCGCCGCCAAAGAACTGCTTGAGCGGCTGGCAAAGGATTTGAGCCATGCAGGGCATCGGACGTCGGGAATCCAGCTTAGCGGGAAACAGGCTTCGGTGCAGCTCAATCCGTAAGAACGGTTCATTTTTAATTAATTTTTCAAGTCACGCCAGCCGTCAAAGTCATGAATGGCGATGCCGGCGTAGGCCGGATTGTCTTTAAGCATGTCCTGAAGCTCGGCCATTTGATCATACATGACCTCGGCCCCTTCCTGGTAAAAGGTAATGAAATCCCCTTCGAGGCTTGGTTTCGTTTCTACGGCGGCCATGGCGGCTTTGCCGAGGTCTGCCGCAGCCTTCAGCGTGCTTTGGGCGATGTCGTTGATCCCTTTGGCCGTATTGCGGTAAGACATGACCGTAACCGAATCGAATTGGCCGATCATAAACCGGTTAAGGGCCGTTTTGCCGTCGGAGGCGGTATAATTGCCGAGCCAGAACGGGATGTCGGCCGACAACGGCAGCCCCATGCGATCGGCTTCGTTTCGAAGGTAGCGGACGTTGCTTTCCCACTGGCGGATGACATCGGGCAGGTCTTCTTTCCACTCCGGGAGCAAATGGGGTTCGATGTCGACGTGAATGCCGTGGAACGCTTCGTTTTCGCCTGCCGCTTGCTGGTAGCTTTTTACCCAGTTCAGAAAACCGGTAATTTCTTGCCGATTCGACGTGAGACCCCATCTTGGGGCGCCGTTCAGCGCATCCACCTCAATGCCCAGAGCCGCCGACTGCTTAATAAAGCTTTTATAATAGGTCACGGGGATGTCGGCATTGATTTGCAAATAGACAAGGTTTACCTCATGCCGGGTCAGAAACGTCAGAACCTCCTGCGGATCCCGCCGGATCCATTCGGTTTTCCACAGCCACGTGGCTTTTTGGTCATGCGGGGCCGCGGCGGTTTTGGGAGCCGGTGCCGGTTGGGACGCAGCCGCTCCTTCCTCCGTGCCGGAAACCATGGTGCCGACAAAGGCGATAATCGTCAATATGCGCTGAATCCATTTTGATGCCATACTCTCTGCACTCCTTATACGATCTATACGATCCATGATCCATTATGCCCTCGTCGTTTGCGGCGAAATGGGTTGTTGGTCTTATGGATCAACACGGGCGGGCCGGATGCCGGTCCTTGTTTCGGGCAGCTGCCGGGACTGTGTCCGCCTGGCGGTGAACGATGATCGAATGATATTTTAGGAATAATTGCGCAATGAAAATAAGACCAAAGAAATGCGCAACATCATGTTCATCGGTTCTCTATTCCGAAAGTTTTATAGGACTTTAGAATCAAAAGAGGTCTTTTTGGCTTCGTGATATGACATATTTAGGTATTTTGGAATGATGGGACTGGAATAAGGGGTGGATTACAAAATTTGTCAGGGGTATAGGTCTTAATGCATGCTAAAAAACCTCCGTTGGCCGAAATGCGGTCCTGGAGGTTTTTTTGGCTTTATGGCGACGGGAACATCGGCGATGCTGGCCGGCGGCTTAACGGCTTAAATACGGCAAATCTCTTTCGGACACATCTCGCAATGGCAAACGTCCTGCAGCATTTCAAGGTTTTTAATGACGATAAGGCCGTTTTCGTATTCGATGGCGCCTTTTTTGCGGAGATCGCCGAGCAGCCGGTTTACGCTTTCGCGCGTCGAGCCGATCATGTTGGACAAATCCGTGTGGGTAATTTTTTTGTTGATCAAAATGTCATCTCCGTGTTCCTCGCCGTACGTATTGCTAAGCCGGATCAGCGTCGAGCAGAGGGCACCCGGCTTGCCGTACAACATCAGGTCGCGGAACTTGGTCTGGGTCAGCCGGTGATGGACGCCCATCCATTTCATGAAATCGATCGCGAAATCGCAGTGCTGGCAGATCAGCACTTCGAGGTCTTTATGGTCGATGACGCCGACGACGCTTTCTTCCATCACTTCGGCGGTATAACTTTGCTTATGGCTGAAAAAGGGATCGGCATGGCCAACGATGTCTCCCGCTTGGTACATGTACAAAATCAGCTCTTTGCCCTCATCGGTGGATTTGGTCAGCTGGATGCGCCCGCTTTTAACGTAAAACAACTTGTCGGAGCTGTCGCCTTCCCAAAACAAATGGGATCCTTCGGGCGCGGTCCGGTCTTGCATGATAGCCATCAGGCGCTCCAGGTTTTGTTCGGAGAAGCAGCTTGTATTCCCGCGGGTTTCGATTACGTTCAGTTGGTTGCTCATACTCGTTATCCCCTCTATCTCTTTAATTTTTAAAATAAATTTTAAGTAAATTATAACCTGAAAAAAATGGTTTTTGGGGACTTTGAAGACCGAAAAAGTGTCGAAATTCCGAATTTGTGATTATTTTCACTTTCGTGTGAGAAAGATCATCTCCGGACGGTTCCGGTTTTGTTATGATCAGGCCAGAGATAGGATTTCAAAATAAACTGGAAGGATGAGAGACATGGCTGTAAAAAAAGAACCCGCTGCAGAACAAAAACAGCAGTCGCCGGAAGCGTACATCCAGAACTTGATCGACAAAGCGAACGAGGCGCAAAGGAAGTTCATGGACATGACGCAGGAGCAAGTGGACGGGATCGTTCAGGCGATGGCCCTGGCCGGGCTTGATCAGCATATGCGGCTGGCCAGGATGGCCGTCGACGAGACCGGCAGAGGCGTATATGAAGACAAAATCACCAAAAACATGTTTTCCACCGAATACATCTATCACAGCATCAAATATGAAAAAACGGTAGGCGTCATCGAAGACAATCCGTACGAAAGCTACCAAAAAATCGCCGAACCCGTCGGCATCATCATGGGGATCACCCCGGTGACCAACCCGACGTCCACGACGATGTTCAAAGCGTTGATTTCGATCAAAACCCGCAACCCGATCATTTTCGGCTTCCATCCATCGGCGCAGCAGTGCAGCCGCGAGGCGGCCAAAATCATGCTGGAGGCGGCGGTGAAGCACGGGGCTCCAGCCGATTGCATCCAGTGGATCGAAGAGCCGAACATGGAAAAAACGAATGCGCTGATGAACCATCCCGACGTGGCGCTCATTTTGGCGACGGGAGGATCGGGCATGGTGCGCGCCGCTTACAGCTGCGGAAAACCTGCTCTTGGCGTCGGTCCGGGCAACGTGCCTTGCTTCATCGAAAAATCGGCGGACATCGATCAGGCGGTGACCGACCTCATTTTGTCCAAATCGTTCGACAACGGGATGATTTGCGCTTCGGAGCAGGCGGTCATCATCGAGGAGCCGATCTTCGAGGCGGTCAAAAAGAAAATGACGGCGAACGGCTGCTACTTCGTCAATAAGGAAGAAACCGCCAAGCTGACGGCAGGCGCCATCAACCTGGAAAAATGCGCGGTCAACCCGGCCATCGTCGGCCAATCCGCGGTGAAGATCGCGGAAATATGCGGTTTCAGCGTGCCGGTGGGAACCAAAATTTTGGTGGCCGAAATCGAAGGCGTCGGTCCGAAGTATCCGCTGTCCGCGGAAAAGCTCAGTCCGGTGCTGGCCTGTTATAAAGTAAAAAACGCGGCCGAAGGCATCCAGCGTTCGGCGGAGGTCGTCGCGTTCGGCGGCATGGGACACTCGTCGGTCATTCACTCGCATAACGAGGAAGTGATATCGGCGTTCGCGGACCGGCTGCAGACCGGGCGGATCATCGTCAATTCGCCGTCGACCCACGGGGCGATCGGGGACATTTACAACACGAACCTGCCTTCATTGACGCTGGGCTGCGGTTCGTACGGCCGGAATTCGACGTCTTCGAACGTAACCGCGGTCAATCTCATCAACATCAAAAGGGTGGCGCGCCGTACCGTGAATATGCAATGGTTCAAAGTACCCGACAAGATTTATTTTGAAAAAGGAGCGACGCAATATTTGGCCAAAATGCCGGACATCAGCCGGATCGCGATCGTGACCGACGAAATGATGGTGAAGCTGGGGTATGTCGAAAGGGTCGAATATTTCCTGCGCCAGCGCCAAAATCCGGTCGTCATCGAAGTGTTTTCGGAAGTGGAGCCCGACCCTTCGACGACCACGGTGGACAGGGGCACCGACATGATGAGACGGTTCCAGCCGGACTGCATCATTGCGCTTGGCGGGGGCTCGCCGATGGATGCGGCCAAAGCGATGTGGCTGTTCTACGAATATCCGGATACGGACTTTTCGAACCTGAAGCAGAAGTTTATGGACATCCGCAAACGGATCTACAAATATCCGCGCCTCGGGAAAAAGGCCAAATTCGTTGCCATTCCGACGACCTCGGGCACGGGCTCGGAAGTCACCTCGTTTGCCGTCATAACGGACAAAAACCAAGGCAATACGAAATACCCGCTTGCGGATTATGAATTGACGCCGGACGTCGCGATCGTCGATCCGGAGTTTGTCTACACGCTGCCGAAACGGGCGGTGGCCGATACGGGGATGGACGTGCTCACGCATGCGATCGAGGCCTATGTATCGGTCATGGCCAGCGATTATACGGACGGACTGGCGATCAAAGCGATCCAGCTCGTGTTCCAATACTTGGAGAAGTCGGCGCTGACCGGGGACAAAATTGCCCGCGAAAAGATGCATAATGCTTCGACGCTGGCCGGAATGGCCTTTGCCAATGCGTTCCTTGGCATCAACCACAGCCTTGCGCATAAATGGGGCGGCGAATACCATACGGCGCACGGCCGGACCAACGCGATCCTGATGCCGCACGTGATCCGTTACAACGCGAAAAAGCCAAGCAAGTTCGCTTCGTTCCCGAAATATTCGCATTTCGTCGCCGACGAGCGGTATGCGGAAATCGCGCGCATTTTGGGATTGCCTGCCCGCACGACGGAGGAAGGCGTAAACAGCCTGATTCTGGCCATACGGAAATTGAACAAGGCGCTTGGCATTGAGGAATCGTTCCAGGAGCTCGGATTTGACGCCAAAGAATTCGAAGCAAAAGTCGATTACTTGGCGGACCGCGCTTTCGAGGATCAATGCACGACGGCGAATCCGAAGCTGCCGCTCGTATCGGAGCTGGCGGACATTTACCGGAACGCGTTTTACGGTCGGTTCGAGGAGTAGGCATTCGGTACATGACGGCTGCGACAATGTGATATATGTCACAGCCGTTTTGGCGGAAGTTTCTTAAACTGGACTTGTAAAGGAAAACGCCGCATCGATGAAAGATCACAAGCAAGAACGCAGCAAAAGCCAATGATAAGCAGCAGCATAAAGCAAAAATTAGCAAGATCACGCCATATAAGTGAATGAAATCACAAATAGCAAAACGCATCGATGCGGCGGATCATATCCTGAAAAACGGAGGGATTCCAATGTCTGTTCTGGAACAAGACGTACAAACCATGCAGCCGGGCTGGCGCGGGTTCAAAAAAGGAAATTGGATGAACAAAGTCAACGTCAACGACTTTATCGAGCGTAATATCATCCCCTACCTGGGAGACGAAGATTTTTTGGCCGGGCCGACGCAGAATACGACGGAGCTGTGGAAAATCGTATCCGATTTGACCCAAAAGGAAAGGGAAAACGGCGGCGTGCTGGATGTGGACGTTCATACGCCTTCGACGATTTTGTCCCATGGGCCGGGATATTTGGACAAAGAAAAGGAACAGATCGTCGGCGTCCAAACCGACGCCCCGTTCAAGCGGTCCATCCAGCCGTTCGGCGGCATCCGCATGATGGTCGATGCATGCGAGGCTTACGGCTTCGAGCTTCCCCAAGAATTGATCGACATCTTTACGAATATCCGCAAAACGCATAACCAGGGCGTCTTTGACGCTTACACGACGGAGATGCGCGCGGCGCGCAAAGCGGGAATCATTACCGGCCTGCCCGATGCTTACGGCCGCGGCCGGATTATCGGCGACTACCGCCGCGTCGCCTTGTACGGCGTCGATTTCCTCATCCAGCAGAAAAAACGGGAGCTGCTCGAGCTTGAAGTCGATGCCATGGAGGAGGACGTCATTCGCCTGCGCGAGGAATTGTCCGAGCAAATCCGCGCGCTCGGCGAACTGAAGCAAATGGCCGGAATGCACGGCTACGACATCTCCAAGCCGGCGCAAAACGCCAAGGAAGCTTTCCAATGGCTATATTTCGGTTATTTGGCGGCCATCAAAGAGCAAAACGGCGCCGCGATGTCGCTGGGACGCGTTTCCTCGTTCCTCGACATCTACATCGAACGCGATCTGGCAGAAGGCACGCTGACGGAAACAGAGGCGCAGGAGCTTGTCGACCATTTTGTCATGAAGCTTCGGATCGTCAAGTTTCTGCGGACGCCGGACTACAACGAGCTGTTCAGCGGCGATCCGACCTGGGTGACGGAGTCGATCGGCGGGATGTCGGTAAACGGGCAAACCCGGGTGACGAAAAACAGCTTCCGCTTCCTGCATACGTTGTACAATTTGGGACCGGCGCCGGAACCGAACCTGACGGTGTTGTGGTCGGAAAAACTTCCGGAGGCATTCAAGAAATATTGCGCGAAGGTATCGATCGAGACGAGCTCGATCCAATACGAAAACGATGATTTGATGCGCCCGATTTACGGCGACGACTACGGGATCGCCTGCTGCGTGTCCGCGATGCGGATCGGCAAGCAAATGCAGTTTTTCGGAGCCCGCGCAAACCTGGCAAAATGTTTGCTGTACGCCATTAACGGCGGCATCGACGAAAAATCCGGCGCGCAGGTCGGACCCGAATATCCGGCGATTACGTCCGAGGTGCTGTCGTATGACGAAGTGGTCAAACGGCTGAAGCCGATGATGGAATGGCTGGCGAAGCTGTACATGAACTCGCTGAACGTCATCCATTACATGCATGACAAATACTGCTACGAACGCATCGAGATGGCGCTGCATGACCGCGACATCCTTCGCACGATGGCCTGCGGCATCGCCGGGCTGTCCGTAGCGGCCGATTCGCTGAGCGCGATCAAACACGCCAAAGTGAGACCGGTCCGCAATGAACGGGGCATTGCCGTCGATTTCGAGATCGAAGGCGAATATCCATGCTACGGCAACAACGACGATCGGGTGGACGGCATCGCCGTTTGGCTGGTGGAAACGTTCATGGGCATGATCCGCAAGCATAAAGCGTACCGGAACGCGCTGCCGACCCAATCGGTCCTGACGATCACCTCGAACGTCGTGTACGGCAAAAAAACGGGCACGACGCCGGACGGACGCAAGGCGGGCGAGCCGTTTGCGCCGGGCGCCAATCCGATGCACGGACGCGACAAGAAAGGGGCGCTCGCTTCCCTCAGCTCGGTAGCCAAACTCCCGTATGAGGACAGCCTCGACGGCATCTCCAATACGTTTTCGATCGTGCCGAAAGCGCTCGGCAAAGAGCCCGAGGTCCGCAAGTCGAACCTGGTATCGATGCTGGACGGATACTTCGGCAGCAAAGCGCATCATCTGAACGTCAACGTATTCGACCGCGAGCAGCTCATGGACGCGATGGAGCATCCGGAGAACTACCCGCAGCTGACGATTCGCGTATCGGGTTACGCCGTCAACTTCGTGAAGCTGACGCGCGAGCAGCAGCTCGACGTCATTAACCGTACGTTCCACGGCTCCATGTAAACCGGGGCACGGGCTCTCCCGTGCCGAACCGGACATCAAGCGGATGCGGAAAGGATGACTTCATATGATCAAAGGGCATGTACACTCCATGGAAACCTTCGGAACCGTCGACGGGCCGGGCATCCGCTTTGTCCTTTTCATGCAGGGCTGCCTGCTGAAATGCCAGTACTGCCATAACCCGGATACCTGGGCGCTGGACGGCGGCAAAGAGATGACGGTCGAGGAAGTGCTGGCCGAAATCGAACCTTATTTGCCGTATTACCGGGCATCCGGGGGCGGCCTTACCGTTTCGGGCGGCGAGCCTACGCTGCAGTCGCATTTTGTGGCGGAGCTGTTCGAGGAGGCGAAAAGACGCTGGAACCTGCACACGGCGCTCGACAGCAACGGCTTTAACGAAGCGGAGCGGATTCATCGGCTGCTGGACGCGACGGACTTGGTGCTGCTGGACATCAAGCACATCGACGACGCCGAGCATATCAAGCTGACGGGGAAATCCAACGAACGGACGCTGCAGACGGCGAAATGGCTGTCGGAGCATGGGCGCAAAATGTGGATCCGGCATGTGTACGTGCCGGGCATCCATGACCGCGAGGAACACCTGATCGACCTCGGCCGGTTCATCGGGACGCTCCGGGGCGTCGAAAAATTCGAAATTCTTCCCTACCACCAGATGGGCGTCTACAAATGGGAGGCGCTTGGCAAAACCTACCCTTTGGAAGGCGTTCCGAGCCCTGCCGAAGAAGAGGTGCAGCGCGCGTACCGTTTGATAGAAGCCGGGCGTAAACAAACCGAATCCGCATAAGCGAATCGCCTGAAGAGCTCTTTTCTGCATAAGAAAAGGGCTCTTGGTTTGTCTGCGGAACCTTGGGAGGCTGCCGTTTTTGCAAATTTCCGAAATAGTAGAGATTTTTATCCCCAAAATAGCAGATTGTTGCACTAACGTTGATGTATACTCATTCTTATAATGAGAATGTGAGATTTAAGGGGGATCAACGATGAAGGTCAAGAGAAGCTTCATTCTTTTGATATCGCTGTGCTTCGCTGCTTCATTATGGTTGACAGCCTGTGAGAACCAAAGCGCGCCCAACCATGAAAACGCATCCAATGCAAAAGGGGCCAAAGCCGCTGAGAAAAAGGCCGAACCCTTCGATTTGACGCTCCGTCACACCCAGGTCGGCAAAGATAAAGAGAAACGGTTTGCCATCCTGAACGATGTAGTCAAAAAGGTGGAGGCCGAGGTAAACGGGCTGACGTTCAGACTGGACGGCGTCGATTCCGACGTAAACCGCAAAGAAAAACTTCGCGGCGAGATGGCGGCAGGCAATCCTCCCGATATTTTCGACCTGTTCGGCAGCCCGGATTCCGTCATGTACGCCAAGCAGGGGAAGCTGCTGGATTTGACGCCGATCATCGAGGAACTGGGCATCAAGGACAAATTTTCTTCATTAGATGCATTTACATACGAGGGGAAAGTGTACGGGCTGCCGATCGGCGGCTCGGGCGAAGGGTTTTATTACAACAAGGAGTATTTCGAGAAAAAAGGCTGGAAACCGCCGGCGACGTTTGCGGAGTTCGAGAACATGCTGGCTGAAATCAAGGCCGACGGCAAGGTCCCGATTGCCGCGGCCTCGAAAGCCGGCTGGATTCCGCTCATGATCACCAACCATTTATGGTCGCGTTACGCCGGCCCGGACATTACCGCCAAGTTTGCCACCGGCGAAGCCGCATGGACCGACCCGAACGTCGTCAAGGCTTTCGCCAAGCATAAGGAATGGAAAGACAAAGGCTACTTTACCGAAGGCGAGCTCGGGTTGGAATATCCGGAATATACGGCCCAGTTTACGAGCGGCAAAGCCATCCTGATGTACGACGGCACGTGGAAATCATCCGTGTTCAAGCAGGGGGAATCGGGGGCTTCCATGTTCGGCAAAGTAGGATTTTTTAACATGCCGCCGGTCGAGGGGGGCGTCGGGGACCAGACCTCGCTGATGCTGAATTTCAATAACGGCTACGGCTTTTCGGCCGCGGTCGCCAAGGATCCCCGCAAAATCGCGGCGGTCAAATCCTTCATTAAAAACATGTTCAACGAGGATATGCAGATCCGCGGACTGGTCGAAGACGGCGTGCTGCCGGCGATGAAGCTGGATGCCTCGGTACTCGCTTCGAGCATTAACGACGGCCTCATGAAGGAGATCGTCGACGTGATCGAGAAGGCGGATACGAAGTTTCCGGCCTTCGACGCCCTTGTTCAGGCGGACGTGACGTCGGAGATCAGCAACGTTCAAATCCAGAAGCTGATCAGCGGCCAAACGACGCCGGAAAAAATGGCCGAGGCGCTGCAAAAAGTGCAGGACGAAGCCAATAGGGCGGCCGACTCCGCCAAATAGCAGCGAAGGCTGCCGGAGATAACGAGCTGTGCGGACGGCTTGCAAGCCAAGGCGTTTTTGCATGCAGGACCATGCGCTTAATAACGGATTTTGCAAAATGTCGAGAATGGAAGAGTGCCCATGAATTTGCGCAACAAGTTGTTTACGGCATTTGTCGTGCTCATCATCGTGCCCGTATGCATTTTGGGCGTCGTCACGTATATCGTGTCGTCGCATTCGATCGAAGAAAAATACAGCCGCCAGACCGAATATTCGCTGAAATCGATCAGCTACAGCATCGGGACCGTGTTGAGGCAGATGGACAACGTGACGGATAACGGCATCGCCACCTCCGTTTTCCATATGGCGCTTTCCGCCAAGGACCCTTCCAAGCAGGATTTGAACGAAGAGCAGCTCAGCCTGAACAACAGCCAGCGGAATTTTCGCAATTTGCTGTATAACCATCCGGCGATCAGTTACGCTTTTCTGTACAATCTGCGCGGCGCGGTCGTATCGGTGTTCACCAAAGAAAACTTTAAGACCATGCCTTTCGAGGATTTCAAAAAACAGCCTCTGTACCAGGAAGTCATCGATCTGAACGGCGTGCCGAAATGGATCGCCCCGCATGAATATCCCGAGCTCACGGGCACCGAACCGGTATTCACGCAAATCCGGCTGGTCAAGGAGCTGAGCTATTTCAAAAACATCGGCATCCTCGTCGTGCAGATCAAAAACTGGGATATCGAATCGATTTTCCGCAATTTGTCCCCGACGCAAAACATGCAGTCCACCCAGTTTATGCTCGTCAACGACGACGGCCTGATTTTGTACGACCCGAACCAAACGCTGGAAGGCAAACGGATTTCCTCCGTCATGAAAAAGGCGGTGCATTTCGGATCCGGGTACCAGAGCTTCAAAACCGATTTCGACAACGAAAAAAGCATCGTTTCGATTTACCATATGGAGGATTACTCCTGGAACGTGGTCGCGGTTACCTCCTGGGCGTCGCTGTCCAAGGAAACGCTCGTTTTTGCCCAATGGTTTATCGGGATCACCCTGCTGTGCCTGCTGGCGGCCATCACGTTCAACATGGTGTTCATGAGAAGGATTACCGGCTCCATCGGCGTTATCGTCCGTTTCATGCGGAAGGTGGAGGGCGGCGATTTTAACGTGCAGGTGGAGGACCGGGGCAAGGACGAGCTGCATATTTTAGCCAAAGGCTTCAACGACCTGGTCGGCCAGATCAACAGTCTGTTCAAGCAGATCAAAACCGAGCAGAAGCAGAAAACCGAAGCCGAGCTGCGCGTGCTTCAGGCCCAGATCAAGCCGCATTTCCTGTTTAACACGCTCGAGTCGATCAACGTGCTGGCGATCCAGAACGAAGGCGTCAAAGTGAGCGAGATGGTGCACAGGCTCGGCAATATTTTGCGGATCAGCATCCAGGGCAAGGAGGAAATTCCGCTTGACCAGGAAATCGAGCATTTGCGCAGCTATTTGGAGATCCAGAAGTTCCGGTTCGACGACCTGTTCGATTACGAGCTGGACATCCCGCCGGAGCTCGGCCGGCGCAGCGTGCTGAAGCTGACCCTTCAGCCGCTCGTCGAAAACTGTATCCAACATGGCTTTGAAGGGATCGGTTACAAGGGGCATATCCATGTGTCGTGCTGGACGGACCGGGGCCGCTTCATTTTGCAGGTGCAGGACAACGGAATCGGCATGAGTCCGGAGCAGCTTCGCAAATTCGTCTACATGAAGACGGACAAGGAAGAGGAATCCGGCCGCAACAAAGTGGAAGACAGACATATAAATGAGGAACGGAGGGGGCTGGGCGTGCGGAGCGTGGCCGACCGGATCCGGATCCATTACGGGGAGTACTACGGATTGTTTATTTGTTCTTCGCTTTTGACGGGGACGATCATTCAATGTGTTTTGCCTGATGCCGAATGGAGGGATAAAAATGATCCTTAACGTAATGCTTGTCGATGACGAGGCTCCGATCCTCAACAATTTAAAACGCATCATTCCGTGGAAGGACATGAACATGCAGGTGCTGGCCGCGCGGAGCGGCAAGGAAGCCTTGGAGCTGTTCGACATTCATAACCCGGACATTATTTTGTGCGACATCCGCATGCCGGTCATGGACGGCCTGACATTGATCGGGGAGCTTCGGGAACGGGGTTCGAACGCGGAAATCATTTTGCTGACAGGCTACCAGGAGTTTGAATACGCCAGGGCGGGCATCAAATACAAGGTGCGCGATTACATTTGCAAGCCGATCCACTATAAGGAACTCGAAAACACGATCCGCGCGGTCGGGGAACAAATCGTCCATCAGCGGCTGAAGGATCCTTTTCGGCAAACGGTGTCCCGCATCGGGGAGGCGGAAGGGCAGCAGACCGCCAGAAAAAATCCGCAGCAGCTTATGGCGGAGGCCGTTGCTTATATCGCGAGCAGGCTGGATACGGATTTGGGCATCGAGGAGCTTGCCGGGCATCTGGGAATCAGCTGCAGTTATTTCAGCCTTTTGTTCAAAAACCATCTGGGGATGACCTTCGTGGAATACGTCACCGGGAAGCGCATCGAGGCCGCGAAATATTTGCTGCTCCACAGCGATAAAAGCATCACGCAAATCGGCGTCGGCATCGGTTACCACGAGCGGCGGTATTTTACGAAGGTGTTTCAGCGGCATACCGGCATGACCCCGTCGGAATTCCGCGATCAAGCGAGAAGTATCCCTGTAAGCTGATTTCCGTTATGATAGAAATGTTGGAAAAGTAAGCCCTATTTTTAAGTTGATAAGGAAGTGCATAGAAAAATGGATCTTTCGAACATGACACTGGAGCAAAAAATCGGCCAAATGTTCATTTGCGGATTTCATTCATTGGTGCCGGACGACCAGATCAAGAAACTGATTCAGGAATACCATCTGGGAGGCGTCATTTATTTCCGCCGCAATATCGGCGACCCCGAACAAGTTGCCGGACTTTCGGCTTCGCTGCAAAAGCTGGCTGCGGATCAAGGGGATTTGCCGCTGTGGATCGCCATCGATCAGGAAGGCGGCATGGTGGCGCGGATCGACCATAAAAAAATGAGCCGGATTCCGGGCAATATGTCCCTGGGCGCTACCGGCAATCCGGCATACAGCTATGAGGTGTCGAAGATCAGCGCCGAGGAGCTGCTTCAGGTCGGCATCAACATGAACTTCGCGCCATGCCTTGACGTCAACAACAACCCGCATAACCCGGTGATCGGGGTCCGGTCGTTCGGGGAAGACGCCGACCGGGTCGCGGAACATGGGGCGGCGGTCATCAAGGCGTTCCAGGAGAAGGGGCTGTCCGCAGCCGCAAAACATTTTCCGGGGCATGGCGATACGAACGTGGACAGCCATATGGGTTTGGCTACCGTCGAGCATAACCTGGACCGCTTGCAGCAGGTTGAGCTGAAGCCGTTCATCGAGGCGATCCGCGGCGGCGTTGACGTCATCATGACCGCCCACGTCATTTTCCCGGCCATCGAGCCGGAACGGATCCCCGCCACCTTGTCGAGATCGGTGCTGACCGGGCTGCTCCGCGAGGATTTGGCCTACGACGGCATCATCGTGACCGATTGCCTTGAAATGCACGCGATCGCCAAGTTTTTCGGCATCGGGGAAGGAGCGGTCAAAGCGGTGGAAGCCGGCGCGGACGTCGTCCTGGTCAGCCATACGCTCAGCGATCAGATCGAAGCGTTCGAAGCGGTTAAACAAGCCGTTTTGTCGGGAAGAATCAGCGAAAAGACGATCGACAACGCCGTTGCCCGCATTTTGGCGCTGAAATCCAAACGGCTGGCGAATCTGAAAACTCCGGACGAGCCGCCGGTATTCCGCGAAAGGCATGAGAAACCCGAGGTGGATCGCCTGCTAAAGGAGGTTTCCCTGAAGAGCGTGACGCTCGTCAAGGATCAGGGGCAGCTGCCGCTTCAACCCGAAGCGCCCGTGTTGGTCATCTGGCCTGAATTGCGTTCCGAAACGCAGGTCGACGAGCCGTGGACGGAATTTGTCACCCTTGGGGACGCGCTGGCCGGCCATTTGGAGCAGGTTCAGGAAATCGTGGTCAGCGCCGAACCGGACGAGGATGCAATCGAACGGGTGATCTCCGTTGCCGCAGGCTTCAGTCAGGTCGTCCTGGTCACTTATACGGCGGGAAGCACGCTGCCCGAAGGACAGCGCGTGCTGGCCGAGCGGCTGATGGAGCAAAAGCATGACAAGCTGGTGGCGGCTTCTACCCGGAATCCGTACGATTTGAACGAAATTCCATCCATTCCGGCTTATCTGTGCTGCTACGAAAATACGCCTTATTTCATGGAAGCGTTGGCGGCCGTGCTGGCAGGGAAAAACAAAGCCGAAGGCAAGCTGCCTGTTAGCCTGAGCGTCCTGGGCGCCGTCTAACCATGCACTGAATTGAATCGTCGCAAGGTTTGAAAGCGGGAGATCCCTTTTCGGCGGGAATCCTCCGCTTTTTTTTCTGAACATCCAGATTTTCCGGGGAGAAAAAGCTTGCTAAAACCGTGGGAAAATTCCGTATAAAACAGCCGGTCATGCCCAAAAATTCCACCGATCGACTTTTTTCTTATTTTGCTTGAAAACGGTAAGCAACTTTTTATCGGATACTGCGTCTAATACTATGTCTGTTTGAGGGCGAGATAGAAAAATGGGAGTGTAAAGGAGTCTGTACATGAATTTCAAGAAACTGACAATGATCGCTGTGTTAGCTGCAGCCCAGACCGCATTGGTCGTTCCGGCTGCGGGTGCGGAAGGTGCGGTCACAGGAACAACGGAAACGATTCAAAACATCACCGCGAATACGGACGCTGCATCAAACGCGAAGCAGGACGGCGCCGCTAACGCAGCAGGAATTGCAGATAATTCCAAAAACGGGGAACCATCAAACAATGCTTTAGGGAAAGACCAAGCAGTAACGGGAACAACGAACCCGGGCACGACAAATACAGGAACAACAAATGCAGGAACGACGAATACCGGAACAACGAACACCGGAACGACAGACGGTAACAACGGGAACGTAAACCAGAATGACTCCGGCAAAACGGGAGATGTTCAATCCGGGGATTCCCAAACGGACCAGGCGTCGCAAGACGGCAGCAAAAATGCGCAGGATCCATCGGGAGACGTAAATCCGACCGGCCAAACAAGCGGGCAAAACGGCGCTTCCGATCCGGGCAAAGACGGAAAATCCGCAGGAACTTCGGTAACCTCCACAGATCCGCTTCAAGCCGGTTCCGATCAGTTGATCCTGATGATGAACAGCAACAAAATGTACCAAAACGGAAAGCTTTATCTTGCAGGCCAGCCTATGGCGGTCAAAAACGGCGTTTCCTACGTAGCTATTCGGGCGATGGTCGAACGTGCGGGACTCAAGCTTACATATGATAATAAAACCAAAGAAACGATCATTATGAAAGACGGCAAGGAGCTTCGTTTTAAAACGAACAGCAACGTGTACCGCGTCGACGGCGTCTCTACGAAAATGAAAGGCCCGGCTTATCAGCAAAACAACGTGTTCATGGTGCCGCTTACTTCGATCACCCAAGCGCTGAACATTCCTTATACGGTTGATCAGGCCAACAAAAGAGTCATTCTGACGCTTTCGACCAAACCGGTGGCTGCGTTTACCGTTTCGCCTTCGGAAATTATTGCCGGCGAAACGACGGTGACGTACACCACGCAAACGAAGGTTTCGAACGGCCTGGAAATCGTGGATGAACGCTGGGAAGGCAAAGAAGACGTGTTCCAGGAGGCAGGCCCTCACACGATTACGCATTATGTCCAGGATTCCAGCGGACAATGGAGCGATCCGTACACCGTCACCGTAAACGTGGTGAAGCCTAATGAACCGCCTGTAGCGAAATTTACGACCGATAAAGACGAGTACAAAATGGGCGAAAAGGTGACGATCACCGATCTGAGCACCGATGACGAGAACGCGATCGTCAGCCGTGAATGGCTGAACGACCGCAAGGCGTTTTTTACGCCGGGTCCGGTGACCATCCGTCTGACCGTAACCGACAAACACGGTGCGACCAGCGAATTCCAAAAAACGATCAATATCACAAACGAGACGTTGTACACCGAAGATCAGTTCAACAAGCTGTTTACGGATGTAGGCGATAAATTTGCGTTTGACGGTTCCCAAGTTCCATCGTGGAAAAACCTGCAATACCAGATTTCTTCCGAGCCGTCCACGCTGATCCGCAGCAACAGCCCGGAAACCGTGTATCAGGAAGGGCTTTTGTACCGCGAGACCGGGCTTGGCAACACGCGCTTCATGGTGCACCACGTCAATTCGACCGGAAAAAACATGAAACTGTACGTCATTGCGACGAACACGAACGCGGGTACACCTGCACAGCTTACGATTCAGGACTTTGGCATGGGCGGACCGAACCTGTATCCGACGTTGACCGGCAAAGTGTCGACGGAACGTTATTTCCAATCGATGCAGAACCAAACCGCCCGTCAGGTCATTAACCTGGCTCCGGGTGAAAGCAAAGTCATCATGACCGATATAAGCAAAATCAAAATGAAGCAGGGGGATACGATTTCCGCGCTTGCCGACGCGTTCAGCGATCTTCCGATCCAATACAGCTTCATCATGATCGACGAAAGCAAAGATCCGCTGCAAACCTTGCCGTATTTGACGAACCTGGAGCGGGACGTTCATAATCGCGGAACGTATCCGGATTCCACGCGTTTGATCCGCTATGACGATCTCGTCGGCGACACGCCGTCGCGCCTCGTTCTTGGCGACAACAGCCAGGATCCGAACCTGACAGGTTTGGACGGCATTTACGGAACGGAAACTTCCAACGCGGGCAACTTCGGCGTATTGTATAAAATTACGGTGAGCCGCGTCGCTCCGCATACCTTGATTACATTGAATCCGCGCGGCGGCTTGTACACGGGCGTCGTGATGGTCAACGGCCAACCGGTTCAGGTTGCCAAAAACGTGTCCGTCAATGCGCCGCATGAAGCAAGCGTGTTGTACCGCACGGGCAACGGCGAGGAAAACGTGGAAATTTGGTACACCGCCGCGCCGGGCAGCAACCTGCCGATCAACCTGCTGTTTACACCGCTGCCTGAAGTCAAAACGCCTTAAGGCGTAAAGATGGGTTCATTCGCGCTAAATCCGATCATTTCAGATTGAATAGAAAACTGCCTTTATATCCGATGATATAGAGGCAGTTTTTGCAATAAAAGGATCATGTAACCCGTAACCTAAGCAGGATCGTTTAAAAGGGTGTGGCTATCAATGAGACGAGCGGGGGGAATATATATGAAACGGTTGATTGTCATGTCGGGCGTGTTGGCCATCCCCTTTTTGTTAACGGCTGCTGCCGTGCGTGCCGACGAACCGGGTCCATGGAACCAAACGATCCGGGGAGAAGAGATCGTATCCGTGAAGCTGGTGGGCGGAAAACCCGGGGACGATATGCGGGGAACGACATGGACGAAGGGCGATCCGATCATCGCCAAAATGGCGGAATGGCTTGAAGCGGCCAAACCAACCCCGGGCCAGACGGATTATGGGCGTCACGGTTATCCGATGGCTGCCGAGCTCACGACCGAAAGCCATCAAAGGATGAGGGTCGAGCCGGCGTATGATTGCGTTTCGGTTACGTATCCGGACGGCAGCGGAATCAAAACCTGTACGCCGGCGGAAAACGAAATCGTCATCAGCCGCGGCGAAGAAAAAAGAAGGGCAATTTCCCCGGACATGTTCGAATGGCTCAATAATGGATATAAACATGAAAACCGCTGAAAAGAGATAAAAGCGCATGGTTCCTTTCTTTGCGGACCACACAAAAAAGCCTTCCCGGCTTAATGAAACGGGAAGGCTTTCGTTCGTTTTAAAGAGTTCGCTTTTTAAACAAGCTTGTAGTCAGATCGTTGAATTCGGAAGTCGCTTTATCTTAAGAGCTTCTGCTTCGCCACAACAAATAAATGAAAAATGGGGCTCCCACCGCCGAAGTGAACACCCCGACGGGAATATCAAGCGGGGGAACAACGTTCCGGGCGAGCAGATCGGCGAGAACAACGATCAGGGCGCCGCATAAGGCGCTTGCCGGAAGCAGTGAGCCATAAGAGGAGCCGATCAGCTTCCGGGCGATATGGGGCGCCAGCAGCGCAACAAAACCGATCGCCCCGCCGACGGATATGCCTGCCCCCGCCAATCCTACCGCAATGAAAATAAGCATCGTCCGGTCTTTTTCGACGCTGCTTCCCGCTCCGGCCGCGAGGTCGTCGCCAAGCTGAAGCATGTTGATGCGGCGCGAAAACGCCAGGCTTAAAAATCCGAGCGCAATAAACCACGGCAGAAGCATGTTGACGTGTTTCCACGAGCTGCCGTATACGCTGCCCAGCAACCAGTTGAAGGCTTTCTGCGCGACGTCGGTCGGCCCGGTCACCAAAAGCATGGTCGACAGCGACGAAGCGACGGCGCCGATGCCGACGCCGACAAGGACGAGCATCAGCGGATTGACGCCTTTTTTCCAAGACAGGAAATAGATCAGCAAAGTCGTGAGCGCGGCGCCGGCAAAAGCGGCCGGCGGCAGCCAAAAGACGCTGGCCGAAGGAATCAGCGTAATGATCGCCGTTGCCGCAAGCGAAGCGCCGCTGGTAACCCCCATCACATCGGGGGAAGCAAGCGGGTTGCGGATCAGTCCCTGCGTAATCGCGCCCGACATGGCCAAACATGCGCCGACCATGGCGCCGACCAGCACCCGCGGCAAGCGCAGCTTTTGAACGACGACGACGTCCAGCGCATCGCCTTGTCCGAATATGGCCTGCACGACGGCCCACGGATTCACGTATTTCGTGCCAAAACCGATGCTTGCGACGAGGGCAAGCAGCAAAAGAACGGCCAACCCGGCCAAAACGAAAATCTGCTTTCTGCTGGTCAGAAAGGAAACCCGATTGCCTTTCATCCGGATGGCGATCGGCTCTCTGGATTTGGCGGAACGGCTCATTTTTTTAACAGCCCCTTTCTGGCAGCTTGAACAAAGAACGGAACGCCGATGATGGCGGTCATGACGCCGATCGGAATTTCCCGCGGCATGGCGATGAATCGGGCCGCGATGTCGGCGAGCAGAAGCAATATGCCCCCCATCGCCGCGCTGTAAGGAACCAGCCAGCGGATGTCTCTGCCGACGATCGTTCGCGCGATATGCGGGATGACAAGCCCGAGAAATCCGATCGGGCCGGCCACGGCGACGGAGCTCCCCGCCAGGACGACGATCAGCGCCCCCATCGTAAGCTTCAGCAGCGCGGTTCGCTGCCCCAGGCTTTTGGCGACGTCGTCGCCTAACATAAGCGTGTTGACGGAAGAGCTGATCAACATGGCGACGATCCATGCCGCCAGCATGTAAGGCAGCAGGCTCAGCAAAATGTCCAGGCTTCTGCCCTCCACCGATCCGGACATCCAGAACAACACCTCTTCCATCGCGCGTCCGCTAATGATAAGCATGCCGTTGGTCATGGAGCTGCAAAACGCGGTGATGGCGGCGCCGGCGAGCGTAATTTTGAGCGGGGTAAGCCCCTGTCTGCCGGCAGATCCGAGAACAAAAACGAACAGGCAGCTGACGCCTGCACCCAAAAAAGCGATCCATGTAAACGAAGCAAGCGAGCTTACTCCAAATAAAACGAAGGAAGCGACCACAAATAATGAAGCTCCCGCATTAATGCCGAATATGCCGGAATCGGCCAGCGGATTTTTGGTCAAGGATTGCAGCAGCACCCCGCAAATGCCGAGGCTTCCGCCGACAAACGCCGCAATCAATGCTCTCGGCACCCGGACTTCGCGGACGATGATATGCTCGGTACTACCGTTATAAGAAGTGAACGCCTCCAGCACCTGCCGCCAGCCCGTGCTGTGCACTCCGAACAGAATGCTCGCCGCGACGCAAAGCAGAAGAATGACGATCCCGGCGATCAGGCCAACCCATTTATATGTAGTTTTTTGCAGCCAGACCGTCTGCAAGGCGTATCCCTCATTCCTATCAGTCAAAATAAACAACATATAAAAGTGTAAGGGGACGGGAGAAAGTTGTCAATGAATATCATTCTCAATTAAGGCATGCCGCAAGCGGCAATTGCCGCGAACCCGCCGACTGTTTTATTCTCTTTTGTTGACAAGGTGAAGCGTCTTCGATAGGATAGATTCGATACTGATAATCATTATCAGAGTAATCGAAGGGGAGACATAGATTGATGAAAAAATGGAACGGAATCATACTTATGCTGCTGGCGGCCGTGCTCGTATTGTCCGCATGCGGCAGCAACAGCGGAAATACCGCAAACACGAGTGAAACCGGAAATAAAGAGGCGGAGCAAAGCGCCGGCGATGCGAACCGCACGATCGATACAATTATGGGGAAAGTCGAAGTGCCCGCTCACCCGCAGCGCGTCGTCGTACTGACCAACGAAGGCACCGAAGCCCTTCTTGCTCTTGGCGTTAAACCTGTCGGCGCCGTCAAATCCTGGACGGGAGATCCATGGTATCCTCACATCAAGGATCAAATGCAGGGCGTCGAAAACCTCGGCGAAGAAAGCCAGCCGAACGTTGAAGCGATTGCCGCGCTGAAACCGGATTTGATTTTGGGCACGAAAATGCGTCAGGAAAAAATATACGACCAATTATCCGCCATCGCTCCAACCGTCTTCTCCGAGACGCTGCGCGGCGAGTGGAAAGACAACTTCAAGCTGTGGGCTAACGCCGTCAATCAGCAGTCGAAAGGCGACGAAGTCCTTGCCGCTTACGACAAACACGTAGCCGATTTGAAAGCCGAACTGGGCGACAAGCTGAACATGAAAGTGTCCATGGTCCGTTTTATGGCGGGCAAAGCCCGTATGTATTATAAAGATACGTTTTCCGGCCTTATTTTGAGCGAGCTTGGTTTTGCGCGCACGAAATCCCAGGATAACGACGGATTTTTTGACGATGTAGGCAAAGAACGCATTCCGGAAATGGACGGAGACATCATGTTCTATTTCACGTATGACACCGGCAACGGCAAAGGGAATGAAATGGAGAAGGAATGGACAAACGACAAGCTGTGGAAAAATCTCGACGTTGTGAAAAAAGGCAACGCCCACAAGGTCGACGACGTCATCTGGAATACGGCGGGCGGGGTGCTTGCCGCAAACCTGATGCTGGATCAGCTGAAAACCTATTTCGTTAAATAATAAAAAGTCACGTCATTTTATACGAATTTTATACGATCAAAGAGGCTGTCCCGGTTGCAGGAGCAAAAACTTGCACGGGATGGCTTTTTTTCTGCCGGCGCCACCTTTTGCCGCATTAGAGCGCGGTTTCCTCCACAGCATCCGGGCGCTTCGATTGACTGTCATACCGTTTTGAGGCATTATTAAAGGTATTAACATACTGCACATTCGATTGATTTTTGAGAAGCAGCGAAAGTGCGAACCAATGCATTTTTTGCGTTGATGTCAACGGGAGGATGAGCGTTATGCTTTCGACGGATCAGATCATTCACGCCATGTCGGAACAGGGACTGCGCATTACCGACCAGCGGAAGACGCTCGCCGGATTGTTTGGCGAACATTCGGGGTATTTGTCTGCCAAGGATGTCTATGAGTATATGTGCAAAAAATACAGCGGCTTAAGCTTTGATACGGTATACCGGAATCTGAGGGTCATGCAGGAGCTCGGCGTGCTGGAGCAGGTTGTGTTCGAAGACGGCATCAAGTTCAAGGCCAGCTGCAGCGAAGAGCACCATCATCACCATATGATCTGCCTGCAGTGTCAAAAAACGTATCCGATCCATTTCTGTCCGGTGCAATTTACCGATGCCCCCGAGCAATTTCAGGTCGTGACGCATAAATTCGAAGTGTTCGGATATTGTAAGGACTGCCGGCACGCCATGCCGGACGAGGCGAACCCTGCGGCCTCCAAACCCGCCGGGGGGCGATGAAGATGGGCATATCCCGCAAAGCGGTTCAAGGACCGATCCGGTTTTACCGCAAATTCATTTCGCCGCTGAAGCCGCCGACCTGCCGGTTCTATCCGACATGCTCCGCGTACGCTTTGGAAGCCATTGAAGTGCATGGGGCGTTAAAAGGCTCGTGGCTGGCCGCCAAACGGATCGCCAAATGCCAGCCGTTTCACCCGGGAGGCCTCGATCCGGTTCCTCCGCGCAAGGAGAAAGGCGGCCAATCGGGGAATAAAGGCAGCCGCCTCGCTTGACTTTCGGTAACCGGGTTCAGTATATTAAGGAATATATGGCATTTCCGACGAACGGATGAGTAAGAAAATGTCCGCTTAGCTCAGAGAGCCGGGGCAGCTGCGAACCGGTCTAGGCGATTTTCCGAAGATGGTCCCGGAGGAACTGCTTTCGAGCGAAGCGGATCAATGATCCGCTGCGTAAGGATGCGGCGTGTTCCAGCGTTAATGGACGGTCACCGGCGGCTGCCGGGAACCGATGGAGCCCGTTTTCCGGAAGGAAGCGGGGAAATTGGGTGGTAACACGTGAGAGAACTCTCGTCCCATAGCGGGGCGGGATTTTTTTGTTTTTACGAGGATTTTGCGAAATCCTGATCCAAGAACTATCAATATGTGGAGGATGACAACCTATGTCTGAAAAAAAGACGTTTTATTTGACGACGCCGATCTATTACCCGAGCGACAAGCTGCATATCGGCCATGCTTACACCACGGTGGCGGGCGACGCCATGGTGCGTTACAAAAAGCTTCGCGGCTATGACGTGCGCTATTTGACGGGAACCGACGAGCACGGCCAAAAAATCGAGCGCAAAGCGGCCGAAGCGGGCAAAACGCCGCAGCAGTTCGTCGACGACATCGTGGCGGGCATCAAGGAGCTGTGGAAAAAGCTCGACATTTCCAATGACGATTTCATCCGGACGACCGAACCCCGGCACACGAAAGTCGTGCAGGAAGTTTTTGAGCGCCTGCTTGCGCAAGGCGACATTTACAAAGGCGAATACGAAGGCTGGTACTGCACGCCGGACGAGTCCTTCTTTCTGGAACGGCAGCTCGTGGACGGCAAATGTCCGGACTGCGGACGGCCGGTGGAACGCGTCAAAGAGGAAAGTTATTTCTTCCGCATGAGCAAATACGTGGACCGTCTGCTTCAATATTATGAAGAGCATCCGGATTTCATCCAGCCGGTATCACGCAAAAACGAAATGATCAACAATTTCATCAAGCCGGGGCTTGAAGATTTGGCCGTTTCCCGGACGACGTACGAATGGGGCGTCAAAGTCAAAAGCGATCCGAAACATGTCGTTTACGTGTGGATCGACGCGCTCCTGAACTATATCACCGCGCTTGGCTACGGCTCGGAAGACACGTCGCTGTTCGACAAATATTGGCCGGCCGACGTTCATCTAATGAGCAAAGAGATCGTACGTTTCCATACGATTTATTGGCCGATCATTTTGATGGCGCTGGACCTGCCGCTCCCGAAAAAGGTGTTTGCGCACGGCTGGCTTTTGATGAAGGACGGCAAAATGTCGAAATCCAAAGGCAACGTCGTGGATCCGGTGACGCTGATCGACCGTTACGGCCTCGACACGCTTCGTTATTACCTGCTTCGCGAGGTGCCGTTTGGCGCCGACGGAACGTTTACGCCGGAAAGTTTCGTGGAACGCGTCAATTCGGATTTGGCGAATGACCTCGGCAACCTGCTGAACCGCACCGTCGCGATGGTGGACAAATACTTTGACGGCGTCGTGCCGGAATACAAGTCCGGCGTCACCGCGTTCGACGGCGAACTTGAAGAAGCTGCAAAAGCGGTGTATCAGAAAGTGGAAGACGCCATGGAAAACATGGAATTTTCCGTCGCTTTGACGGCGATCAGCCAGTTTATCAGCCGCAGCAACAAATACATCGACGAAACCCAGCCATGGGCGCTGGCAAAAGACGAAAGCAAACGCGAAGAGCTGGCGTCCGTCATGACCCATCTGGTGGAAAGCCTGCGGATCGCGTCGATCCTGCTGCAACCGTTCCTGACTCAGGCTCCGCGCAAAATCTGGGAGCAGCTGGGGATTAGCGAAGGCGAACTGACAGCTTGGGACAGCGGCAAAACGTTTGGCCTCATTCCTGCCGGAACGAAACTCGTCAAAGGCAACCCGATTTTCCCGCGCCTTGAAGTCGAGCAGGAGGTTGCTTACATCAAGGAAGCGATGACCGGCGGCGCTCCTGCCGCCAAAGAAGAAGCGGAAGCGCCGGAACTGAAGGAAGAAATCGGCATCGAAGATTTCGCGAAGGTCGAGCTGCGCGTGGCGCAGGTCATCGCGTGCGAGCCGGTAAAAAAAGCCGACAAGCTGCTGAAGCTGCAGCTCGATCTCGGGTTTGAGCAGCGCCAGGTCGTGTCCGGCATCGCGAAGTTTTACACACCTGAAGAGCTGGTGGGACGCAAAGTGATCTGCGTGACGAACCTGAAGCCGGTCAAGCTGCGCGGAGAGCTGTCCCAAGGGATGATCCTTGCGGCCTCCCAAGGCGACCAGCTGACGCTGGCTACCGTGCCGGACAGCATGCCAAACGGCGCAGTCGTCAAGTAAACGACCCAATCGGTCTGAACATCGGAAAATGTTGGAATACTAAGACGGATACCTTCGAAGTTTGAAGGGAATCCGTCTTTTTATTTGAAAGATAGCAGCCGTCAGGGTGTTGACAAATTTTCAAAGCCCATTCTATAATTTGTTAGTAAAAATTACGATTAAGGCAGGTTTAAAAAAGGTGAAAAGAACATGGAGGCTCAAAACCGTTGCGGCTGCTTTGATGACCCTGCTGATCGTCATGCTGGCGGCAGGCTGCGGTCCGCAGAGCCAAGGAAAAATCGTCGAAGGCAAGGTCAACGTAGTGACGACCTTTTACCCGATATACGAATTTGCGAAAGCGATCGGCGGCGATGACGCCAACGTCATCAATTTGCTGCCGGCGGGCGTCGAACCGCATGATTGGACGCCGCGCAGCCAGGATATCGTCAATACGTCCAAAGCGCAGCTGTTTTTTTATAACGGCGCCGGGCTGGAGGGATGGGTCCCGCAATTTTTGAAGGGCCTGAATCGCAGCAGCAAGGTGAAGGCTTACGAGGTCAGCCAAGGCATCAAGCTGATCGAAGCCGACGGGGAGGACGAGCATGAACATCATGAAGGCGAAGGGCTGCGGCATCAGCATCATGTCGACCCGCACACGTGGGTCAGCCCGAAATCCGCGATGATCATGGCGGAAAATATGAAAAACAATTACATCGAAGTCGATCCGGCCCATAAGGATGCTTATAACGAACGTTACCTGAATCTGAAAAAACGACTGGAAGAGCTGGACCGCGAGTTTACCGGGAAGCTGGACAAGATGCCGCGGAAGGAAATCGTCGTATCCCACGAGGCTTTTGGTTATTTGGCCCGGGATTACGGATTGACGCAGCATGCCATCATGGGCCTGTCTCCCGACGCCGAGCCGCGTTCCAGGGATTTGCTGGAGCTGGCGAATCTCGTGAAGGAAAAAGGAATCCATTATATCTTTTTTGAAGAGCTCGTGTCGGACCGGCTTGCCAAAACGCTCGCTTCGGAAACGGGGGCGGAAGTGTTGGTGCTGAACCCGGTCGAAGGGCTGACTGAAGATCAGCTGAAGCATGGGGACGATTATTTTTCGCTCATGCGCAATAATTTGACGAATTTGATTTTGGCGCTGCAGGAATAGGAGAAATCCGAAATCCGGCAGCCATTCCATGACAGAAAGGTGGAGACCCACTATGATAACGCCGAACCTTGATGACTGCCACCAGCCGGTGGTCGAGCTTGAAAACGTCTCTTTTTCTTACCGGGGGCAGCAGGTCATCTCCGGCTTGAGTTTTTCGGTGAAGGAAAGGGACTTCGTCGGGATCATCGGTTCCAACGGGGCCGGCAAATCGACGCTGCTCCGGATGATCGTCGGGCTTTTGCCCGCGGGCGCGGGCGATATCCGGCTGTTCGGCCAGCCGATCCGCAAATTTAAAGATTGGGAGCGGGTCGGGTACGTTCCGCAAAAAAACGCGTTTAACCCTTTATTCCCGGCCACGGTGCGCGAGGTCGTCCTGTCGGGCCTGTACAATAACAAGACGCTGTTTCGCAGAGTGAGCAAAAGCCAGCAGCAAAAATGCGACGACGCCATGGAGGTCATGGGCATCGAGTCGATCGCCGGCAAAAGGATCGGGGAGTTGTCGGGGGGCCAGCAGCAGCGAGCATTTCTGGCAAGGGCGATGATCAACCATCCGGACCTGCTCATTTTGGATGAGCCGACCGTCGGCATCGACGCCAAAACCCAGGCGGATTTTTTTGAACTGGTCACGCACATGCACCAGCATCACCATATGACGTTCCTGATGGTTTCGCATGATATGGGGATGGTGGAAAACTATCTTGGCAAAGAGCCGAAGCAGCAAAACGGCAGCATCCATTTTTATGTCCGGCATTCCCATGACGTTCAAAACTGCGAGGTTCCGGATTTGCAGCATTCGCTGTCCTGACCTTGGTCCGCAAGCATTTCGCGAGAAGGAGTCGTTTCTATTGGTTATCGATATTTTGCTTAGTGATTTTTTTCAGCGGGCGCTTGTCGGCGGCATTCTGATCGGCATTACCGCTCCGCTTATCGGCATCTTTTTGGTGCTCCGCAGATTGTCCATGATTGGCGACACGCTTGCGCACGTGACGATTGCGGGAGTGGCGCTCGGGTTTTTGATCGAAGTATACCCGCTTGGTGCGGGTCTGGTTTTTGCGGTTGTCGCGTCTTTTGCGATCGAAAAGCTTCGAAAAGCCTATAAAAGCTATGCCGAGCTGTCTATTGCCATCATCATGTCCGGCGGCGTCGCGCTGGCTTCTTTGTTTTTTACGCTCGGGATGGGTTACAATACAGATGTGATGAGTTATTTGTTCGGAAGCATCTATACGCTGGATACGCAGGATTTGTACGTGGTCGGTGCTGTTACTCTCGTTGTCGTCGCGGTGGTCGCCCTGTTTTTCAAAGAGTTTTTTCTGCTCAGCTTCGAGGAGGACGCCGCAAGCGTCAACGGGCTGCCCGTGCGTTTCTTGAACATGCTGATCACGGTTTTGACCGCGCTGGTCATCAGTACGGCCATCAAAATCGTGGGCGCGCTGCTTGTCTCGGCTTTGCTGACCATCCCGGTGGCCATCAGCCTGCTGATCGCCCGCAGCTTCAAATCCTCCGTCGTCTTATCCGTGGTCATTTCCGAAATCGCCGTCATTATCGGACTCGTCATCGCCGGCATTTGGAATTTGGCGCCTGGGGCCACCATCGTGCTCCTGTTGATTCTGATTCTCGTATTAACCATGGCCGGCAAAAAAGGATTATCGGTGTAGAAATCGTTTAGGGGGTACGGCCTTGTCGAATTTGAACATCGGCATCGCGTTTTTGGCGGGACTGGCTTCCTTTATCTCTCCATGCTGTTTGCCGCTGTATCCGTCGTATTTGTCCTATATTACGGGCATGTCGGTGCAGCAGCTGAAAACGGAGCAGAACAAGAGGGAAGTCCGGTTCCGGACCATGACGCATACGCTCGCATTTATTTTGGGTTTTTCGGTTGTGTTTTACACCCTTGGGGTGAGTGCAGGTTTTTTGGGCAGCTTTTTTTACAACAATCGTGATCTGATTCGTCAACTTTCGGCCATTTTAATTATTTTGATGGGACTTTTCCTTATTGGTATCTTTCAGCCGAAATTTCTGATGAAGGACTACAAAATGAATTTGAAATTCAAGCCTGCCGGATACATAGGTTCATTTATTTTCGGCATCGGGTTTTCCGCCGGATGGTCGCCTTGCGTCGGGCCGATTTTAACTGCAATTATAGGGCTTGCCGCGTCTCAGCCAGGCTCGTGGTTTTCGCTTATTACCGCTTATTCGCTCGGGTTTGCGATCCCGTTTTTCGTGCTTGCGTTTTTTATCGGGTCCACCCGCTGGATCGTGAAATATTCCGGCATCATGATGAAAATCGGCGGCGCTTTGATGCTGCTGATGGGCGTGCTGCTGTTCACGAACCAAATGACCAAAATTACGATTTGGCTGCAGGCGATTACGCCTGACTGGATGAAATTCTAGGCGAATCGATCGCTCTAAAGCTGAAAGAAAATGGTTGAACATGCGCCTTGCGGGGACTACTCGCAGGGCGTTTTGGCGTTCGTCCGGATCGGGGACCGGGTTGCCTTTGTGTTTACCTTTTTTTGCATAAAATGGGGAAGCGATTTCAAGGCTGTTCTGGAAAAGAGAGGTTTCCCGGCAGGACTTGCCAAGTGCTCTCGGAAACATGTATCATTACAAGAGCAGGTGTTTAGTTTCATGCTTAAAAAGAGAAAAGAGGGAAGAAGATGCCAACGCCCAGCATGGAGGATTATTTGGAGCGCATCTACAAGCTGATTGACGAGAAAGGATATGCTCGCGTTTCGGACATTGCCGAAGGCCTGGAGGTTCATCCTTCATCCGTAACCAAAATGATTCAGAAACTGGATAAAGACGAGTATCTGATTTACGAGAAGTACCGGGGACTCGTGCTTACCAGTAAAGGCAAAAAAATGGGAAAACGGCTGGTTGACCGCCATAAACTTCTGGAAGAGTTTTTGACGATGATCGGCGTATCCGATGAGCATATTTACACGGATGTGGAAGGGATCGAGCATCATTTGAGCTGGGATTCCATTACCCATATCGAAACGCTTGTAGAATATTTCCGCCGGGATGAGCAGCGTCTTCAGGAATTGCGGAACATTCACACTGAATTAGTGGGCGATTCGTAAACAAGGCATCTGTCCCTTCTAAAAAGAGACGGATGCCTCTTCGTTTTTATGAGGAAAGCCCTGAAAGCAAAAGGCGGACGCCGGCCGTTGCGGCGCGGCGCCCCATGCCTGCAAATCTATTATTTTTGGAGGATTCGTAGAATGAGGTTTTGGAAGTTTCAACGATGGATGATTCTGGCGCTTATATTGATCTTGATGTTACCCGTAACCAACGTTCAAGCAAAAACCTCGACACCGCCGATCACGATTACGCTGGACGGCAATCCCGTCGCCAGCGACGTCAATCCTTACATCATTCCGAAAATTTATGTGACGATGGTGCCGCTTGGCGTGATCAGCGAAGGGTTGGGGGCGTCCGTCAACTGGGAACAAACGACGAAAACGGTCACCATCCATCAAAACGGCTCGTCCATGTCGCTGACAAACGGCAAAAAAACGGCCACGGTTAACGGCGCAGCGGTTGCGCTGGACGCGTCCGTCGAAATCAAAAACGGCAGAATCATGGTGCCGCTGCGTTTTGTCGGCGAAAACCTGGGACTGCAGGTGCTTTGGAATCAGGCGGCTCAAAGCATCGCCTTGATTTCCGGCACATACATACCTGACCCGGCGGAGCCCGGCAACGGCGGCGGGCAGCAGGCGCAAGGCTTGCACGGGGCATGGATCTCGACCGTAACCAATCTCGATTGGCCGTCGGCGAAATCCTATGGAAAATCGGAACAGCAAAAGCAGGAGTTTACCGCAATCCTGGACAAACTGCAATCGACGGGCATCAACGCCGTGTTCGTCCAGGTGCGCCCTGCAGGAGACGCGTTTTATCCGTCGGATCTGGTGCCATGGTCCAAATATTTGACCGGAACGCAAGGCGCGGATCCCGGCTATGACCCGCTTGGCTTCATGATTGAAGAAGCGCATAAACGGGGGATGCAGTTCCATGCCTGGTTCAATCCGTTCCGTGCAAGCATGGATTCCGCGACAAACAAACTGGCGGCAAACCATGTGGCGATCCAGCATCCGGACTGGATTGTGAAATCGAACAACCAGCTGATCATCAATCCAGGCATTCCGGAAGCGCGCCAGCATATTATCGACGTCGTGATGGAGGTCGTCAAAAAATACGACATCGACGGCGTTCATCTGGATGATTATTTCTATCCGACAAGCGGAACCTTTGACGACGATGCTGCCTTCAATACGTACAATGCAACCGGGCTGTCGAAGGCCGACTGGCGGCGCGATAACATCAACGCGTTCGTCAAGCAGCTCGGACAATCGATCCACGCGGCCAAACCTTCGGTATCATTCGGGATCAGCCCGTTTGGCGTATGGCGCAACAAAGCGAAGGATCCGACCGGCTCGGACACGAATGCGGGCATTACCGCGTACGATTCCTATTACGCCGACGTCAGAACATGGATTCAGAACCGTTGGATCGATTATGTAGCACCGCAAATTTATTGGAGCATGTCATTCAAAGCCGCCCAATATGACAAACTGGTCGACTGGTGGGCCCAAGAAGTGGCAGGTACCGGGGTAGATCTTTACATCGGTCATGCGGCCTATAAACTGGGCACGTCGGAAACCGGCTGGCAAACCGCCCAGGAAATCATCAACCAGCTGAAATATAACGAGAAATACGGCGAAGTGAAAGGCAGCATCTTTTTTAGAGCCGGCAACCTGCTGAGCAACCCGCTCGGACTTGTTCCGGCGCTGACCGCTTATTATCAGCAATAATACGCATCATATGAAGTCATGAATTGAACCCCCGATCTCATACATTAGGTTAAATAGATGAGGACGGGGGTTTTCCTATGCTCATTAATGCGGTATTCGAGGGCGGCGGCGTGAAAGGCATTTCGCTGGCAGGCGCCGTCAAAGCGGCGGAGCAAGCGGGCGTCGTGTTTAACCGGGTTGCCGGCACCTCGTCGGGGTCGATCGTGGCTTCCCTTCTTGCTGCAGGTTTTACGGCTGACGAAATGAGCGAAATCGTCAAAACGACTCCCTTTGAATCGTTCCTCCATCGAGCCCCCGTTTTCAACATCAAAATTATCGGGCCCGCGGTGCGCCTTTTCCTGAAAAAAGGGCTTTATTGCGGCGAGGCGCTTGAATATTGGATACATCAAATCTTGCGGTCGAAAGGGATTCGCACGTTTTCGGATCTTCCGGCCGGAAAACTGATGATTATCGCATCGGATATTACGAACGGCAAAATATTGGTCCTTCCGGGCGATTTGGCGAAGCTCGGCATCAACCCGGCGACGTTTGAAGTATCGAAGGCGATCCGGATGAGCACCAGCATCCCGTATTTTTTTGATCCGGTCATTTTGCGCATGTGCGGAAAAGCCGCCAGGGGCAAAGCGTTCAAAGACCAGTTCGTCTACGTCGTCGACGGCGGGCTGTTAAGCAATCTTCCGCTCTGGCTGTTTGACGACACCCCGGCGGATAGCTCCGGCCAGGCGCCGATCCAAACGATCGGCTTTCAAATGGTGGGCCGGAGCACGGGGCGCCCCCATGTCATCCGCGGTCCGATCAGCATGCTGACAGCCATGTTCGAGACGATGCTTTCCGCGCACGACGAACGATACATCGAGCAGGTAAACCGGTTTCGGACGATCAAAATCCCGACCCTTGGCGTAGGAACGACGCAGTTTCACATTTCGCCGGAAAAAACGGCGGAGCTGTACGAATCGGGAGTTCAGGCGGGAACGAAATTTTTTGCGAGGTTTAAGGGATGAACCGGACCATAAAGTGAATATCTTTGGCAGGGCTGATTCGGTATTTTGCGGGGCCGGCCAGATCATAAAAAGGCGTTCATCTTCCTAACGGAGGATAAACGCCTTTTTCGCGCATGAGCTTCTGTCCCGGCAATGCGGGTCAATGATATTTTGGCTGCTGATCATCGTTTTTGCCTTTGGAGCCTTCGATGACCTGAAAAGGATAATGCTTTCGTTTGCCTGTCGATTGCGATCGCTTCGCCGCGGCCACCTTTTCCATCGTCCGAGCGGAAGGTTTGATCTTCGGCCTTTTGCGGTAGCGGGCGGGCGGAAATTTGTAAAGCAGAAAAACGATGGCGACCACGCCCAGTGGGATGAATATTCTGGGCAGCATGGCAGCATTACGGTCGATGATGTCCCACACGATGCCAAGTACGGCGAGCGCGATGGCGATCCAAAAGATAAAAGCATGCCTTTTCATATTATCCTCATCCTTTCAGGGGATCCAAGACTCCGGTTCTGACAGGCTGGTTCGTTTCAGGCGCTTTTTCCATCTGTGCGTCTAGCTCAAGCATCCGCTTGAAGGAGGCGATGGAGACCTCCACTTGGTCATCCTTGGGCTCCTTGGTGGTCAAAAGCTGCAGCCACAAGCCGGGATAACCCAGATAACGAAGCACCGGCACATCCCTTAAAGCATTGGTCAATTTTAAAAATTCAAAGGAAACGGCGATGACGACGGGGAGCAAAATAATCCGCTGCAGCACGCGCTGGGTCATAGTATCCCACGGTACTAGGGAGTATATGAGCACGCCCAGGACGATGGTGAGCATCATGAAGCTGCTTCCGCACCGGTAATGGAGACGGCTGTGCTTCTGCACGTTCTCCACGGTCAGTTCCTCGCCGGCTTCATAGGTGGTAATTACTTTATGCTCCGCGCCGTGGTATTGGAACAAACGCTTGATGACGGGAGTTTGCGAGATGCCCCACAGGTAAATCAGCAGGAGCAGCAGCTTGATGACTCCTTCGATCAGATTATGCAAAATGTAGTTTTCGAACAGCGCCCCGAACAGAAATTTTTCTAAAAAAACGGGGAGCAGGGTGAGAACCAATTTGCCGACCAAAAAGGAGAGAATGCCGACGGCCGAAACGCCGATGATCATGCCGAGGCTCCATTTGGATTCTTCCTTCTTCTTCAGCTTTTCGCGTTCTTCGGGCTCTAGCGTATCGTCCGCAAAAGCGTCGGCGGAATAGTTCAGATGTTTCGTCCCTTTGGCGCTCGAATCTATAATGCTTACGATGCCGCGCAGGAGCGGAATTTTACGCATTTTCCGGATCCAGTTCTTGTCCTGCTTGGGCACTTCCAAAAAAGTGATTTCCTGATTTTTCCGACGCACGGCTGTCACATTGACATATTTGCCGCCAAACATCACGCCTTCGATGACAGCTTGGCCGCCGTAGCTGACGGGTTTCGATTGTTGCGACAACCATTTCACCTTCCCTGGGTTTTGATGGATTCAGGATTTTCGAGCCATCCCGTAATCGGATTCCAACCTTCGAAAGCGTTCCATCCGCATGAAAGTCGGGTTTTGAATACTACCATTGTATCGAATTTCCGGCTCGATTTCTAGTTGGTTTAGGCTTAAGGGAATTGAACCATACTAAGGAAAACAAAAGGAGAGAAGAAGATGACATTTGACGCGTCCGCGATTCGCCAGAAACCGCAGAAGGGACCGACCAACCCGTTTGCATTTTCCGTGGAGCTGGGCTTTTTCGCGGGATTTATATGGGGCGCGATCCACTGGCTGTTTCATACGCTGCATTTTACGAAAGTGATTCCGGGATTTCTCGGCAGGCCTTTTTTTAACGATACGTTTCTGAAAAGCGGAGCGGGGCAGCTCGCAGGGTGGCTTTTTTTCATCGCCCTTTCGGTGATCGCGTCCGTCATATACGGGATGTTGTTCCGCAAACTGAGGGGGCCTTGGCCGGGGATCGTCTACGGTATCGTATGGTGGTGCGTCATCTTTGCGGCAGCCGGACCGGCGCTCAATATGGTGACTCCGCTCAATCGGCTCGGCTGGAATTCGATCACAAGCGAATTTTGTCTGTTTTTGCTTTGGGGTTTGTTTATCGGCTACACGGTCGCCTTCGAATTTACGGATGAACGCAAGCGGGAACCAAAGTAGGCCAAGGCTTGAACCATCAAAAAAACTTCTCAAGTAGACATTCCCTATGTTAAAATAGCAGATGGTTATTTGACAGTAAGGGTGGGAATACCATTTTGAGAACCATTTGGGTGATCAACGGACCGAATCTGAACCTGCTTGGTCTTCGGGAGCCCGGCGTATACGGATCCCAGAGCCTGCAATCGATCGAGGAAGGCTTGCTTAAAAAAGCCGAAACGCTCGGCGTGGCGTTGACGTTTTATCAATCGAACCATGAAGGCGATATCATCGATCGGATCCACGGCGCCTTGGGACATGCCGACGGAATCGTCCTGAATCCGGGCGCGCTGACCCATTACAGCTACGCAGTCCGTGACGCCATCAGCTCCGTCCGGATCCCTACGGTGGAAGTTCATTTGTCGAACATCCACGCGCGGGAGGCGTTCCGCCATACATCGGTCATTGCGCCGGTGGCTGTCGGACAAATTGCCGGATTCGGGGCTGTCAGCTACGAGCTTGGATTGATAGCCTTGCTTCGCCACCTGGAAAACGGCGCCGACGGCGCCTGACGCCGCCGGGAGACGAAGTTCGTGAATGAGAGGAGACGAGAACGAATGAGCAATCAGCGCGTGCTTAAGCTGCGCGAGGCGATGCAGCAAAAAAATGTGGAGGCACTTTTCGTTACGAGTGCGATCAACCGGCGTTATTTGACCGGATTTACAGGCTCCTCAGGCTATTGTTTGGTTACGATGAACGATGCTTACCTGCTGACCGACTTCCGTTACATGACTCAGGCGGCCGAGCAAACGAAGGATGTCCAGGTCGTCGAGCACAAGCAGCGGGTGATGGATACCGTTAAGGAACTGCTGGCCGCAGCAAACGTCAGCAAGCTTGCGTTCGAACAGGACGACGTGTCGTTTGCCGCATACAGCGCATATGCCGAGCAGCTCAAACCAGCGGAACTGGTGCCGGTTTCCGGTCTGGTCGAACAGCTGCGCATCATCAAGGACGCCGAAGAGCTGAAAGTGATGCAGCGGGCCGCGGATCTTGCGGACGCAACGTTCAAGCATATCCTAGGTTTTGTTAAACCGGGCATGACCGAACGCGAAGTCGATCTGGAGATGGAGTTTTTCATGCGGAAAAACGGCGCGACAAGCTCTTCGTTCGATACGATCGTCGCTTCGGGGGAACGCTCCGCTATGCCGCACGGCGTGGCGAGCCAGCGCGTGATCGCCGGCAACGAGCTGATTACGTTCGATTTCGGGGCGCTGCTCGACGGATATTGTTCCGACCTGACCCGCACGATCGCGATCGGCAAGCCGGATCCGAAGCTGAAGGAAATATACGATATCGTGCTGGAAGCCCAGCTGCATGCGGTTGCGAACATCAAACCGGGCATGACCGGACGCGAAGCCGACGCTCTGGCCCGCGACATCATCGCGAAATACGGCTACGGCGACCAATTCGGCCACAGCACGGGCCACGGACTCGGGATGGAAGTACATGAAAATCCGCGCTTGTCCAAGCTGAGCGGCGATATTTTGAAGCCGGGCATGGTTGTTACCGTAGAGCCGGGCATCTATATTCCGGGTCTTGGCGGCGTGCGCATTGAAGACGATATTGTGATCACGGAAACGGGAAATGCTGTCTTGACGCATTCGTCGAAAGAATTTACCGTGTTACCGGTGTGATTGACGCAATATATATACTTAATTTTAGGAGGCATTTTTGTGATTTCAGTAAACGATTTTAAAACAGGACTTACGGTAGAAGTGGATGGCGATATTTTTACCGTTCTTGATTTCCAACACGTAAAACCAGGCAAAGGCGCGGCGTTCGTTCGCTCCAAACTTAAAAACCTGCGCAACGGCAACACGGTTGAGCGCACGTTCCGTGCAGGGGAAACCATCGGGCGCGCCATCATCGAAAACCGCGGCGTTTCCTACCTGTATGCCAGCGGCCAAGAGCATACGTTCATGGACAACGAGACTTACGACCAATTCACCCTGAACAGCGATCAGCTGGAATGGGAACTGAACTTCCTGAAAGAAAACATGAACGTGAACATCGTCAGCTACCAGGGCGAAATTCTCGGCATCAACCTTCCGACCAGCGTTGAGCTCAAGGTCGTTGAAACCGAGCCGGGCATCAAAGGCAACACGGCTACCGGCGCGACCAAGAACGCAAAGCTTGAAACGGGTCTTAACGTGCAAGTACCGCTCTTCATCAACGAAGGCGATGTGCTTCTGATCGATACCCGCGAAGGCAAATACATTTCCCGCGCGTAGTTTTCGACAAAAAACGAGAAACGGTTTGTTATCGGGATTCCCCTCACGATCGGTGAGGGGGATTTTTATATATGCGGCGGGGCAAAAAAAGTCTACCTCCCCGGTGGACTTTCGTATTATACTAGGTTAAAGCGTAAAAAGACATTTGCATAATTCGGGATTTTGCAAAATTCGACTCCGGCCGCCAAGACGCGGAATGTTTAGAAGACCAGGTTCGGATGGAAGCAGAATCCTCATACGAAGTGGGGAGTGAATCGAAGTTGTCACTGTACGTCATGAAATTCGGGGGCAGCTCCGTAGGGGATACGGAGCGCATGAAGCGCGTAGCCAAACGGATCGTCGAAAAGCAGGATGAAGGGCATCAATGCGTCGTGGTCGTTTCGGCGATGGGGGATACGACGGACGATCTCATCGACCAGGCGAAGCTGCTGAATTCGAACCCTCCGGCACGCGAAATGGATATGCTGATGACGACCGGGGAACAGATTTCCATCGCGTTGTTGTCGATGGCCATTCACGGGCTGGGACGTCAAGCCGTTTCCCTGACCGGGTGGCAGGCCGGCTTCCGGACCGAACCCGTGCACGGCAAAGCACGGATTACCGACATTTCGCCGGAACGCGTTTTGTCCGCCCTCAGCGACAATCAAATCGTCATCGTCGCCGGCTTTCAAGGAATGACGATAGACGGGGAAATTACGACGTTGGGCCGGGGTGGATCCGATACGACAGCGGTAGCGCTTGCGGCGGCGATCAAAGCCGACGTGTGCGAAATCTACACGGATGTCGACGGCATTTATTCGACGGATCCGCGGATGGTGAAAAACGCGCGCAAGCTTGCGGAGATTTCATACGATGAAATGCTGGAGCTTGCCAATTTGGGTGCGGCTGTCCTGCATCCGCGGGCGGTGGAATACGCCAAGCATCACAACGTGCAGCTGGTGGTCAGATCCAGCTTTAACTATAACGAGGGCACAGTGGTTAAGGAGGAAACAAGCGTGGAACAGGGAGTAGTAGTGAGCGGCATCGCTTTTGACAAAAATGTGGTGAGAATCAGCATTCTCGGCGTAGAGGACGTGCCGGGCGTGCTGGCGCATGTGTTCGGCGCGCTTGCCGAAGCCCAGATCAACGTGGACATTATCGTTCAAAGCGGCGTACAGGACGGCAAGGCGGATTTCTCCTTCACGACGTCGCTCGCCGAATGCGATCTGGCGCTGGACGTCATTCACGGCCTCAAATCGAAACTGCCGTACCGCGACGTCACTTCCGAACGCGACCTGGTGAAAGTATCGATCGTCGGCGCCGGGATGATCAGCCATCCGGGCGTTGCCGCGCAAATGTTCGACGTCATTTCGAAGCAAGGCGTCAGCATCAAGATGGTCAGCACATCGGAAATCAAAACGTCCTGCGTCATCGAAAACGGCAATCTGGAGCAAGTGGTTCGCGCGCTTCATACGGCTTACAATCTCGATACCGATGCGCAGGTGTTCGTCGGGGGACCGCAGGTAAGACGCTAGCATTTTTACACCGCATATTATAATAATGAAGATAAAGAAAAGGCCTGAAGCTTACGCTTCAGGCCTTTTCGCATGTTTGGTTCGTTTTCCCGGGTCAGGCGGGACGCCATAGGGGTCAGTAGAGCGGCACCAGGATGAAATCCTGTTTGGCGATGGGGACAACAGGCACCGTGTCGATCCCGGTGCAGTACTCCACATCATGGGCGTACCCCAGCTTGACCAGCTGTTTGGCCGACGCCCCCTCCATGACGGTCTTGTACAGATTGCCGCGGCATTGCCTGTAGGCGAGCTTCATAGCAAATCCCAGGTCGTTCAGCCGCAAAGGCTGATCCAGCATGGATTCCATCGCATCGATGATCATGCCGGCGCATAGGCCGTCTTCCAGCGAAAATTCGTTCCGGCAGCCCGCGCATAACAGAATGACGTCCCGTTCAAAAGACGCCAGCGCCGAGGCGACCGCCGTGCCGTTCATAAACGAAGCGGCAAGGAGCTTGGCAGCCCGCTGCGATTTGAGAAGCCCCCTTGTTCCGTTGGAGGTCGTCAGCACGACAAGCTTGCCCGCAATTTCATCCGTCATGTAATCATGGGGGGAGTTTCCTGCTTGAAAACCGGGAATTTTCTTGTAGTAGCGTTCACCGCCGACAAAGGTATGTTCGCTTCGCTTACTCTGGGCTTGGGGGACGGTTTCTACGGGAAGCAGGCCGCAAGCGCCCTGGGCTAACGCCGTGATCATCGTGCTCGTCGCACGCAGCACGTCGATGACGGCGGCGCTTTTCTGTATAAAATCCTCCGATCTGATATCGTCCACATTGGAAATCACATCCACCCGCATGGGTAAAATCCTCCTTAAGCCCTTCACTTTATGTGCGCAATTCTCTATCAGCATGGGGATCCGGCAGAGAATTGTAACTTTAAAGCTAATATATGCAGGAGGCATGGAAATGTTCCGAACGGTTTCCTCCTAAAAGATAACTAAAAAAAGAGAGTGCGGCATATCCATATAAAAGATGAACATTTCTATCGAAGGAGGTTTTTTGGATTGGACAAGTTCGTGTTAAGTATGGCTACGCTGCGCATGATTTCCGGCGGCATCGAAATTGCCGCGGCCTTGGTCATGCTGAGGCTCGCTCAAATCGACAAAGCGCTGGCGGTCAATTCGCTCCTGGCCCTCGTAGGACCGACCGTGCTTATTTTAACGACGTCCATCGGGTTGATCGGGATGGCCGACAAGCTCTCGTGGGGAAAGATCGTCTGGGTCTTCGTCGGGGTATCCTGTCTCTTAATCGGAATTTTAAAAAAATGATAGATTCGGCCGGCATAATTTTGAAGTACAAGCATAAACATGTGGTATAAAAACATCTACTAGTCTATAAACGAAACAATCCGACGACTTAAGAGAAGGACAGCTTGGGGGTGGTCGTATTACGAATCCAAACTGGCTAGAACTGTTTCCCGACCGGATCAGGTCCATTTTGCTTGAATTGCCCCGGGAACTCCTCGGAAGGCTGGAAGAAATACGCATCCGTGAAGGCAGGCCGCTGGAAGTGAATGAATCGGGAGGGCACCGCTTCGTCACCGGGTTAGGACACCTCACCTTGGACGAGGACAAGGCGTACAGGCCTAGCCGCGACGACAGCCGCAGGTTTCTCGATCTGATCAGCAACCATTCCTTGTACACCCTGGAAGAAGAGCTGAGGAAAGGTTTCATTACAGTTCCGGGTGGACACCGCATCGGGCTTGCCGGCAGAACCGTGTTATCCGGAGGAAAGGTGGAGCATATCCGGGACATCAGCGGATTCAACGTCCGGATCGCCCGGGAGGTGCCCGGGGCTGCGAGCGCCGTCCTGCCGTACCTGTACGACGAAAGGGAACGTAGAATGAAACATGCGCTGATCCTTTCCCCGCCGCAGCACGGCAAAACGACGCTTCTTAGGGATTTGGCCAGGCAAATCAGCTCCGGCTGCTTCGGATCTCCGCCCGTGAAAACCACGGGCATGAAGGTAGGCATCATCGACGAGCGTTCGGAAATTGCCGGCAGCTTAGCCGGCGTGCCAAGTTTCGACGTCGGGCCGCGAACGGACGTCATGGATGCTTGCCCGAAAGCCGAAGGCATGATGATGATGATCCGGTCGATGTCGCCGGATGTTCTCATCGTGGACGAGATCGGCAGGGAAGAAGATGCGGAGGCTGTGACCGAGGCGCTGCATGCCGGCATTTCCGTCATCGCATCGGCCCACGGCAGCGGCCCGGAGGAACTGCAAAACCGCCCGGCGATGAAGCGGCTCATGGACAACCGGATGTTCGAAATCTACGTTTTGCTGCACCGCAGCCGCGGCAAAACCGCCTTCCGGCTCATGGACCGCCAGATGCGCATCCTGCAGCTTCACGCAAAGGGGGAAGCGCATCATGCTTAAGCTTTTCGGGGCGGTGCTCATCCTGCTCTCCGGCACGCTGGCCGGCTTCCACCAGGCGGCACGGTTTGCGGCAAGGCCGAAGCAAATCCGAGAGCTCATCCTGGCGATGCAGAGGCTCGAAACCGAAATCTCTTACGGTTTTACGCCGCTTCCGGATGCCTTCCGCAGATTGGCCGAACAGCTCGGGGAACCGCTGCGGAGCATCTTCAAAACCGCGGCGAACCATATGGCGTCGGGAAACGGGATGACGGCGCAGGAAAGCATCCAGCGCTCCATAAGCGACAACTGGAAGCGGACCGCGATGAAAACGCCGGAACGGGACATTCTCCATCAGCTCAGCTTTACGCTAGGGACAAGCGACAGGCAGGACCAAATCAAGCACATTGCCTTGGCGGCCCAGCAGCTAAAGCATGAAGAAGCATTGGCAAGGGACGAGCAGGCCAAATACGAAAAGATCAGCAGAAGTCTCGGGCTATTGATTGGAGCATTGATCGTCATTTTGATCTTTTAGCGAGGTGCCAGGGAATGAACTTGGAAGTGAACGCAATTTTCCAGATTGCGGGAATCGGCATCATCATAGCGATGATTCACACGGTGCTCAAGCAAATGGGAAAAGAGGATATGGCTCATTGGGTGACGGTCATCGGCTTTGTCGTGGTGCTGTTCATGGTCGTCCGGCTGCTCGATAACCTGCTGCAGGAGATCAAAACCATTTTTCTGTTCCATTAGGGGTTGCTTATGGAAATCATACAGGTGGTGGGTCTTGGACTCATAGCTACAATTCTGATCCTGATCGTTAAAGAGCAAAAGCCGATGTTCGCTTTTCTGCTGGCCGCCGCGACCGGCGTGCTGATCTTCATGTTCCTGATGGGTAAAATCAGCACCGTCGTCATGGAGCTGGAGCGGATGGCCAAATCCTCCGGCGTCGAACTGATCTATCTGAAAACGATCCTGAAAATCATCGGCATCGCCTATATCGCCGAATTCGGGGCGCAGGTCGTACGGGACGCCGGGCAGGAGAATATCGCCTCAAAAATCGAACTGGCAGGCAAAATGCTGATCATGGTGCTTTCCGTACCGATCATCGGCATCATCATCGAAACCGTGCTGAAATTGCTGCCTTCGTAGAAGAAAGTGGGAATACCCATGCTTTTAAACCAGCGGCGGGATAAACGGCATTTGATCATCTTTTTCATATTGTTTTTGCTGGTGGGCACGACCCGGGTTTTCGCCGCTTCTCCGGCCGACGAGTGGGTCAAGCAGCAGGCGGAATCGCTGCCGAAGGACCAGGTCGAATCTTACTGGGAAAGCCTGATGAAGGATTACGGCGGTTTTTTCCCGGATCAGAAAGTGCCTTCCTTTATGGATATACTGCTTCCCGGAGGGGAAAGCTTCAGCGTTAAAAGCGTTTTGGCGGCGCTCGGCGCCTTCATGTGGCATGAGGTGCTTTACAACGGGAAGCTGCTCGTATCCATCGTCATGCTCAGCATCATGAGCATGATTCTGGAGACGCTGCAATCGGCATTCGAACGAAAAACGGTCAGCAAGGTGGCCTACGCCTTGTGCTACATGGTAATCATCGTCCTGGCGATCAACAGCTTCAACGTCGCGATCGGTTACGCCAAGGAAGCGATCGACCGCATGATCGATTTTATGATGGCCATGGTGCCGCTGCTGTTCGCTCTTCTCGCATCGATGGGGAACGTCGTTACAGTCTCGGTCACGCATCCGCTCATCATTTTTATGATCAACACCGTCGGAACGCTCATTCACACGCTTATCTTTCCGCTCCTTTTCTTTTCGGCGGTGCTTCACCTGGTCAGCTCCCTTTCCGACAAATACAAGCTGACGCAGCTGGCCAATCTGCTTCGCAACATCAGCGTGGGGTTTTTGGGAGTGCTGCTAACGATCTTTTTGGGCGTCATTTCGGTTCAGGGCATCACCAGCTCAGTCACGGACGGAGTCACGATCCGCGCCGCCAAATACGTATCCGGCAGCTTCATCCCGGTGGTAGGGAAAATGTTCGCCGACGCCACCGA
This sequence comes from Paenibacillus sp. VCA1, assembly GCF_031583795.1. Taxonomy (NCBI): domain Bacteria; kingdom Bacillati; phylum Bacillota; class Bacilli; order Caryophanales; family Paenibacillaceae; genus Paenibacillus; species Paenibacillus sp. VCA1. The sequence continues at coordinate 48,642 of NZ_JAVLSX010000002.1, read as the reverse complement.
CACCGTCATCTCGGCGTCGCTGCTCATCAAAAACTCCATCGGCCTGGTCGGCGTCATCATCATCCTGTTCCTATGCGCCTTTCCGGCGATCAAAATATTGGTGCTCGCTTTGATCTACAACGTTTCCGCCGCCGTCATGCAGCCGCTGGGAGAATCGCCGATCACCACCTGCCTCGAAACGATCGGGAAAAGCATGCTGTACGTTTTTGCCGCGCTGGCGGTGGTCGGGCTGATGTTTTTCCTCGCGATCACGATCATGCTTACGGCGGGGAATGTCACCGTCATGATGAGGTAAGGAAGGAGGCGTAAGATGGCCTGGCTGAGCAGTTGGCTGAAGGAAGTTATTATGGTGGTGCTGCTGGCCTCCTTCGTGGATCTCATCCTTCCGAGCCGCTCCATGGAGCGTTACGTGAAGCTGGTATTGAGCCTGTTGATTCTGCTCACGCTGCTTGGGCCGCTGATCAAAATATTGACGGATGCGGCCGAAGTCAAAATCGCGGCAGTGTTCAACGCCATGGACCAGACGTACGAAGCCGGAGGGAAGGGCAGCCTGCAGCAAATCATGAACGAGGCGAAACAGCTGCAAACCCGGCAGCAAAAGCAGTCGCTCGAATGGGCTGCCCGCGAAGTCGCCGCGCAAATGAAAGACCAGATCCGCAAGGAGAGCGGTGAACGGGCCGAAGTGGCGGTGGTCCTGGCGATGCCCGAGGGCATGGGCGGGGATGCAAAGTCCGAGCAGCCTTACATTAAAGGCGTGACGGTTACGCTGAAGGCGAAGGAAGAGGCGCCCAAGCAAGAAGCCGAAAATCCGCTGTCATCAGGCGAAATCAGGATCGAACCGGTAATGCCCGTTCAAGTCGACGTCGGCGGTGGTCCAGCTAAGGAACAACAGCCGAACGCTGACGACGACCCGGACAACGCGGGCGCCAAAGCAAGCGGCAGCGGGGCGGACAAAGCCGAAGCCATCAGGAAAATGCTCGGAACCGAATGGGGGATCGAGCCGGATATCGTGGTCGTCCGGGACGGCGCGTCCGAAAATCGGAAGCTATGAAACGAGATAAAAGAGGTGAACAAAAGTGGGGAAATGGTTCAAGAAGCTGGAGCAGTGGATCGGTGGCGGCGGGCAGGGAAGCGGCGGCAGGATCAACACCTTCCGTTGGCTGATTATCGTCGGACTGATCGGGGTCGCCATCATCCTCTTCAACTCCTTCGTCAACGTCAAGAAGCTGGATAACGAAAACATCGGCCGGGAACCTCCGACACAGGCGACCGTCAAAGAATCCGCGCAGGATTCCGGCGGGGATCGAAACGCCTTCGCGAGCATCGAAGAAGACGCCGAAAACAAGATGAAGGAAATTCTCGAAAAAATCGTCGGGGTCGGCACGGTAGACGTGATGGTGAACGTGGACTCCACCGATGAGGTCGTATACCAGAAAAACATGAAGGACTCGCAGCAGCAGTCGGACGAAAACGACGCCAACGGGGGCAAGCGCCGCACGACGCAATATACGCGGGACGGAGAAGTGGTTACATACGAGCAGTCGGGCACCCAGGCCCCGATCGTGACGAAAAGGGTAAAACCGCAAATCCGAGGCGTTCTGGTCGTCGCCAAAGGCGCCGAAAACGAAGTCGTCAAGCAGTTGATCGTCGATGCGGTCGAGAAGGGGCTGAACGTGCCGGAATACCGGATCTCGGTCGTGCCGCGCAAACAGGGGTAGGCAGCATTTTTAAATAATGAGTTTAAATTGAGGAGGATTTAACGAATGAACAGTAAAAGACAAACGATTTGGTTAGTATCCATGCTGAGCCTGATGGTCGTATTATCCGCTTACTACCTGTTTACGGAGGACTCAGGATCGACGAAAACACCGAAAACGCCGGTCGCAGACAGCCAGCAGGTCAACAGTGACAAGACGTCTTCCAAGGACACCGCATCCAAGACGACGGAAAACGGAGTCGGCATCACCGAAGTGATTACCGACGGTAAGGTCAACGAAAACGCCGCCGCACCTAAAACCGGCGCAAGCGGCGAAGACGCTTCCAAGGGCACGGCGAAAGATACGTCCAAGGATACGGCAAAGGATACGTCGAAAGACAAAACGGATGAAGCCGCCGCAAAAACGGACGGCAAGGATACCGCTGCAAAAGATACGTCCTCGGATAAAACGGCAGCGGCAGGCAATACGGGCAGCGGGAAAAACGCCAAAGCCGGAAAAAGCGACGACGACGTGCTGAAAGAAGTGGCCGCGCAAAAAAGCTCCGGCGCAAGCCAAATCGAGTCCTATTTAATGCAGCGGGAGCAAAAAAACCAGACGAAATACAACGAGCTGATGGCGGCCATGAACGATATGAGCAAGAAGCCTTCGGAAACCGCGAAAGCCTATGACGAACTGACGGCGCTGGATACAAAAGAATCGAAAATCACAGGTATCGAAGAAGAACTGGAGCATAAATACTCCTTCGCCAACGCTTTCGTTAAAGAAGAAAACGACAAATACCAAGTGCTTGTCCTCAGCGACAAACCGGACGTGAAGCAGGCCGTCAGCATCGTTGAACTGGTGATGAAAGAGCTGAACGTAACCCAGGATAAAGTCAGCGTTCAATATATGGCGCCTTAAGATGCGGCAGGCACGGAAAATGTCGAAAGAGTCCGGGATTCCCTCGGACTCTTTCCATTTTGCTTGTTTATGATATAATACTTATCGTTATGTGTATGTATGTCCGGAAGCGCTTTGCAGCTTCCCTTGAAGGAGTGAATTGTACATGTTGAAGTTAAGCGAGATTAAAGAGTTGATACAATTGGTCGATCAGACCTCCGTGCATGAACTGGATATCGAATTGGAAGGAACCCACCTGACGATCCGCAAGGCGAACAAAACCGAGGTTGTTGCGGCGCCGTCCGTGCCAGCGCAATACGTTCAGGTTCCCCAGCAAGCGGCTCCGCAAATCCAAAACCTGCAGGCGGCTGCCGAAACAGCCCAACAGCCTGCCGCCGAAACGAAAGCGGCCGATCCCAACTTACATAAGATCGTGTCCCCGATGGTCGGCACCTTCTACAGATCCCCGTCTCCGGAAGCAGGGCCGTTCGTTAACGTCGGCGACAAGGTGAACGAAAAAACGACCGTGTGCATCCTTGAAGCGATGAAGCTGATGAACGAGCTGGAAGCCGAAGTGAAAGGCGAAATCGTCGAAATCCTTGTGGAAAACGGACAATTGGTTGAATACGGACAACCTCTGTTTCTGGTGAAAACGGAATAACGCCGCATTTCGAAAGGGAGGTTACCTGCATGAAATTCCATAAAATCCTGATTGCCAACCGCGGCGAAATCGCCGTCCGTATCATCCGGGCTTGCCGGGAGCTGGGCATTTCGACGGTTGCGGTCTATTCCGAAGCGGACAAGGATGCGCTCCATGTCCGTTTGGCGGACGAAGCTTATTGCATCGGGCCGACGTTGTCCAAAGACAGCTATTTGAACATCACGAACATTATGAGCGTCGCGACGTCCACGGAATGCGACGCGATTCATCCCGGCTACGGTTTTCTGGCCGAAAACGCCGACTTCGCCGAAATATGCGAATCCTGCAACATCACGTTTATCGGTCCGTCCGCGGACGCCATCAACAAGATGGGCGACAAATCGGTCGCGAAGCAGACGATGAAAGCGGCCGGCGTGCCGGTCATTCCCGGCTCGGACGGTTTGGTGGAAAACATCGAAGAAGCCGTCATGATCGGCAGAGACATCGGTTATCCGCTCATCATCAAGGCAACCGCGGGAGGCGGAGGCAAAGGCATCCGCATCGCGGAAGACGAAGAAGCACTAGTTAAGCAAATTACGGCAGCCCAGCAGGAAGCGCAAAAAGCTTTCGGCAATGCTGGCGTTTATCTAGAAAAATTTCTGACCGGCATGAAGCACGTCGAAATCCAGATCATGGCCGACAATCACGGCAATGCCGTGCATCTGGGCGAACGCGACTGCTCCGTGCAGCGCCGCAGACAAAAGCTCGTCGAAGAATCCCCGTGCCCGGTGCTTTCTCCGGAAGTCCGGGAGCGCATGGGCCAAGCGGCGGTGCGCGCAGCCAAAGCCGTAAACTATTCCGGGGCCGGCACGTTGGAATTCCTGCTCGGACCGGACGGGCAATTTTACTTTATGGAAATGAATACGCGCATTCAGGTTGAGCATCCGGTAACGGAGATGGTTACGGGCATCGATTTGATCAAGGAAATGATTTCGGTCGCCGAAGGCAACCCGCTTTCGTTCGCCCAAGACGACGTCGTCATCAGCGGCAGCTCCATCGAATGCCGCATCAACGCCGAGGATCCGGATCGCAACTTCATGCCTGCGCCGGGGAAAATCCAGTTTTATCTGCCTCCGGGAGGTCCGGGCGTACGGGTGGACAGCGCCGCCTATCAGGGTTATTCCATTCCTCCGTTTTATGATTCGATGATCGCCAAGCTGATCGTATGGGCTCCGACGCGCGAAGAGGCGATTGCCAAGATGAAACGGGCGTTGTCCGAGTTTGCCGTTGAAGGCATCCATACGACGATTCCTTTCCATCTGAAGCTTTTGGAACATCCGACCTTCAACAAAGGCGATTTCGATATCAAATTTTTAGAGGAAAACGAGATATAAGCCGCCCGGAACGTTTGTCACGATCCGCCGTAAATGATATATTATGAGTGATTGTGCAGCGTCCTCCAAGGTGTGCTTCTTATCCATCTTATCTGAAAGGTGTGTTAAGCCAGAATGAGCACGGAACCGAATGAGTTTGAACGCACGGAAATCGGCGAAATACAGATCGCGCCCGAAGTGATCGAAGTGATCGCGGGCCTGGCGACGGTAGAGGTTAAAGGCGTGGCCGGCATGAGCGGCGGGTTTGCCGGAGGCATCGCCGAACTGCTTGGCCGCAAAAACCTGTCCAAAGGCGTCAAGGTTGAAGTCGGCCAGCGCGAAGCGGCGGTGGACGTCTCCGTCATTATTGAATACGGGAACCGGCTTCCGCAAGTGGCGACCGAAATTCAGCGCAACGTCAAAAGATCGATCGAAATGATGACCGGCCTGAACGTGGTTGAAGTCAACGTGCATATCCATGACGTTCACTTCAAAAGCGCCGAAAGAACGGAAGACATCGATTTGACGCAGCAGCGCGTGAAATAACAATGAACTGAAGGAATGAGCCGGGGGAGAATGAGCCCCGGGTTCATTCCCTGCACGTAACCCCCGACAATTGTCGAGGGTTTACTCTAATTTAAGGAGGCTGCGCTGTTCGTGGCTAAAATACTGGATAGATTTTTGCTCTTTATTTACAGCTTGAGCATCGGAATCATAAGCGTATTTGCCATCCTCCGGTTAAGCGATTTGGTGCCAGGCTTGGGAGAATATCTCGATGCGGCTACGCTGCAAATAACGCTGCTGGTCATCGCGGCCGTCTTGTTTTTGCTGAGCGTCCGTTTTTTCTATATTTCGATCCGGCGCGATCGTTCGCAGATCCCTTCGATCGACCAGCGTACCGAATACGGCGACATTCAAATTTCGGTCGAAACGATCGAGAATTTGTGCCTTAAGGCGGCAGCGCGCATCCGCGGGGCCAAAGATTTGAAGGCGCGGATCCGCGTAACCGAGGCCGGGCTTGAGATCATGATCCGGGCCGTCGTGGAAGGCGACGTTTCGATTCCGTCCATGACGACGGACATTCAGAAGCAGGTTCATGACTATCTTCAGGAAACGACGGGCATTCCGGTGTCGAACGTGGCCGTATATATCGCGAACGTCGCCCAGTCGACGACCGTGAAGAGCAGAGTGGAATAGAGGTGATCTTCCATGGCATTCTGGAAGGAAATATGGGAGAGTCACAGAGGACGGATTACCGGCATCGCCGGCGGCATCTTTTTTGGTTTGATTTACTTGATTGCGGGATTTTGGGATATGTTGTTCTTTGCATTGGTTGTGTTTATAGGATATACGGCCGGCAAGCGGAAAGACTTGCATGTAGAGTCTTTTTTTCGCTGGGACGAGATCAGGAAATGGCTTTCCGAGCGCTGGCGCCCTTTTAAATGAACCGTGATATGCTTTCTCCGGAAAAAAGAGCTGCAGCTGCATAATGCCCATTTTCTGGTGAAAGGTATCGCGGTTTTTTGCGGAAGAAAACCTATGCGCAAAACAAATTGCAACAATCCTTATACAGTAACCCATAATATATGTAAGAGCTACACATGACAGGTTCAGGAGGAACATAATGAAAAGACGTTTGGCAAGGGAAATCGTCGTGCAAAGTCTGTATCAAATGGAAATGAACGAGGTAGGCAGCGAAGAAGCGGTCAACATGCTGCTGGACGAAGCCGCCGAGGAAAACGATACGGAACGCGTCATTACCAACGAGATCGAATTAAAAGCGTACGTGCTGGATCTGGTCAACGGCATTTGGAGCCATAAGCAAGCCATCGACGGCTTGCTGGAAAATTATTTGAAGGGCTGGCAGATCAGCCGCCTGTCGCGGGTCGACCGCCAAATTTTGCGTTTGGCCGCTTACGAGCTGCTTTACTCGGACGACGTTCCGGCCAAGGTTGCGGTCAACGAAGCGATCGAGCTGTCCAAGCATTTTGGGACCGAAGAATCGGGCAAATTCGTTAACGGCGTTCTGGGGAACATGATTCGCGAAGTGGACAAGCTGAAAAACGGACTTTCGTAAGCCCCGGCTTTTTGTTTGTCGGAGGCTGGCCTACTTGTCCATAGATAATCCAAATACGGGGGAGAGAGTAGAATGACGGCAACCATTATTAGCGGTAAACAGGTATCCGAAGACATTCGCGGCCGGATTGCCGGCGAAGTGAAGGAATTGGCGGCCAAAGGCGTCGTTCCGGGACTTGCGGTCGTGTTGGTCGGGGAGGATCCGGCGTCCCAGGTGTACGTCCGCAACAAGGAAAAAGCATGCCATGATTTAGGGTTTTACTCCGAGGTTCACCGCCTGCCCGCCGAAACATCGCAAGCGCAGCTGCTTGCTTTGGTCGATGAGCTGAACCGCAAGGAAGCGATCGACGGCATATTGGTCCAGCTGCCTCTGCCGGGACATATCGACGAGAAGGCGGTCATCAATGCGATTGCCGTCGGCAAAGACGTCGACGGATTCCATCCGGTCAATGTCGGGAACCTCGTCATCGGCGACGACAGCCTGCTCCCATGCACGCCGGCAGGGGTCATCGAATTGATCAAACGGGCGGGGATTTCGTTGTCCGGAAAACATGCCGTCGTCATCGGCCGGAGCAACATCGTCGGCAAACCGGTATCCCTTCTCCTTCAGCGGGAAAACGCAACCGTCACGATGTGCCATTCCCGCACGGAAAACATGGCCGAGATCGCCCGCCAGGCGGATGTGCTTGTCGTCGCGATCGGCCGGGCGAATTTCATCGATGCGAGCTACGTCAAACCCGGCGCAGTCGTGATCGACGTCGGCATGAACCGGCTGGAGAACGGCAAGCTGGCGGGGGACGTCGATTTTGACAGCGTGAAGGAAGTGTGCGGCCCGATTACGCCCGTGCCCGGAGGCGTCGGACCGATGACCATTACGATGTTGATGCAAAATACGCTCATTGCGGCGAAACGTCATCACGGGCTTTCGTAAGAGAGGGGTTCTGCGATGGAACCGCAGCGTATTTTATCGATCAAGGATTTGAACCGGTATATCCGGATGAAACTCGATTCGGACCGGCTATTGTCGGATGTATGGATTCGGGGCGAAATATCGAACTTCACGCATCATTCGAGCGGGCACATGTATTTCACCTTGAAGGATGAGGGGAGCCGGATTCGCGCCATCATGTTTGCTTCCCACAACCAGCGGCTGCCGTTCAAGCCGAAGGAGGGCGCCAAGGTTATTGCCCGAGGCAACGTAACGGTGTACGAACGGGACGGGCAATACCAGTTTTACGCGACGCATATGCAGCCGGACGGCATCGGCAGCTTGTATTTGGCGTTTGAGCAGCTGAAACAAAAGCTGGAGGAGGAAGGCTTGTTTGCCGCCGAACGCAAGCGGCCGATTCCCGAATTTCCGGAAACGATCGGCGTCATTACTTCGCCGACGGGCGCGGCAGTGCGGGATATTATGATTACGCTCGGCCGGCGTTATCCTCAAGCAAGGGTGGTTTTGTATCCGGTCCTGGTACAGGGGAAAGGCGCGGCTGCTTCGATCGTGCGCGCCATCCGCGACATGAACGGCATGGACGAGGCGGACGTGCTGATCGTCGGCCGCGGCGGCGGTTCGCTGGAGGAATTGTGGGCGTTTAACGAGGAGCCGGTGGCGCGGGCGATCCGCGAGTCCAACATTCCTGTCATCTCCGCCGTAGGCCATGAAACGGATTTTACGATCGCCGACTTTGCGGCCGATCTGAGGGCGGCGACGCCGACCGCGGCCGCCGAGCTGGCGGTTCCCCATGCCGCCGAGCTGAACGAGCGTTTGAGGCAGCTTGAGCGGCTGCTCAGAGGTTTGCTGCTTGACCGGGTCAAGCGCAGCCGTCAGCAGCTTGCTTCGCTGCAGCGATCGCCGGCGCTTATGCATCCCCGGAGGTATTTGCTTCAGCATGCCGAACGCCTCGACATGCTGAACATGCGTTTGAACGCAAGCATGCGCGCGAAGGTGAATCAGAGCAAGGAAAAGAGGATGCGTATCCATCACAGCCTGATGCGGTTCCATCCGCAAGAGCAGCTGTCCTATGCCAAACAGCGGAGCGAGATCGGCCGCAAGCAGCTGGTGGCGCTCATGCAATCCGTCCTGAAAAACAAACAATCGCAGCTTCGGGAGTCGGTTCGCCATCTTGACGCTTTAAGCCCGCTCAAAGTGATGGCCAGGGGTTACAGCCTCGTATACGACGAGCGGGAGCAGCATCTCATCAAATCGATTAACGACGTACAGCCTGGGGATGTGGTCCAGATCAAAGTAAGCGACGGTCAACTTTCATGCCAGGTATGGGGAATGAAGGAGGATGGGCAAATTGACGGAAAAGGAAAATGAATTGAAATTCGAAGATGCCATGGTTCAGCTCGAGGACATCGTCGGAGAGCTCGAGCACGGGGACGTGCCTTTGGAAAAAGCGATCGAGTTGTTCCAGCAGGGAATGAAACTATCGCAGCTTTGCAGCCAGAAGCTGGAGCAAGTGGAACGGAAAATCGAAATGATCGTGGAAGAAAACGGCGAATTGCGCAAAAAGCCTTTCGGCAGTCCGCTTGATCCGGATGGCGGTGACGCGCTTGAGTAACCGCATCTCCTTCAGGGAATATCATCAAAACATCATCGAGCGGGTCACGAACAGACTGGAGGAGAGCCTTCCGGCAGCGTGGCGGATTCCGTCCTCGCTCCGGGAGGCGATGCTTTACTCATTGATGGCCGGCGGAAAACGGATGCGGCCGTTGCTTGTGATCGCCGCCTGCGAAGCGCTGGAGGGCAATACGGATGCGGCGCTTGATGCAGCGTGCGCGGTAGAGATGGTACATACCTACTCCTTGATCCATGACGACCTGCCTGCCATGGATAATGACGATTACCGGCGGGGCAAACTGACGAACCATAAGGTATTCGGGGAAGCGACGGCCATTTTGGCTGGCGACGGGCTCCTTACCCATGCCTTTTATTTGGTGGGCCGTTTGGCTCCCCTTCACGGCGTTCCGGCCGAACGGGTGGTTCAAATGACGATGGATTTGTCGGAGATGGCAGGACCGAAAGGCATGGTCGGCGGCCAGGCGGCCGATATGGAAGGGGAGCAGGGATTGACGGAATTGTCCCAGCTCGAATATATCCATCTCCATAAAACAAGCGACCTGATTACGTTTTCGCTGCTTGCCGGAGGACGGATTGCCGGGGCGGAAGAAGCCCAGCTGGAGGCGCTGCGCGCGTTTGGGCAAAAGCTTGGCCTGGCGTTCCAAATCCAGGACGACATTCTCGATATCGTCGGCGACGAAGCAAAGCTCGGAAAAAAAACGAAAAGCGACATGAAGCAGGAAAAGGTAACATATCCCTATTTTATCGGGCTCGACGCTTCCCGGAGCGAAGTCGAAAGGCTTACGGCCGAAGCGAAGGAGGCGGTGCTTGGAGCCGGATTCCCCGATCCGTCGCGCCTGCTGGAAGCCGCCGACTATCTGATGAACCGGGATCATTGAACCGCAATCTTTTAGGATTGCAGCATGTTTTGTGATATAATGACGAAAAGAATCGCCTTCCGCCAGGAAAGCGCTAAACATATATATTGAAAAGAGGCTTTATGCATGGAAGCCGGACTTGAAGAATTGATTTTATTCTATAGAGGAAAGCGGGGAGATTGGCGTGCTGCTTCCACATATTAATCAGCCAGAACAAATCAAATCTCTATCGGTTGAAGAACTGGACCTTCTTGCGGATGAAATCCGCCGATTTCTGATCGAAAAGCTGTCGGTAACGGGAGGGCATCTGGCTTCAAACCTGGGAGTGGTGGAGCTCACGCTGGCCCTGCATTACTGCTACGACAGTCCACGTGACAAATTCATTTTCGACGTCGGCCATCAGGCTTACGTCCATAAAATGTTGACCGGGCGAATGGACCAGTTTGACACGCTTCGCAAATACAAAGGATTATGCGGGTTCGTAAAACGCAACGAAAGCGAGCACGACGTATGGGAAGCCGGGCACAGCAGCACCTCGTTGTCCGCGGCGATGGGCATGGCGCTTGCCCGCGATTTTAAGGGCGAGAAGAACAAGGTTATCGCCGTCATCGGGGACGGGGCTTTGACGGGCGGCATGGCTTTCGAGGCATTGAACCATATCGGCCATGAGCAGAAGGATTTGATGGTCGTGCTGAACGACAACGAGATGTCCATCGCTCCGAATGTCGGAGCCATGCACAATTACTTGAGCAAAATCCGCTCCGACCGCCATTATTTGCGTGCAAAAGACGAGCTTGAAATGCTGCTCAAAAAAATTCCGGCCATCGGCAGCATGCTGGCGAAAACGGGCTCCCGCCTGAAAGAAAGCCTGAAATACATGATGGTGCCGGGCGTTCTGTTCGAAGAGCTGGGATTGACGTACCTCGGGCCGGTCGACGGGCACGATCTTCAGAAGCTGATCGAAACGTTCAAACAAGCCGACAACGTGCGCGGACCGGTGTTTGTACACGTGTTGACGACGAAGGGCAAAGGTTACCAGCCTGCAGAAGCCGATTCCCATAAATGGCACGGCATTTCACCGTACAAAATCGAATCCGGCAAAGAGCTGAAATCCGTCGGTCACCCGATGTACACCGACGTCTTCGGCAAAACGCTGATCGAGCTGGGCGAAAAGGATCCTCGGATCGTCGCGGTAACCCCGGCGATGCCGAAAGGCTCCGGGCTGATCGAATTCAGCGAAAAATTCCCGAGCCGAATGATCGACGTCGGGATCGCCGAACAGCATGCGGCTACGATGTGCGCCGCGCTCGCCATGGAAGGAATGAAGCCGGTGTTCGCCGTTTATTCGACGTTCATGCAGCGCGCGTACGACCAAATCGTCCATGACATTTGCCGTCAAAACGCCAACGTCATGTTCGCCATCGACCGGGCCGGATTCGTCGGAGCGGACGGCGAGACGCATCAAGGCGTGTTCGACGTCGCGTTTTTGCGGCACATTCCAAATATCGTGCTGATGATGCCGAAAGATGAAAACGAACTTCGGCATATGATGAAAACGGCGCTCGATTACGACGACGGTCCGATCGCTTACCGCTACCCGCGCATTAACGGGCTCGGCGTTCCGCTTGACGAGAAGCTGGTGCCGATTCCGATCGGTACCTGGGAAACGGTCCGGGAAGGCGAAGGTTACGCCGTGCTGGCCTCAGGTCCGATGGTTCAAGTCGCTTTGGAGGCTGCCGAGCAGCTGAAGCGGGAAGGAATTCAGCTTCGCGTCGTCAACGCGCGTTTCCTTAAGCCGCTTGATGAAGATATGCTGATCGAGCTGGCCAACAGCAATACAAATATGATCGTGCTGGAAGAAGCAAGCGAAAAGGGCAGCCTGGGCAGCGCCGTTCTCGAATTTTACGCTTCCAAGCATATTTTTGACACAAGGGTATCTCTGATGGGAGTCCCTGATCGCTTCATCGAACATGGAAGCGTCAAAGAACAACGCCAGGAAACCGGATTGACCGTCGAAGGCGTATGCGCCGAGGTCAAGAAGCTGATGGCTTTGCATTCCTTCGGCATGGGCAAAACCGGGTATACTTCATAGACGGAAGACAGTCAGGAGAAAAGCATGAATTCGCCAAAAGAACGGATTGACGTCCTGCTGGTGGAGCAGGGATTTTACGACAGCCGCGAAAAAGCCAAAGCCGCCATTATGGCCGGCTTGGTGCTTGCCAACGAGGAACGCATCGAAAAAGCGGGCATGAAGGTTCCAAGGGATACGGTCATCCGCATTAAAGGAGCTGTTCATCCTTATGTAAGCCGCGGAGGATTAAAGCTCGAAAAAGCCATTCGGACGTTCGGACTCGACATGGAGGGCCGGGTGATGCTGGATATCGGTTCTTCCACCGGCGGGTTTACGGATTGCGCCCTTCAGCACGGCGCGGCATACGTCTATGCGATTGACGTCGGTTCGAACCAGCTCGACTGGTCCCTGCGCAACGACGATCGCGTCTGCGTAATGGAAAAAACGAATTTCCGTTACATGACGCCGGATGATTTGAAGGGGCCGGCGCCGGATTTTGCGAGCATCGATGTGTCCTTTATATCGCTGCGCATCATTTTGCCGCCGTTAAAAGCGCTGCTCAAGCGTCCGGGCGACGTCGCTGCGCTCATCAAACCCCAGTTTGAAGCCGGGAGGGAGAAGGTAGGCAAATCGGGCGTCGTCCGCGAGCCCGCCGTTCACCGCGAAGTGCTGATGAACATTTTAACCTTTGCCCATGAGCTCGGTTTCGAATTGAAAGAACTGACCTATTCCCCGATTACCGGGGGAGAAGGGAACATCGAATTTTTGGCTCACTGGCATTTGCCGGATCGGGAAGCCCTTGCGGAATCAAGGTCGGCCGAAGAGTTTGAAGCAGAGCTTCAGCCCCTCGTTCATGACATCGTCGGACAAGCCGCGAACACGTTTACGGGAAACTCATCCAAGTGATGGGTTTCTTTTCGTTCCCGGATTTTTTATGAAAAAGCAAATTGAGAAGAACGTATGTTTGGTATATAATGGACTTGAAATTGATTATTTATGCGGTTCGCACGCATGTTTTAAAGGAATTGCATCCGGTTGCCGCGAATAGAACCATTGAGGTGATCGAAATGGAGGAACGGGCGGACTGGCTCGTCATGCTTCTTATCGGATTGCTGCTTTTGGTTTGGATCGCATACGGGCTGAGAACGTGGTTGTTCAGGCCGCTGCCGGTCCGCGTGCCGGATATGCCCATAAACGAGAACATTCCCGAACATCCGGCGGTGGATTTGCTGGAGAAGGCGGGATACGAGGTGCTCGGCGGGAAGATCAAAATCCCATTGGTGTTTGACGTCGACGGGGAAGATTTTCACAGCCGATTGTTTATCGACTTTATTGCAAGAAACGATGAGAACGTGCTTTACCTGGTCAAGGTGGCCCGGAGCCGGCTGCCGATGGATTGGACGGGAAGTGCGATCCGGGACCGTCTGCTGCCTTATTTTCTGCTTTATCCGGGCTGCGGCGGCGTGTTGTACGTAGACGTGGACAACGACGAGGTTGCCTGCATCCATTTTGACTGGGATGAAGAGGACGCTTATGGATATGATGAATAAATAGAAGCAATTTACCAGGAGGTATGTATGAAAGGACAACGACATATCAAGATCCGAGAAATCATTACACAACAGGACATCGAAACCCAGGACGAGCTGGTCGAAGCGCTGCGGGCCGCAGGTTTTCAAGTGACCCAGGCGACGGTATCGCGGGATATCAAGGAACTGCTTTTGATCAAGGTGCCGATGGACGACGGAAGATACAAATATTCGCTCCCGACGGACCAGCGCTACAATCCGATCCAAAAGCTGAAGCGGGCGCTCGTGGACAATTTCGTCCATATCGACTACACCAACAATTTGGTCGTCATGAAATGTTTGCCGGGCACGGCGAATGCGATCGCAGTCCTTCTCGACAATATGGAATGGAACCAGATCATGGGCACCATTTGCGGCGACGACACGATATTGATGATTTGCCGCACCAACGAGGACAGCAAAAGCTTGGTCGAGTTGATCATGAGCTATATTTCGTAAGGCGATTCGGGGAATATTTTGGGGGTGTTTTAATCCATGCTGCTGACATTAAGCATTCGGAATTTGGCCGTCATCGAAGCGGTCGACGTATCTTTTCATGCGGGTTTTCATGTTCTTTCAGGGGAGACGGGCGCAGGGAAATCGATTGTTATCGATGCGCTGGGCTTGATTGCGGGCGGCCGGGGCTCGGCCGAACTGATCCGGTACGGCTGCGACAAAGCCGAAATTGAAGCCAGCTTCGAGCTTCAGCCCAATCATCCCGTATGGGAGTCGCTTGCGCAGATGGGCGTTCAGGCCGATCCCGAGGAACACTTGATCATTCGCCGGGAGGTGAACCAGCAGGGAAAAAGCACCGCCCGGATCAACGGACAGCTTGTCAACTTGACGATGCTTCGGGAAATCGGGGAGCAGCTGATTAATATCCACGGCCAGCACGAGCATCAGAACCTGATGCGGTCCGATCGCCACTTGCATCTTCTCGATACTTACGGCGAAGCCGTCATCGGTCCCGTGAAGCGGAAGTATCAGGAGCAGTATGCAGCCTTTTCGGCCGTCGAAAAGGAATACAAAGAGCTGATGCTGAACAGCCAGAAAACGTACCAGATGCTGGATCTGTACCGTTTTCAGCTGGAGGAAATTTCGGCCGCTTCCTTAAAATCCGGCGAGGATGAATGGTTGACGGAAGAACGGGTCAAGCTATCCCATAGCGAGAAAATGATGGATTCGGTTTCGGGCGCTTACGACCTGGTTTTCGGCGAAAAGGGACTGGGAGCGATCAGTACGGCCGTAACCCGTCTTGAAGACGTGGCACAGTATGACGAAAAAGAACTGAAACCTATTTTGGAGCAGCTTCAATCGGCGTATTACCAGCTGGAGGATGTTGCTTTTCAGCTCAGAAATTACCGGGATGACATCGAATTCAATCCGGAACGCCTCGACGAGGTCGAAGAAAGATTGGATCTGATCGCTTCCTTGCGCCGAAAGTACGGGGAAAGCGTCGATGAAATTCTCGCGTATTACAACAATATATTGCAGGAAACCAATGCGCTCGAAAACAAGGATGAACGTTTGGAGCAGCTGAAAACTCGCCGCGACGAATTGCTTGCGGACTTGCTCGAAGCTGCGCAGGAGCTCAGCGAGGCTCGCAAAATGTGCGCCGCAGACTTGGCCGGCCAGGTTGAAAAGGAGCTGAAGGATCTTCACATGGAGCGGACTTCGCTGGAGGTTCGTTTTGACCGGATCGAAGATCCGAAAGGAGCCGAAGTGGACGGTCGGAAAATCAAATTGACCCGGCAAGGAATCGATACCGCCGAATTCATGATTTCCCCGAACCCCGGCGAGCCGCTGCGCCCGCTGAGCAAAATCGCTTCCGGCGGCGAGCTTTCCCGGATGATGCTTGCCATGAAAAGCATTTTCGCCAGGCATGACCGCATTCCGGTGCTTATTTTTGACGAAGTGGACACGGGGGTCAGCGGAAGGGCGGCCCAATCGATTGCCGAAAAACTGGATAAGCTCGCAGAAAACTGCCAGGTATTTTCCATTACGCATTTGCCGCAAGTGGCCTGCATGGCGGATCATCAATATTTGATCGAAAAACATATCGAAGGCGAACGGACGATGACGCGTGTCGAGGAGCTTTCCGATCAGGGTCGGGTGGAAGAGCTTGCGCGCATGCTCGGCGGCGTCGAAATTACCGAAAAAACGCTCCACCATGCCCAAGAAATGTTGAAGCTGGCGGAGGAGCGGAAAGCCGTCAAAACCGCACCAGCGTAATGATTGACAGTAATAAAAGCCTTGGGGCAGGGTAATCTTAAAGGTACGCAATTGGCGACCACCTTTTCGTCAAGCGAAAGAAGCAAAAGGGAGCGTGACAGCCATTGAACTCCAGCCTCAGGAATAAAATGCTCGGTCTTTTCATTGTCTTCTTTCTGTGTTTTTTCAGCACCACCGCACCTGTCAAGAGTTTTGCATCAATTCCCAGCGAGATTAGGATGTTTGCCGGCGACACGAACTCCATTCAACTGGCGATGCCGGTGGCGGCGCAAGCGACGGTGGATCGTCCCGAAGTGCTGCACCTGAATGGATCCGCTTCTTCATCGCTTAAGGTTTCTCCGCAGCATCCGCTTCAGCTGATGCCCCAACAAAGCGGCAGCGCCAAATTAACATTCAAGCTGTTTGGCAAAATTCCGCTTAAAACCGTGAATGTCCACGTCATACCCGGTCTCAAAGTGATCCCCGGCGGTCAAACGATCGGCGTAAAGGTCAAGTCGGCAGGCATTTTGGTGGTGGGGCATCATCTGGTGCACGTGGATCCGACAACAAGAGAATCCCCAGGCGAGAATGCCGGAATTCAGCTCGGCGATTTGATGACGCATTTTAACGGCGAACCGCTCAAAGACATCTCCAAGGTCGCTCAAGTCGTCGAGGAAGCGGGAAACAGCAAAAAACCTCTCGAGATTACGTTTAAGCGCGGGAACAAGGTCATGAAAACGAAATTAACCCCGGCGTATGACCAAAGCGAGCAAAAATGGAGGCTTGGTCTTTATATCCGCGATTCCGCAGCGGGGGTCGGCACGTTAACTTTTTATGCTCCCGATCAAGGGGTTTACGGCGCATTGGGCCATGTTATTACCGATATGAACACGCAGACGCCGATTACGGTTGGCAGCGGGCAAATCCTGCAGTCCAGCGTGACCTCGATTTCCAAATCGCAAGACGGGGAACCGGGGGAAAAAAGAGCTCATTTTTTGAAGGATGGCAAAATTTTAGGGAACATCGAACGCAATACGCATTTCGGCATTTTCGGAAAAATGAGCAAAAATCCCGAATACAGTCTTTATAAAGAAGGTATACCCGTAGGATTTGCGCAGGACGTTAAAGAAGGGCCAGCCGAAATTTTAACCGTCGTCGACGGGCAGCAGGTCGAAAAATTCAAGGTGAACATCGTCCATGTCGCAAAACAGGACACACCGGCCACAAAAGGTTTGGTTATCCGCATCACCGATCCAAGGCTTATCGAAAAAACGGGCGGCATTGTGCAGGGGATGAGCGGAAGCCCAATCGTGCAGAACGGAAAGCTGATCGGGGCGGTAACCCACGTGTTCGTCAATGATCCAAAGTCGGGATACGGCTGCTTCATCGAATGGATGCTGCAGGATTCCGGCGTCATACCTCAAAGGAATGCAACGAATCTTAAGGCGAGTTAGCCTTAAGATTTTTTGTCGTTTTTGGCAGAAAATGCGTGGATTTTGAATAAAAATATTTATTATAAATCAAATCCAAAAAAAAATAAACAAAAATAATTTTCGACAGAAGGAATTTGATCGGCAATGTCGAAAACTATTTCAGACAAAAAAAATTGGATATTGATTCTAAGGAGGAAGCAGCCAGTGCAAAAAATCGAGGTTTTGTTGGCAGATGACAACCGTGAATTCACCAATTTGCTTGCGGAATACATTACGGAGCAAGAAGATATGATGGTAACTGGAATCGCTTATAATGGCGAGGAAGTGCTGAATATGATCAGTGATTCGCGGAAAATTCCGGACGTACTCATATTGGATATTATCATGCCTCATCTGGACGGCTTGGGTGTTCTAGAACGTTTGCGTGAAATGAATTTGTCTCCACAGCCGAAGATCATTATGCTGACTGCTTTCGGCCAAGAGAACATCACACAGCGGGCCGTGCAGCTTGGAGCATCGTATTATATCCTTAAACCGTTTGACATGGAGGTGCTCGCGAGCCGCATTCGTCAGCTTGTCGGCGGTCAAAGCGTCACGGCAGGCAACGTAAGCATGGCATCGACCATCAAATCCAATGTCGTTCCGATGGCCAAAGGCAAAAATTTGGATGCGAACATTACGTCCATCATACATGAAATCGGCGTGCCTGCGCATATTAAAGGATATCAATATTTGCGCGAAGCCATCACAATGGTGTACAACAACATCGAAATTTTGGGCGCCATCACCAAAACGCTTTATCCGGCCATCGCCGAAAAGTTCAAAACGACGCCTTCCCGCGTGGAACGCGCCATTCGCCATGCAATTGAGGTTGCCTGGACGCGCGGCAACATCGACTCCATCAGCCATCTGTTCGGCTACACGATCAATATCAGCAAGTCCAAGCCGACGAACAGCGAATTCATCGCGATGGTGGCCGACAAACTGCGGATCGAGCATAAGGTGAGCTGAAAGGATACCTAAAGAAGAGGATACCATTTTTTTACGGAAATCTTATATTTTAGATTTAAAAGAGACGCCTGACTTCTTGGAAGGGCGTCTTTTTGTGTTTTTTGTAGCATGAAGCGGTCGGTGGATCTAGTAAAAATGTCAATTTGTCCATAAGACTGTTCGATTGGATGCGACCCCTACCATTGTGGGCGTAGATGCCGGTGAAGTTGATGACATATCGGGGGTTGCTTGATCGTGATAGAATGCTGAAGAATTTCCTTGGGCGTCATCTCAACCTAAAATCAACTTTGACGAGCTGCGTAGACGTACGGTCGTTTTATATTTTTCAGGATCCTGTATACATAACCCCGCTTCATATCGTTATTAGAATGGAAAGGAGCGGATCATAATCGATGACGAGTTGATAAGACAACTGCTTCACAGAGGCAAAGTCATTAAACACTATTTGGTGCGGATCGGTGCAAACCCTTCGGATGCGGAGGAAATCGTGCAGGACACATTGCTCAAAGGCATAACGCATATCGATTCCATCAAACCGGCAAAGTTCATGTCCTGGCTTTTTAAAGTCGCTACGCATAAATATTATGACCTGTACAGGAAGGAAACCCGGCGAGGAAAAACGGCACCGATCGAGCTTTTATCATTCGTGAATGAGTCATCACCGGAAGATCATTATTTGCAAAAGGAAAAAAGCCTGGGGGTAAAGGAATTGTTGAACAGGATTCCGCAAAAGTACAAACAGATGCTTATCCTGAAGTACGATTTGGGTTTGAGCTACGACGAAATCAGCAGGTTGTTGAACGTAAAAACCGAGCGGGTCAAAACCGATTTATACCGGGCCCGAAACATGTTCAAAAAAATGTATGAAGGAGAACGACAAGATGAGCAATGATTATTCTGAGGCTGTGGAACAGGACAATGTGCAGCATTTTCGAAATCTTTTGAAAAAAACGAAAAGGAAGTCGATGCTGCGAAATATTATCATTTCCGTCTTGAGTGCGATGGTTGTAATTGTCGGGCTGCTCATTGCGGACAAAATGCTTTTATCACGCAGCGCGAATAAAGCACTCTCGGATCTCTACCATTATCAATTGATTTCGTCTCCCAATGTTCTTCTTGGCGAAAGCCAATCACTTGACAGCGTGTTGGGAGGAACGGCGATCTATCGAACTTATAAAATCATCGAAGGCATTCCGCTGCCGTGGGACGAGGAAAAAATTCATTACAACGTTTTTGGCCAATATGGGCCATTTGTTGGCGGACATTCTCCTTTGAACGTGAAAGATCCGGATATGGAAAAACTGAATATGGCAAGACCTTATAACGTCATGAACGGACAGAGAGAACTGATGTTTTTTCACCCGGAAGTACATTATCCCGATCTGTTAAACGAGTTGAACAAGCTGGACCAGATCGATTCCGGGAAAAAGGTGGAGATGGCCATTTCGCTCGATCATGCCTACACGGCAAACGAAATCCGCGATATGCTCCCTTCCGGCGTACATGCCCGTTGGTTCTGGGTAGATACGTACACGCCCGAATATATCAAATTTATGAACGGCCCGCCGGCCCTGCCTCTCATCAGTCCTAACGTATATGGCTTTGCGGCCTATGCCGATCCGGAGGACACTCGAGAAAATGACGAAGGCAAATTTATCGAATACGTTAATGAAGGATTAAAGCAGAACGGAAACTATGATTGGGAATACACGCAAATTTTCAATCAATTAAGAGGCGCCAAAAAAGAGCCTGCAAAAGACGACGTGCATCCTATCGGCGTTGTCGTGACGGGCAGTCCGGAAACCTTGCGGGCTTTACAAGGCAAAAGTTACGTCCGCGCCGTGGTTTTGGGGGCGATTGCAGAGAAATACTGAAAAAATTAGAAGCTAATCGGCGATAAAACAAAGAAACGCTCGGCCTGAGAACCACCTTATTAGGCTGAGCGTTCTTAACTTGAGATGGCGTTTATGATGTCAAACCGCTGCTGCCGCACGATCCGTAAACGATGCCGCCAATGTATGGCGGCTTCATTAGTTTAATTGGCAGTTTGTGCATATTTCTGGTAAAACTATGTTATGTAAAGAAATGAATCAGGAGGGATCAAGCATGAGCCGCGTTTTTGTCATTTCGGACCATCATTTTGGCCATCAAAAAATTATCGATTTCGAATCGAGGCCTTTTGCTACCGCGGAAGAAATGGATGAATATATGATCAATCAGTGGAATGCCGTCGTCAGTAATGAGGACAAGGTATTTCATCTTGGCGATTTTTCTTTTTACAACAAAGAGAAAACAAAAGCGATCGTCCAGCGCCTTCACGGCAAAAAGTTTCTCGTTTTGGGCAACCATGACCGCGGACGCAGCAAGGCATGGTGGCTTGATGCCGGGTTTGAAGAGGTCAGCGAATATCCGATTATTTACGGAGGGTTTTATCTTCTGTCGCATGAACCGATGTACATGAACAAACATATGCCTTATGTCAACGTTCACGGCCATATTCACGGCCAAAAATACGAAGGCAAGCATTACTTCAACGCCTGCGTCGAGCATTGGGATTACAAGCCGGTTGATTTCGAAGCCATCCGGAGCAGTTTGGCGCCAAACGAAGAACAACAATAAGACTATTTTCACAGGTGCGCATGCCTTAGGTGATTCAAAGGTTACAAATTTTTGGCTGGTCAAGCTCCTCAAAAAGACATAATATGAAAGTAAGATGCTGGCATTGCAATGAAGCTGTGCAACCAAAGAGAGGAGCTTCACGTTGACGAGCAAAAAATGGATCATTGCGGCAGCCGCAGTTTTCGCCATATGTTCTGCGACTTCAATATTGGCCTTTGCGAAAGACAATGCAATAAAAAAGGATTCAAGCGCCGCGGCGGCGTTCACGGCCAATGATCAGGCAGTACTCGCGGAGGGCGGGGGAGTGAATCATGTACCGGATCCGGCCGATATTTCGGGCCGTGAAAGCGCGGACATCGGGCATAAGCGGACCGTTTCGGCTCATCCCTCCACCGAAGACATGATTGCCGAATCCGACGATAAGTCCGTACATATTACAGGAACCGAGACGAATGAAGATATTTTTGACCATTTAATGATAGAAACATCGGCGTTTAAACGCAGCATGCCCGGTTACAATGTGACGAATCCGACCTATGCGCCCGAAATCATCCTGGCAGATCTAAACGGGGATGGAACGAAGGAAATCGTCGTCATTCTGACCACGGGTTACGGTACCGGAGTTTACCAGTCTGACGTTGTTGTGTATAATTCAGAAGGTAACATCATACCGGTTGAAGATGCCAATGCGGCGTTTTCGAAGCAGTTCGGCGGGAGTTTTTCGGCTCAAGGGCTTGACGTGAACGTCCAAGGGCAGCGCTACCATGTGCCGTATACATCTTTGCTGTCGGATCGGGATCATTTGAATGAGCGTCCGCAAATCGGGAGTTTCATGCAGTATGCGGTGGACAACGGCTCGTTAACCGCCACGGCTGCGGTGCAAATCTCGCCTGCGGAGTTCGTGGGCGATCTGACGATGACCTATAGGTTCACAAACGGCACGCTCCAGGCGGGCAAAGCAAGCTTCGAACTGTATCCGGAATACGGCTCCTAAAGGCATGAAAGGAATTATATGAAAACATCCAGAATTACATACGCAATCATTTCCATGTTGGCCGGCATTTTTTTGCTCGTATCCGCGGGATGCTCCGTCGGCTTGCCGGATACCGGCGCTTCGGTTTCGACGGACGGGCAAAAGCTGAAGGTTTATTTTTTGGATGTCGGACAAGGAGCTTCCCAGCTGTTGGTGACGCCTTCAGGCAAAACGATGCTGATTGACGCGGGCAACAACGACAAGGAACAGGTCATGCTGGATTATATGAAGAAGTATCGTATTTCCAAGCTGGACGTCGTGATCGGAACGCATCCGGATGCCGACCACATCGGCGGACTCGACAAAGTGGTCGACCAGATTCCGGTGGAAACCATTTACATGCCGAAAGTCCAGTCCAATACGAAAACGTTCGAATCGCTGCTGACATCCATCAAAAAGAAAGGGCTGAAGGTCAAAACGGCAAAAGCGGGCATATCCTGGGATCTCGACGAACAGGTGCACGTGGACATGCTGGCGCCGACCCGCAGCTACGACGATTCGAACAATATGAGCGCGGTGGTGAAGGTCACCTACGGACACAACTCCTTTCTTCTGACCGGCGATGCGGAAAAAGAAAGCGAGAAGGACATGATCGCTTCGGGAGCGGATTTGCGGGCGGACGTGCTGCTTGTCGGCCATCACGGCTCCAACTCTTCGACGACGTTGAACTTTTTGAAAAAGGTAAACCCGAAATATGCCGTCATTCAAGTGGGAGAAGGCAATACCTATGGCCATCCCAAAAGCGCGATTTTAAGCCGTTTGCAGAAGCAGGGGGTCGAAATCTATCGAAACGACAAGCAGGGGACGATCGAAGTCGCGTCCGACGGCACCACGATTCATATTTCCACGGAAAGGTAGCGGGACATATGAAAGGAACGATCGGTATCATCGAAGGTTTTGAAGGTGAATTTTGCAAAATCGAAATCGACGGAAACGTGGAAGCCGTGTCCAAATTGAAAGTGGATGCATCCGCCAAACGCGGCGACGTGGTGGAGTGGAACGGCGGCAAATGGATTCCGAATCCGTCTTTAACAAAAAAACGCACGAAGGAAATCAAAACATTGATGGACGACGTCTGGGAAGATTAAAAATGAAAAAAACCACCGCTAAAGGTGGTTTTTTTCGTGTTGACCATTATTCAACGATCAGTTTGCCTTTCATATCGCCATGACCGGCACCGCACATAACGGAGCAGTCGAAGTCGAATGTGCCCGCTTTGTCTGCGGTAAATTCGGCAGAACCGTCTTTTTGCAGGTTGACTTTAAATTCCGGAATTTCAAGTCCGTGTGCGCCATCGGTGTTTTTCAACGTGATTTTTACTTTGTCGCCTTTTTTCACTTTGATTTCGTTCGGAGAAAATTCGAAGCTTTTGGCGTTTACGGTAATTTCCTTCACGTCGCCGCTTGCCGAAGACGAAGAATCGCTTGCGCTGCCGGAGCCGGAATCGTTGTTATTGCCGCATGCGGCCAGCACCGTTGCGGAAAGAGCCGCGACGGCGATCAAAGAAAAGATTTTTTTCATGTCTGTGTCCTCCCCTTTTTTGGAAAAATGTTGGTTAACCATTCACAAATGTCGAGTTTACGCTTAACCTCAACTACTGTCAATCCCCACTTTCTTGCAACGGTTCCAATGTCCCGGGCGAAAAAACGGGCTGAACAAGAAAAAAGCTCCTCAAAAGCGAAGAGCTTCCCTGCTTCATTGCACTTTATGAGGAGGCACGAAGCAGTTTCGACAACGCGGCTCGTAATCGTCGGAATCGCCGATCAGAATGATCGAACCGAGCGGCGCCGGCTTGCCGTTGACGATGCGCTGGGTGAACACAGCCTCGGGGCTGCCGCAAACGGCGCAGAACGCGGTCAGCTGCTGTATGTCGTCGGCCATGGCCAGCAACCCTCCGATATAACCGAATTCCTTGCCTCTGTAATCCATATTCAATCCGTCCACAATGACATGTTTTCCGCGGTATGCCAGCTCTTCGACAAGTCTCAGTATCGGTTTGTTGAAAAACTGCACTTCATCGAACGCAACTACATCGGCGTCTTCCGTTTCTTTATAAATCCGGGCGACAAGCTCGTCCGTCAAATGCCTTGGAATCGAGATGGCCGGCAGTCTATAGCCGATCCGGCTGACGATTTCGTCCTTTGCGTAACGCTGATCCTCCGCCGGTTTATAGGCAACCAGCTTCTTCCGTCCGTACTGAACCAGTTTTTGGCATCTGCGGATGAGTTCGCCGGACTTCTCGCTAAACATGGGGCCCGTGATTACGGTAATCCGTCCTTTACTCACCTTTATGCTCCTTTCCCGCTTGAAACCAGGTATTTCATCGATTAAAGATGAAAAATCACGAAAAATAGCGGCCTTTATAGAGTACCATAATTGGTTATGGGTGGCTATAGACATTTGCAAAGGCTGGCGTTTTCACCGAAGGAAGTGGTAAGGTTAGGGATGAAATCAATCGATTGCGGAGGAATGCCAGATGAAAGAAAAGTTGGAGGACTATCGGGAGCGGGTATCGGCGTTGTCGAAGGAGCTGGGGCAGCTTCCGGAAGCTGCCGGGCTGATAGAAGAAATGCTGAAAGATTTAAACGAGCTCGTTCGCCAAAACCATGCGCTGCGAAAAACGATTTTGAAAAGCTCCTCGAAGGAATCGCGAATGTCGAGCAAGCTTCGGGACGCATTATACGAATAATATCGGTTTTGCCTCAAACTGCCTAAATATTCATATCCGTGCCCGGAAATTCGGAACGATACACCAAATCCTTCCCGCCGTTATATGCTGTAAAAGGGAGACCAGACACTGGCGGGGGTGATGAATTGGGGCGTTCGAAAAAAAATTCGCTGCGAAAAGGCATAGCTCCAACGAAAAAAAAGCCTCTGCGGACTTCCGCGCAAACGGCATTAAGTCCCCAACAGATCGCCGTCATCGGGGGGCTGCTTTCCGGTTTTTTCGTGGTCGAGTCCGTCATTTTCAACCGCAGCAACGAGCTGAAGGTGATTTTAACCAGCAACCCGATCACGGAATATCCGGTGCTTGGCAACAAGGAAAGGGAAGAGGAAGAAGAGATTGCACTGGAATACATCGCAAGCGAGCCGGAATTCAATCCGCAGCTGATGGCGATGTTGTTGAATACAGCTAAACACAAAAGATAAATGTTGACCGATGCACTTTCAAAGAAGACATCGCACCATAAAAAACCCCGCTGCGGCTCAGGCATCACGGGGTTTCGTTGTTTTTGATCATGAAGTGGGTTGGGCAGGCGGCTTGGGTTTGCGTTTCTCCTTAAATCGCGGTCCGACATAATTTCGTTTGCGGTCCCGATATAAGATCCATCCGCCGAGAAAGGTCATGCCGACGGCAAACAACAGCAGGCCGAGCAGGAAATGCCCCCATTCGAACGTCGGATGGGCAACGCTTGCATCCCCATGGACCGAATAAAACGCGAACACGGCGTCTTTCATAAATAAAAATCCTGTCACCGCCATCAGTCCCGGAATCACGAGGATCAGAATGGCAATGAAACGGGAAATGACCATTTTCATGCGGAATATCCCTTTCTGTCATTCGATTTTGCATACCCTTATCATACCGTTTTCATTAACTTCTGTCCATTTCGCGGGACGTTTATTTGTAATGGAGAAAAAAGAGAGTACAATATAAAAGATAAATGGTAGTCCCGTAATGGGACCCGATATGTTAATACGTCAGACGAAAAATTTATGGATAAATGTGGGGGATGGACATGACAATTTCATGCGATGTAGCGGTGCTCGGCGGAGGAACCGGCGGGTACGTGGCGGCCATCCGGGCGGCTCAGCTCGGGAAGCAGGTCGTAATTATTGAGGCGGACAAGCTGGGAGGCACCTGCTTGCACCGCGGATGCATCCCTAGCAAATCGCTGCTGCGGAGCGCGGAAGTCTACGCCGAAATTCGCGACAGCGCAAGCTACGGCATTGAAACGGCCGGCGCGACGCTTGTCTTTTCCAAAGTGCAGGAACGGAAAACGGGCATCGTGGAGCAGCTTCACCAAGGCGTGCAGTACCTGATGCGCAAAAATAAAATCCAAGTGATCCATGGGAAAGGGCGCGTCATCGGACCGTCGATTTTTTCGCCGAAAAGCGGCGCGGTTGCCGTGGAGCTTGCGGATGGCGAAATGGAAACGGTCGTGCCGACGAACTTGATCATCGCGACGGGTTCCCGTCCGCGGACGATCCCTGGACTTGAGCCGGACGGCCGTTACATTCTGACGAGCGACGACGCGCTGATCCTGGAAGAACTTCCGGAATCCATCATCATTGTCGGCGGCGGCGTCATTGGCGTGGAATGGGCGTCCATGCTCAGCGATTTCGGCGTCCGCGTCACAATCGTCGAAGCGGCCGATCAGCTATTGCCTGCCGAGGACGGGGACATCGCCCGCGAACTGCAGAAGCTTTTGGCGAAACGCGGGGTTGCGATCCATACGGGAAGCACGGTTCTGCCGGATACATATCAAGCGAAAGAAGGGCAAGTCAGCATCGACATGCGCACGGGAGAGCAAATCGAGACGTTGACGGCTTCGTGTATGCTCGTTTCCGTCGGACGTCAGGCCAATGTGGAACAGATCGGACTGGAAAATACGGACGTGCGCGTGGAGCGCGGTTTTATTGAGGTCAACAAATTTTATCAAACCGGGGAATCGCATATTTACGCGATCGGAGACGTCATCGGAGGCATGCAGCTTGCCCATGCGGCCAGCCATGAGGGCATCGCGGCGGTAAATCATCTCGCGGGCGAAGCCGTTCATCCGCTTCAGCCGCATATGATTCCGCGGTGCGTTTATACGCGTCCGGAAGTCGCAAGCGTCGGTTTGACGGAGAAAGAGGCGCGCGGAAAAGGGCTGGAAGTCAAGGTTGGCAAATTTCCGTTCCAGGCCATCGGCAAAGCTTTGGTGCACGGCAGCAAAGAAGGTTTTATCAAGGTTGTGGCTGATGCTAATAGCAACGACATCCTTGGCGTGCAAATGATCGGCGCCCATGTCACGGATCTGATCAGCGAAGCGGCTTTGGCCCAACTGCTGGACGCAACGCCGTGGGAAGTGGGGCAGCTGGTTTACCCGCACCCGACGCTTTCCGAAATTATCGGCGAAGGGATGCTGGCCGTGGACGGATTGTCCATCGGGATGTAACGGGGGGTTGCCGTCCCCCCTCCCGCTGTAAAGAAAAAGTTAGAAAACAATATTTCCTTTTTGGGGCCGTTCGGATTATAATAGGGTTAACCCAAGTCTTAGTACCAGGTTTTAATATCAGGTTAAGAACTTGGCTTAGCCTTTATTAATAAGGAGGTACCTACCATGAGTGAACAAGGTACTGTTGGAACAGGGCATGAACATGAGCAGCTTGGACTCAGCAACGGACAAGTGATCGATATGTACAGATATATGCTGCTCGCACGCAAATTCGACGAGCGTATTTTGCTGCTGCAGCGCGCAGGCAAAATCAATTTCCACGTGTCGGGCATTGGCCAGGAGGCCGCGCAGGTAGCGGCGGCGTTTGCATTGGATCGGGAAAGAGACTATTTCCTGCCGTATTACCGCGACTACGGTTTCGTTTTGGCGGCCGGCATGACCATGCGCGAACTGATGCTGTCGTCTTTTGCGAAAGCGGAAGATCCGAACAGCGGTGGACGCCAGATGCCCGGCCACTTCGGCAGCAAGAGGCTGCGCATCGTGACGGGCTCCAGCCCGGTCACGACCCAGGTTCCCCATGCCGTCGGCGTTGCGCTTGCCGCCAAAATGAGAAAGCAGGATATCGTTTCTTACGTCACGTTTGGCGAAGGATCCAGCAACCAGGGGGATTTTCATGAAGGCCTCAATTTTGCGGGAGTGCATAAGCTCCCTGTCGTCATCATGTGCGAAAACAATCAATACGCGATTTCGATTCCCGAACACAAACAGCTCGCCGGCAAAGTAAGCGATCGGGCGCTTGGTTACGGATTTCCGGGCTTCCGCGTTGACGGGAACGACGCGCTTGCGGTATACAAAGCGGTCAAGGAAGCGCGCGAGCGCGCGGTGCGCGGCGAAGGTCCGACCCTGATCGAAGCCATGATGTACCGGCTGTCGCCGCACTCCACCTCCGACAACGACCTGGCTTACCGCACGAAAGAGGAAGTCGAAGAGAACTGGAAAAAAGACGGGATCGCCCGATTTAAAGCCTATTTGATCGGCTGCGGCATTTGGGACGAAGCGAAGGAAGCCGATCTGCTGCAGCAGATTGCGCTCGAAATCAAGGATGCGACCGAATACGCGGACAACGCGCCGTTTCCGAAGCCTGAAGATACGCTGCTGCATGTCTATGCGGACGATGCGAAAGAGGGGGAGAAGGCATGGCAGTAATGGAATATATCGATGCGATTCGCCTCGCCATGAAAGAGGAAATGGAGAAAGACGAATCGGTATTCGTTCTTGGTGAGGACGTCGGTGTAAAAGGCGGCGTGTTTACGACCACCAAAGGATTGATGGAGCAGTTCGGCGAGGACCGGGTGCTGGATACGCCGCTGGCGGAATCCGCCATTGCCGGCGTGGCAATCGGAGCTGCGATGGTCGGCATGAAGCCGATCGCGGAGATGCAGTATTCCGACTTTATGCTGCCGGCCACGAACCAAATCATTAGCGAAGCGGCCAAAATCCGCTACCGCTCCAACAACGACTGGAGCTGTCCTATCGTGGTCCGGGCGCCGATCGGCGGAGGCATATTCGGCGGGCTGTACCATTCCCAATGTCCGGAATCGATTTTTTTCGGAACGCCGGGCCTGAAAATCGTCGCTCCGTTCACCGCCTACGACGCGAAAGGACTGCTGAAGGCAGCCATCCAGGATCCCGATCCGGTCCTGTTCTTCGAAAATAAAAAATGCTACAAAATGATTAAAGGCGATGTGCCTTTGGAAGATTACACCGTACCGCTCGGCAAAGCGAACCTGCTCCGCGAAGGAGACGACATTACGGTCATCGGGTACAGCATGCCGCTTCACTTCTGCATGCAAGCCGCGGAAGAGTTGGAGAAGGAAGAAGGCATTACCGCCCATATTCTCGATTTGCGCACGCTGCAGCCGCTAGACCGCGACAGCATCATCGAAGCGGTGCGCAAGACAGGCAAAGTGCTGATCGTGCATGAGGACAATAAAACCGGAGGCGTCGGCGCCGAGGTGGCAGCGATCATTGCCGAGGAATGCCTTTTTGATCTGGACGCGCCGATCATGCGCTGCTGCGGCCCGGACGTGCCGGCGATGCCGATCAGTCCGCCGATGGAGAAGTTTTTTATGCTGAGCAAAGATAAAGTGAAAGAAGCCATGCGCGAATTGGCAATCTACTAGGGAAGCTTAGGGGTGAAAACATGTCAGAAAATCAAAAGTTAACCGATGTGGTGATGCCGCAGCTGGCCGAATCGCTGGTATCGGCTACGATTGCCAAATGGCTGAAGCAGCCGGGAGACAAAGTCGAGCAGTATGAGCCCATTTGCGAGGTCATTACCGACAAAGTCAATGCCGAAATTCCTGCCACCCAGGAAGGCGTGATGGCGGAATGGATCGCGGAGGAAGGCCAGACCGTAAACGTCGGCGAAATCATTTGCAGGATGGCGGTGGCGGGCCCGGCCCCGACAACCGGCGAGGCGCAGCAGGTCCAGCCTGCAGCTCCTGCCGTTTCGGCGGGAGACGGCGCCGACCAGTCCATGAGAAGCCGTTATTCCCCGGCGGTGCAGACGCTTGCCGCGCAGCATGGCGTCGACCTGAGCCGGATTCAAGGCACGGGTATGGGCGGACGGATTACGCGCAAGGACGTCCTCGCCTACGTCGAAAAAGGCGGTGCTGAAGCCCAGCCGCAGGCCCCTTCAACTCAGGCACGGGCGGAAACGCCGTCGCCGTTTAAAGGTTTGCCGCATACTAATCCTGCCGTAACGCCGGAACAATATATTCCGGTACAGCCGGCGCCCGAAAGAAATTCCGGGCTGCATATGTCGGAATCGCCGAAGATTCCGCCGATTGAGGTGGAAAGAGGCGAACGCGAAATGCTGATCGACGTGACGCCGCTCCGCAACGCGATTGCGACCAACATGCGCCAAAGCGTGTCGGAAATTCCGCATGCGTGGACGATGGTTGAAGTGGACGTGACCAACCTCGTGCTGCTGCGCAACAAACTGAAGGATGAATTTAAACGCCGTGAGGGGTATAATTTAACATATCTGGCGTTTTTCCTGAAGGCCGTCGTCAATGCGATCAAAGATTACCCGATCATGAACTCCGTGTGGGCCGTCAATAAAATCATCGTTAAACGCGATATCAACATTTCGCTGGCCGTCGGCACGGAAGATTCGGTGATGACGCCGGTCATCCAGCGGGCGGATCAGAAAAACATCGCGGGATTGGCGCGGGAAATCGAGGAGCTTGCGACCAAAACGCGTCAAGGCAAGCTGAAGCTGGAGGATATGCAAGGAGGAACCTTTACCGTCAACAACACGGGATCGTTTGGTTCCATCCTGTCTTACCCGATCATCAACTATCCTCAGGCCGCCATTTTGACGTTCGAATCGATCGTGAAACGTCCGGTCGTCATTAACGACATGATCGCGGTCCGCTCGATGGCCAACATCTGCTTGTCGCTGGACCACCGGATTCTCGACGGCGTCATTTGCGGACGGTTCCTGCAGCGGGTAAAGGAAAATATCGAAGCTTATACGCTGGATACGAAAGTTTATTAAAACGGCAGTACTTTCATCATCTGGAGAGGACGTGATTACGTTATGACCAAAGCGCTTCATGTTTCCTATACGCCGATGATGGGTTATGATGCAGCATGGGATTTGCAAAAATCGATCGTAAAAAGCATTGACCTTGGAGAGCAGCAGGATACCCTGCTGCTTTTGCAGCATCCGCCAACCTATACCATCGGTTCCCAAAGACATCCGGAGCATCTTCTGCTCAGCAAGGAAGAGTTGGAGGAGAAAGGCATCGGATTGTTCGAAATCGACCGGGGCGGGGACATTACATACCACGGGCCCGGACAGCTCGTCGGATACCCTTTGCTGGTGCTTGAAGGGGAGGGGCTGGATTTGCATGCCTATTTGCGGAACCTCGAACAAGTGATCATCAATTATTTGAAGCATTACGGCATCGAGGCCGGCCGCAAACCCGAATATACGGGCGTTTGGGTCGGGGATTTGAAGGTGTGCGCCATCGGGGTCAAATTCAATAAATGCCGCAGCCGCCGGGCGTTTGTGACCAGCCACGGATTCGCTTTCAACATCAAGGCGGGGATCGGGCAGCAGGGGTTTGCCGGCATCATTCCATGCGGCATTCAGGAGTATGGGGTGACGTCGCTCGAAGACTGCACGGGCCGAACGTTCAGCGTGGAGCAGGTCGCGGAGGAAATCGTGCCGTTTTTCGCGGAAGTCTTCAAGTTTGAAGCGGTGCCCGGCTCCATCCCGGGTCCGGCCCGCTGATTCAGCGGGCGATCAGGGATTCGGCGACACCGAAGATGACGGAGCCGAACATGGCGATCAGCATTAAATAAACGAATACGCGAAACCATTTTTTGTTTTGCATAGCTACTCCTTTTCCGTAAGTATATTTGTCGAGGCATCATTAGATCATGATATGGGGACAGCCCATGTTTATTGTAACTTAAACGCAAGGAGAGATGAAAGTCCAATGATCAAACAAGACCGTTTGGTGGAAGAATTTATGGAGCTCGTTCAGGTGGACAGCGAAACGGGGCATGAGGAAGAGATTGCGGAAGTTCTTAAAAAGAAATTTGCGGATCTCGGATTAAGCGTGGTCGAGGACGACTCCAAGCCTAGAACCGGCCACGGGGCGGGCAATTTGATCGTAACCATGCAAGGAACGCCAGGAGCCCAAGCGCCGAAGCTGTTTTTCACGTGCCATATGGACACGGTCGCACCGGGCAAAGGCATCAAGCCGACGCTGGGAGCGGACGGCTGGATTACGAGCGACGGAACAACGATTCTCGGCTCCGACGATAAAGCGGGGCTGGCGGTGCTCTTTGAAGCGATCAAAGTCGTGCAGGAGCAGGGAATCGAACATGGGCAAATCCAGTTCGTCATTACGGTCGGCGAGGAATCGGGCTTGCTCGGGGCGCGCTGCATGGATCCGAAATATTTGGATGCCGATTTGGGTTACGCCATCGACTCGAACGGGGAAATCGGCGCGATTGCGGTAGCGGCGCCGACGCAGGCGAAAATGAAGATGAAAATCTTCGGCAAATCCGCCCATGCCGGCGTCAATCCGGAAGACGGCATCAGCGCGATCCAGGTGGCTTCCAAAGCGATTTCCCGCATGAAGCTCGGCCGGCTGGATCACGAAACGACGGCCAATATCGGCAAATTTGCCGGAGGCGGCGCAACGAACGTCGTTTGCGATTATGTCGAAATCGATGCCGAAGCCCGCAGCATCGTTCAGGATAAGGTCGAACGCCAGATCGAGCATATGCGTGAAGCGCTGGAAAGCGCCGTCCAGGAATGCGGCGCAACATGCGAATTCATCAGCGAAATCGTCTACCCGGCCTTCAACTTTGACGAAAACGACGACGTCGTGAAGCTGGCCCAGCGGGCGATTGCCAATATCGGCCTGCCAAGCCGCACGTTCCATTCCGGCGGCGGCAGCGACGCGAACATTTTTAACGGCATGGGGGTTCCGACCGTCAACCTGGCGCTGGGTTACGAACATATCCATACGACCAAGGAGCGAATCCGGGCTGCCGACATGGTCAAAGCGGCCGAAATGGTCATCAGCATCATCCGCGAGACCACGAAATAAATAAAGAACGAAAAAAGCTGTTTCCCGCCGGTGATTCCATGCCGGGGAAACAGCTTTTTTAACATTATAGCGTTTATGAATTTCGGGCCTCCCCGCAAAGGACCTGAATCCGCTTCGTCGAAGCCGAGGACCCACTTTGCGGGGTTATTTTGGGATAAACGGTCTATCTCGTCTAATGAAGCACGACGGCCGAAGCCGCCCCGTGGTTTCGCATTTGGGCCGGTGTCCACCGGGTGTGCCAATCGGTAATATTCAAAATATGCAGTGCGCGGGAAATATTGTCCAAATACCGTTCGATTTGATGGAACAAGTCGGTGCCGACGATTGTGTTTTCGAGCCTTGCCATCAGCGATGCCTTCGTCTGCTGCAGGCAGCAGGAGGCGGCGCCGAATCTGGCGGTCGAATGGTTGGGATCCGTCGTGTAGATCGCTTCGAAAATGGAGGCGGCTTGCTCGAAATTTCCTTTGTCGTATTCGATTTCGGCGGCGATAAAACAAAGGTCAAGCGAAATCTGGCTTCGGTCGTACAGGGGCAGGCATTCCATCTCGGAAATCCGTGAGGCGGCAAGCTCGCGGTATCCTTGCTTGTACAAGGTATAGATCAGTTCGTTGTATTCATGTTCGGTCGGACTGGACAAAATAGCTAAAGCTTCATCGACTTTGCCCAGCGCAATGGCGGTTTTGGCTGTTTCCAAAGCTTCGTAGCGGGATAAAGCAGGCATTCCGATACCTCCTCCGTTTATGCCATGCAGGCACCATTTGCACAGATTCGCGGCCTCCGCGGCCCTGATCATATGCCTGGACGTCGTCAGCAGCACGCGGTCATGGTGCATGGCTTTTCGCGATAATAGGGAAAGTGCTTCCTTAAATCGATTTATGTAAATAAGGCATAAAATATAGTGGGCTTGGTTTCTTTCCATGGATCTTGCCGTTGTGCCAAGGGATGCATATAGCTCCGCCGCAGCCGAAAAGGCGCCAAGTGCCCAGAGAGCTTCCGCCACGGGCAGCGCCGCGTCTTCCGCAAATTCGGAGGCAATCGCGGTCAACTGGATGCGGATGTCGGCGTCGCGCATTCCCGACAGGCCGAGGAACATGCCGATTTCGATAAGCGCTTCCGTGATGTAACGCTTCGTTTTCAGGCATTCCCGGAAAGCCATGCCTGCCTCGTAATCGCGGCCGAGCTGCCGCAGCAGTCTGCCATACTCCAGCCAGCACATCGGTTCATCGAATGACGTATCCTTGGAGGGTGGGTTTGTTTTGTCCAACGAAAGAGCCTTCTCGAAGCATAAAAGAGCTTCGCCCGTCATTCCGCGCGAACGATGCCATACGGCTAACTTGTATTGCTGCGAAGAAGATGCTTGTTCGGATTGAAGCGGGAACTTCACATGATCTTTCTTCATACGGAACCCTCCGCTATATAAAACAACTTAAATGCTGAATAGTTATAGAGACATGTAAAAAAAGTTGCGAAAAATCAAAAAAACCATGACGATTTTCACATTTATTTATATTTTTTCCATTTTGGATGTCGGCACGGGGCGCAAACCTTGGTTTGACAGGGAGCCTTTTTTTTCGAGAATCGCCGTCAAAGAGGCATGGGGGTCGGCTTCTTTCATCCATTGCTTCAGCATGATTCGAATTTGCCAGGCCCGTCCCACCATGTGGAACGAAGTGCAAGTACAGTAGCTTTTCATAGGGCTCTCCTTCTTTCTCTCGCGAACTTTGTTATAATAAAACCATATGAGTCAGTCTGTACAAACATGCTAGTTTTTAAAATAGAGGAGCTTGCAAATTTCATAGAACGCTACAAACGAGCATTTGCAAATCCGGATCAAGGAGAGAAACGAATTGAAACCGTATGAAGATTCCAATGCCCGAT
The DNA here is from genome assembly GCF_031583795.1 of Paenibacillus sp. VCA1. Lineage (NCBI taxonomy): Bacteria > Bacillati > Bacillota > Bacilli > Caryophanales > Paenibacillaceae > Paenibacillus > Paenibacillus sp. VCA1. The sequence goes on along the minus strand of NZ_JAVLSX010000002.1, from coordinate 13,893 downwards.
TGGACGAGGTGACTGTCGCGACAAAACCCGTATTCGAAGGGAAAATCATTTCGCTGCAGATCGACACGGTCAAGCTGCCGGACGGCAGCACCGCTTCCAGGGAAATCGTGAGACATCCAGGAGCCGTGGCGGTGATGGCGATCCATGAAGGAAAAATGGTTTTGGTGGATCAATTCAGGCAGGCCATGGGCCGCCGCGAGCTGGAAATACCTGCCGGAAAGCTCGAAAAAGGGGAGGATCCGCTCGAAGCCGCCAAGCGGGAACTGCAGGAGGAAACCGGCTATACATGCGGCAATATCCGCCTGCTGCATTCGTTTTACACATCGCCGGGGTTTGCGGATGAAATCATCCATTTATATGTAGCGGAAGAGCTGGAAAGCGGCGAGGCGGCTTTGGACGAGGATGAGTTCCTTGAACTTTGCGAGTTGACCCTGGATGAAGCGCAGGAAGCGATCGCGGCCGGAAAAATCAGCGACGCCAAAACGATCATGGCCGTTTACGCATGGAAGCTCAAGCAGTTGACGGGAGCGTTTCAGCTATGACGACCCCATCGCTCAAGACACCTAGAGATGCCGGCTTGTTAAAAGAATATTATGCCGATCTGCATATCCATATCGGCCGATCGACTTCCGGTCAGGCCGTCAAAATCAGCGGCAGCAAAGACCTGACTTTCGCGAATATCGCCAAAGAAGCGGCGGGGCGAAAAGGCATGGAACTGATCGGGATCATCGATTGCCATTCGCCCGAAGTGCAAAAGGACATCATGGATTGCCTCGAATCCGGCGAAATGACGGAGCTGGCGGGAGGGGGCATCGCTTACCGCGGTACGACGATTCTGCTGGGCAGCGAAATCGAAATCTATGAAGAAGGAAAAGGCGCCGCGCATCTTCTGGCCTATTTTCCGAACCTTGCCGTAATGAGCCATTTCACTGCATGGATGGCAAAACATATGAAAAACGTGAACCTCAGCTCCCAGCGGATTTACGTGCCCGCCCGAAAACTGCAGGAGGAAATTTACGCGAGGGGCGGCATCATGATCCCTGCCCATGTGTTTACTCCGCATAAAGGCATTTACGGGAACGTGGCGCCGCTGATGTCGGACGTGCTGGACCTGGACATGGTCAGCGGCGTGGAGCTTGGACTGAGCGCCGATTCGGAAATGGCCGGCCTGATATCCGAGCTTGACCGGTTTACGTTCGTAACGAACTCGGACGCCCACTCCTTGGGGAAAATCGGCAGGGAGTACAACCGAATCAAGCTGGCGGAACCGAGCTTTAACGAATTCGTGCTGGCGCTGGAGCAAGCGGAAGGGCGGGCCGTCACGGCCAATTTCGGCTTGAATCCCCGGCTCGGGAAATACCATCGCACCTATTGCCTCGGCTGCAGCCGCATTCTGGACGCGAAGGAAGCGATGACGGGAGCTTGTCCGCATTGCGGGAGCAAGAAAAAAGTGCAAGGCGTGCTCGACCGCATCCTGGACATCGCCGACCGGCCTAAACCGATGGTGCCCGAGAACCGCCCGCAGTATCATTATCAGGTGCCGCTGGAGTTTATTCCGGGCCTGGGGAAAGCGACGATGGCGAAGCTGTTGGAGCGCTTCGGCACCGAAATGTCGATTTTGCACCGGGCGGAGGAACGGGATCTTGCCGAAACGGTCGGCGACAAATTGGCGCGGCAAATCGTTATGGCGAGAAACGGCACGCTGTCGCTGTCGGCCGGCGGGGGAGGAACGTACGGGAAGGTGGATTTGTCTATCGGCAAGTCATAGATTGATGCTTGTCTTCATAGAGTAGAGGTATGTGACAGGAAGGGGGAAATCCGGAATGCGAACTTTCCGCCATACCTTGAAAGAGCAGACGATCCTTTACGTTTTCGTAGCCGTGCTTTTTCTTGTCGGCGTCATTTTCGGGGCGCTTATGGTCAATGCGCTGTCGCTCGAGCAGCAGCAGGATTTGGGGCGGTATCTGCAAAACTTTTTTATGACGGTAGACCAAAGCGGGGATGCGGCGGGGGCGCAGTCCTTCTGGAGCATCGCCGGGCTGCATTTGAAATGGGTCGGTCTGATCTGGTTTTTGGGGTTGTCCGTCATCGGGCTGCCGGGAATTCTCATTCTCGATTTTTTGAAAGGGGTGCTGATCGGTTTTTCGGTCGGTTACCTGGTCGGGGAATTTTCCTGGAAAGGCCTGTTGTTTTCGCTTGTATCGGTCGCCCCGTCCAATTTGCTGATCATTCCGGTGATTATCGTTACGAGTGTTTCCGCGATCGCCTTTTCGCTGCACGTGATCAAAAACCGGGTGATGCTGCATAATCGTGTCAACGTGACGGGACCTTTCGCGCGTTATGTCGGTTTGACGCTGGTCATGTGCCTGCTGATGCTCGGCGTTTCTTCGTTCGAAACCTGGGTGACGCCGACGATGATGAAATGGGTGACTCCGGTGCTGGTGGAGACGGCCGCGGTGCCCGGAACATGAGCAAAATGGTTTGACTTTGCTGCGCCACTCCCTCTATAATAAAAGATATGATATAGCAAAGGTACAGTGATTTTCCTGTGGGGAGGGAGAAAATGGAAGCGCGGATCGATAAAATCAAACAACAACTGCAATCCCAGGGCTATAAGCTGACACCCCAGCGGGAAGCTACCGTCAGAGTTTTGCTCGAGAATGAAGAAGACCACCTGAGTGCGGAGGACGTATTCATGCTCGTCAAAGAAAAAGCTCCTGAAATCGGTCTGGCTACCGTGTACCGTACCCTTGAATTGTTAAGTGAACTGCATGTCGTGGAAAAAATCAATTTCGGCGACGGTGTTGCAAGGTATGATTTGCGGACGGATACCGCAAAACACCACCACCATCATCTGATTTGCGTGAAATGCGGCAGCATGGACGAAATCCGCGAGGACTGGCTGGGGCCGCTGGAAGAGCGGCTGGAACGCGAGTTTAATTTTACGGTTTCCGATCATCGGCTTGATTTTCACGGGATCTGTTACCGCTGCAAAGCGAAGGAAGAAGAACGCAGCGAAGCAGCAAACAAGTCGAAAGTGTAATCGATCGGATCACGATCCTCCAAGAACGACAAGCTCTCGCCGGCACGATGTTTGCCGGAGGGGGCTTTTTTGGTTGGTCAAGCGGAAGGCTTGTCATAACGTTCGGCGGGATTTCATAAGCTGTGTAACGGGAAGCGCTTTGCGCAAACCATAGGCTTGACCGGTAGGGGGTGTCATCCGAATGATTATTTCGGTGCGGAAATGTCTGTCGACATTCAAATTTTTGCTCGTTTTTGCCGCGCTAACCTATGCGCTGTACCAGCTATTCAGCCTGATCGGCGCCTGGATTACGCCGGTGGATCATTACCGGATTCCGGAGGGACATGCCGTCAAGGCGTTCCAAACGTCGGACCGGGCACATACGGGCGAAATGATGGGTGACAGGCTGCGGTTCTTTTATTGGTACGGGGAATAAGGGGAACAACAAGACGAACCGGGGGTCTGCCTGATCCCATGAACGGATCGGCAAATCTATCTGAAGGAGCTTTTTTGACTTATGATGCAGTATGTAGAGTCCTTCATCCGTTATTTGGACGAAGAGAAGGGGTTGTCTCAAAGCACGCTAGAGTCCTATGAACGCGACCTGCAGCAATTTTTCGAGTTTGCTTTGCGGCGGGAGCTTCAATCGGTGAACGAGATCAGGAAAACCCATATCGCCATGTACATGAACGAATTGAAGAAAAGCCGCTTTGCTGCGTCGACGGTGATGAGAAAACTCGTCTCGATCCGTTCCTTTTTTCATTACATGGTCAAGGAGTCGCTGCTGGAACATGATCCCACGCTGTACCTGGAGTCGCCGAAACCGGAAAAAAAAGTTCCGCAAATATTAAGCGTCGAGCAGGTGGAGCATCTGCTGGCAGCGCCGGACGTGTCGACGCCGCCGGGCGTTCGGGACAAGGCGATGCTGGAGCTGCTGTACGCGACGGGCATGAAAGTCTCGGAGCTGATGGCGCTTAATGTGGATGATGTGTATCCGGACATGAAATTTCTCCGCTGCACGAGCAGCTCGGGGAAGGAGCGGGTGCTGCCGATCAGCAGCATTTCAGCCGAAGCCGTAAGTACATACATCAATCAAATACGGCCCCATATGGTCAGGGGTGACCGGGAAAACGGGCTTTTCCTGAACAATCTCGGGACAAGGCTGACCCGCCAAGGATTTTGGAAAATACTAAAAAAATACGCCGCGGAGGCAGGCATAGACGGGGACATTACCCCGCATACGCTGCGCCATTCCTTTGCGGCGCATCTGCTCGAGGACGGGGCTGACATCCGTTCCGTCCAGGAGATGCTGGGGCACAGCGACATGTCTGCGGCCCCGATTTATAGCCTGCTAACCAAAAAAGCGATGAAGGACGTTTATCAAAGCCATCATCCGCGGGAACGGGCGCATTCAAACAAACCAAAGGAGCAAAACGGATATGACAACGATTAACCAGACAATGATTCGCGAAGCGGCTGCCTACATCCAAGGCAAAACCGGATCGAAACCCGAGGTCGGTTTGATTCTCGGGTCGGGGCTTGGCATTCTGGCCGACTTGATTCAGGACGGAATTTCGATTCCTTACCAGGACATTCCGCATTTTCCGGTATCGACCGTGGAAGGGCATGACGGCGAACTTCTGATCGGCACGATCGAAGGGCGCGCGGTCGTCATGATGAAAGGGCGCTTTCATATGTATGAGGGCTACGGTCCCGAAGTGACGGCGTTCCCGGTTCGAGTCATGAAAGAATTGGGCGTTCAAAGCCTGCTTGTGACCAATGCCGCGGGCGGCGTCAACACGTCCTATAAACCGGGCGACCTGATGGTGATTGCCGATCACCTCAATTTTACGGGCAGAAACCCGCTTATCGGACCAAACGATCCTGAGCTGGGCGTGCGTTTTCTGGATATGTCGGAAGCGTACAGCCGCCGTTTGCGCGGCGTGCTCAAAACCGTCGCCGAATCGAAAGGAATCGAACTCCAGGAAGGCGTTTATGCCGGTTTGCTCGGACCTACGTATGAAACCCCGGCCGAAATTCGGATGCTCCGCACGCTTGGCGCCGACGCCGTAGGCATGTCGACCGTGTCGGAAACGATCGTGGCGCGCCATGCGGGACTCGAAGTGCTTGGCATTTCCTGCATCAGCAACATGGCGGCGGGCATCCTTGACCAGCCTCTGTCCCATGACGAGGTCATGGAAACGACCGAGCTTGTCCGCGACAAGTTTTTAAACCTGGTGCTCGCGGTCATTCCGAAAATGTAATTTTTGCAACCATTGTTTTCAAAGATTTCAAAACCTACGTCCGCAGGCCTTCGCCCTGCGGATTTTTTATGTTTTCATTCGTAATTTTCCTATAAATCTTGGCATCCATTGGAATATTTTTCTCCTAACCTGACGACAATGGAAAACAGCAGTATTCGAATTTTGCAAAAAAGCATCAGCATGGCATGTAGGATAGCAATTTTCAAGATTTGCAAAATTCTCATTCCAAAGTTGACCAAAGGTCAGGAGGGGACTAGTTTTGAGAAAGACGCTATTGGCAGTGACGCTAACGGTGTGCTTTTTTGCGGCGGCTTTCCCGCAGCCGGGATTTGCCGAGGAAAAGGCCAAACAGACGGGGCAAGCGGATCTGGCCGCAAACGCCAAGTCCGCCATCCTCATGGATGCGGATACGGGAACTATTATTTACGAGAAAAACAGCCATGATAAACTGCCGCCCGCAAGCATTACCAAAATTATGACGATGCTGCTCACGATGGAAGCCATCGATTCCGGCAAGCTGAAGCTGACCGACAAGGTTCGCACGAGCGAATATGCCGCATCGATGGGGGGCTCGCAAATTTTCCTGGAGCCCGGCGAAGAAATGACCGTCGACGAAATGCTGAAAGGCATCGCGATGGCATCGGGCAACGACGCTTCGGTGGCGATCGCGGAAAAAATCGCGGGCACCGAGGAATCTTTCGTGCAGATGATGAACGACAAGGCGAAGCAGCTTGGGCTGAAGGACACCCATTTTGCCAACTGCAACGGGCTGCCTGCGGAAAACCACTATTCCTCGGCACATGATATCGCCGTCATCAGCCGGGAGCTTTTGAAGCATAAGGATATTACGAAATATACCGGCACCTATCAGGATTATCTGCGCAAGGATTCGAAAAAGCCGTTTTGGCTCGTAAACACGAACAAGCTGGTCCGCTTTTATACCGGGGCCGACGGACTGAAAACGGGTTATACGTCCGAAGCGAGATTTTGCCTGTCGGCAACGGCGGTCAAAGACGGATTGAGAGCCGTGGCGGTTGTGCTTGGCGAACCGAACACGAAGACGCGGAACGAAGAAGTATCCAAAATGTTCGACTATATGTTTTCGCAATACAGCATGCACACCATCTTCAAGCCGGGCGACACGATCGGAATGATCAAGGTCAATAAAGGCGACGTGAAAGAATTGACGCTGACCGCAGGCCAAACCTACAGCGTGCTGCTCAGAAAGACGGTCAATGCCGAAGGCATCCGTCATGAGTTGCAGGTTCCGAAGGAAGTCAGGGCGCCCGTACAGGCGGGACAGGTACTCGGTAAGCTCGTCGTGTACCAAGGCGACAAAGTTCTCAAGGAATTCGAGCTGAAATCACCGGAGCAAATCGGCAAGGCCGGATGGTGGAAGCTGTTCAAGCGGACGGCCTCGAAGTTGTTCCTTGTAGATTGATAGCGGTTTTCTTCTAGTTTTGTCGGGGTGCAGGAATCTCTTTTCGCGGCGTAGAAATCCTTGGTCAAGCGACAGGAAGGAGAGTGAGCAGGCGTGAATCTGCAAGTGGAAATGGAGCATCACCGCAAAACATTGATCGTCCGCCTATCCGGCGAGCTGGACCATCATACCGCCGACCATGTCCGTCTACAGCTCGACGAAGCAATCCAGAGAGGACAAACGGAGCATTTGGTGCTCAGCTTTAAAAATTTGCAGTTTATGGACAGTTCCGGATTGGGAGTCATTTTGGGAAGGTACAAGCTGATCAAAAGCAAGGGCGGAAAAATGGCCGTATGCGACGTCAATTCGGCGGTCTACCGCTTATTGGACATGTCCGGGCTGTTTAAGATCATGCCTATTTACGATAGCGAGGGCCAGGCGCTCTCGGGATTGGAGGTCGTGTCATGACGGAAAAAAATGGGGTTCAACGCAATTTCATGACGCTCCAATTTTCGGCCAAATCGGAAAACGAATCCTTTGCGCGGGTCACCGTCGCGGCGTTCATTTCCCAGCTGGATCCGACCATGGAAGAGCTCAGCGATTTGAAAACGGTCATTTCCGAAGCGGTCACTAACAGCATCATCCACGGGTATGACGGCAATCCCGAAGGGATCGTCACCATCACGGCGGAAATCGTGGGCGATACCGTGACGATTACCGTCGAGGATCGGGGAGAGGGCATCGAGGATTTGGACCTGGCCCGTCAGCCGCTGTACACGTCAAAGCCTGAACTGGAGCGATCGGGAATGGGATTTACGATCATGGAAAACTTCATGGACGAGTTCGAAGTTTCCAGCGAGCCCGGCTCCGGCACGTCGATCAGGATGAAGAAAAGGATAGAATCCAAGAAAGCTTTGTATAATTAGGGGTTGGGCGCATGGATGCTGATGTGAAAAAACCTTCGCAAACCTATCTGGAAGACGCGGAAGTCAAACGCCTGATCGCTTTGAGCCAGGCCGGAGACAGCATGGCCCGCGATACGCTGGTAAACTGCAACATCCGTCTCGTCTGGTCCGTTGTACAAAGGTTTATGAACCGCGGCTATGAGCCGGAGGATTTGTTTCAGATCGGCTGTATCGGTCTGCTGAAGTCCGTGGATAAATTCGATTTAAGCTACGACGTTAAATTTTCGACCTATGCCGTGCCGATGATCATCGGCGAAATTCAGCGGTTCCTCCGGGATGACGGCACCCTTAAGGTAAGCCGTTCGCTGAAGGAAATGGCGAATAAAGTACGGAAAAAGAAGGACGAGCTGTCGAAGCATCTGGATCGATTGCCGACCGTCAAAGAGGTTGCCGAGGAGCTTGGGGTGACGCCGGAGGAAGTGGTGTTCGCCCAGGAAGCGAACAAACCGCCGACCTCGATCCATGAAACGGTGTTCGAAAACGACGGAGACCCGATTACGCTCATGGACCAGATTGCGGACGACTCGCAGGAACGCTGGTTCGACAAGCTGGCCCTGAACGAAGCGATCGACGGCCTTTCCGAACGCGAGAAGCTGATCGTCTACCTCAGGTATTACCGCGATCAGACGCAATCGGAGGTAGCGGCCAGGCTTGGCATATCGCAGGTTCAGGTGTCGCGCCTGGAAAAGAAAATATTGCAGCTTATTCGCGATCAGATCGCGCAGTAACGTGAGGGCGGACCGGTTCGAGGCATTTTGCTTCGGCCGGTCCGTTTTTTGTTTTCCCCGCCTCCCCGTCTTTAGGGATCCATGAAGATGCGCCGTTGCAAATGCTCGCCTGCGCCCGAATGCAAACGGAAGAATACGCTCCCATAGCAACATTTGACTAGAAAACCGAGCATTTTCCTATACTAACGACATTGAGGCAGCAAAGGAGTGGTCACAATGTCTTCGAATTCGGTCCCTACGGTATATCTGCAGCTGCGAAGCCGCGTGCCGATCACGCAGGGAAGGGTCGTGACGCTTGGGCATGTCGCCAGGATATTAAGCGACCCGGAGTGGGAGGCGCCGCTTCGCAATCTTGAACTGGTCGAACCGCAAAAATGGGACGGCAATTTGTTGCTTATCGACCTGATGCAAATTATTCCGAAGGTTCAGCAGCTCATCCCCGGGGTGAAAATCGAACCGATCGGTCAAAACCACGTTTTGGTGGAAGTCGTTCAGAAACCGCGGAAGCCTTCCTTTCTTTTGTTTTTGCTCGTTTGGCTGCTGCTTTTTTTCGGCTCGGCGCTGACGATCATGAACTTCCACGCGGACGTCAACATGCAGGAGGTTCAAATCCGGACGGTGGAAATGCTGACAGGCAAAAGGGACGAACATCCTTACCTGTTCCAGGCGGCCTATTCGTTTGGCATCGGCTTCGGCATGGTCGTTTTTTTCAACCATCTGTTCAAGAAAAAATGGAATGAGGAGCCTACTCCGTTGGAAGTGGAGATGTTTCTCTACCAGGAAAATATCGATCAGTTCGTCGTCGCCCAGGAATACAAACGGATGAAATCGTCGCAAAACAAGGGGGAGAAGCATTGAGTACGGTGCTTGGGCTGCTGGTGCAGATTTTGCTCGGCATTGCCGGAGGCATCGCCGTTGGCGGGGGCGTGATCGCGCTTTTTATCGTGCTGGACATGATTCCGAGGCTGGCGCAGCTGACGCGGTCTTACCACCAGGTGCACTGGTACGAAGGGGCGATGGTGGCGGGTTCGCTTGTAGGCACCGTGTTTGATTTCTGGAACTGGAAGCTGTCGCTCGGGGCATGGTCCGGCCTCGTTGTCGGCCTTTTTAACGGCATTTTTGTCGGGCTTTTGGCGGCGGCTTTGACCGAGGTGCTGAACGTGCTGCCGATTTTGGCCAAGCGGCTGAAAATGATCGGGTACTTGTTCGGCCTATTGATGGCGATGGTGACGGGGAAAGTGGCGGGTTCGTTGTTTGACTGGTTCGTATATAGAAAGTAAGAAGCGAAAGGGTGATGGATCATGAACGAACATGAGAATGAGCGAACAGGTGTGGGGGATCCGTCAAAACCGGAAGTGTGGATGAATTACGGAAACGGGACAGAATCCGGAGGAAAAGAGGGCGATCGACCGGCTTCAGCCTCTGGCGGCGCGCAAGATGACGGCGGCAACGGAGCCGGTACCATGGTTTTTAAAGGGTCGCGGGCCGGCAGCGGCAAAGGCGAAGAGAAAAAGCGGGAAGAAGAGCATTCCGACTCGGTGGAAGAATCGGTTATTTATTGGCAAAAAAGCGACGACATTTCGGACAGCTTGGACCAGACGAAAGCAACGCTGAAGGAAGTGGTCGGACTCGGGTCCTCGTTCGATATCGTATTCCGCGAGATGACGCTTGCGGGGCGGCGGACGGGGCTGCTTTTCGTCAACGGGTTCGCCAAAGACAATATCATGGTCGAAATTTTGAAGCGCCTGACGTATTTGAACGCGGACCAGCTGTCTACAGACGCACTGCAGTCTTTTTTTGAATATTATATTCCGCATATTCAAGTCGAAGTGGAACGAAAGCTGAGTTCAACGATCAACAAAATGCTGATGGGCATGTCCGCCCTGTACATCGACGGCGAACGTGCGGCCATCGTGCTGGATACGCGCACGTTCCCGGTACGCAGCCCGGAAGAGCCCAGCATCGAAAGAGTGGTCCGGGGCGCCAGGGACGGCTTTGTCGAGACGCTGCTCAGCAATATCGCCCTTGTCCGCCGCCGCGTCCGCGATCCCGGGTTCAAAGCGGAATTGGTTCAGGTAGGTAGACGTACACGTACGGACGTGTGTATTGCATATATTGATGATATCGTGGATAAGGTGCAGGTCGATTCGATCCGGGAGAAAATCAAAGGTCTGGATATCGAAGGGCTGCCGCTGGCGGATAAGCAGCTGGAAGAGGCCATCATCAACAAAGGCTGGCATCCGTATCCGCTGGTCCGGTATTCGGAGCGGCCCGACGTGGTGGCTTCGCATATTTTGGAAGGGCGGGTGGCCGTTTTCGTCGACACGTCGCCAAGCGTCATGGTCATGCCGACCACTTTTTTCGACCTGTGCCAACATGCGGAGGAAAAACGGCAAACGGCATTTATGGGCACATACCTCAGGTGGGTCCGGTTTCTCGGGATTTTCGCATCGATGTTTTTGCTGCCGCTCTGGATGCTGTTGGTCGCGAATCCGGAGCTGAAACCGGCGTTTCTGCAGTTTATCGGACCTCACGATCATGGCAAGGTGCCGTTAATCGCCCAGTTTCTGATGGTCGAATTCGGGGTGGACCTGCTGAGGCTTGCGGCCGTCCATACGCCGACGCCGCTTGCTTCCGCCATGGGCCTGATCGCGGCCATCCTGGTCGGCGACATCGCCGTCAAAACCGGATTGTTTATCAACGAGGTCGTGTTGTACATGGCCGTCGCCGCCATCGGGATGTTCGCGACGCCAAGCTATGAGCTCGGGCTTGCCAACCGGCTGGTGAGGCTGGTACTGCTGGTGGCCGTCGCGCTCTTTAAGGTGCAGGGCTTCGTCATCGGCACGACGCTGCTCATTTTGCTGCTGACGCTGCACCGCTCGTACAATTCTTCTTATTTATGGCCGTTTATACCTTTTAATGCAAAGGCGATGGCCAGCGTCTTATTCCGTTTTCCGCTGCTTGAATCCAAGAAAAGGCCATCCTTCAATAAAACGCGGGATAACACGAAAATGGCGCCAAACCCGGACAATACGGATCAATCGTAGAAAAAATACAAATGTTTTGCATAAAAATCCATTCATTCTCTTCCGTTGTCTGTTATACTGATGTAAAAGTTCAGATGGAATTTGATTTTCCACAGAAAGCGAAGGGATGCTGAATATGTTCTTACATGGTACCAGTCAAATAAATGCAGCAGGGCATCTGGAAATCGGCGGATGCGACGTGGTGGACCTTAAGGCAACGTACGGAACGCCGCTGTACATCGTGGACGAAGAGCTTGTTCGTCAGCGCTGTCAGCAGTATATCGCGGCTTTCCGTGCTTCCGGCCTGAAATTCCAGGTCGCATATGCGAGCAAGGCGTTTTGCACGATGGCCATGTGCCGCGTTGCCGACGAAGAAGGCATGTCGCTTGATGTGGTGTCCGACGGGGAACTTTATACCGCGCTGCAAGCGGGTTTTCCGGCCAAACGCATTCATTTTCACGGCAACAACAAAACGCTGGAGGAAATCGAAATGGCGATCGACGCCGAAATCGGCTGCTTCGTTGTGGACAACTTGGCGGAATTGCAGCTTCTGAACGCGGTGGCCGCCGAGAAAAACGTGCGCGTGCAAATTTTGCTCCGCGTCACGCCGGGCGTCGAAGCGCATACCCATGAGTACATCTCGACGGGGCAAACCGATTCCAAGTTTGGATTCGACATCGGCAACGGGTCGGCATTCGAAGCGGTAAAGCTGGCGTCCGAACAGTCGAATCTGGAACTGCTCGGCGTCCATTCCCATATCGGCTCCCAAATCTTCGAGACCGAAGGCTTTGAAATGGCGGTGCAGCGGGTGGCGGAATTCGCGAAAAACGTCTTCCAGCAGCTCGGCGTGCAGTTCAAAGTGGTCAATCTGGGCGGAGGTTTCGGCATCCGTTACGTGGAAGGGGACACGCCGCTCGAAGTTTCGCAATACGTCAAAGCGATTACCGATGCGGTCAAAGCGCATTTTTCCGGCTGGTCTTCCGAGCTGCCCGAAATTTGGGTGGAACCGGGCCGCAGCATCGTCGGCGACGCCGGCACGACGCTTTATACCGTCGGAACGAGCAAGGACATTCCTGGCGTACGCAAATACGTTGCCGTGGACGGCGGCATGACGGACAATCCGCGTCCCGCTTTGTATGAATCCAAATACGAAGCGCTGCTTGCCAACCGGGCAAATGATCCGATCGAAGAAACGGTGTCCATTGCCGGCAAATGCTGCGAAAGCGGAGATATGCTGATCTGGGATTTGGACCTTCCGAAAGTAAACAGCGGCGATTTGCTGGCTGTTGCCTGCACGGGAGCGTATAACTATTCCATGGCCAGCAACTATAACCGCATTCGCCGTCCGGCGGTCGTGTTTGTCCGTCAAGGCGAAAGCGATCTGGTCGTACGCCGCGAAACGCTGCAGGACATCGTCGGCAACGACGTCATCCCTGAGCGGATCAACAAGCAGGCTGTCCTGAAATAAGCGGAATTACAGCGGTTCCGACGAAAATCGGGAACGGCCGTACTTACAAGCAAGAATTGGTGCAGAACAAAACGCGAAAGAAGATCATTTCTGTATTGGGGAATGCGGAAATGATCTTTTTCGCGTGGACGGCGCCTTCAAGCCTTTCCCATCCTTCGTTCCGTTTGAAGCTGGCATCGAAATGATTGCAAAAGTGGCGGCAAGTAAGATACAATCAAATGGTGACGAAAACGATGGACGGGCCTTTGCGGCTTGGGTCATCGGAAAAGCAACAGCATTCGAAAAATATCCGGAGGAAGTGAATACCGATGAAAAAAGGTACGATTGAACTTGAAAAAGGCGGAGTCGTTGAAATAGAATTTCTGCCGGAAGAAGCGCCAAACACGGTTGCAAACTTTGAAAAGCTTGCGAATTCCGGCTTTTATAACGGCCTGACGTTCCACCGCGTCATTCCAGGTTTCGTAGCGCAAGGCGGATGCCCGGTCGGCAACGGCACCGGCGGACCTGGATACACCATCGATTGCGAAACGGCAACGAACACGACGAAACATACGAGAGGCGTGTTGTCCATGGCGCATGCCGGACGCAACACGGGCGGAAGCCAATTTTTTATCGTGTACGAACCGCAGCATCACCTTGACGGCGTGCACACCGTTTTCGGCAAAGTGACCAGCGGCATGGAACATGTCGATGCGATCAGACCCGGCGACAAGATGAAAGAAGTAAAGGTTTGGGACGAACAATAAGAAGGGCTTAACCCCTTCGGAGCGATTTTGGCTTGGCCAATTTCCTCACAGCAAGCTGACGCCGGTGTTTTGATCTTGCCCCCGTCAAGTAGACAGTATTAAAACTGAAGTCATTAAGCAGCCTTAGTTCGGTACTCCACAGGACTAAGGTTGTTTAGTTTTGCTTGGAACCTGTCGTAATTGTAAAACCGTATGTATTCATGAATACCGGTGATGAGCGCTTCTTCCGACTCAAATGATTGAAGGTATAAACA